>CAZVNX010000005.1:47351-102249 GCA_964628665.1 uncultured Pseudomonadales bacterium | reverse complement strand
GATGCAGCCAGGGATCACACTACGTGATTTGGTCAATGCCATTCCCTATGCCGCCATCCAACGTGGATTGTTGACGGTTGGGAAGGAAGGCAAGAAGAACTGCTTCTCTGGACGCGTGTTGGAAATCGAAGGGTTACCCACTCTGACCGTTGAGCAGGCCTTTGAATTGTCAGATGCCTCGGCCGAGCGCTCAGCGGGTGGCTGCACCATCAAGTTGGATGAGGCACCGATCCGTGAATATCTCGAATCCAACATCACCTTACTGAAGTGGATGATCGCGGATGGCTACGGTGATGCGCGGACCATCGCACGTCGTATCAAAGCCATGGAAGCATGGCTTGCGAATCCTGAGCTGATGGAAGCCGATGCTGATGCGGAATACGCGGAAGTGATCGAGATCGATCTAGCAACCATCACGGAGCCGTTATTGGCATGCCCGAATGATCCAGACGATGTGAAGCCACTCTCAGAGGTTCAGGGCACGCAGATCGATGAAGTCTTCATCGGTTCCTGCATGACCAACATCGGGCACTATCGCGCCGCTGGGGAGCTGCTGAAAAAAGTGGGATCGATCCCCACACGCTTGTGGATCGCTCCACCCACACGGATGGACGAGCACCAGTTGATGGAAGAAGGCTACTACGCCATTTATGGTAAAGCAGGCGCACGGACAGAGATGCCCGGCTGTTCGCTCTGTATGGGTAACCAGGCCCGCGTGGCCGACAATTCCACCGTGGTTTCCACATCCACACGGAACTTCCCGAACCGCTTAGGTAATGGAGCCAATGTCTTCCTATCGAGCGCCGAACTTGCTGCTGTCGCAGCCATTCTCGGACGGCTGCCAACGGTTGAGGAATACATGGTTTATGCAGCCGACATTAATGCCATGGCCGGTTCCATCTACCGCTATATGAACTTCCATCAGATTGCTGAATTCCAAGCGAAAGCCCAAGAAGCTCAGATCCCTATGGAAGAGATCGCGTAAATATTGCGTGAAAAAAAGAACCCCGGCGACGCAAGTCTCCGGGGTTTTTTAATGCCACTCAAAAACGCGCCAGTAGCAAACGAATCAGTGGCTTGCCTTCAAACTTCGAGCACAATCGGTGAAACCACGATCCCGTTATTGTCGGCTGCAATAAAGTCGCCCGGATGGATGGTCTGCCCAGCAAAGGTGACGGGAACATCGATTTCACCAAGGCCTTTTTTATCTGTTCGAATAGGATGGGCCGCTAGCGCTTGAACGCCCAGATCCATCGATTTGAGCGCATCCACGTCGCGAACACAGCCATTGATAATGAAGCCCGCCCAACCGTTGGCAAGCGCATTAGCGGCAATCATGTCGCCAAGTAACGCGCGGCGCAGTGAGCCACCACCATCGACGACCATGATGCGATTCTGCCCAGGCGTACCCGCCAATTCCTTGACCTTGGAGTTATCCTCAAAGCATTTGACGGTGACACAGTGGCCAAAAAAAGCCGAACGCCCACCATAGTTGGCAAACACTGGGTCGAGCGCGGCAATGCCGCCCTCGTATGCATCGCAAAGATCCGGTGTGGATTTCATCACTTGTTATCCTGCGCATCGGCGAGGAAGAACCAGGTCTCCAACACGGTATCCGGATTCAAAGAGACGGAATCGATTCCTTGCTCCATTAGCCAGAATGCCAGGTCAGGATGATCCGACGGGCCCTGCCCGCAAATCCCGATATACTTTCCGGCTTTATTACAGGCCGCGATAGCGCGTGACAGAAGGAATTTCACAGCAGGGTTCCGCTCATCAAATGCCGCCGCAACAATCCCCGAGTCACGATCCAGACCTAATGTCAGCTGCGTCAGGTCATTGGATCCAATCGAGAATCCGTCAAAGTACTCAAGAAACTCCTCGGCCAACACGGCATTCGATGGCAACTCGCACATCATGATGATCTCGAGACCATTTTGACCACGCTCCAGACCGTTCTCTTTGAGGAGCTCGATCACAGCAGCCGCTTCTTCCAACGTCCGCACAAATGGAACCATGATCGATACATTGGTCAGTCCCATTTCGTCACGGACTTTTTTTAGCGCCTTGCATTCGAATTCAAAACAAGGACGGAATGCTTCAGAAATGTAGCGCGAGGCTCCACGGAATCCGAGCATTGGATTTTCTTCCTCTGGCTCATACAGCGGCCCACCAATGAGATTTCGATACTCATTGGATTTGAAATCAGACAACCGCACGATGACGCGCTCAGGTGCAAAGGACGCACCCAGTGTCGAGATCCCTTCCACTAACTTTTCAACATAAAAATCGGTTGGGCTCGCATATCCACCGATGCGATCGGCAATCTCTTCTTTCAAATCGGCAGGCAAGGTGTCGTAATCCATGAGCGCTCGCGGATGCACACCAATCATGCGATTGATAATGAACTCTAGGCGCGCCAAGCCAATGCCCGCATGTGGCAAGCGCTGGAAATCAAACGCACGGTCTGGATTACCCACATTCATCATGATTTTAAATGGCAGCTCAGGCATTGCATCGACACTGGTGACCCGATGGTCATAGGGTAGGATCCCTTTGTAGATATGACCGGTATCGCCTTCGGCGCAACTGACCGTCACTTCGACACCATCAGCGAGCAACTCAGTCGCATCACCACATCCAACGACCGCCGGGATGCCAAGTTCACGTGCAATAATTGCCGCGTGACACGTGCGCCCACCGCGGTTTGTGACAATGGCAGATGCCCGCTTCATGACCGGCTCCCAGTCTGGATCCGTCATATCGGTGACCAAAACGTCACCTGGTTGGACTTCATCCATCCGCGACAAGTCTTTAACCAACCGCACAGGTCCTTGGCCAATTTTTTGACCAATAGCTCGCCCGTCAGCCAAGACTTCGCTCTTTTGCTTCAGAACAAAACGCTCCATTTGACGGCCATCTTGCTGACTTTGGACGGTCTCGGGTCGCGCCTGAACAATGTAGAGTTGGCCATCGTCGCCGTCTCGTGCCCACTCAATATCCATGGGCCGGCCGTAATGCGTCTCGATGATCAAAGCCTGGCGAGCGAGTGACTCGACTTCCGCATCGGTAATACAGAATGTCTTACGCTCCGCCGGATCTACATCGACGGTTTCAACAGAACGCCCAGGCTTCGATGAATCTGCGTACACCATTTTGATCAGCTTAGAGCCACGGGTTCTGCGTAAAATTGCAGGACGCCCAGCTTTTAACGTGGGCTTGTGTACGTAGAACTCATCCGGATTCACTGCGCCCTGAACCACGGTCTCACCGAGACCATAGGCCGCAGTAACAAACACTACATCACGGAATCCGCTTTCTGTGTCCATGGTGAACAGCACACCCGCAGCACCTGTTTCCGAACGCACCATACGCTGGATACCTGCTGACAATGCGACAAGCTCATGGGCGAATCCTTGATGCACTCGATACGAAATCGCGCGGTCGTTGAATAAGGAGGCGAACACTTCCTTGATCGCCAGTTTGACGTTCTCGATGCCGGAAATATTCAAAAAGGTTTCTTGCTGACCGGCAAAAGACGCATCCGGAAGATCTTCGGCAGTGGCCGACGAGCGAACCGCCACTTTCATCTCTGGATTGCCCTCGATCATTTGCGCGAATGCTGTCTCAATTGCTTGATCCAATGCAGGCTGGAATGGTGTTTCGATAATCCACGCGCGAATCTGCGCCCCGGTCTTGGCCAGCGCGTTGACGTCTTCGACGTCCAAGGTCGCCAAGGCTTGGTTGATTCGATCGGCCAAGTTTTCGTGCTGCAAAAATTCGCGGTACGCATGTGCAGTGGTCGCAAATCCATTCGGCACACTGACGCCGGCGCCCGCTAGGTTCGAAATCATTTCGCCCAGCGATGCGTTTTTCCCACCCACACGCTCAACATCATGCATGCCAAGCTGATCAAACCACAGGATATAGTTGTCCAACAGGAATCCCCTTCCGTCTTGTGTCTTTGAAACCACTGACGCAGACTTGAGCTGAGTGCGCGTCCATGCACGAACTCATCAACGTCACGTGGTCGTCGATAAAGCCGACAAGTATAAATGATTTGGAACTGAATATGACCTCAGAAATTCGTCCAGTTTTCTTTATTTCCGATGGAACGGGGTTGACAGCCGAGGGGCTCGGTCAAGCATTGCTCAGTCAGTTCAACACCGTACAGTTTGATAAGACCACCCTGCCCTATGTCGATACAGTCGAGAAGGCGAAAAAGGCAGTCGCTGAGATCAACGCAGCAGGTGAGGCGCATCAGACCACACCCATTGTGTTTGATTCCATTGTCAACCAAGAGGTCCGGGATGTACTGGCTCTCTGCAATGGATTTCTCGTCGATATCTTTCAAACGTTTTTAAAGCCCCTTGAGCGTGAACTCGGCCGCAGCTCCAATTATTCAGTCGGCATGAGTCACGCTGTAGCTCCGGATGGACAATATAGCCGCCGCATTGATGCGGTGAACTTTGCCCTCGACAATGACGATGGCGCTCGGATTCGATATTACGATCAAGCCGATCTCATCCTGATTGGCGTCTCACGATCAGGAAAAACGCCAACTAGCCTCTACCTCGCGATGCAGTACGGTCTGAAAGTCGCGAACTACCCGTTGACCGAGGACGATTTAGACGACGACGCGCTGCCTGACACGCTGCGGAAATACAAAGGCAAGCTGTTTGGACTCACCATCGACCCAGAACGGCTGCAAGCCATCCGCGAAATGCGTCGACCAGAATCGCGCTATGCCTCCTTGAAACAATGCCAATACGAGGTCAACGAAGTTGAGGCGTTATACCGACGCCATGCGATCCCATTCCTTTCAACAACGGATCGATCAGTCGAGGAGATCAGTGGGCGGATTTTGCAAATGACTGGAAAACGAAAAACGCTACGCTGACGCGAGATGTTGCAAGAGGCATCGCGCGAGGGCGTCTGGCTTCTGATAGGGCAGCGCGTGATCAACGCCAGCGATCACTTCGTAGTCCCATTCCTCACGTGTGTCGGCCAATCGCCGATGCAGCGCGTGGGCGGCCTCTGGACTCTTACCACCGATGACGCTAAGGGTGGGCGGCATCTGATCCAACAGCGCCATTCGGTCGAGATGCCAAGCGGCTTCATTGACTGCCTGTAACGCATAAGCCAGGCCCAAAGGCCGCGAGGCGAGGCGTTGGATCGTCATCCGTTCCACCCGCGGATGACGTGAACGTGCGGGTGCAATCAGGTCTAGAAACTTGCGCACGCCTTCGGTTGGGTCTGAACCGTCGAGTAAAGCGGCGACCGCATCCGCATAACCCGCACGCACTTGTCGAAGCTCGGTCAGCGATTCGCGCTCAAGGAGTGCAGGCTCGATCAATGCCATGCGTCGAACACGATTCGGATGCCGAGCGTTCCATAACAAACTCACGAGCCCGCCAAAACTGTAGCCAACCAGATCCACCGTTTCGATCGCAAACTCGAATGCAACAGAGTCAAGATCATCGGCCAGCTGTGCAAGCTGCAGCGGACGGTCGACCCAATCGGGAGCATGTGAGCGCCCCATGCCCCGCAAATCCACGGCAAACACACGTCGGTAGCATTGAAAAGACGCAACAAGTGGATACCAGGTGAGCTCAGACGCAACGCCCGCGCCGTGCAGTAGCAACAGATCTTTGTCACCGGTCGGATATTCCCAGCAGTGCACTGCAATGCGATAGTCAGCGACCGACACGATTTCAATGCGCGGAGCCACTTCGGCCACCCGCATCAGAGCATCGGCACCTTAACGGACTCAAAAATTTGCTCGGCCTCGGCACGACCCTGGCTACGTAGGAATTGCCCAATGATCTCACGCGATAGATGAGGCGCAAACAGATTCACAAACCGATACATGTAGCCACGCAAAAAGGTGCCACGCCGAAACGCAATCGACGTTGTGCTTGGACTAAACAGATGACTTGCACTGACTGAAACAAGATCGGGATCGGTGACTGGGTCATGTGCCATGTCGGCAACAATGCCGACACCCAAGCCCAAACGGACGTAGGTTTTGATGACATCGGCGTCGGCTGCCGTGAACACCACCTTTGGCGTCAAACCTTCTTTTTCAAACGCCTCATCAAGCCGCGAGCGCCCGGTAAAGCCGAACACATAGGTCACGATCGGGTGGCGTGCGAGATCTGCCAGGGTCAACGGATGATCGAGGTGCGCAAGCGCATGGTCTTTTGGCACGATCACCGCGCGGTTCCATTGATAGCAGGGCATCAATAACAAATTTGAAAAATGCTCGAGACCTTCCGTGGCAATGGCGAAATCCACATCGCCGCTTGCCGCCATTTCTGCAATTTGCGCAGGCGTGCCTTGCTGCATCTGCAGCGAAACCTCAGGATACTCCTGCATAAACTGATGGATGATCGGGGGCAACACATAACGCGCTTGCGTGTGTGTCGTTGCAATCGACAGGACACCCTTGGTTTCATCAGAAAACTCTTGGGAGATCTGTTTGATCGCATCAACTTTATGCAAGATTTCACTGGCGACACGCAAAACTTCCTCTCCTGCAGGAGTGATCGCGACCAAATGCTTGCCGTTGCGCGCGAAGACTTCAACGCCGAGCTCTTCCTCTAACAACCGGATTTGCTTAGAAATACCGGGTTGCGAAGTGAATAGGCTCTGCGCCGTAGCGGAAACGTTGAGATCGTGATTTGCGACCTCACAGATGTACCGGAGTTGTTGCAGCTTCATGTATTTGCCGTTTACTTGATGTATCTCAATGCATTAACCTATGGAGCACCGCTTATAACCTTTTTATAGTAAGCGAGCCTGCCATAATAACCATAATGACTAGCCAAGTCGTATCTTTTTTGGGACGCGTGGATTGTCACGTCATCCTTTTTGATGCTTCACGGACTAGCATATAACCATTTACACTATGTTTAGACGAAATTTTCATAAAAGGAAGGATCAGGATGTCTATCGCTGAAGCTCACCCCGCATATGATTATCGGACCGTTCGCCAATTCGCGATCATGGCCGTGGTTTGGGGCATCGTTGGCATGGGAGTCGGGGTACTGATTGCCGCTCAGTTGGTGTGGCCCGAATTACTTGCGTCCGAGTTCAGTCACTTTGGGCGTTTGCGTCCACTGCATACGAACTCCGTGATCTTTGCCTTCGGCGGGTGCGCCTTGTTTGCGACCTCCTATTACTGCGTGCAGCGAACCTGCCAAACACCATTGGCGTTCCCCGCATTAGTTCGCTTTACCTTTTGGGGCTGGCAGCTCGTCATCTTGGCTGCCGCAATTACCTTGCCATTAGGTTTTACATCTTCAAAAGAATATGCCGAGCTAGAGTGGCCGATTGATCTCTTAATCGCCGCCGTTTGGGTGTCTTACGCCATCGTCTTCTTAGGCACCATCGCAAAGCGTAAAACGTCGCATATTTACGTCGCGAACTGGTTCTTCGCAGCCTTTATTCTGGTCGTCGCGGTCTTACACATCGTCAATAGCGCCGCTATCCCTGTGAGCTTATTTAAGTCCTACAGCGTTTACGCTGGGGCCATGGATGCGATGATTCAGTGGTGGTACGGCCATAACGCAGTAGGTTTCTTCCTGACCGCCGGCTTCCTCGGCATGATGTACTACTTCGTACCAAAACAAGCCGGTCGTCCGGTGTATTCATATCGATTGTCAATCGTGCACTTTTGGGCGCTGATTGCGACCTACATGTGGGCTGGTGCACACCACTTGCACTATTCCGCACTACCTGACTGGGCGCAGTCTGTAGGCATGGTGATGTCGATCATCTTATTAGCACCGAGCTGGGGCGGCATGATCAACGGTGTGATGACACTGTCCGGTGCATGGCACAAACTGCGGACTGACCCAATCTTGCGCTTCTTGGTGGTCTCATTGTCGTTCTACGGTATGTCCACATTTGAAGGGCCAATGATGTCTATCAAGACCGTCAACGCCTTGTCGCACAACACAGATTGGACCATCGGTCACGTACACTCAGGAGCCCTTGGCTGGGTTGCCATGGTATCGATTGGTTCGCTGTATCATTTGATCCCACAAGTTCTCGGCCTTGTGCAGATGCACTCCACCCGACTGATTAACCTGCATTTCTGGTTGGCTACAGTGGGTACTGTGCTCTATATCGCTGCGATGTGGGTTAACGGCATCATGCAAGGCCTCATGTGGCGTGCGGTGAATAGCGACGGCACCCTGACCTACAGCTTTGTCGACTCGGTTGAAGCAAGCTATCCAGGCTGGATTATCCGTGTCATTGGTGGCGCCCTCTTCCTGACCGGCATGTTGATCATGATGTACAACGTCTATCGGACGGTGGAAGACGCGAAGCGCGAAGACACCATTCGCGATACCAGTACACCTGAACCGGCTGCAGCGTAAAGGAGATCCAGATGAAGTCACATGAACGTGTAGAAAAGAATCTTGGTCTGTTATCAGTTCTGATCCTATTGGTCATCAGCTTTGGCGGTCTCGCAGAGATCGTCCCGCTGTTTCACATGTCCAAGACCACAACGCCGATTGAGGGCATGAAGCCGTGGACAGCGCTGCAACTCGAGGGGCGGGATATTTACATCCGCGAAGGCTGTCATGTCTGTCACACCCAAATGGTGCGGCCATTCCGCGCTGAAACTGAGCGCTATGGTCACTACTCGGTCGCTGGCGAGTCGGTTTGGGAAAGGCCATTCCTGTGGGGCTCCAAGCGCACAGGTCCCGATCTTGCGCGAGTTGGTGGTAAATATTCTGACGACTGGCATCGGGCGCACATGTACAACCCACGCGACGTCGTACCTGAATCAAACATGCCATCCTTCCCATGGTTATTCCAAAACACGCTGAGTGGTGAAACGACAGCGAACAAAATGCGCGTACTGCAAGGCTTGGGTGTCCCCTATACCGATGCGGAAATCGAAACTGCGCGTGAAGACGTGCGTGGGAAACCAGAGATCGCTGCGCTGATTGCCTATTTACAGGGCCTCGGTACCGTGATGAAGGACCAATAACTGATGACTTACTACGATTGGTTAGGCGTGTTGAGTGTTGTGATGCTGCTGATGTTTATCGGAATCGGCTGGTGGGCGTTTAGCCCTCGCAACAAAGCGCGGTTCGAAGAAGCCGCGAACTCACTCTTCGACGATGAACCGACCGATCGTTCCAATGGAGATAAACACTGATGTTTAACGATTCCCTACCGACCTTTTGGAGCATTTGGGTCGCCTTTATTACGTTGTTGGTCATTTTTGGATGCGCGGCACTCATCTACTTTGTGCGCAAATCCGAGCGATTTAAGGAAGAAACCGAGGAAACAATGGGGCATACCTTCGATGGCATCGAAGAGTTTGACAACCCCTTGCCACGTTGGTGGTACTTCAAATTCGTTGGCACCATCATTTTTGGCTTGGGTTATCTCGTGTTGTACCCAGGTCTTGGCAATTACCAAGGAGTCTTGGGCTGGACCTCGACTGGACAATATGACGAAGAGGTGGCGGCAGCCGAAGTCCGCTACGGACCGGTTTTCGCGAGTTTTGCTGAGCGCTCAGTCGAGGAATTAGCCGCAGATCCAGCGGCACTCGAGGTCGGTGGACGCCTGTTCTCGAATAACTGTGCTGTGTGCCACGGCTCGGGTGGCAAAGGCGCCTACGGGTTCCCGAACCTAACGGACGCAGATTGGTTGTATGGCGGTACAGCGGATCAAATTAAAACCTCGCTCAATGCTGGGCGCATGGCAAATATGCCAGCATGGCAAACTGTACTTGGTGACGCTGGGATCGAGGAAGCATCACACTATGTGGTGAGCCTCTCAGGCCGCGGTCATGACGAAGCTCTCGCCGCAAAGGGAAAGGTCCATTTCCAAGCATACTGTGCGGGTTGTCATATGCCTTCCGGCGAGGGGATGCAGGCGCTCGGAGCACCCAACCTGACAGACGATGTATGGTTATACAAGGCGCCGAATTTGACGGTTCTTGAGTCCGTCAAACAAACGCTCCGGCACGGTCGCCAAGGCGTAATGCCTGCGCAATTACCGCGTTTAGGCGAAGACAAGGTGCATCTATTGACGGCCTACGTATACAGCCTCAGTCAGAAGCCTTAATCCAATGACCGACCGAATCCCTGTGGTTGAGGTCGAAGACGATGCCGGTGAGCGTCTTGCTCACCGCGCCGTTCCTGCCTATCGGACAAAACTCGGTGTCTATACCCGCGGCGTAGGCGGCTTCTTTCAAAATGTCCGCCTCACCATGGGGTTGGTTCTGCTGTGGATGTACTTCCTTTTTCCCTGGTTGAACTGGGGCGATCGTCCCATGATTTGGTTCAATTTTCCGGAGCGGCAATTTTTCGTCTTCGGCGCCACCTTCTGGCCACAAGATCTGATCTTGCTATCGTGGCTGTTGATCATCAGCGCCTTTGGGCTCTTTTTCGTGACCGTATTTGGTGGCCGCGTCTGGTGTGGGTTCACCTGCCCACAGACTGTGTGGACACAAATTTTTATGTGGGCGGAACGCTACGCAGAAGGTGACCGTAACGCGCGCATGAAGCTCGACAAGGGTCCGATGACGCCAGGGAAATTTCGGAAAAAGTTGCTGAAGCACGGTCTCTGGTTTGCTGTCGCATGGGCGACTGGCTTCACCTTTGTGGCTTACTTTATCCCAGCTCGCGAACTGGTCGTAGATCACTGGACCGGTCAGGCCTCGATTGCAGCCTATGTGTGGATCGCACTATTCACGGTCGCGACCTATGTGAACGCTGGGTTCATGCGCGAGAAAGTCTGCATCCACATGTGTCCTTACGCGCGCTTCCAATCGGTGATGTTTGATAAAGACACCCTGATTGTTGCCTATGACACCGATCGTGGCGAACCGCGAGGTGGACGCAAACGCGGGCAAGCGGCCGACGCGTCGCAGGGAGATTGCATCGATTGCGGGCTCTGCGTGCAGGTGTGTCCGACCGGTATCGATATCCGCGATGGGTTGCAATACGAGTGCATCCAATGTGCGTTGTGCATTGATGCATGTGACTCAGTGATGGATAAGATGGGGTATGACCGTGGTCTGGTACGCTATGCGACTGAGCATGAAATGGATGGTGGAAAGACCCATTGGATTCGTCCTCGTCTGATTGGGTATGGTGCTGCCATGCTCATCATGAGCGGTGCATTTGGGTACGCGCTAACGCATCGAAGCACGATCGATGCAAAAATCACCCGTGATCGGGGTGCTCTTTTTACAGAAACCCGCGCCGGTGATATTGAAAACAGCTACACACTCACCATCTTTAACAAGACGTCATTCAATGAAACTTACGAGGTGAACCTCATGGATCGTCCAGGCGCACGACTGCTGGGACCTGGTGAGCTCAACCTCGCTCCGGGCCAAACCCGAGTTGTCGTGTATCAGGTACAAATGGCGCCCGAACTGGTTGTGTCTTCGCGTCTGCCTGTGGCCTTTACCATCGAGCCCTCAAAGGACCCGAACAACCAAGTACGCATCGAATCGACATTTATCGGACCGGATCGCTGGCAATGAATCAGAGCAAACCCTGGTACAAAGAACCATGGCCATGGATCTTCATGGCGCCCATTGCGGTCGCCATGGTTGTCGGTTTCACCATGCTTGGCGTGGCCATTAAAACCAATGATGGCTTAGTCACCGATGATTATTATCGCCAAGGCGTCCTGTATAACGAGAACAAGTCACGCGACGATCTTGCGAAGACGCTTGGGATCCAAGGACTCCTCACCATGGATGAAATCACCGGCGATATCCTACTGACCATGGAGTTTGGTCAAGCCGAACCGGTTGCGCGCATCGAGGGCGCTCTGAGAAGTCCAACTTTTGCGCGCGATGACATTCGCTTCACATTGACCGCCATTCGCCCAGGCTTTTTCCAAGCGTCTATCCCCGCAATGCGAAATGGTGCTTGGGATGTAGAGCTCGTTTCTGCGGACGACACATGGCGCATTGTTGAACGAATCGCGTTACCGCTGGCGGGGCCAACCCACATTGCTCCCTGAGCGGACGGCTTGCTTCCACTGCGGAGAGCCTTGCGAGCCAGCGACGACCATCCACCGCACGCATGGGAACATCACAAAAAGCCTGTGTTGTCACGGCTGCGCGGGCGCCATGGATTGGATTGCCGCTCAGGGCCTGACCTCGTTTTATGACTACCGTGACCAACCTTCGCCAAAGCCCGATGAGCTGGCGCACTGGTCGTTATTTGATGACGCCGAGTTTCTAAACGCACACTCCATCACGCTTGCCTCAGACCAACGCGAAATCGAGCTATCAGTTCCACAAATCCGCTGCGCTGCCTGCACATGGTTATTAGAGCGCGTCCTGGGCGCAACCGCCGGGGTGAGTCAAAGTCATGCGCATCTCGGTCGAAGAACGCTGACGATTCGCTGGCACCCATCAGAGGTACTGCTTTCAGAGATCCTCAGCCGGCTGGATCAACTGGGCTACACACCCACGCTATTAACTGATGAGAGCGCGTTTCAAGCCCGTAAACTTGAGCGAAGAGGTCTTTTAAAACGCATTGGTGTTGCCGGTCTCGGCACCATGCAGGTGATGATGTTCGCAGCCGCACTCTATGTGGGTGAGGCCTCCTTCATCGAAGCCGAACAGCGCCAGTTTCTACGCTGGGTCTCACTCCTCGTTTCTGTGCCAGTCATGCTCTATGCGGCACAGCCCTTCTTTCTGGGCGCGTGGCGCGATCTTTCAAATGGGCATCTGGGGATGGATGTTCCCGTCGCATTAGCGCTGTCTCTCGCTTGGAGCGCATCGATTGTGGCCACCGTTCTCGGTGTCGGCGAGGTGTATTTCGATTCGGTCTCGATGTTTACGCTATTTCTGTTGACCGGCCGTTTTCTGGAGATGCAAGCACGCCACCAGGTGTTAGACACCCCTGTGGAATCCAGACCCTTACCGATGACACTGGCACGTCAACGTGATGACGGACAATTTGAACAGGTGCCCGTGTCGGCACTGCGACCTGGCGATGTGGTGCAGCTGGCAGCTGCGCAGCAGGCACCCGTTGACCTTTGCCTCCTTTCGCCTGAGGGTTCAGTCGACACCCAAGCACTGACCGGCGAATTTGCTCAGCGTCAGGTACTGGCCGGTGAAGAAATCCTCGCAGGCTCTGTCAATGGTGCGACGAGTATCAACGCCACGGTACTCAGGGTTGGAAAAAATGCCTTTTTAGGCAAGCTTGAGCATCTCGCACGCCAAGCAGAACAGAAGGACCCGCCCGAGGCACGTTGGACCGAGCCGTTGATTCGGTGGTTTATTGCCGCGGTACTCTCAGTCGCAGGATTGACTGCCATTGGCTGGTGGTCAACCGATCCCGTCCGTGCCTTTGAATACGCGTTATCTGTTTTGGTCGTGACCTGCCCATGCGCCCTGTCACTGGCCATCCCAACCGCATGGACAGTGACCATTCGAACGCTGCGTGAATCTGGGATTCTGCTGTTAAATCCAACTCAGCTGCAGGCCTTTGCAACGGCCCGTAACTGGGTATTCGACAAGACCGGAACCCTTACCGAGGGTCGCTTCGAAATCAAAGCCACACGCCAACTTGATGCGTCCGTACCAGTTAATGTGGCTCTCGAGATCCTGAGCGGTCTTGAAGCCAATTCACCACATCCGATTGCACAGGCATTTCGGGGTATGCCAGCCAAACACATACTCCAAACAACGCAGATCCCGGGCGTTGGGATCGAAGGAGAATGCGAAGGACACCTTTACAGGGTGCGTCGCGCAGAGGCCGCTGAAGCGCCCAAGGCAGATTCTGAGCACCTTGCCATTACCCTACTACGCGATGGCCAACCGATTCTATCAGTGGCACTGGATGACGCCATGCGGACTGATGCATTGAGCGCGCTCGATCAACTTCGAAGAGAGGGTCTCTCGCTGGCCTTGCTCAGCGGCGATCACACAGCGCGCGTGGCTGCCGCAGCGGCGCATTTGCGCATCCCGAATTGGCAGGCCGAGCTTTCTCCAAGCGCCAAACTGGATGCGCTCAACGCCATGCCTTCGCCGAAGGTGATGGTTGGCGACGGTCTCAATGATGCCCCCGTATTGGCAGGTGCCAGCGGCAGCATCACCTTCGCCCAGGCATCGGACCTGACCCGTCTCTCTGCCGGCGCCGTGCTTTTAGCACCGCGTCTGCAGACACTCGTCGATTTACGTCGTCACGCAATCAAAACGCGCCAGGTGATAAAGCAAAGTCTCTTCTGGGTTCTCACCTACAACGCGATCGCTGTACCCTTCGCCGTCGCTGGATGGGTGCCGCCTTGGCTTGCCGCCATTGGCATGTCCGCGTCGAGTTTATTTGTCATCACCAATGCATTGAGGTTAAAAACGTTATCATGACCGTCATTTATGCATTAATCCCGCTCTCAATCATGCTTCTGGGCATCGCCATTTGGGCTTTTCGTTGGGCTGTAAAGAGTAAGCAATTCGATGACCTCGATCGGTCCGCCAACGAATTTTTGTTCGATGACGACGAGGAGTTACATCGACGCGCCATTGCCAAGGATCGCCAGCGCGACATCCAGGATGATTGACACACTCTGCACAGATCCGATCGGTGCCGGAGCGGCGCTATTGATCGGCTTATTCGGTTCCGCGCACTGCTTGGTCATGTGCGGCGGGATTACCGCTGCATTTAGCCTAAGTGTTCCAGAATCGGATCGTCAGGGATTCCGCTTCTGGCAATTGATTGGCGCAGCCTCTGGCGGGCGAGTCGTCTCGTATACGGCTCTCGGCGTGCTTTTCGGAGGCCTTGGCGGATGGCTACGGGGTGACCATGAGCTCGCCATCGTGATGTTTCGGTTGTTCGCAGGCGGTATGTTAATTGCCATGGGGCTTTGGGTCAGCGATCTGTGGCGAGGGCTCAGTCGACTCGAACGACTCGGGGAACGCTACGTCGCTCCAATCATCCATCGCATCCGCTCGAGAGCCACTCCGAATACCGTTGGAAATGCGTTTAAGTACGGCCTTGCGTGGGGATTCTTACCCTGCGGCCTGGTGTACTCCGCACTCTTATGGTCAGCGTCTACCGGCCATGCGGGACAAGCGGGTACGCAGATGTTCTTATTTGGCTTAGGGACGCTGCCCGCGATCTTGGGAGCGGGATACCTCAGCGCGCGGATCAAATTTTCGCTCGAGAGTCAGTGGCTCAAACGGGCCTCTGGAGCCTTAATCGCTCTTTATGGACTCTGGACCATTGCGCCGCTTTTCGCGATGAGCTGATCTGATTCAGGTTCATGTGGCATCAGCCAAGGATTCAAGGCCTCTTCAGCCAACGCATCTCGAATGGCCGCATCGTCCGGCAGTGGATTGTCACGTCGAAATGTGAGCAAGGCATCCGGTGACGCACTCTCAAAGGGAAACAGCTCCGTGTCTAAAAGGTGCGATGGCACCACGTTTTGCAATCCACGAAACAGGTTTTCAACCCGTCCCGGAAACCGCTGCTCCCAATCTTGAATCATGGCCTTGATCTCTGCGCGCTTCAAATTCGGCTGCGAACCACACAGATTGCAGGGGATGATGGGGAACCCCTCTTCCGCGGCAAAGGCCGCGATGTCCGATTCTTTGCAGTACGCCAGTGGCCGAATCACCACATAACGACCATCATCTGACACCAATTTCGGTGGCATGGTCTTCAGCTTTGATCCAAAAAATAGATTCAAAAACAGCGTTTCCACCATGTCATCACGATGATGCCCAAGCGCGATCTTGGTGACACCGTTAGCCTCCGCAAAGCCGTATAGGGTACCGCGCCTTAACCGTGAACACAGGCCGCACGTGGTTCGTCCTTCAGGCACAACACGCTTCACGGTCGAATAGGTGTCCCGCTCAATCACATAAAAAGGCACCGAGTGTTTGGCCATGTAGTCTGGCAATACATGCTCAGGAAACCCAGGTTGTTTTTGATCCAGATTGACTGCGATCAGCTCAAACCGAACCGGTGCCGACTTTTGCAGCGAGACCAGCATCTCAAGCAGAGTGTAGCTGTCCTTGCCACCGGACAAACAGACCATCACCTTATCGCCTTCTTCAATCATCCGGTAATCGGCGATCGCCTGTCCTGTCAGGCGTCTCAGACGTTGCTGACGCTTCCCACGTTCGTGCGCTTTTGGATCGTTTGCTCGGGTCACTTTGCTCGTTTCAGTTTGACGTAAGCCATCGCCACAGTGGTCGCATCACCGAGCGCGGTGTGGCGACCAAATACTGGCACCTTCAAATTACTCAAGATTTCCTCAAATCCCAGATGCGGAACGGCATCCGGGCGATGCCTCACAACCGACGTACGGTAGAGGTCCGCCAAGTCGATGATCTGATTAGGCAGTGAAAACCCGAGCATCGGCTTCGTATAGCGGTCGAGGAATTTCAAATCGAATTGGATATTATACCCAAGGATGGGCCGATTCCCGACAAATTCGATCAAGGCCATCACAGCGGTTTCGATATCCACCGCTGCATCCAGATCCTGTTTGCGGATGCGGTGGATGCGAATGGACTCTTCAGACAGCCGCTCGCGGTGGTCGATCATCGCCTCAAACGCATCACCTGTTTTCACCTGTCGGCCATCGATACAGACGGCCGCGATGGAGATGACTTCATCGCGCTTCACGTCAAGGCCGGTGGTCTCGCAATCAATCGAAACGACCTCAGATCCCGTGTAGGGCTCAAACAGATATTTAAAGTCCGAGTGTCGATTCTTAAATCGATCAGCCAGCCGTGTGAGCGTTCGGGACAGCACCTCTACCCCCGGATATGCAGTTCAAGAGCTAGCCACTCTTTAAACTCTTTGATGACGTGAAGTGCTTCGCGAAGCAAATCGCGATCGAGCCGATTGAGACTTTTCACAGCAATCCGATTATGCGTGACCTGCGATCCATCATCTGTCCCGGCCGCTTCTAACTGCGCAAGCTGTGTTTGCAGTCGAAGTTGCATAAACAGCGACAACGCACTCTCCAGATTGCGCCCAAGCCGCTCATGGATGGCGCCGATCTCAACAAGCTCTTCAATCCGTCGGTAGGTGTTGGTTTGTCGTACGCGGTACTTCAACGCCAGAGATCGGATCCCATGCACCAGCGGGAAGACACCACCTTTCTTCACATCCAAGCCTTCTGCATCACTCCGCACATTGCCAAACAACGTCAGCGGGACCGCAAAATTCATGACAGGACGCGCGAAATGCGCCAAAAAGATATCGTTACCTCGCATGTGGTCATGCGCCCAGTGCGAGAGCTCGTCAAAAATCTGCCGGTTCCCAGCGACAAAGTGCCCATCCAAAGAGATCGCCATTTTCATTTGCGTTTCTTCGGTCATGTCGTGCACCCATCCAGCCATCGTCGCTTTCCATTCCGACACTGTGCGTGCCCACTCAGGATTGTTGACCATGATGTTACCGGGACAGCGCGGAAAGCCGATCGAGATCAGGTCTTCGCTAAACTGGTTCAGTTGCCGTTGGCGCACGTCCAGCGGCCAATCAAAGCCATCGGCAATCATCAGGGCGTTATCTTGATCGGTTTTGACAATCTGCTCCCACCGACCTTCAGACCCAAGTACCGTGAGTGCAGTGTGTTCCAGCACCTCTGGCGGCATCGAGATCTCGTAGAGTTTGGAGACGAGGCGGCCGTTCAACGCCGCCAAGAGCTCCATCATGAATCGAATCTTCACGCCCTTGGCGTTCAGGGTCCGAATCAGGGCATTCAACGCTTTCGATGCCGCTTTCAAATCAGCAACAGTTTTCGCTTTTTCGATCTGCACACCCATCAAATGGGTTTGGCCGGTGAGATAACTGAGAATGTCCGTGAGCTCGGTCACCCCGATCACACGCCCCTCATCCAAAACCACAACCCGCTTGATATGCTTCCGGGTCATGACAATCAGCGCATTGAACAAAAACTCATTCGCATTACAGGTAATCAGATCCGCAATCGCAATTTCACCGATCGGCAAATCCGGTGATTTTCCATGTAACGCAAGCGCATCGAGAAGATCGGTGCCTGTGACCAATCCATACTTTGTTGCACAGGTCTCGCAGTCGACCAACACACAGTCAATATGCGCTTGGCGCATACGTACGACCACGTCAGACAGCGGAAGATCTGGCGGCACGATCAGTGGCTCTCGCATGACCGAGTCACGGATCCGAACTAGGCTGAAATCGTCGGCACCAGCTGGCACGTGCATCCGATTACGCTGCTTCTCCATGGTAGCCAGACCTTTGTGGAAAAAGTGGCGGAATTCAGGGTTTTCATGCACCAGATCGATAAAGGTTTTGGCAGGCACGAGGTGGCAGATGCATTCCTCAAACGCGCGGTAGGTATCTTTCGCCTTACCTTTTAATACGGCCAACGATCCAAATAGATCGCCTTCAGAGTATTGAGCAACCCGCTGCGAGTCTCGGTCACCCTCCATGGATTCGTCATACTCTTCCACCTGGCCTTTGATGATGATGTAAATTCCCTCGGGCGATCCACCACCGCTGATGATGTCTTCACCGGCATCGAAATAAACGATCGAAACGCTCTGTTTGAGTTGCTCGACCTGCGCATCGCTCAGCAAATCAAAGGGCGGTATGCGGGTATTTAAGACTTCACTGACCATGACATCCTCACATCACAAGAACTCCATCCTGACACAAAAAAGGGCGCCCGAGGGCGCCCTTTCGACTTCAGTTTGACCGAGGTCAGACAGTATTAGTGTCCAACCGCAGCACCGGCTCCACGTGGGATACGGATGCTTTCGACCATGTCCTGAATTTCCTGAGGCGGAGCGGCAGTTGCACGAGAAACAACATAGGCAACCACGAAGTGGAGCACCATGCCGATCGTACCGATACCGGTCGCTTCAATAGAGAACATCTTGTAGGTCCCTGACTTGTCCACGAACACGTTCAGAACGATGTAGATGAATGTGAATGCAAGACCCACAGCCATACCAGCAATCGCACCTTCTTTGTTCATGCGCTTATCAAAGATCCCGTTGATGATCACAGGGAAGAAGGACGCAGCCGCCAAACCGAACGCGAACGCAACAACCTGCGCCACGAAGCCTGGAGGATTGATCCCCAAATAACCTGCCACCAGAATCGCAACCACTGCCGAGAGGCGAGCAGCCATCAATTCTTGCGCGTCACTCAACTTCGACTTACCTGTCGCCTCATCTTTGTAAATCACGCGACCCAAGAGGTCGTGAGAGATTGAAGATGAAATTACGAGCAAGAGACCTGCCGCTGTTGACAAGGCCGCAGCCAGACCACCGGCCGCGATCAATGCGATCACCCAGTTTGGTAGTGCTGCAATCTCAGGGTTCGCCAAAACGATGATGTCACGATCAACGTACACTTCGTTTTCGATGGCTTGTCCTGCTGGCGCTGCTGTTGGCTTGTTGGTCAACAGACGCTCACCCGATGGGCCGCGCTTATCGCCATCAAACGTTGGCTTGCCCGCAAAGGCCGCACCGTTTGCAATCTGGATCTTGCCGTCACCGTTCTTGTCCATCCAGCCCACGAGGCCTGAATTTTCCCAAGTGGCAAACCACTGACCACGACATGGCATCCGAGCTGTGTCTTCACCACGTGCAATCATCGCGTCAACTTCAGCGCGCTGATCCGCACTACATTCAGCGGTCCAGGTTGCGTAGTCGTTATTCTGCAGGTTCTTGATCACGTTCAAACGACCGAATGCACCTACTGCAGGGCAGACGGTGTAGAGAATCGCAATGAAGAACAATGCCCAGCCCGCAGAGATACGCGCATCACGTACACGAGGTACTGTGAAGAAACGTACGATCACGTGAGGCAGACCTGCAGTACCGCACATCAATGCAACGGTCAGCAAGAAGGTATCCCAAACGCCCGCACGACCTTCAGTGTAAGGAATGGCAAAACCAAGATCCTTAAACGATTGGTCAATCGCATGCAGTACGTAAGTACCTGCCGGAATTTCTCTCACACCGTTGTCAAAGGCAAACGCAATGGTTCCACCGAAGCCAAGCTGTGGGAGGAAGTCCCCTGTGATTTGCAGCGACAAGAACACCGCAGGAATGGTGTAGGCCACAATCAGTACGCAGTACTGAGCAACCTGAGTATAGGTAATACCCTTCATTCCACCCAATACGGCGTAGACGAAGACGATACCCATACCGATCACAACACCGGTGTTGATGTCGACCTGAAGGAAGCGTGAGAACACGATTCCAACGCCACGCATCTGACCTGCAACGTATGTGAACGATACGAAGATCACGCACACAACCGCCACAGTCCGAGCGACGTCTGAGTAATAACGGTCACCAACGAAGTCAGGCACTGTGAACTTACCGAACTTACGCAGGTAAGGTGCCAACAGCATTGCAAGCAATACGTAGCCACCAGTCCAGCCCATCAAGTAAGCACCTGCATCACGACCCAAGAGGGACACGATACCGGCCAAAGAAATGAAGGAAGCAGCAGACATCCAGTCTGCGGCGGTCGCCATTCCGTTCGCGACAGGGCTTACACCACCACCCGCGACATAGAAATCGGCAGTCGAGCCAGCCTTCGCCCAAATTGCAATCCCGATGTACAGTGCGAATGAGGCACCGACAAACAGGTAAATTAAACTTTGCAGTTCCATGTCAGCTCCTTATTCGTGCACGTCGTATTTTTCATCGATTGCGTTCATGCGCTTGGCATAAACAAAGATCAAGATCAGGAATATGTAGATCGACCCTTGCTGTGCAAACCAGAACCCCAACTTAAAACCGCCAAAGGCGATCGTATCCAACAGGTCCACGAATAGGACCCCGAAGCCAAATGACACGATGAACCAAACAACCAGCAATTGCATAATTGTCCGAATGTTCTCCTGCCAGTAGGCTTGAGCTTTTTGCTCTTCCATGCTTCTCCACCCTCATTATCGTTAGTTAAAAGGAAGCAAGGGCAAAGTATCACCTTCACAGAAAAGTCAAATCAGGACATTGGTCGTATTATGATCAGTCTTGACGTCACTTTACGGGCACGATAAGCGTTCCCCTGACCAACAAAAGGAGATGTGTGTGTCGATCAGCTGGCAGCTAGCGCTCTTATCGCTTGCCTACCTTGGCGTCTTGTTTGTGGTCGCCTGGCATGGCGATCGCAATACGGTGTCGTTCGGTGGTGCGCGCGCTGCACGTTGGATCTACCCGCTCTCCATTGGTGTGTATGCCACCAGTTGGACTTATTATGGTGCAGTCGGCTCTGCGGCAGGCAATGGCTGGGAATTTTTGCCGATTTACTTGGGCCCCATGCTGATGTTCGTGTTCGGTTGGCCCGTCATTGCCAAGTTCACAGCGGTGGTTCGCACCCACCACATCGGGTCGCTGGCGGACTTCATGTCTGCTCGCTATGGTCGCTCGCAACCCCTCGCTGTCTTGACGACGCTGGTTGCTTTGTTGGGGACCATTCCCTACATCGCGCTGCAACTCAAAGCAGTCGGCCAGACCTTCAGCATCATGACCGGCTCACCCTCAGATACTGCGCCGCAGATTTTCGACATGGCATTTTTCGCAGCCATCTTTTTAACCATCTTCGCGATTTTATTTGGCACCCGCCTGCCCGGACAGCGCCGCGATAGCAATCGGGGCATGATGATTGCGATCGCGGTTGAGTCCCTAGTGAAGCTCATCGCCTTTGTCTTGGTCGGGGTATTTTGCGTCTTCCAGCTCTACGACGGCTTTGATGACTTGTTTATGCAAGCACGCCTCGACCCGATGGTCGCCTCGGTGTTTAGCACCAACTTTTCGCAGTGGGGTCTGATGACGCAACTGGTGCTGGCATCGCTTGCGATTGTCTGTTTGCCACGACAGTTCCACGTGACCTTTGTTGAGGCTCCCGAGACACAATACCGTGGCGCCGCGCGATGGGTCTTTCCCGCATACCTCCTTGGATTCATTGTCTTTGTTGTGCCAATTGCCGCAGCCGGTCTACTGAAATTCGGTCAAGCCGCACCTGCGGATGCCTTCGTCTTGCTTCTGCCCATGGCATTCGACAACCAGCCTCTGGCCGCCTTGGCGTTCCTCGGCGGTCTGTCTGCGGCGACCGGGATGATCCTCGTGTCCACGCTCGCACTCGCCATCATGGCTGCCAACGAACTGATCTTGCCGCTGATCTTCCGTGCCTCGAGCGATGACATCAAACAACGCCAGGATTTGGCCTGGTTGATGGTCATGGTCCGACGGCTCTGTATCACCGGCATCATGATGCTCGCTTGGCTGTACTATCAATCGGCCACTAGTGAACGGTCGCTTGCTGCGATTGGCTTAGTGGCTTTTGCCGCAGCCGCTCAGTTTGCGCCGGCCTTATTCGGGGGGCTGTATTGGCGCGTCGGTAATCGTCACGGGGCACTTGCCGGTATGCTGGTGGGACTGGTCACCTGGGCATTGATCTTGGTGCTACCAGAAATGAAGCTGGCCGCTTGGCCTACTGTGCTCTTCGAGTGGGCCTCAACGGATCCGCTTACAACCGGCGTGCTTGCATCACTTGGCTTAAACACGCTGACCTATTTCTTCGTCTCACTCTTTACCACCTCACGGCTTGTCGATCGCGTGCAAGCAGCAACCTTTGTCGATGTGATGCCCGCAACACAAAAAACGGGCCGATACCTACACGCCGATATGCGGGTGGGAGACCTGACTACACTGGCATCTCGGTTTATCGGCAATGATCGGGTCCAGGTCATCCTCGACACCTACGTGTCTGAACATCAGTTATTGGCACTCGGGGACCGTGACCCCGCACCATCGGAATTAATCGCTGCGATGGAAAGCGTGCTCGCGCAAGAGATTGGACACACCTCCGCGCGCTTGGTCATCCGCTCTGCCTCCCGCGGCCGGCGAATCCATTTGGGTGAGTTGGTCTCTCTTGTTGATGAGGCCTCAACACTGGCTCGGCAAAACCAAGAATTGTTGCGTAAAGCGATCGAGCATTTGCCGCAAGGGATGAGCGTTGTGGACCAGAATCAACGCTTGGTGGCTTGGAATCGCCGTTATCAAGACATGTTCCAGTACCCAGATGACCTCCTCACAGTGGGTCGCCCCGTGGCCGATTTGTTTCGACATAACGCAGCCCGAGGTTTAGTTGGCGATTACAGCACCGACGAACAAATCGAAGCCGCTGTGCAACGCAGGCTCGATCATCTCAATAAGGGAAATGCCTATCGGCGGGAATCTGAGCTCTCCACCGGAATCACGATCGAAATCATCGGTCAGCCAATGCCGAACGGTGGTTACGTCACCAGTTTTTCTGACATCACGCCTTACAAACAGACTGAAGCGGCCCTGCGAGAGTCCGAGCAAGCGATTCGTGTGTATACCGACAATTTGCCGGCGATGATCGCCTATGTCGATCGCGATTACCGCATCCAGTTCATCAATAAAGCCTTTGAACGAACCATGCGCATCTGGCGCGAACAGGTCATTGGCCGGCCGAATAAAGAGATCTTCACTGATGCTGAGTACGCGCATCGTCTACCCTATCTAGAGCGGGCCTTTGCCGGTCGCAGGCAACGCTTCGAGGTCTCCATCGATCGTGCCGGTGAGCACAAAGAGTTTGAAGCTCTGTACGTGCCGCATCGCCAAGAGAACGGCGATGTGCAGGGAATTTTCGTCCTGTATCAGGACGTGACCGAACGGAATGCCGCAAAGACCGCACTAGAAGTCGCTAATGAAACCCTCGAAGCGCGTGTTGAAGCACGCACCGGCGAATTACAAACCGTCAATGAGGCGCTTGAAGCGGAGAACCAACGGCGCGCAGAGACCGAACGCGCATTGACCGAGGCGGTCCGCGCCACCGAGCATGCCAACTTGTCAAAAACCCGCTTTTTGGCCGCCGCATCGCACGATCTCTTGCAACCTCTCAACGCGGCTCGGTTATTCGCTACATCGCTTGCAGAGCGGGCAGAAACGGACGAAACCAAAGCACTCACCGCGCATCTTGATGGCGCCTTGACCTCGGCGGAAAATTTGATTTCTACCTTGTTGGAAATCTCCAAGCTCGATGCGGGCGCCTTGCACGCTGAGCCTCGCATCTTTGATCTCAATGAGTTGTTCGGCCAGCTTGCCCAGGAATTCCAAGTGCTCGCCCAAGAGCGGCACATTCAATTCAAGGCGCGCGCCAAATCCGTTGTCGTCCAAACCGATCCCAAGCTCTTACGGCGGGTCTTACAGAACTTCTTATCCAATGCACTGCGATACACCGAATCCGGTGGCCGTGTTCTCTTCGCCGTGCGGACCTTTGGACGGCAAGTCCGCGTCGAGATCTGGGATACCGGCATCGGGATGGCGAAAAGTGACATCCCATCCATTTTTGATGAATTCAAGCGCTTATCGGAAGGGGTCGCCACGGAAAAGAAAGGTCTCGGGCTTGGATTGTCGATCTCCAAGCGGATTTGTGACCTGCTGAAACTCGAGTTGAAGGTCCACTCAAAGCCCCGCGTTGGCTCATGTTTCTCGGTGACCCTACCAATTGCCGAGGGAACACCACAAATGCTGAGCACGCGTTCACGGCGCACCTCCGATGCGCTCGGACAACCTTTGAAGGGACGCGCCGTGATGGTGATTGACAACGATGCGAGCATTCTTGAAGGCATGACGGCATTGCTCGGTGGCTGGGGTGCCACGGTACACACTGGTGCTACCTTGGACGATGCGCGAGCCCTGATTAAATCGTATCCAGAGATTCAGGTCGCATTGATCGACTACCATCTGGATGATGAGGCACTGGGAATTGATGTGATTGCGGTGTTGAGGGCACTACGCGGCGATTTGCTCTGTGCCATGATCACAGCAGACCGCGGCGATGACATGTTTAAGGAAGCCAGAGCGCTGGGTGCGACGGTGTTGCACAAACCCCTGAAACCCGCCGCACTGCGTTCGTATCTTACTCTGAAGCTTCGGGCGATGCCGCTTCCACCATCGGCTTGAGCTCGCCGGACTGGTACATCTCAAGGACGATGTCACATCCGCCCACCAGCTCACCGTTGATCCACAACTGTGGGAAGGTCGGCCACTCAGCAAAACCTGGCAGCTCGGCTCGAATATCTGGGTGCTCCAGGATATTCACAAATGAAAATGGACGACCACAGGCCATGAGGGCCTGGACGGTTTGCGAGGAAAATCCACACTGCGGCTGATTCGGGGTGCCTTTCATGTATAGGAGCACGGGATTCTCGCTGATCTGTGCCTTGATGGTGTCTAAAGTACTCATGTTGTCCTCACTACTCGCTCGTTGATAACCCTGATGCTACACTCAGTCGCTTTTCCGGAATACGGTTCGGTTATGGCGACGTCACATTTCCTCACGCTCAATAGTTTGTCCCGAAGTGCACTTCTTCAAGTGCTCGACCACGCGGCCATGTTGAAAATGGAACATCGTGCTGGGCAAACACGCACATCGTTGCAAAGCCGCGTATTGGCCATGATCTTCGAAAAATCCTCAACCCGAACTCGCGTTAGCTTCGAGGCTGGGATGATTCAATTGGGCGGAGCAGCGATTTTTCTGTCGCCTCAGGATACCCAACTTGGGCGGGGTGAACCGCTTGAAGACACCGCCCAGGTGCTCTCAGAAATGGTCGATGCCGTGATGATCCGAACCAGTGAGCACAGCAAACTTGAGCGCTTCGCAATGGCCAGCCGAATCCCCGTGATCAATGGTCTTTCCGACAGCTGTCATCCCTGCCAGCTGCTTGCCGATGTGCAAACCATGCAAGAAACCTTCGGCGAGATTCGTGATCTCAAAGTCGCTTGGGTCGGAGATGGCAATAACGTATGCCAGAGCTATTGTGAGGCCGCAGGCTTATTCGGGTTTGATCTCGTCATCGCCTGTCCCAAAGACTATGCACCAGATCCCGCTTGGGTCGCGCTTGGCCGCGGCCGCGTTCATATTTTACAGGACCCCTACGAGGCCGTCCGCGAGGCGCAGGTGGTCACCACCGATGTATGGGCGAGCATGGGACAAGAATCGGAAACGAAAAAACGCCTGAAGGCATTTCAAGGATTCCAGGTCACGCCAGAGCTCTTAGATGCTGCTGCGGACAATGTCCGCTTCCTACATTGCTTGCCAGCACACGAGGGTGAGGAGATTAGTACCGGCCTGTTTGACGATCGTCGGACCGACACCGTATGGGCGCAAGCGGGTAACCGACTGCATGCACAGAAGGCCTTGCTTGAGTATTTAATCGGAAGCTGATTTCCTTTTCGCGCAAAGACTGGTAATTTATCCAGTATGCAGGAAATCCGTCTGACCAAAGCCCAAACCCGTGTTCTTGAAGTCATTCAAGAAGCCATCCGCGACCAAGGTCGCCCACCGACCCGCGCCGAAATTGCCGACAGCCTCGGTTTCCGCTCAGTCAACGCAGCTGAATCGCATCTGCGCGCACTCGAGCGTCGTGGCGCCATCCGACTGCAAGGCGGCGCGAGTCGTGGCATCCAGTGCCTTGTGCCACTCGACGATGCGGACGCGGAGGAACCCGGTTTGCCCGTCATTGGCCGTGTGGCTGCAGGTGTCCCGATTGATTCGGTTGCTCACATTGAAAAGACGGTTCCAGTCCGTGCTGAGTTGTTCTCCGCAAAACCTGATTACCTGTTGAGGGTGCAGGGCGATTCAATGATCAACGTCGGGATTTACGACGGTGATCTGCTGGCTGTTCGCAAATCTGAGACTGCACGCGATGGCGACATTGTGGTTGCACGCGTCGAGGGCGAAGTGACTGTCAAACGCCTGGTATCGGGCCCCGCTGGTATTCAGTTGCGCGCTGAAAATCCTGCATATGCCCCGATCCTCATTGACGACCCCAGTGAGTTTTTCATTGAAGGCCATGCCGTCGGAGTGATCCGTACAGCGCTATAAGGCGCGGCTAGGATTCGTGAAAACGCGACTGCATGCTCTCAATCTGCGCAGCAAGCGCCTCAACCCAAGGGCGATAGCGCGCAGCCCGAATCGCCTCAAGACCTGAACGATCTTGCAACGGAATGGCATTGCTCGCCGATGCCGTCATGGGTTCGGGTGGACAGGTCAACTCACCATAGTGTGCCCAGAAAGTTTCAACCCAAGAGCCCGGCTCGGACGCCAAACGCGATAATTCGAGCGCCTCGACCGACGTGAAGCCACGGCGCTCAAGCACATCCAATAAGGTCGCTAACGAATCAACTTGCGTTGGCCGGATCCCATGCGAGTCTCCGATCTGCCGCACGAGTGCTAACCAGGTCGCGGCAATTTGGTGGAGCACTGCCTCTGCCAATGCATGCTCGATCAGGCGACTTGCCGCGTCCAGCTCCGAGAGAGCTTTTAGCTTCGCAAGCGCCTCGAGCGTCCGACGTGTGACGCTCATTGGACGCATCAGTCAGTCACCCAGCGCCCTTGGCCATAGGTCGCTTTCCACTTCGTTGGCTTACCCTCATGTTCGCTCATCACATACTGGCTGTTGGTCTTCCGAGAAAAGCGCACCTGTGTTGGATTTCCCTCTGGATCGGCCACCGGCGCCGAGAGTAGAAAATGGTATTTTGGATCCAACTGATCCTTCACAGACACAAGCTCTGCAACCAAGGGCGCGCGCGTTTCCCGATTTTTTGGAAAACCACTTGCGGCAAGGAACAGACCACTCGCCCCGTCCCGCAGCACATAACTGTCATCGACCTTTTGACACTTCAGCCAAGGCATCGGAACAGGGTCCATTTTCGGCGGCGCAGGCTGCCCGTTCTTTAGGAGCTTCCGTGTGTTTTTGCAGTCGCCACTGGTGCAGCCAAAGAACTTACCAAAGCGTCCCGTTTTCAACTGCATTTCCTGACCGCACTTATCACAATCAATCACAGGGCCCTCGTATCCCTTGATCTTGTATTGGCCGCTTTCGATCACGTGCCCAGGGCAATCTGGATTATTACCGCACACATGCAGCTTGCGATGCGCATCAATCAAGTAGGAGTCCATCGCAGTTTCACAAATCGGACACCGCTGCTTCTCCATCAAGGCCAGAGTTTCCGCCTCTTCACCTTCAGGGATCGCCTCATCACCGGGCGTGAGGTTAATCGTGGTTTTGCAACGCTCTTTGGGCGGCAACTGGTAACCCGAACAGCCGAGGAAAACACCTGTGGTGGCCGTTCGAATCATCATTGGGCGCTGACAGGTTGGGCACTGAATTTCCGTCTCGGTCGGTGTATTCGGCCGCATCCCCTCAGGGCTCGCGGCCGCATCCAATTTTTGCCGGAAATTCTGATAAAACTCATCGAGTAATGACAGCCAATCCCGACGACCTTCTGCCACGTCATCGAGGGAGTCTTCCATGCCCGCGGTGAAGTCATAGCTCATGAGGTCGCTAAAATTCTCTGTCAGACGGTCGGTGACGATTTCACCCATCTTGGTGGCAAATAACCGTCGCCCTTCCATTTCCACGTAACCACGTTCTTGAATTGTGGAAATGATCGCAGCGTAGGTCGAAGGCCGACCAATGCCTTGCTTTTCAAGCTCGCGTACCAGAGAGGCCTCATTAAAGCGAGCCGGCGGCGAGGTGAATTTCTGTTGCGGATCAAGCGCTTGTAGACTCAAGACATCACCCACAGCAACGTCCGGCAATTCCGCCGCATCGTCGCCCTTCCCACCCGGTGGCAAGACCGCTTGGTAACCAGGGAAGGTCGTGACCTTGCCACGTGCACGCAATCCATAGCCGCCCGCATCGACCTTGATGGTGGTGGTCAGATACTCAGCAGGGGTCATCTGACAGGCCATAAACTGGCGCCAAATCATTTCATACAGACGTTGTGCGTCGCGCTCTACGCCGTGAAGATCTGCGCCCTTTTTATGCACATCCGATGGACGAATCGCTTCGTGTGCTTCCTGCGCATTTTCACGCGACGCGTAGAAGTTCGGAGTCTCTGGCAAATAACGCGCTTCAAACTGGGCACCAATCGCCTCCCGCGCAGCCGCAATCGCCTGACCGGAAATAAAGGTCGAATCGGTTCGCATGTAGGTAATTAATCCGGCTTCATACAAGCGCTGGGCCAACATCATGGTTTTTTTCACCCCAAAGCCAAGACGCTGACTAGCCGCTTGCTGCAAAGTGGATGTGATAAATGGGGCGGGAGGCCGGGTCTTTCCGGGCTTACTCTCACGCTCGACGACCTGATAGGCGGCGGTCTCGAGCACATCGGTTGCGGCCTTCGCTTGACTCGCGTTAACGGGTTTGAACGCGCGTCCAGCGTGCTCGACAACCTGAAAGCGCCCCTCACCACCGGCATGATTCAGATCGGCAAAAATTTCCCAGAATTCTTCGGGTACAAAGGCACGAATTGCACGCTCGCGCTCAACCACCAAGCGCACGGCAACCGACTGGACACGTCCCGCCGACAAACCTCGCGCAATCTTCGCCCACAGCAAGGGCGAGACCATGTATCCCACAACACGATCCAAAAACCGGCGCGCTTGTTGCGCATTGACACGATCCACATTCACCAGTGCTGGCTTCGCAAAGGCGGCCTCAATTGCACTCTTGGTGATCTCAGAGAAGGTGACCCGCTGGTACTTTGCTGGGTCACCGCCAATGGTCTCCTGTAAGTGCCAAGCAATCGCCTCTCCTTCGCGATCCAAATCGGTCGCGAGGTAAATCGTGTCGGCTTGGCTCGCGAGTTTTTTCAACTCAGCCACAACCTTTTCTTTACCCGGAAGGATCTCGTAGTGCGCCTTCCAGCGATGCTCGGGATCCACTCCCATGCGGCGGACCAACTGACGCTTGGCTTTTTCTTCTTTTGTCAGCGTAGTGTCTTTTGGAGCCTTCTCAACAGAACCCGAGCCTGAGGTTGGCAAATCACGGATGTGCCCGATACTCGACTTCACAACATAGTTGGAGCCCAGATATTTATTGATGGTCTTGGCCTTCGCGGGCGACTCAACAATGACCAGTGATTTCCCCATGTACCCTCGATAAAACGTCGTGTGTTGATCCAATAAGGCCTGCATTGAAAAAGCAAATCGCCTTTCGATGCAAGCTCCTTCATATTTTTCTTCAGAGACTGAACGCTGCTTCAGGTCTCTAAAATGGCCGCGATGTCTCGCAACAGACCGCGGATTGCCTCAGGCTCAGGGCCGGGGCCTGCATCATCCCAAGCCAACCAGACTATGGATCCTTCGGCCCCAACACCCAAGATTTCGGGCGGCAATTCAGCCAACACGGTCGCCAGAGCACCTGTCACCAAGTCCCAACTGTGTGCAGTCGGCGGCGATGCCCAGGGTTCTTCACGATCCGCCACACGCCAGAGCGTAAAAGGCCGCGGCTTCGATTGGCACCAAAGGATATACTGCGGTAGCCGATCGATCTCCAACCGCTCAGACGCCCAACTTTCGAGCGTCAAAATGCGCACCTTGAGGCCCAACGCGAGTGCCTCAGCCCGGCGTTTTCCCTGACGACGCTCCATCGGAGACGGCAAAATCCAAGTGAGCGATCCCACCAGAGCGAGTACAATCACTGTGATCCAAAGCCATACCATTACGTATCATTCCTTTATGTCAGATCACGTCTTACTCAACCAGGTGATGGGCGCATTGACCCGAGCCTTCCCAGAATTGGTGATTCAGGCCGGTGCCTGTGAACCTTTTTATCAAGCCCCGAAAGACGGCCAGTGTGCAATGCTTTTTTTTCGCGAGGACTTTATCCGCAGTTTATTGCATGAAATGGCGCACTACTGTTTGGCCGGTGATCGTCGTCGCCAACTCGATGACTTCGGCTACTGGTATGTTCCTTGCGGTCGAACCGCCGAAGAGCAGGCCCAATTTGAACAAGCGGAGGTCCGACCGCAGGCGTTGGAATGGATATTTTGCGACAGCCTAGGCATCCCCTTTCAACCGAGCCTTGACGATTTTTCGGGCCGACCGATCAGCCCGCGCTTCCTTGAGAATCTCAAACATGCATATATGGAATTCCAAGAGAAGTTACCGCCCACCGCGCAACGCGCACTAGAAGGATTGAAGGCCGATGTTTTGGCGCCCCCTATGCATTGTATGGATTCTCGCGGGCTGTAGTCAGACCGAGCCACTGAGTGCACCTGGGAGAGACGCCCTCGAGCGCATCGGCAACATCCTTGGTGTCGCTCCGACCGAGATCCATGTTCTGTCAAGGACAGCGCCGACCGTCGCCGCACCCGAGTTCAGTGAGACCCGTATCGCCCTAACCGATGCCCTAGCGCTCGGTGACTGCGGCTTGGTGCCATTAATCGCTGAGCGCAACTCAGCACTCGGTCGTCAAAAAGCCGAATCCACCCGCTTTCTGTACGAGTGGCGGATCTGGAGTGGGCTCACCGCATGCCATGATCAGTTGGCAGATGAAGCGTGGTTCCTTGAGGCCGTAGCTGGCAAACGTGCAGATGTTGAGATCGCCATTGAGGCGCTGCTGACTCGGGGCGACGAAGCACAGGCGTTACAAAGCGCCTTGGCATCACCCTATCCCGACTTAAAGTCCAGCGCAGATGCCTATGCAACGGCCTGGGCGGACATTGCGCCTTTGCTCCTGCGAGCACTGACAGGGAATGCACCACCAACCGATGCGGAATTTCAGCGATTCGAACTGGCATTGAAGCAATGGGGTATGACGCAACATCATGCAGAACTCGGTCGCGCGATCCGTGAGAGCGCAGCCTGGTTACTATCAGCCAATCAAATGCTCGATGTGGCGATCACAGAAAATCGGCTGTGTCCGATGGGGATGGCCACAGCCGAGGGCCATCAAGCAGCGACCTTCGTTCAAACCTACTTTGCCAACACCATCCAGCAGCAAATTGCGACGGTGATGCAATCAACCGCTCGGTTGAACCGTCTATGGGAACCCTTGAGAGACGCCTCTCCCCGCCTCGCCAAACACCTCATGACTGAGGATCTTTTACGCTTACCATCGGGTATGTCGGTTGCCTTGGAAGCACGCTGGGCGACCCATATCGAAAAGTGGCAGACGCTGTTAAGACAGTGTCAATTGGCGCCGCGAGCGGCAACCACAAACTCATAATGGCCATCGACTTCCACCTGGCTCAGTAGCGAATGCCCCATAAAGCGGCACATCGTCGGGATATCACGCAGCGTCGATGGGTCGGTCGCAAGCAGCCGGATGGACGCGCCGTCGTTCGCATGCCGTAATGCATTGCGCAACATCATCACAGGCTCTGGGCACTTTAAGTCACGGGCATCCACGGTTGGCATGGGCTCATCTGCGACTAATGGAGTGGGAGACTTTGGGTCAGTCATACTTGCATCTACGCTGTGAAATGCGGCTAATGATACAACCTTTATAAAAAGAGAACGGAGTAATTCAATGTCTCAACGTGTTGCACTAGTTACCGGAGGCACCGGCGGGATCGGAACCGCCATTTGTCGTGAACTGAAAACAGCCGGATACACCGTGGTCGCCGGATACAATTCCGGTGGCAATCACGATAAGGCGAAGGCCTGGCAAGATGAGCAACGTGAGGCTGGGTATGAGCTCGACGTCGCCTATGGAGACGTCTCGGATGCAGAATCAGCGAAGCAATGCGTCGATGGCGTGGTCGCCAAATATGGTGCGATTCACTGCCTCGTCAACAACGCCGGCATTACCCGCGACTCGACCTTCCGTAAGATGACGCTTGAGCAATGGGACCAAGTACTGAATGCCAACCTGCGCTCGGTCTTCAACATGACCCGCTTGGTGATCAACGGGATGTTGGAAGAAAAGTGGGGACGTGTGATCAACATTTCCTCTGTTAACGGCCAAAAAGGCCAGTTTGGTCAGGCGAACTATGCCGCTGCAAAAGCTGGCATGCATGGCTTCACCAAGTCGCTTGCACAAGAAGTTGCGGCGAAGGGAGTCACGGTCAACACCGTCAGCCCAGGCTACATCATGACCTCGATGGTGGCAGCGATTGGTGACGACATCCTCGAAAAGATCGCCGCAACGATTCCTGTCGGACGTTTAGGCAAGCCCGAAGAAATCGCCTATACCGTGTCCTTCTTGGCCTCAGAGCGTGCGGCCTTCATTACTGGATCGAACGTCGCCATCAATGGCGGCCAACACATGTTCTAACGATCACCACACACACCGCCGCCCAACTCACGGGCGGCTGGCATTTTATTGCGGTGCACAATAGACTGTCGCATCGCATCTCATGAGGACACGGACGTGAGCACTGAACAGCCAAAAGCCCCTGAACAACTAGTAGAATCACTGAACGCAGAAAGCAAGCGACTCTTACAAGGTCTCATGCGTTCTGAAGACACCGCAGAAATTGTCACCAACCTGACCGATGTCTGGACACAACTGGTCATGCAACCGTGGACCAATCCACAGGGATGGTTCGACATGATCAGCAAGTATCAGCAAGACCAGTTCAGTCTGTGGACCAACCTGATGAGTGGCCAACTGCCAACGGATGCAGTGAAAGATCGTCGCTTCCAGTCAGAAGAATGGTCAAAACTCCCGATATTTGATTTCATCAAACAGTCGTATCTCCTGACAGCCGATGTTCTCAGTAAGTCCACCGATGCCCTCCCGGTTGAGGGTGCAGACAAAGAAAAGCTGAAGTTCTATACCCAATATTTCATTGATGCCATGAGTCCAACGAACTTCGCCACGCTCAATCCAGACGTGCTGAAAGAAGCCATGGAAACCAACGGTCAGAGTCTGATGGACGGGTTTCAAAACATGCTGAGCGATCTCGATAAAGGACGCATCACCATGACCGATGAGTCCGCCTTCGTCCTCGGCGAAAACATCGGCCTCTCTGAGGGCGCGGTGGTCTTTCGGAACCACTTGTTCGAACTGATCCAGTACACACCGACCACAGAGACCGTTCATCAGCGTCCCTTATTGATCGTCCCACCCTGCATCAACAAGTTTTACATTCTGGACCTGCAGCCTGAGAACTCCTTCGTCAAGTATTGCGTCGATCAGGGCAACACAGTGTTTTTGATCTCGTGGGCCAACCCAACTGCGGAATATCGTGACATTGGTTGGGATGATTACGTTGAAGATGGCATTCTTGAAGCGACACGCGTCGTCAAAGACATCACCGGCGAAAAGAAACTCAATGCCGTTGCTTGGTGTGTGGGCGGCACAATTTTAGCGTCCGCACTCGGTGTGATGCAGAAACGCCGCGATGCGAGTATTGCATCGAGCACCTATCTCACCACCCTGCTCGACTTCTCCGATCCAGGTCAGTTGAACGTGTTCTTAAACGCAGACGAGGTGGACCTCAGAGCCAAGCAGGTTGAGCAAGATGGCATGATGTCTGGTAAGAGCCTTGCGCTTGGCTTCAACATGTTGCGGTCCAACGATCTGATTTGGTCGTATGTGGTGAATAACTATCTGAAAGGGAAAACCCCGCCACCATTCGATATCTTGTATTGGAATTCAGATCCGACCAATCTTCCTGCCAAGATGTACAACACTTACATCCGCGAGATGTACGTCAACAACAACCTGTCAAAGCCTGGTGAATTCAGTTGTTGTGGAAAGCCAATCGAACTGAATAAGATCAAGACACCCTCGTATTTTCTGTCTGCGATCGAAGATCATATTGCGCCATGGAAAACCACGTTCCTCGGCACAGAGCTGTTGGGAGGCCCAGCGGAATTTGTCTTGGGTGGCTCAGGACACATTGCTGGCGTAATCAATCCGCCAGTGAAGAACAAGCGCAATTTCTGGACCGATGGCGAACTGCATCAGGGAGCAGACCATTGGCTTGAGACCGCAACAAATCATCCAGGATCTTGGTGGAATCACTGGCATGCGTGGTTAGATGCGCAGGATGCCAAGCAAGTCCCTGCCCGCGCACTGGGGCATGCCGACTATCCTGAAATCGCGCCTGCGCCCGGTGAATATGTGACCGTCCGTATCTAAACAGGCTGCATACAAAAAAGGCCCCGATAGCGTGATTGCCATCGGGGCCTTTTTTTGACTCGAAAATTACTTATTCAGTGTCTTCGCGAGATCCTTGGTATTTTTCTTCATCACGCTCAGAGCTTCTTCGCTCAACTGCGTCATCGAAGCTGCTTGTTTTTTGGCGAGTGCGGCCATTTTTTCCTGATAGCGCGTCAAAAACTTTTTGTGAATTTCCATTACTTCAGGAACGGAATCGCACTGACACATCTGACGGGCTTCTTCGAGACAGTCCGACATCAACTCAGTGGTTAACTGCGTTTGTTGCTCTGTCAGTGACTCGAGCATCCCGCGTTGCATTTCCAACAGCTCAGTCATCGGTTTTGTTGCCTTCTGAAAGGCATCAAATCCCATCATCGACTGCATGGTTTTCATCATTTCTTCGTTTTGCTTCAACAACTGATCAAACATGGTATTCCCCTTTAAAATGGTGCATTGCAATAAAACAAACGTTACGTTGCAGTGCAGCAAAAGGCAAGGTTTGCAATCGACGCGATAGTCGTAGACTCCGTGCTCAGCTCTGTTAGGATTTTTGCATGGACACATCGACACAACACAGTGCGGCAGCGCCTCTCTGGATACCGTCTCAACGCACGATGGGACAGGCACAGATCACGGACCTGATGGCCTTCATCAATGCGCGACATGGACGGTCATTACACGACTATGACGGCTTACACAGATTCAGCGTGCATGAGGCTGAATCGTTCTGGGAAGCTGTTTGGGACCACGCGGGGCTCATCGGGACACGCCAGGGGCCAACGCTCGTGGATCGTCATGCAATGCCCGGCGCCCGCTTCTTTCCAGACAGTACACTGAACTTCGCCGAGAATTGCCTGATGCATGCGCAACCCGACGACGCGGTCGCCATCATTGCGCATCAGGAGCGGGGATCGCGTCGCACGGTTTCGTGGGGTGAACTGCGCAATGCCGTGGCCAATTTACGCCAGCGCTTAATGAGCCTTGGCGTTTCGTCAGGCGATGTCGTGGCCGGATTCGTCAGTCACGGCCCCGAGGCCATTATTGGCGCCTTGGCAACACTTTCGATCGGCGCCATTTGGACCAGTTGTTCGCCGGACTTCGGGGTCCAAGGTGTGGTCGACCGATTTGGCCAAACAAAGCCCAAAGTGCTGATTTGTGTGCAGCAAACACGCTACAACAAAAAAGACATTCTGCTAACCGAACGAATCAACCAACTATTGGTGGCAATTCCCTCGATCACCGCCTGCATTCCATTCGGTGCGTCTGAGGCAGACAGGTTGTCAATTGATCAGTCCGGATGCTTGGTCATCCCGTGGGCACAGGCCACTGAAGGGGAACACCCGCTGGCATTCGTGCCAACGCCCTTTAATCATCCTGGCTTTATTCTATATAGCTCGGGAACCACAGGCGTCCCGAAATGCATCGTGCACAGCCAAGGCGGTGCCCTACTGCAGTTGGTGAAAGAACACCGCTACCACGTCGATATCAAACCCAAAGATCGTGTGTTCTATTTTACAACCTGTGGCTGGATGATGTGGAATTGGCAGATCGCGTCGCTCGCCTCTCAGGCGACGGTGGTGACCTTTGATGGGTCACCCTTCGCACAGGGCGTAAAGACGCTGTGGACGCTCTGTGAGCAGGATGACTGGCATGTGTTTGGCACATCAGCAAAGTATCTTGCCGCAATTGACAAGCATGGCTATCGGCCGGGGACAGAGCATCCTTTGACCAGCCTCAAGGCCGTACTTTCAACAGGCTCTCCCTTGGCGCATGAATCCTTTGATTTTGTCTATCGAGACATCAAAGCGGACCTCCTTCTGGGTTCGATTTCGGGCGGTACGGATATTGTCTCGTGTTTTTGCTTGTCCTGCCCGATTCGGCCGGTCTACCGCGGCGAATTGCAGTGCGCTGGACTCGGGTTGGCAGTCGACGTCGTGAATGACGCCGGTGAATCCGTCGTCGGTGAAAAAGGTGAGCTGGTGTGCCGCCAACCCTTCCCGGTGATGCCCCTCTACTTTTTTGGCGATCACAGTGGTGACAAGTACCGTGACGCGTATTTCAATCGGTTCCCTGGACTGTGGGCACATGGCGATTTTGCCGAGCACAGTGCAAACGATGGGTTCATCATTTACGGCCGCGCTGATGCGACATTAAACCCAGGTGGGGTGCGTATTGGCACCGCCGAGCTCTATCGACAAGTCGAAAACATCCCGCAAGTTCTTGAGTCCTTGGCGATTGGGCAGCGCGTCGGTGACGATGAACGCATTGTGTTGTTCGTCGTTCTGAAAGACGGTCTGACGCTGGATGGCGAATTACGTAGCCAAATCAAGCAACAGATTCGTGACAACACCACACCTCGCCATGTACCTGAGGTAATTGCGCAAGTTCCTGATCTTCCACGCACAGTCAGTGGTAAGATTGTGGAGCTCGCTGTCCGCCAGGTGGTGCACGGAGAAGTGGTAAAAAACACGGAGGCTTTGGCAAATCCCCATGCGCTTAACGATTTCAAAGACCATCCTGACGTACGTCTCTAGCGCGTTTTTCACGCTTGCTCTGAGCTACGCCGCCCCATCACACGCCCAGCCCGCAGATGTGCGGGTATTGGTCGACGTCTCAGGCTCCATGAAACAAGCCGATCCAAATGCCGTGCGCGGACCTGCAACAGCCCTCTTGGCCGCACTTCTCCCAGATAACTCCCTGGGCGGTATTTGGTTGTTCGGTTCGGACGTGCGCCCGCTGGTGCCCTACGGCCCTGTGAGCTCGCGTTGGGATACACTTGGCGCCCCGATTGAATCCTCCATCGGTTCGACCGATCGCTTTACACACATTGAAAGCGCCCTACGGACCGGCGTCGAAACTGGGGGGACTGATCTGGCTGCGTGTCATGTCATTTTAATTACCGATGGCTTGGTCGATGTGCAGGGTGGTCGTGATGCCTCCCAAGCATCCCGTGATCGCATCCTGAAAGCAGTCGTGCCAAATGCGCAGTCACGCCGCTGTCGGATCCATACGATCGCGCTCTCTGAAGATGCCGACCTACCCCTCTTGCGCCAGATCGCCCTGCAAACCGATGGTCTGTTCACATTAATCGATCAGCCAGGCGACCTCATTCCGGTCATGCTCGATGCGCTGGAGTTAGCGCTCCGCTCCCAGCAGTTGCCGGTTCGTGACGGACAGATTCAGATTGATGCGGATATCGAACAGTTGCGTTTTATCCGGCTCGGCAACGAGCCGGTGGTGGCCTTGACGGGTCCTCAGGGTCCAATCAGCCGCGACACCCAGTCTGACGCGCTCGACTGGTACAAAGGCCGTGGCTATGAGGCGCTGATCTGGAATCGTCCAAAGCCGGGTGTGTATCGCCTCAATGCGCCTCTCGGCCCGAATGACCGCATTTTGATTGATAGTCCAGTGAGGCTCGAGCTCACTGAGCTGCCACCCACCATTGCTGCCAATCAATCGTTAGGATTGGCGGCACAGATCATTGGCTCTAACGGCGCGAAGTCCGATCCAACCCGAGAATATCGCGTCGCTTTTGGGGCGCTTGCAGATCCAATACGGATCAACGGGTCGGATCTACAAACGCAAATCGACAGTCCAGCCCCTGGCCGGACGCTACTCACATTGCAAAGTTTTGACGCGACGCACACCCGTCAAGTACAGCGGATGTTTGAGGTCTTAGACGCGCGCCCTGAAATGGAGATTGCCAATAACACAGCCCAGGGCGTGGGCACGGTCGGTTCCTCGATCCAAGCGGATAGCAGCCAGACAAACAGTACGGCAGGCGCCCAGTCAGACCTCACCGGTCAGGCTGAAAAAGCCGTCTCTGAGCTCCTTCCTGAGGACCTAAAAACCTGGCCTCTGTGGCAGTTGGCTGCCATTGCGCTCGCGGGTCTCGCGATGGTCGCCTTAATTGTCGGCCTCTTTATACGACCCAAGCACCCGAAGCTCCCGGAGGAGTAGCATGTTTGAATTGATTCATGGGCTTGGCAACATCCTGTGTGTGCTGGCGATCATTGGTTTGCCGCTTGGATTGCTAAAGCCGAGCCTTCTGAAGCAACCCGATCGGTTCGCCGTCCTTAGAACCCTGGGTAGCTTATTTCTGATTGGCTTTATGCTAGTGGCCGTTGGCGCCTACTATGGCGGCATGCTCCAACCCACCCCGATTCCGCAGTAACACAGGCCCTTGCAGCCCAAAGAGCGAGACATGAAGCCAGAGTGCATTGATTTTATCGGCGACATCCATGGTCACGCGAGTGTTCTGCGCGGACTCCTCGACGATCTTGGCTACCGACAGCATCAAGGGCGCTGGGTTCATCGAGAGGCACGACTTGTATTTCTCGGTGACTTGATCGATCGCGGACCCGAGCAACGAGAAACCGTTGAATTGGTGCGCGAGCTTTTTGAATCGAATCTGGCCATCTGTATTGCGGGCAACCATGAGTTCAATGCCGTTGGATTTGTGACTGAGCGCACAGACCAGCCCGGTGCGTTCGTCCGGAGTCATACAGAGAACCATCTACGCCAACATGAGGGCTTTCTCGAGGCGTATGCGAATGACCGGAGCGGTTACACCGAAGCACTCGATTGGTTCGCGCAGATGCCCATCTGGTTCGAGACACCCAAGGTGCGTGCTGTGCATGCGTGTTGGCACCAGCCCTCGCAGACGGTCCTAGCACCGCTCTTAGACGACGCACACCGCCCCTTGGACCGTCGCTTCTTCACAGAGACTGGAATCAAAGGTTCCACCGCCTGGGAAGCCCGCGAAGTGCTCCTCAACGGAATGGAAGCAAAACTCCCTGATGCCGTCAGTTTCCAAGATTACTATGGCTTCACTCGGCGGCGCATCCGAGTCAATTGGTGGAGTCCAGGGCAAACAACCTTTCGCGAAGCTGCTGTGATCGATGAATCGCAGCGCGCGTGCATCCCAGATCTTGCGATGGAAGCGGCACCGCCTGACTATCAGGACACGCTGTGTTTCTTTGGTCACTACTGGATGCGGGGCACACCCCGCATTGAGCACCCTCGCGCGGTCTGCTTGGATTACAGCATCGCGCTCGAAGACGGAGCGCTCTGCGCCTATCGCTTCCGTGGGGAAACCGACGCTGTTGCCGATGCGCTCAGTTGGCGCGCTCGCTGATGACAATTTGGTGACAATTCAGTGACCAAATATCACCAATAATTCTGTCACAAACCAACAGTAGACTCGAAAAAAACCGGGAGGTTTACGCGTGTCTATTGAGCCAATGGTCTTGCAGTCCGAGTCTGACTCATCGTTCATTTACCCAACACCCAATTCCACCAATCAACGTCGCTTTCACAACCCGCCAGGCAGCCCAAGGTCCACAGGATCGCTACGGGATTTGGTGGGCTATATTATGCGCCAAGCGTTTCGCCCCATGCCAACCTCTTGGCCGACAGAGCATGCGGTCCCCGCCGCCATTGCGCGTGCCCAGCTCGCAGAATGTGGTGAACATGCCATTACCTGGCTTGGTCATGCTGGATTTGCGCTGACCCTTGGTGGCCGACGCATCGTGATTGACCCCTTTCTCGCTGACCGTGCAAGCCCAGTGAGTTTCGCTGGTCCACGGCGTTTTATTCCGGCGCCCCTTGGCATCCGCGATTTGGGACCGATCGACACCCTAGTCATTTCGCACAACCACTACGACCATCTGTGTTGGCACACACTAAAGCACTTGCCGAACAAGGCCACAGTGCAAGTCATCTGCCCAACAGGATTGGGTCGTTGGTTTAAAAAGCGCGGCTTCCAGCAGATTACGGAACTGGGCTGGCATCACAGCACCCATGCGGGCACAACCCAAGTCACTGCAGTCCCTGCGATTCATCATTCGCGTCGTGGCCTTTTTGACTCGAATCGTTCCCTCTGGGCGGGCTACTTGTTTGAACATGACGGATTCAAGATCTACTTTGGCGGAGACTCAGCGATGGGCCCAGTGTTCCGTCAAACGGGCCACCGTTATGGCCCGATTGATCTCGCATTGATCGGCATCGGCGCCTATGCGCCCAGAAAACTCTTGCGTTCAGTACATGCATCGCCTGAGGAGGCAGTCGAAATGGGCTTGGCACTCAAGGCGAGACAGATCCTTGGCATGCACTGGGGCACAATTGAGCTATCAGAGGAAGAAGCGTTTGAGCCTGCGCGACGGTTTGTGCGAGCCGCTCGAGATGCGGGATATCACGATGATGCCATTTGGTTGCCTTCAGTCGGAGAGACACGGCCATTGCCCTTGGCAGCCTTGAGCATGGAAAGCGAGGAGCCACTCGCAAAAACGGGTACCTAAGTACCCGTTTTCGATGCCTCAATTGATCGTAAAGATCAGTCGAGAACTTTGAGCTTGCTTACAGCGACCTTGCCATTACGGCCAGACGAGAGTTCAAACTCAACGCGCTGGTTGTCTTCAAGACGGTCTAAACCGTTCTCTTTGACAGCCGAAATATGTACGAACGCGTCATCGCCACCTTCATCAGGAACGATGAAGCCAAAACCCTTGGTTTCGTTAAACCATTTTACTTTACCAGTTTGCATGTGTATTCCTCAGCAACTGCGCAGATGCCCGAAAATCTGCACTCTTCACTCAATATGCCAGTCAGTGTTGCTGTTACGCGGACACATGCTAAGCACTCAGGCGCTACCAGAGTCGCAGGTTCTGGCGCAATGTCAACGACGAAGTGATGACAAACTGATGAAATTACGGGAAATGTCCAACAATTGTGCTAAATCCAACGGGGCACACGCCCTGCATATTCAGCAAATTGTTGTGGGAATTTGGCCGACAAAATCCGTTCTTCAGGTCGGATTTGAAACTGAAATAAATACCCCACTGAACCCCACAAAGCCAATAAACTCAGGGGATGTAGCGGCTGGGTGACCCAGGCAAACAGGAGCAAGATCAAGGCCAGATACATGGGGTTGCGACTGATTGAAAAGACACCGGTGGTGACCAGGCACTCCGTCTCCTCGGGATTCCATGGATGAATCGTGGTTTTTTCCTGCAAGCAGCCAAAAACACCCATAAATCCAAAGAACAGCGCAAAAATGACAGCGCCCAAGCTTAACCAAAGTGGCATTGGCTGCGCCCAATTTGGCGAAATCCATACGGCCATCCAATGCAGGCATCCCATGCTGAGGACAACGATCGGAGGCGGAATTTTGAGCTCGAACCAAGAAAAAGACATGTTAGAACGCCTCGGATTCCGACTTGGTCGGGACGGCAGGATTTGAACCTACGACCCCTTGCACCCCATGCAAGTGCGCTACCAGACTGCGCCACGCCCCGAGAGCGGCAAAGTATACAGCGAACTAATCAGACAGCAACCGCCGCACCTGCTCTAGTTCTCGGATCACTTCACGCAGTGCCATCCCTTTTGAGTCATCATGACTCGCTTCATGGCGGGTTGTGTCTTCTTCTTGGATCCGTTGCTTCGCGCCTGAGAGCGTAAAGCCCTGTTGATGCACAAGCGAACGAATACGACGGATCATGATCAAGTCCTGATAGCGATAGTACCGACGATTACCGCGGCGCTTATCAGGCTCCAATTGGTCAAATTCTTGTTCCCAGTAACGTAACACATGCGGCTTCACGCCACACAAGCGACTGGCTTCACCAATGGTGAAGTAGACCCGATCGGGGATCTGCGGGAGATCGTCGTCGAACAGGTCCACTGTACTCATGCATCATCCACGGGATGGTAACGCTCAACCTGCGAGCGGAGTTTTTGGCCAGCACGAAATGTCACAACGCGACGTGCGCTGACAGGCACCTCTTCACCTGTCTTTGGATTCCGGCCGGGTCGCTCGTTTTTGTCGCGCAACTCGAAGTTACCAAATCCTGATAACCGCACGGGTTCGCCATCGATGAGAGACTCGCGTAACTCTTCGAACAGCAACTCAACCAGCTCTTTGGCCTCGCGTTTGTTGAGTCCAACCACGTCATTAAGGTGCTCTGATAGGTCTGCTTTGGTCAACGCTGCCAAGTGATTATCCTCTCAAATCTGCATTAATTTGGGTTTTCAGTGCCAAGACCACCTGATCGATAAGGCCCTGGATACGACTGTCATCCAAGGTCCCCTCCTGATCCTGTAAGCTCAGGCTGAGAGCCAAACTCTTCTGTCCTGGACCAATTCCCGGCCCCTGGTACACATCAAATAACTGCACGTCACGAATACACGCATCATCAACCGAAGCCACAGCGTCCAAGACTTGGCGCCACTGGATTCCCTCATCAACGACGATTGCAAGATCCCGCGTTACGCGAGGATACCGCGAAATTGCTTTAAAAGCAGTGACTTGACCAATTAAAAGTGGTGCTAACTGCAAATCTGCAACATACAGCGGCTTCGGCAGATCCAGTTCGCGTGCCAGTCTTGGATGCAAGCGGCCTACGGTTCCAAGATAAACTCCATCACAGTGCACCGCCGCGGTCTGGCCCGGCGCCATCGCAGGATGTGTGCCTGGCGTCCAGGTCAACCCACTGGCTCGATTCAATCCAGCAATGCCCTCGATGACACCCTTTAGGTCAAAGAAATCAACGCCACGGGCACCTGTAAAGTGGACAGGCGCGTCCTGGCCATAGAGCGCAATACCCAATCGCTCAGATTGATCCAAACCATCAGCCTGTTGAACGAAACATTGCCCTGTCTCGAACAAACGAACGCGTGAGGCCTGTCGGTTGACGTTGTGCCGCACGGCTTCAACCAATCCGGGAATCATCGAGCGACGCATCTCTGCCATGTTCGAAGCGATCGGATTCGCAAGTCGCACTCCAGCAACACCATCCCCCAAGCGCGCTTGCAACTCAGGATCTACGAAACTGTATGTAATGGCTTCTTGGATGTCTTGATCCACTAGGTACGATTTGAGCCGATCCAACGGCGTATCTGACTCAGGTATGGAGGCCATCGAGAGCGCCTGTGCCGGTAACGACACGGGCAAATGGTTGTAGCCGTAGATCCTCGCCAACTCTTCGATCAGATCCTGCTCAATCGCAATATCAAAGCGCCAACTCGGCGCGAGCACGCGGTATCCATCTGACTCCTGTGTGACTTCACAGCCTAAGGACGTCAGAATCGAGGTCACGCGCTCAGGCTCGATCACGACACGGAGTTGCTGAGAAATACGTTGTTCGGTGAGCGTGATCTGCTGCGCTGTTGGCAACGAGTCAACCGCTTCAGTCTTCACCGTTGGACCGGGCTCGCCTCCGCAAATTTCGATTAGTAGCGCAGTCGCGCGCTCGCATGCTCGCTCCGCAAGCTGCCAATCCACACCACGCTCAAAGCGTGCCGATGCATCGGTATGCAAACCATAGCGTCGTGCCTTCCCGGCAATCGTGATCGGGTCAAAAAAGGCGCTTTCGAGAAACACATCGCGAGTTGTCGCAGATATCCCTGAGTGCTCTCCGCCCATTACGCCCGCCAGTGCCAATGGCTTGCCGTGGTCGGCAATGACCAACACATCCTCTGCCAAACGCAACTGTTTGCCGTCGAGAAGCGTCAGTGTTTCATCCGCTCTAGCGAAACGCACATCGATGCCACCTTCGAGTACCGCCAAATCAAACGCATGCATTGGCTGACCAAGCTCAAGCATCACATAGTTGGTGACATCAACAACCGCATCGATCGAACGGATGCCTGACCGACGCAGACGTTCGACCATCCAAATCGGTGTTGGCTGAGTGATATCAACGTTTTGAATCACACGTCCGACATACACAGGGCACGCATCGGGTGCCGAAAGCTGCACTGGAAACTCAGTTGCAGTCGCCGCGGTGACATCGGCACAGTCCACAGGCTGCCATGGCGTGTCGCTTAAGACAGCGAGTTCTCTGGCAAGACCCGTAATGGATAAACAGTCGCCGCGATTCGGGGTCAAATCGACTTCTAACACGGTATCGGGTAGCGCAAGGTAGGCCGCGAAGTCCATGCCAACGGGCGCATCCACTGGCAACTCCATTAAGCCGTCCCGCTCATCCGACAATCCGAGTTCGTCCGCCCCACAGAGCATACCCTGCGAGGTCACGCCCCGAAGCTTCGCCTCTTTGATGGTGAACTCAGAACCAATCTGACCGCCTACCTTAGCGAAAGGCGCCTTGAGACCGACTCTGACGTTACCCGCCCCACAGACCACTTGAAGTTGACCAGTGCCGTCAGACACCTCGCACACATTCAGCTTGTCGGCATCTGGATGTGGCGTGATGGCGAGAATCTCACCAACCACAACCTCGGAAAACGTGTGCGACGCAGGATCCACCGCGTCCACTTCAAGTCCCGCCATAGTCAGTCGGCTGACGATTTCATCGACCGCCAAATCGGTCGGACACAGGCTTTTCAGCCAAGACATACTTGCTTTCATGCTTATCCGTGAAACTGATTCAAAAATTGCAGGTCGTTTTCAAAAAACAGCCGTAAATCGCCAACGCCGTATCGCAACATCGCGAGCCGCTCGATTCCCATGCCAAATGCAAACCCGGTGTACACAGACGTGTCTACTCCGGTCTGTTCGAATACTTTGGGATGCACCATGCCGCAGCCCATCACTTCCAACCATCCGGTCTGTTTACAGACCCGACAGCCCGCGCCTTCGCACATGACACACTGCACGTCGACCTCGGCAGAGGGCTCGGTAAACGGAAAATAACTGGGCCGGAAACGGACATCGAGATCGGCTTCAAAAAAACGGTTTAAAAAGGTGACGATGGTCCCCTTCAAATCAGCAAAACTAATGTCGCGATCAACCACTAAGCCTTCAATTTGATGAAACATCGGGGTATGGGTCAGATCGTGATCGCAGCGATACACGCGCCCGGGCGCAACAATCCGGATGGGCGGCTCTGTCGTCAGCATGGTCCGGATCTGTACCGGTGAGGTATGCGTACGCAACACACGACCGTCATCAAAGTAAAAGGTGTCATGCATCGCACGTGCCGGATGATGTGAGGGAATGTTGAGTGCTTCGAAGTTATGCCAGTCGTCTTCGATCTCAGGCCCAGTAGCCACCTCATACCCAAGCGATGCAAACAAACGATTTAACCGGTGCAAGGTCCGAGTCACTGGGTGCAATCCAGCAACCTCAGCGGGGCGACCTGGCAGAGTGACATCAATTGCCTCACGCGCCAAACTGGCGTTTTCGGCAGCCGACTCCAGTTCAAACCGCTTGGCTTCCAGTGCTGCTGTCACAGCATCCCGCACCACGTTGATGCGTGCACCTGCCTCAGGGCGTTCCTCGGCCGACAGTTGGCCCAATGTTTTCATCTGTGCACTGATCAGGCCCTTCTTGCCGAGAAAGTGCACCCGTACCTCATCAAGTGCCTGCAGCGAATCTGCAGTCTCTATCTGCCGCAAGGCGTCGGTTTGGATCGCTTGTAAGTCGTTCATCTGAAGTCCACTTGATTAAAAAAGGCCGCGAGGAGAAATGTCCAGGCGGCCTTCCCTTCAGTCACCCTGAAGGCTTGAGATTAAGCCTGTGCTTGATTCAGAGCTTGCTTGGCTTGCTCAGCAAGCGCAGCGAAAGCCACCTTCTCGTGCATTGCCAAATCGGCAAGTACGCGACGGTCCATCTCAATGTTGGCCTTTTTCAGACCATTGATGAAACGGCTGTAGCTCAAACCACATTCCCGAGCGCCGGCATTGATACGTGCAATCCATAATGCGCGGAATTGACGCTTTCTCTGACGACGGTCGCGATATGCATACTGACCGGCTTTGATAACAGCTTGTTTGGCGACTCGGAAGACGCGCGAACGGGCACCGTAGTAGCCTTTCGCTTGCTTCAGGATCTTTTTGTGACTGGCACGTGCGGTTACACCGCGCTTGACTCTTGGCATGGGTCTCTCCTTTTACCGTGTACCTGGAAGCATGCGATGGATCAGCTTGATATCAGAGGCTGCTACCATCAACGTACCGCGCAAATGACGCTTACGCTTGGTCGTCTTCTTGGTCAAAATATGGCTACGGAAAGACTGCTTATGCTTGAAGCCTTTTGCAGTCTGCTTAAAGCGCTTTAACGCGCCTGAGTTACTTTTCAGTTTTGGCATGGTTCCTTTTCACTCCGCATTAGAGCTCTCGCTCTTATTTCTTTTTCGGCGCGAAGACCATGATCATCTGACGGCCCTCTAACTTAGGGCGCGCTTCGACTGAACCATACTCTTCGAGGTCCTTTTCCAGTCGCTCGAGCATTTGCATGCCGAGTTCTTGGTGGGCCATTTCGCGACCGCGGAACCGGATGGTTACCTTGGCCTTATCGCCGTCCTCTAGGAAACGCACCAGGTTGCGCAGTTTGACCTGGTAGTCTCCGATGTCCGTACCCGGACGAAACTTAATTTCTTTCACCTGAAGCTGATGTTGCTTTTTCTTCGCAACCGCTTTGGCTTTCTTCTCTTCATACAACCGTTTACCAAAATCCATGATTTTGGCGACCGGCGGATCCGATGATTCAGCAATCAACACGAGATCAAGATCGTTTTCACGCGCTGCAATCAAAGCATCTTTCGTGTTAACGAGCCCAATCTGGTCCCCAGTGGGTCCGATCAAACGCACCTGCGGCGCACGAATCTCTTCGTTGATCAACGTACGCTTCTCACCCGGCGTACCCTTGGGTTGTGCTTTTCTGATTACTGTGTCTCCGTATCCATATCAAAACGGCCGCGCAAACTGATGTCTCGGTTGAGCCTATCTGCAAAGACCTCTAAGTCGATTGCACCAAGGTCCTCACCGGCCCGAGTTCGCACAGCCACCTGCTGATTCTCCACCTCTTTATCGCCGATCACCAAAAGATAGGGGACCCGCTGTAAAGTGTGGTGGCGGATTTTATAGCCGATCTTCTCATTGCGCAAATCGGATTTCACTCGAAAACCTTGAGCAACAAGCATTTTTTCCACTTTTCTGGCGTATTCGTGCTGCGCATCGGTGATTGTGAGCACTACAGCTTGGGTCGGAGACAGCCACGGAGGCAGGAATCCTGCAGTGTTTTCGAGCAAGATGCCGACAAATCGCTCCAAACTCCCGAGAATTGCGCGGTGAAGCATGACAGGTACCTGACGCGAGCCATCTTCGGCCACATATTCGGCATCCAGGCGTCCGGGCATTGAAAAATCGACTTGCATGGTGCCGCACTGCCACACACGACCGAGACAATCTTTCAGAGAATACTCAATTTTCGGCCCATAAAATGCGCCTTCGCCGGGTAACTCTTCCCATGCCACGCCCAGTTCGTCGAGCGCGTCCATCAATGCCTTTTCAGACTTGTCCCAGGTTGCATCATCACCAACCCGCTTCTCTGGCCGCGTCGAGATGCGAACAATCATCTCGTCAAAGCCCATGTCGTGATAGACCTCGGTCAGCAACTGGTTAAAAGTCTTCACCTCATCGGTGATTTGATCTTCTGTACAAAAAATGTGCGCATCGTCTTGCACAAAGTTCCGAACCCGCATCAAACCATGCAACGAACCCGATGGCTCATTTCGATGACACGAACCAAATTCCGCCAACCGAATGGGCAACTCGCGATACGAGGTGATTTTCTTGTTATAGATTTGCACGTGACACGGACAGTTCATTGGCTTGACCGCATAGTCGCGACTTTCGCTCGAGGTCACGAACATGTTCTCTTGGTACTTATCCCAATGCCCTGACGCTTCCCACAGCTTTTGATCCACTAACTGGGGTGTGCGAATTTCTTGATAGCCCGCGTGTTCTAGACGGTCACGAATATAGTCTTCAAGTACCCGATAAATCGACCATCCGTTTGGATGCCAAAACACCATGCCTGGTGCTTCTTCCTGCAGATGGAACAAATCCAGGGTCTTGGCTAAATTCCGGTGATCACGCTTAGCGGCTTCTTCGAGGAATTTTAGGTGCGCATCGAGATCAGCTTTCGAGTTAAAAGCGAGGCCATAGATCCGCTGTAATTGCTTGTTCTCGACCTTGCCGCGCCAGTAGGCGCCGGTGACATTGGTCAGCTTGAAATGCCGTAAGAATCGCGTGTTGGGGACGTGCGGCCCCCGACACATATCGAGATACTCTTCATGATGATAAAGACCAATCAAAGATCCATCGTCAGGAATGTCGTCTCGAATAATCTCAAGCTTGTAGGATGCATCGCGCGCAGTAAACGCGGAGATTGCCTCATCACGCGTCGCCCATTGTTTGACCACCGGATAATCGGTTTTCACCAACTCAGCAATCCGTGCTTCCAACGCGTCAATATCTTCTGGCGTTAGTTGACGCTCGTAATCCACATCATAATAAAACCCATTGTCGATCACAGGACCGATCGCCATTTTGATCCCGGGAAACAATTGCTGTGCAGCATGACCAATCAAGTGTGCAAATGAGTGTCGAATCACTTCGAGGCCTTCGGGATCCTTCGCCGTGATCAGTGCGAGGTTCGCGTCCTGCTCGATCACATCCGATGCGTCTTTGAGTTCGCCATCAATGCGTGCACAGATCGTCGCCTTGGCCAAACCAGGACCAATGGATTCGGCAACCGCCATGGGTGTTACGGGACCGTCAAACGTACGTTTGGATCCGTCAGGAAGGGTAATTACGGGCATTGCCAACTCCGATAGGCGACCCCTACCAAGGGCCATTCCAATGTGGTTGTAATTGGTAGGCGCGATTGGATTCGAACCAACGACCCCCACCATGTCAAGGTGGTGCTCTAACCAACTGAGCTACGCGCCTAAAGAGCGGCGGATTATACCGACTCTAGAGTGGCTGTAAAGCGCCCTTAGAGGCGATAGTAGTCGCGGAACCATTCGACGAACCGCGGGATCCCTTCTTCAACGGTCACCTTCGGTGCATATCCGATTGCGCGCTTCAGTGCCGATACGTCGGCATGGGTTGCCACCACATCGCCCGCCTGCATGGGCAGCGATTCAACCTGCGCTTTTTTTCCACACGCACTTTCGATCAATTCCAAGTACCGAATCAAGTCCACAGGCCGGTCGGAGCCAATGTTATAGACGCGCCATGGGACATTGGAACTGCCCGGATTGGGCTGTTTTGGATCATAGGCTGGATCGGCAACTGCGATCTGATCCAAGGTTCCAATCACTCCATCTACGATGTCACTGACAAAGGTGAAGTCTCGCTGGTGGTGGCCGCCATTGAACAACTGCACCACACCACCGGTCAAAATCGCGCGAGTAAACTTAAATAACGCCATGTCGGGGCGACCCCAAGGACCATAGACAGTGAAAAAGCGAAGCCCCGTGGTGGGCAAACCGAACAGATGACTGTAGGTGTGCGCCATCAGCTCGTTCGCTTTTTTACTGGCTGCATACAGGCTCACAGGATGATCCACCGAGTCTTCCACCCGAAACGGCAGGGATTCATTCGCGCCATAGACCGAGCTCGACGACGCATAGACCAAATGCTCCACGTCCGCGTAACGGCAGCACTCGAGAATGTTCATAAAGCCCACTAAATTGGCATCCACATAGGCATGTGGATTTTCAAGCGAATATCGCACGCCCGCTTGTGCTGCCAGATGGATGACTCGATCGATGGCGTGCTCTTGAAACACCTGCGTCATGCCTTCGCGGTCTTCGACACTGACCCGTACTTCCGTGTAGCCATCGCGCGCGCGCAGGCGTTCGCCACGTGATTCTTTCAGGGTCACTTCATAGTAGTCATTGAAGTTATCCAGCCCCACAACCTGATCTCCGCGATCCAGCAGTCGGTGCGACACGGTGGATCCGATGAAACCTGCTGCCCCTGTCACTAATACCCGCATTTTGATTCCTTATTGCTTCATCAGTAAGCGCGCCGAGCCAAGCAATAGCCACGCAATGATCACGGTGAGAACGACGAGCACCACTGTCGATGCAATCCATAACGTTCTGAGTTCTAACAGTACGCTATAGATCGCCAACGCTGAGGACAAGGCGGCCAGTGGAAAACCGAACGCCCAATTCGCAGGGACCACTGGCCTCGAAAACACGCGCAACATCATCGGCAACAACGCACAGGTGAAAAAAAAGGCTAACGACAGCATCATCACACCAAGCACCGGATACTCCGCGCCTGCCAGCAGAGACCATGACACCGCACCAATGGCAGGCGGCGCCACCAAGATCAATAGCGTCGCCTCTAATTCAGGCGGCATTGCTTTACTGATAATCAAGCGATACAAGACCACCGGCATCAACGCCAACCACAAGAGAAATCCGATCGAGAATGCGAACCAAGCGAGCGCGATCTCACCGACAGGCACAGCACCTACAGGCACTACGATCGACCCGACCCAAGCGATAAACCAAACCGGCGTGAGCGTATCGATCGGCACCTCGCCTTCGAGCCATTTCTGAAATAAGACTGCCAGTAACAGGAGGTGTGACAATGCTGCAACCCAAATCAGAATACGCGCCAATGTCGGCATGTGGGGTGCCAACAGACCGGCCAACAGCATCAGTCCGACCAAGAGCGCAGCAGGTAGCACGCGCAACTGCGGGTTCTTCCAAGTCTCTTTGCTAACGCCTGATCCGAGTTGATGGAACAAAATCGAACCGAGCGTAATCAAACCCAACAACACCGAGCCAATGGACATGAGCATCCCAAAGCCAGGAATCATCCCACTGGTCTCAACAAAGGTCCGCCAAGCGAGACCTAAGCCAAACAAACTCATCACAGCAGGGGCAAAACGTATGGGCATAGCAATCCTTGTTATTTAAACGCGAGCGCTTGCAGTTCAGCGAGGGCATCACGAATTGCCGCAGCCTTCTCAAACTCCAGCGATTTTGCCGCCTGAAACATATCATCTTCAAGACGTGTAATTTCTTTGGCCAACTGCGCCGGTGTGAGCGTTTGCGGATTTGCAGGCAGTAACCGCTCCACAGTTTTATTCGGCTGATCTTTGGCTTTACGACCGCGTGATCCGGGCGTTTCTCGATGCGCCCCTTCCATGACGTCATCAATGCGCTTTTTAATGGTGGTCGGTGTGATCCCGTGCTCTTCGTTGAATGCGATCTGCTTATTACGACGGCGTTCTGTTTCGTCGATCGCTCGGCGCATCGAATCGGTAATGCGGTCGGCATAGAGAATGGCATGCCCGTTGATGTTTCGTGCCGCACGCCCAATGGTCTGGATCAGGGAACGATCTGAACGCAAAAATCCTTCCTTATCGGCATCCATAATGGCCACCAGAGACACCTCTGGCATGTCGAGACCTTCTCGCAGCAGGTTGATCCCAACCAGGACATCGAATTCACCCTTTCTGAGATCCCGAATGATCTCGACCCGCTCCACCGTATCAATGTCGGAGTGCAGATAGCGAACGCGGACACCATGCTCCATCAGATAGTCGGTCAGATCTTCGGCCATCCGCTTGGTCAATACGGTAATCAACACACGCTCATCACGCGCTACGACACGGCTGATTTCACTTAAACAGTCATCCACCTGCGTCCCAGCAGGTCGAATCTCGATGGTTGGGTCAACCAAACCGGTGGGGCGCACCACTTGCTCAACAATTTGTGCCTGGTGCTCTGCTTCATAATGCGACGGAGTGGCAGAGACAAAAATCATCTGCGGCGCTAATGCTTCCCATTCCTCAAACTTCAGGGGGCGGTTATCAAGCGCTGACGGTAACCGAAAGCCATACTCCACAAGCGTCTCTTTGCGCGATCTGTCACCACGGTACATCCCGCCGATTTGTGGCACAGTCACGTGTGATTCATCGATCACAAGCAAGGCATCCGGCGGCAAATAATCAAATAGGGTCGGCGGTGCGTCACCCGAGGGGCGACCTGATAAGTAGCGGGAGTAGTTTTCAATTCCCTGGCAATAACCCAGTTCAGCGATCATTTCGAGGTCAAATTTGGTGCGTTGCTCGAGTCGTTGCGCTTCCAGCAGTTTGTTCTGCTCACGAAATTGCGCGAGCCGCATCTTCAACTCGTCTTTGATGTCATCCAACGCTCCGATCAATCGATCTTTACTGGTGACGTAGTGACTTTTTGGATACACCGTCAGGCGCGGCACCTTCCGAAGGACCTGCCCCGTCAATGGGTCAAAGTACGAGAGCTGCTCAATTTCGGCGTCAAACAACTCAATCCGAACGCCCTCTCGATCCGATTCGGCAGGAAAGATATCGATCACATCGCCGCGCACGCGGTAGGTGCCGCGCGCGAAATCCATATCATTACGTTTGTACTGTAACTCTGCCAAACGACGGAGAATCTGCCGCTGGTCAATGGTCATCCCACGGGTGAGATGCAGCACCATCTCATGGTATGCCTCAGGATCGCCCAAACCGTAAATTGAAGACACAGTTGCAACGATGATGACGTCATCACGCTCGAGCAGCGCCTTGGTCGCCGAGAGTCGCATCTGCTCAATGTGGTCATTGATCGACGCATCTTTCTCAATAAAGGTATCGCTCGAGGGCACATAGGCTTCCGGTTGGTAGTAATCGTAGTAGGACACGAAATACTCCACCGCGTTATTCGGGAAGAACTCACGAAACTCACCATAGAGCTGTGCAGCGAGGGTCTTATTATGCGCCATCACAATCGTTGGGCGCTTGATCGCTTCAATCACCTTGGCAATCGTGAAGGTCTTGCCTGAACCGGTCACACCGAGCAAGGTCTGATGCGCGAGACCGCCTTCGACGCCCTCGATCAGTTGCCGAATTGCCTTTGGCTGGTCACCGGCTGGCTCATAATCGGATACCACTTGAAACGGAAAGGAATGGTCGTGGCTCAAGTCAGGCTCCCTGCCGCCACCTGAATGGCGAGCAAGGCCACCATCCAACTGGATAAGATGCGAAGGCCAATCGGTGCTGGCTTCGGGAACCAGTTCACACACTGCTTCACAAGGCCCCCACAAAAACTGGCCCCGACGACTGTAAACAAGGCTGCCATCAACCCAATCAAGCGGTCATCGGCTAGATCAGCATGGGCATGGAGTAACGCATTGATGGCCATCAGAGTGACCAACGCCATGAGCGCCAAGGCAACAAACCCCGGGGTCGCACGCCCCAACGTCATCCAAAGCGCTGCCACTAACAACAGCACAAGTAAGATCGCGGGCGACACCATCACCAGACTCCAGGTGAGTACACCCATCAACGCACCCACTCCGAGACCCGCAAACAAAAAACCGACCCGCGGCAGGTTTTGTGACGCGAGGAGCGCGAATACAAACCAAAGGCTCCATGTCGAGGCCAATTCGGTCGGCAGAGTGGCCCCCGCCTCCAAACGTTCAATCAGAGTCGGATCGGTACCCAGCGCGTGCGCAAACACCCGCTGCGAACAGATAGTCAAGGCCAGTAATAGGGACGATTTAGCCCACAAGATAGGTCAGGCCCACCACTGAAATCACGCCGCCACAGCCCCGCACCATCAATTCACCACGGGGAAGGCGAGTCAGAAATCCCAATGCGATTCCCACCATATGCAGTAATCCTGTGCCGATGACAAAGCCACCACCATAGGCCACAACGCTCGTCTGCTCTGGCATTTCCAATCCATGTGCATAGCCGTGGAACAGTGCAAACACACCCACCAGTGCCATCGCCACCTGCAGCGGGGCTCGAAACTTCAAAACAATCAGCGCCCCCAGCACCACACCCGACAGCGCAATAATGAACTCAACGAGCGGTAACCCCACGCCCAAAATACCAATCGCAGCGCCGACAGCCATGATGCTCGGGAATACGATCGGCAAGATCCAAAGCGCGCGATCGCCCAAAAAGGCACCCCAGAGGCCGACCGCCACCATCGCAATGAGGTGATCGTACCCGAGGATCGGATGCAGAAACCCTGTCGTGAATCCACCACCAACGCCTTCAGGCGCGTGCGCGAACCCAGCGATCGGTAGAACACTTAAACAACACAGTAAGATGAAACGGTTCATGTGCGCCTCTTTTGATTCAAAAAGATGAGATTTGCCACTCTGGACTGCGACCGAGGATACCGCAGCAAACCCATGAAAGGCACCCACTGCGCAGAAGAAATCACGCATCGAACGGGTGATATTGAGACAGGAG
>CAZVNX010000005.1:0-47251 GCA_964628665.1 uncultured Pseudomonadales bacterium | reverse complement strand
GGCACCCACTGCGCAGAAGAAATCACGCATCGAACGGGTGATATTGAGACAGGAGATCTGTGACTACGGACGGTTCTGGCGTCCAGACACCTACAGCCAAAAATTGGTCAAGTCAGCGTGTGTGAAATCGTGTGCTAGGCATGGGTCCGGTGTGGACCAAAGAGAATTGGCTCCGCGAGCAGGACTCGAACCTGCGACCAAGAGATTAACAGTCTCCTGCTCTACCAACTGAGCTATCGCGGAACTCAAGATGGCCGCGAAGATTAATGATTCGATGCCGTCGCGTCAAGTGGCACGCTCGGTTTTGTCGCGCGCTCAGGACGGATCAGGCCGGTGATCATCAAGCCCCGATTCTTCTCAAGGGTTTTTGGACCGATGCCTTTAATGGCCAGCAACTCTTCGGGCGTTTGAATTGGACCAAAACGCTCCCGATACAGGATAATCTGCTCGGCCTTCTTCAATCCAATGCCATGCAAGGCAGCTGCAATCTGCTGTGCCGTCGCGTGATTGATGTCCACCGGTTCAGTCGCAGCCAAATAGCCCGAGCACACCAGTGCACACAACCATAAACCCAATCGCATCGCATCATCCTCCGTTTAGACAGAGGGTAACGAGACCAACAAAAATTTCGTGGGTTACAGAGACGCGGGGTGTGCGAGTTCGTCGACAATCCGAGCGAGTGCTGCGGCCGGATCGTCAGCACGTGTGACAGGCCGACCAATCACCAGATAGTCCGAGCCAAGCGCGACGGCATCATGCGGGGTCACAATACGGGACTGATCATCCGTTGCGGCCCATGCCGGCCGGATACCAGGCGTAACGAGCGCAAAGTCGGCACCACAGGTTTCACGCAATCTCTGCGCTTCCTGCGCCGAACAGACCACGCCATCGAGACCCGACGACTGGGCGAGTACGGCCAAGGCTTCTACCTGGTCTTCTAACGACCGCTCGACACCCAGAGTCTGCAAGGTTGCTGCATCCATACTGGTCAACACAGTCACACCAATGAGAAGTGGCCGATGCGACTCACCGTCCAACACAGCGCGCGCCGCTTCCATCATCGGACCACCGCCCGCGCAGTGCACATTAGTCATCCATACACCCAAGCGCGCCGCCGCGCGCACGGCCATGGCGCAGGTATTGGGGATATCGTGAAACTTGAGATCGAGAAACACCTCGTGTCCTGCCGCGTGGCAAATCTCGACAGCGCGTGGGCCGAGCGCAGTGAAGAGCTCTTTGCCGATTTTCACCCGACAGAGGGTTGCAGGAAGCTGCCCAACGAGACGTTGCAATTCCGACGCCGTTGAGACATCGAGCGCGACGATCAGTGATCGATTCACAGTGAGGAACGCTTCTTTTGTGGCCACAAGGACACCACGAGCGCGAGCACGCCACCCGTTAATACGCCCGCAACAAAAACAGTTAACAGAGCCACAGCAAGACTGACGTCCGTCACTTGCATCATGACAAGGTCGATCGTAATCAATTGAGGATTGAAGAGGTAGAGAACACAACCGGTCACGAGGAGGGCAAGTACCCAGGCCAACGTGACCAGTCGCTTCAATAGTTTCATGCGTCTCGAGATTCCAGAAAAGCTGTGTTCACAGCTTCCCGCAACTCTTTGCCTGGCTTGAAGTGCGGGACTGCTTTTGAGTCCAGCACGACAGATTCTCCCGTCTTTGGATTACGCCCAACGCGGGCCTTCCGCTTATGCAACGAGAACGAACCAAAGCCTCTCAACTCGATCCGCCCGCCTTCGATCAGTTGATGACTCATCCGATCGAAGATGGCTTTGACCGCCAGTTCCACATCCTTCGGTGGCAATGCTGGGTAACGAGTCGAAATCTTCTCGATCAGCATGGATTTAGTGATACCTGACATGCAACAGTTCCATTGTGCGGCCGGGCGAACCCGGCCGATGACGCTGGTTTATGCGCGGCCTTCCATTTGAGCCTTGATCAATTCGCCAATGGTCGTTGGGCCAACTTCAGCCTCTTCCGATGACGATTCATTCAAGTTGCGCATTGCTTCTTTTTCTTCTGCTTCTTCCATCGCGCGGACAGACAACGAAATATTGCGCGTCTTCTTGTCTACGTTGATGATTTTCGCTTCGATCTGATCACCGACATTCAGCACGTTTCGTGCGTCTTCGACGCGATCACGCGACAGCTCAGATGCTTTCAGAGTCGCAGTCACGCCGTCACCGAGATCGACAGTGGCTTGCTTTGCTTCCACTTCCAATACGGTTCCGTTGACGATTGCACCCTTCTCGTTACCAGATAGGAAGCCACCCATCGGATCTTCCGACAGCTGCTTCACACCCAACGAGATCCGCTCACGCTCTGGATCGACAGCGAGAATGACCGCTTCGAGGTCTTCACCCTTCTTGAAGTTACGAACAGCAACTTCACCTGTCTCGCTCCATGACAGATCCGACAAGTGAATCAGACCGTCGATGCCGCCATCCAAACCAATGAAGACACCAAAATCGGTGATCGACTTGATCGGACCAGACACTTTCTCGCCTTTCGCGTGTGTTGCTGAGAAGGCTTCCCATGGATTGACCTTACACTGCTTGATACCCAACGAAATGCGACGACGCTCTTCGTCAATATCCAACACCATGACTTCGAGTTCATCACCCAAAGACACAATCTTCGACGGATGCACGTTCTTGTTGGTCCAATCCATTTCAGAGACGTGGACCAAACCTTCAACGCCCTCTTCGATTTCAGCAAAACAGCCATAATCGGTGAGGTTGGTGATCCGCGCGTTGACGCGGGTATTCACTGGATAACGGTTCTTGATTTCGATCCATGGATCTTCGCCAAGCTGCTTCAGGCCGAGTGAGACGCGATTCCGCTCGCGATCAAACTTCAGGACCTTCACATCGACTTCATCGCCCACGCCCACAACTTCGGATGGGTGCTTGATGCGCTTCCATGACATATCGGTAATGTGTAGGAGACCGTCGACGCCACCCAAATCGACGAATGCGCCGTAATCGGTGAGGTTCTTGACGATACCCTTGACTGCCTGGCCTTCGACCAGGTTTTCGAGCAGCGCTTCGCGCTCTTCTGAATTCTCTTGCTCAAGAACAGCACGACGCGAAACAACCACGTTGTTACGACGCTGATCGAGCTTGATGACCTTGAATTCGAGCTCTTTTCCTTCGAGATGCGCAACATCACGCACTGGACGCACATCCACCAATGAGCCTGGCAAGAAGGCACGGATGCCATCCAGATCCACTGTGAATCCACCTTTGACCTTGCCATTGATGATACCCATGACAACCGCATGCTCTTCATGCGCTTTTTCAAGATCAATCCAGGCTTCTGCGCGCTTGGCTTTTTCACGCGACAAACGGGTCGCACCAAATCCATCTTCCACTGCATCGAGGGCCACTTTCACAGTGTCTCCGACGTTAACAGTCATCTCACCGGCTTCGGTCAGGAATTGGGATCTTGGGATTGCGCCTTCAGATTTGAGGCCCGCATTGACGATGACGAAGTCAGGTTCAATGGCGACTACAGTGGCGTCGACAATCGCGCCAGGAGTCATATCAATGTCATTAAGACTCTGTTCAAAGAGTTCTGCGAAGGTTTCGCTCATTCAATTGTCCTATGGTTTTCGGCTTTCAGCCGTCCGTCCGATCAGCCCGGGCGGAGTTGGTTATCTGGAGAGGGCGCGCGATATTGCTGATGTCGCAACCCTAACCTTTCATGTGTTCTGTAATACGCCTCGGGCGATACAGAGGGCTCGTGCGTCTGCCAACAACTCGGCAGGCGTTTTATCTGAACTGTCGAGAGTGTACGCATCGTCCGCAGCAACCAGTGGTGCCACGGCGCGCGTGCGATCTCGCACGTCCCGAATTTCGAGGTCGCGTAGTATAGCGGAACGCTCAACTGTTTGACCAGACTGAATTAATTCTTGATATCGACGTTCGGCTCGAACCGCGACACTGGCATCTAAAAATATCTTCAACTGCGCCTCGGGAAACACCACCGTTCCAAGGTCGCGGCCATCGCCTACTAGCCCCGGAGCCCGAGCCTGCCTGCGTTGTAGCGCCATTAGCGCACTCCTCACCTCAGCATGTACTGCAATCTGGCTGGCCGCATCTGCGATCGCTTGGGTGCGTAGGCGCGCAGAAATATCGACACCGTTCAAACAAATTTCTGTGTGTGCATAGTTAAACGGAAAGGTTAAATCGAGTGAATCCGCCAGTACGCAGAGCCCATTGAGATCCTCGAGCGAGACCTGTTGATCCAATGCAGCCAAACCCAGCACGCGGTAAATCGCACCGCTATCGAGCAAATGAAAGCCAAGTGCCTCGGCAAGGCCGCGCGCTAACGTGCCTTTGCCTGCTCCACTGGGCCCATCGATGGTGACAACTGGAACGGTCAAGACACCACCGTCAGAGGAAAGCCAACCTCGCGAGCGAGACCGACAAAATTCGGGAAGCTGGTCGCCACATTGGCACAGTCATGAACCGATACTGTCTCGCCTGAAACCAAACCAGCCACGCTCAAAGCCATGGCAATCCGATGATCTTCGAAGGCCTGAACCTCACCACCACGGAATCGGAATTCAGGTCCTGCTCCGGTGATAATCGCGCCATCAGGCGTCCCTTCGATTACTGCACCGAGCACACTCAGACCGTCCACCATGCTTTGGATTCGATCTGATTCCTTGACTCGCAATTCTTCCGCTCCAGTCACCCGGGTCACGCCGTTCGCCAAACACGCAGCGACAAACAAAACCGGGAACTCATCAATCGCAAGCGGAACCAAATGCTCAGGAATCGTAATTCCCGTCAAATGCGCATGCCGTACGCGGATATCCGCCACTGGCTCACCACCGACTTCACGGGGGTTCACCAACTCGATCTGCGCACCCATCATTTTCAGGATTTCCAGAATGCCCACGCGGGTTGGATTGATACCGACATGCATGAGGGTCAAATCGGAGCCTGGAACGATTGATGCAGCGACAAGGAAAAATGCTGCCGATGAGATATCAGAGGGCACATCAATATGACAGGCCGTCAATCGTCCACCACCGCGGACTCGACAGGTTGCACCATCGCGCTCCACGGCGTAGCCAAATCCCGCCAACATCCGTTCGGTATGATCACGGGTGGGTACCGGCTCAGTGACACTGGTCTCGCCTTCAGCATAGAGTCCTGCCAGCAACAATGCAGACTTCACCTGCGCACTCGCAACTTGCAGATCCGTATGGCATCCGCGCAGTCTTTGTCCACCTGTGATGCGCACCGGAGGCGTGCCGTCTTCTGACGTCGTAATGTGCGCACCCAGGGCAGCTAGCGGTTCTGAGACTCGGCGCATGGGGCGCCGCGATAACGAACTGTCACCCGTTAATTCGCTGTCAAATGACTGCCCCGCCAGGATCCCAGTGAGGAGCCGCATCGAAGTGCCCGAATTCCCCATGTACAGGGGGCCAACGGGAGCCTTGAGACCCTCGCGACCCACACCATGTACAGTCACACGGCCCGCTTCCGGGCCGTCAATGACAACGCCCATGTCACGGAATGCTTGCACGGTTGCAATGGCATCCTCGCCTTCTAAGAATCCTTCAACAGTGGTTACGCCATCCGCCAGGGCACCCAACATAATCGAGCGATGCGAGATCGACTTATCCCCAGGGACGCGAATTTCCCCGCAAAGACCGGTTTTGGCCTCAGTGACTTGAAACACAGATGGATGAATCTCAGCCACCGGACGAACTCCTTGTTCTGACAATGAAGAAAATAACTGGCGCGCTGTGCGCGCGCGTTCAAAACTACGCATCAACCATTCCGCATCGCCAGATGCGATGGCATCGCGCATTTCGGCCAAGCGCTCTGTGTAGCGATCGAGACCGTGCAACAACGCATGCCGGTTGGCCAAACTGATATCTCGCCACATGGTCGGATCACTCGCCGCAATGCGTGTGAAATCTCGAAATCCACCCGCGGCATAGCGAAAGATGTCCAAATGCTCATCGTCATCAGACAGTGCATGTACCAAATTAAAGGCCAACACATGGGGCAAGTGGCTGGTGAGCGCAAGCACCTCGTCATGCCGTGTCGCATCCATGTGTGACACCGAAGCCCCGAGGCATTGCCACAAGCGTGTGACCGTCTCGACCGCAGCAATATCCGTGGTCGCTGTGGGCGTCAGGATCACTTGGTGGTTGACATACAGATCCGGATTCGCCGCCTCAACACCACTCCGCTCGCTTCCCGCGATGGGATGTCCCGGCACAAACCATGCAGGAACCCGCTCGAGTGACACCTCGATATCGCGGATGACACTGCCTTTTGTTGAGCCCGCATCGGTGACCACCGCGTGCGACTTCCGAGCACGGGCAACGACATCGAACACGGCTGCAAACTGGCCCATGGGGACGGCAATTAAAATTATGTCAGCATCAGCGATCGTCGCCTCAATGCTGTCGAAACTCGCATCCACCAAGCCGCGCGCCAGCGCTTCCTGACGAGTCGCTTCAGAACGTGCAAACCCACGGATCTGCCAATCGGTGCGAGCACGGAGCCCGGCACAGCATGAGGCTCCAATTAAGCCCAAGCCAATCGTCGCAAAACAGGTCATAGCACCGCTCGAGGATACGAACCTAGTATTTTCAGCTCAGATGCCTGTGCACGAATCTCATCCAGAAATCGCTCAACTGTCGTGTCTTTGGCATGCCCGACAAAATCGATGAAGAACCGATACGACCATACCCCTGCATGCGAGGGCCGCGACTCAAGCCGGGTCATATCGATCCCATGACGCTGAAACGGTTCAAGTAGGCGATACAGTGCGCCCGGCTCGTTCTTTACAGACACAATCAACGACGTCTTATCCGACCCAGAGGGGTCAGTGTCCTGTCTGCCAATCACCAAAAATCGCGTGGTATTGTCTGGCCGGTCTTCAATTGAATTCGCCAACAGATCCAGCCCATAGGTCTCGGCTGCCTGCTCACCGGCAACAGCCACCCAACCGGAATCAGCTGCAGACTCAGACACAAGCCGTGCCGCTTCGGCATTGGAGGAGACCGTATGGCGCTCGGCATTGGGAAGGTTCGCATCAAGCCACAACCGGCATTGCGCCAAGCTTTGCTGGTGTGAATAGATCGCTTTGACATCAGCCATGGTGGTTCCCGGACGCGCCATCAAGGCTTGATGAATACGCATTTCCACCTCGCCACAAATCACCAATGGCGACTCAAGGAAACACTCCAAGGTGTGAGTAACCATGCCTTCTGTCGAGTTTTCAACCGGCACAACGCCATAATCCAAATCACCGGCATCAACATCTCGGAAGACTTCAGAAATGGTGGTAAGAGGCCGAGCATCGACCGCGTGCCCAAAGTGCTTCAGCGCGGCCGCCTCAGTGAAGGTTCCTGCAGGTCCGAGGTATCCGACCGCTAAGGGCCGTTCCAGCGCGAGACAACCAGACATGATTTCCCGAAAAATCCGCGCCACCTCATTCGCCGGCAAGGGACCTTGATTGCGCTCCATGACGCGGGCAAGAATCTGTGCCTCACGCTCCGGCCGGTAATAGGCTGGAACCTCACCGGTCGCTTGCATCTCTGCTTGCTTCACCACCGCCACGCGCTGCGCGCAATCGGCGCGCGCGTTCAGAAGGCGCTGGAGCTCCAGATCAATGGCATCGATTTCATCACGAATTTTTGCTAATTCAGGATTTTGGCTCACCCCGAAGTCCTCTCAAATTCCCGCATAAACTCAATGAGTACAGCAACGTCGCGTTCTGAAATCGCGTTGTAAATCGATGCACGCATACCACCCACGCTCCGGTGACCTTTTAGGTTCATCAACCCAGCATCCTCAGCCTGCGCTAAAAATGATGCATCCAAGGCCGCATCACTCAGCACGAAGGGCACATTCATTAGGCTCCGATTGGCAAGCGCTACGGGGTTCGAGTAGAGGGCACTATCATCAATCGCGGCATACAAAGCGGCCGCCTTCGCCCGATTGCGCGCTTCCACTGCTGAAACCCCTCCGATCGATTCCAACCAATCCAGCATTAATGCCAACACCCACACCGACAAGACCGGTGGCGTATTGACCATGGAATCGTTCGCGATTTGCTGCCGGTATTGCAATAAGCCCGGGATGTGACTGTGATCCACGTCATCTAGCAACTCCGTCTTTAAAATCACCAGGGTGACTCCGGAGGTCCCCAGATTTTTCTGCGCACCGGCATAGATCAGGTCGAACTCAGACACAGGCATTGTGCGTGACAAGATGTGCGAAGACATATCCGCAACCACTGGCACGGATACATCGGCCAGTGAGCCAAACCACTCGACTCCATGAATGGTCTCGTTAGTACAGATGTGCAGATACGTGGCATCTGCAGGGAGATCCCAACTGGCGGGATCTGGGATGTCTGTAAAATTCCGAGACGCCGACGACGCCACTTCAACCGCACGACCGTATTGTGCAGCAGCCTTGACGGCCTTTTCAGACCAGGCACCACTGGTGACATAGGCCCCTGAGCCCCCACGAGTCAGCAAGTGCATCGGGACTTGAGAGAATTGGAGCGTGGCGCCACCAGGCAGAAACAGGACCCGATAGGCGTCACCGAGACCCAAGAGACGCTTCAAAGTCGCTTCGGTCTCAGAAAACAACCCCACAATCCGATCGTCTCGGTGGGAGTGTTCCATCACCGAGATCCGCGAGCCTCTGAAATCCAGAAGCTCGGCTTGCATCCTGGCTAATACCGGCTCAGGAAGCGCCGCAGGGCCAGAGCAAAAATTAATCGGTCGATTCGTCATCCAAGGGCTCCGAGGCAGCGTCATCGAGCGCGACTGAGGTGACTGCCTCCTCCTCAGACAATTCCTCTGCTGGTGGTTCGCAGACCGCGTCCACCCGCACCAAAAGCTCTTTATCGGTGAGTCGAATCAGGGTCACACCCTGTGTGTTTCGACCGAGAATCGAAATATCTTCACAGGGCGTGCGCACCATAGTCCCCGCATCGGTAATCAACAATAGATCGTCTCCATCGATGACCTGACAGGCACCCACAACGGGACCATTTCGCTCCGAAGTCTGGATGCCGATGACGCCCATCGCACCTCGACCTTTACGCGGAAACTCGCTAACCAAGGTCCGCTTACCGAAGCCTTTTTCACACGCCAGCAGCAACGTCGCCTCATCATTGGCCACAATCATTGCAACCACACGCTCTTCCGATTCTTTTAACCGAATACCGCGCACACCACGAGCTTCGCGGCCCATTGGACGCACTTCGGATTCATCAAATCGGGTGACCTTTCCGTTTGAATTCACGAGGATCAGATCCCGCGTGCCATCGGTTATTGCCGCGCCAATCAACGTGTCATCGTCGTTGAATTCAATCGCACGAATTCCCGATGCCCGTGGTCGCGCAAAACGCTCGAGAGGCACTTTTTTCACCGTTCCTCGAGCTGTGGTCATGAACACATACCGACCTTCGCCCTGGTCATCTTCACCCAAGGGCAACACGGCAGTCACACGACCACCCTCCTCAAGCGCATCGATCATGTTCACAATCGGCTTACCACGCGCGCCTCGACTGGCTTGCGGAATCTCATAGACCTTCAACCAGTGCAATCGGCCCCGATCGGTAAAGAGCAGCAAGGTGTCGTGGGAGTTGGCAACGAGTAGCAGATCCACCACATCTTCGTCTTTCAGATTCGTGGCGCTCTTGCCTCGACCACCGCGACGTTGCGCTTGATAAGCGCCAATCGGCTGAATCTTGGCATAGCCCGTCTTCGAGAAGGTCACCACCATGTCTTCACGTGGGATCAAATCCTCAGTCGACAACGACAGATGGTTCTCGATAATTTCTGAGCGTCGCGCATCACCGTACTGCGTTCGAACCGCCTCGAGTTCTTCACGAATTACCGCAGTGAGTTTCTCAGGATCCGCCAAAATCGCTTCACGCTCGGCAATATCCAGCAAAATTGTGCCGTACTCTTCAAGCAGTTTCTCGATCTCAAGACCGGTGAGCCGATGCAATCGCAAGTCCAAAATCGCTTGCGCTTGTTGTGGGCTCAAATGATACCGCCCATCAATCAGACCATAGCCTGCGGGCAGGTCATCTGGACGAATACCACCGGTACCCGCGCGCTCCAACATCTCGGTCACCGATCCAGGCGCCCAGGATGCTGCGATCAAACGATCCTTCGCCTCTTGCGAATTACTCGACTGCTTAATCAACTCAATCACCGGATCAATGTTGGCAAGCGCCACCGCTTGGCCTTCGAGGATATGACCACGCTCACGGGCTTTACGTAATTCAAAAATAGTCCGTCGTGTGACCACTTCGCGCCGGTGCCGAATGAAGCACACCAACATGTCTTTGAGGTTCAGCGTGCGTGGCTGACCATCTACTAAGGCCACGATGTTGATACCAAAACTGGACTGCAGTTGCGTTTGACTGAAGAGGTTGTTGACGATCACTTCCGGTGTCTCACCGCGACGCAGCTCGATCACAATCCGCATGCCGTCCTTATCAGACTCGTCACGCAACTCGGTGATGCCCTCAAGCTTCTTCTCTTTCACCAGCTCGGCGATCTTTTCGATCACTTTCGCCTTGTTCACCTGATAGGGAATCTCAGTGAATACAATCGACTTTTTGTCCTCACCCTCGAGGTGGAACTTCGACCGCATCACGACTCGACCACGACCAGTTGCATAGGCGTCACGAACGCCTTCGAGACCGTTAATCAACGCGCCCGTTGGAAAATCAGGTGCTGGAATGAAGTGCATCAACTCGGTGATTGAAATCGCAGGATTATCCAGGCATGCCAAACAGGCGTTGACCACCTCAGTCAAATTGTGTGGCGGGATGTTGGTCGCCATTCCCACAGCAATACCCGAAGATCCGTTCACCAATAAGTTCGGAATCCGCGTTGGCAACACATCTGGGATTTTTTCCGTGCCATCGTAGTTGGGCACGTAATCGACCGTTTCTTTCTCAAGATCTGCCAGCAACTCATGTGCAATCCGAGCCATCCGGATCTCGGTGTATCGCATCGCGGCCGCCCGATCACCATCGACTGAACCGAAGTTTCCTTGGCCATCAATGAGCGGATACCGCATCGAAAATGGCTGTGCGAGTCGCACGATCGTGTCATACACAGCAGAGTCACCGTGCGGGTGATACTTACCGATCACATCACCGACAACGCGAGCCGACTTTTTGTAGGCTGAGTTCCAGTTATTGTTCAACTCGCTTTGTGCAAACAGCACTCGACGGTGAACAGGTTTCAGGCCATCTCGGACATCGGGCAAGGCCCGTCCGACGATCACGCTCATGGCATAATCGAGGTAGCTGGTTTTTAACTCGTCTTCGATGTTAATCGGTAGTATTTCGCGTGCCGAATCAGACATGGATGGTGGGCTATCCCTAACGTTTTCGTAAACGTCGAATGATAGCATGGAACATAGGTAAAGAGATGGCCTCTGTGTCTTGACCGCGAAGCCCTGTATCATCGCATTCGATGACACACATCCTCACTCCCAATCGATCAGAGAATCCGCCGCATGCAACAGGCTGTTGACCCGAAAGAAGTTCTGAAATTCAACCAAATCGCGCGCAGCTATTGGGACCCTGAAGGGCCAATGCGTGCGTTGCATCAGATCAACCCACTACGGATCGACTTCACCGAATCGTTTTACCCACTCGAGGGTGCGACTGTGTTGGATGTTGGCTGTGGCGGGGGATTGGCATCTGAGGCCTTGGCGCGCCGCGGCGCCCAAGTGACAGCGATTGACGCCTCACCAGACATGCTAAAAACCGCGCAACTTCATGCGGCAGAATCCGGGGTCGACATCGACTACCAACACACCTATGCCGAATCTTTGGCCACCACACATGCCGAACAGTTCGACCTCGTTACCTGCTTTGAAATGATTGAACATGTGCCGGATCCTCAGGCCACGCTTGCGGCCCTTGCCGCCTTGGTCAGACCGGGCGGACACCTCATCGTTTCGACCATCAATCGCACGCCGAAAGCCTATCTCGGGGTCGTTGTCGCTGCAGAATACATTCTGAATTGGGTACCCAAAGGCACACATGATTATGCCCGCTTTCTCAAACCATCCGAAATCGCGCAAAGTCTTCGCCCACACGGAATGGATGTGACTGCGATCGAAGGCGTGGTGATGCATCCGCTCTATCGTCAGTTTCAGCGATCGAAAACAGATCTCGATATGAACTACCAGCTGGCTGCGAGGAAATCCGTATGAACCCCTCTCTCGACCCGATCGTCGCGGTCATGCAATCGTCACCGCGCTTTGATGAAAAAATCATCGCAGTCACCGGGGCTAGCAAAGGGATCGGCCGCGCACTGGCACTCGAACTCGCCAGTCGTGGCGCAACGCTGATCCTCATTGCACGCGACCTCAGCGCACTCGAATCGGTGTATGACCAGATCATCGCAAGCGGTGGCCCGACCCCTGTGATCGTGCCTTGCGACTTTAAAACGCTCGATCATCATGCCGCCGAAGAACTGGCGAGCTTAATTGCTGAAGAATTTGGCAGGCTCGATGGATTGGTGCATATGGGAGCCGTACTGGGTGGACGCGAGCCGATCCAGAGCCATCGCCCCGATCACTGGGCGAACGTGATTCAGGTGAACCTCAATGCCGTTTTTTATCTCACGCAAGCGCTGCTGCCGCTCTTGGATCAAAGCCCAGCAGGCCGAATTGTGATGGCCACATCGACCGTGGGTTACCAAGTCGAAGCCTATTGGGGTGCTTACGCCGTCTCGAAGGCAGGCCTTGAGATGCTCTCGGGCATGCTGGCACAGGAACTGGAGAACACCTCACGAACACGGGTTTTTACGGTCAATCCAGGTGGTACGCGCACGGCGATGCGTGCAGAAGCCAAACCCGGCGAAAACCCGAATACGCTCCCAGATCCCGAACAGGTCCTGGACGCCTTCCTATTTGGTCTGACCGAGGCGGCCGAGGCCTACCATGGGCAGCGGATCAACGCCCGCGACCTGATGGCGGCTTTGAAGATCTGGCCGGCGTCGTAGTCCACTCCCCGCCGCCCTGACCACTCCGCGTGGTCCGTGCACGTGACCGTGCAGGAGCAGTCTCGCCGCCAGCGCTGCTTCGCGACCGCTGTGGCGCATGGGTTTGTGACTTTTTCGATAACCGGCGCTTCACATCTTTGCGCTCTTGCGGTGACATCTTTGGCACATGCACGGACGGCAGATCGACCAGCTTGGCGAGATCATCGACCTCTTTTTGTCCCAATTCGACAAAGTGACCCTGCTTTAAAAACGACGGCAAGAAGATGCACCCGTAGCGCACCCGTTTGAGTCGGTTGACCTGCAATCCCTGGCTCTCCCACAGGCGACGCACTTCCCGATTACGCCCTTCCATCAACGCCACATAAAACCAGCGATTGGAGCGCTCCGGATCATCCTCTGGATGCACAACGATGTCGGTAAACCGAGCCGCGCCGTCATCTAAGATCACACCCTCTTTTAACCGCTCAAGATGGCTTTCTTGCACATCGCCATGAACGCGGACGAGATACTCACGGTCTACACCACTCGATGGATGCATCAGCCGATTGGCCAACTCCCCATCGGTGGTCAACAAGATCAAACCCGAGGTGTTGATGTCCAATCGACCGACCGCAATCCAGCGGCCAGTGGCCAATTTCGGCAAACGGTCAAAAATCGTCGGCCGTCCCTCCGGATCGTTGCGTGTACTGACCTCGCCCTCCGGCTTGTGATAGACCAACACCAAGCGACTGGATTCAAACAACTGATCGGTTGCAATGACGCGCCCATCCATTGCCACCTGATCCGATGGACCGACCTTTTGCCCAAGTGCCGCAACGGTCCCATTGACGTTGACTCGTCCGGCACTGATGGCTTCTTCGAGCGCGCGACGCGATCCAAGCCCAGCGCGTGCCAGGACCTTTTGTAGGCGTTCACTCATGGTTTTCCATCACTTGATCCAAAAGGTCTTCTGTTGGTGATCCAATCAATCCCTCGGCGGAGGGGAGGTCTTCCAACGATTTCAATGCAAAGTCGTTTAAAAATTCTGTGGTCGTCGCATAGAGAGCCGGACGACCTGGGACTTCTTTGTGGCCAACCACCGTGATCCATCCCCGCTCTTCTAGGGTACGGATTGTTTGGGTGTTCACAGACACGCCCCGCACCGCCTCGATCTCACCTCGTGTGACCGGTTGTCGGTATGCAATCATTGCCAAGGTTTCCAAAGTCGCACGTGAATACCGACCTGGCTTTTCTTCGCTCAAATTCGCTAAAAAAGGAGCCAAGGCGGTGTCCACTTGGAACCGAAATCCACCCGCAACCTCAATGAGCTGCACCGCTCGATCCGCATAGCTCTCAGCCAATTGCTCAAGCGCCTCACGCAACATCCCCTCGGTTGGCGGACGCTGATCGCCAAACAATTTCTTCATCCGATGGATACTCATCGGCTCACGGGACGCAAACAAGGCACCCTCCAGAATCCGCTTCAGATCGAGCTCCGTCACGCCATCCCTCGCACGTAAATCTGACTGCCCGGTTCGGCCTGTATGAGCGCACACAGCCCTTCGCGCACCAATTCCAAAATCGCCAAGAACGACACCACCACGCCCGCACGTCCCTCATCGGCGCTGAACAATTCCGTCAAGGCGAGTTCTGTCGCCGTTTTGAGTTTCAACAACACCTCACTCATGCGCGCTCGCGTTGACAGTGGCTCCCACGTAATCTGATGCGCTGAAGACAGATTCGCCCGCGCGAGCAGTGCACCAAAAGCGAGAACCAATTCCGACAAATCCACCTGCGGCGGCACTGTTTGCGAATCAAGCACCGGACCGTGGGCCTCAGCCACCACAAAGTCCCGTTCAATGCGAGGCATCGCATCCAAGGACTCAGCATTGGTCTTGATCCGCTCGTATTCGAGGAGGCGCCGTATCAACTCCGCGCGAGGATCGTCTTCCTCATCGCCCTCGGACTGTGCCGCTTTTGGTAGTAAGGCGCGTGACTTGATCTCAGCCAGCATGGCTGCCATGACCAGGTACTCGGCTGCCAGTTCAAATCGCATCGCCTCCAATAAGCCGATGTAGCCCATGTACTGGCGGGTAATTTCCGCCACATCGACGCGCACGATGTCGAGATTCTGCCGACGAATCAGATATAACAGTAGATCCAAAGGTCCTTCAAAGGCATCGAGAATCACCTCCAAAGCATCGGGCGGTATGTACAAATCTTCAGGCAGCTTGGTGAGCGGCGACCCATCAACCATCGCCAATGCGAGCTCACCTTGCACATGCGTCATCACCGGTAGCTTAGCCCCATCGCTTGACGCACTTCGTGAAGCGTCTGACGCGCATCATCCTCGGCTTTTTCGGCCCCTTCCAACAAAATTGAACGCACCATATCGGGGTTCTCTTCGTAAGGCGCTGCACGCGCAATCAACTGATCTTGTTCCACCAAAACGGCGTCAATCACGGGTTGCTTGCACTCCAAACACCCGATGCCGGCTGACGTACATCCAGCCCGCACCCAGGTTTGGGTGTCCTGATCGGAATACACCTCGTGGAATTGCCACACCGGACACTTCTCTGGCGTCCCCGGGTCGGACAATCGTACCCGTGCTGGATCCGTCGGCATCCGCTTAATTTTAGTCACCACCGAGTCACGATCTTCGCGAAGACCAATGGTGTTGCCGTAGGACTTGGACATTTTTTGACCGTCCAGACCGGGCATTTTTGCAGCCTCCGTCAGGAGTGCCTGTGGCTCTGGCAAGATCACCTTGCCTGTGCCTTCCAGATAGCCAATCAACCGCTCGCGATCGGCCAAGGTGATGTTTTGCTGTTCTTTTACCAGTGCCTGAGCGCGCAACAGTCCTTCCTGGTCACCGGTCTCAAGATAGGCTTTTCGGAGCGTACGATAGAGTTTTGCCGACTTCTTACCCATCTTGTCGCACGCTGATTCCGCTAGCTCCTCAAAATCAGGCTCACGGCCATAGATGTGATTAAAGCGTCGTGCAATTTCACGGGTGATCTCAATGTGCGCTACTTGATCGGCACCAACGGGAACCAACCCTGCCCGATACAGCAAAATATCGGCGCTTTGTAACAGCGGATATCCCAAAAATCCGTAGGTGGTCAAATCGCGATCACTGAGCTTTTCTTGCTGGTCTTTATAACTTGGTACGCGCTCAAGCCAGCCCAAGGGCGTCATCATCGACAGCAACAAATGCAACTCTGCATGTGCGACTACCTGCGATTGAATAAACAGGGTCGCGGATCCGGGATTAATGCCCGCAGCTAACCAATCAATCACCATGTCAGTGGTCGACTGTTCAATGCCTCGAGTATCTTGGTAATGCGTGGTTAACGCATGCCAGTCAGCGACAAAAAAGAAGCACTCATACTCGTGCTGCAATCGCACCCAGTTTTTTAACACACCGTGGTAATGGCCTAAATGCAACCGGCCAGTTGGACGCATGCCAGATAGCACGCGTTGGGAGGGATCGACCCCGCTCAAATGAGACTCCTCAAATCATCCGTAAAAGGTGATCATACCAAGGTTATGCCGATTCGGAAAAAGCCGTTGTGTCGCCAGCGCCCACACGGGTTACCTGCGGCACGTCGGTGGTTAGATCAATCACACTCGTACCCTCAAATCCACAGAATCCACCATCGATGATCACATCCACCTGATGGCCGAGAATCTCGTGGATTTCATAGGGGTCCGTCATGGGCAATGGCTCGCCTGGTAGCATTAATGTCGAGGTCATCAGGGGTTCACCTAGCGATTGCAGGATCTCTTGCGCAATCCGATTATCCGGCACTCGGATCCCGATTTGCTTGCGCTTCGGATGCAAAAGACGACGTGGCACTTCACGCGTTGCCTCGAGGATGAATGTATAGGCACCAGGCGTATGCGCCTTCAACAACCGATAGGTTGTGTTTTCGACCCGTGCATAGGTGGAGATCTCCGACAGATCACGACACAACAGGGTGAAGTTGTGCTTGTCATCCAAACGGCGGATTTGCCGAATGGTGTCAACGCCGTGCTTGTTCTCCAACGCACAGGCCAACGCATAGCCCGAATCAGTCGGCAAAACACACACACCGCCTTGCCGAATATTCGCAATCACACGCTCAACCAAGCGCGGCTGCGGGTTATCGGGATGAATCGCAAAAAACTCAGCCACCTGACGTCGAATCCTTCCGTAGAAAACCGGTATGATGCCAGAAATTCCTAGGATGACCTGATGAAACTGCTACTCGACTTCCTACCGATCCTTATTTTCTTCGCGGTGTATAAGTTCACCGGCGACCTGATCGTGGCCACGGCGGTGCTGATTCCCGTCACTGTGGTGCAAGTTGGGATCGTGTATCTCATGACAAAAAAGATCGAGAAGATGGCGTTAGTCACCCTCGCTCTGGTGGTGGTGCTCGGCGGGTTAACGGTCTTGTTAAACGATGGCTGGTTCATCATGTGGAAACCCACGGTGGTCAATTGGTTGTTTGCAGGGGCCTTTTTCATCAGTCACTTCATCGGTGACAAACCACTGGTCGAGCGCCTGCTTGGCCATGCGATTGGGCTTTCCAAGGCCCGTTGGCTGTCCTTGTCCTACGCTTGGATCGTCTTTTTTATCCTGTCTGGCGTCCTGAATTTGATCGTCGCATACCAATTCTCGGAAGCTGTGTGGGTCAATTTTAAGCTGTTTGGTCTCTTGGGATTGACCTTTGTCTTTTTGATCGCCCAGGGAGTCTGGATCAGTCGTCATGGCACCGAAATTGAACCCACTGATGGAACGGAGTCTTAAGATGCGCGGGCTGTGGTTGGCTGGATGGCTGTTAAGCCTGTCGATGAGTGCTGTGGTGCAGGCGGCCTATGTGACTGAAAAACTCGAAGTGCCCGTCCGCGCCGGTGAGTCGCAGGAGTTTCGGATCCTGCGCTACCTCGTTGCAGGTTCGGAGGTCACAGTTCTTGAGACACTGCCCAGTGGCTATGCACGGATCAAAGACAGCCGCGACCGCGAAGGATTCATCTTGGCCCGCTACCTGGTCGAAACACCCCCCGCCTTTGCGCGCGCGGGTCGATTGGAAGCGGAGCTCGCCAAACGGGATGCGACCATCACGCGGCTTGAACGGGAGCTGACTGCCAACCAAGACAACCTCGGCCGCTCTCAGGCTGAGGTGGTGCGTCTCTCGGAGCGTCTACAAACACTGGAAAGTGAGCTCGAGGGCCTGGCGTCTGGCGACATCACAACGCTTCGCAACCGCCTTGTCGGGCTTGAGACTGAGCGACAAATGCTCCTCGCTGACAATGAAACCCTGCGTGCAGAAAAGCTGGCCGCCAGTGACGATTCGGCGAAAACCTGGTTTGGTCTTGGCGCCTTAACCCTCGCACTGGGTTGGTTTGCAGGCTTCTTGATGCCTCGCATCCGGAGGCATCAGGTTAGCAATCAGCTTTGAGGCGCTACCCAAGAATCACACCCGCCCGTTTGAGTGAGCAGGACCCATTTCTCTCACTCGACTTCCAGGATTATTACTTTTCTCTCAAAGACCCCTTGGCCGAGCGCCATGCCATCTTTGTGGACGGACTGGACTTACCCAAGCGCTTCCGAGCCTTATCTGACGGTGCGGTGTTTCGGATCGGTGAAACAGGATTCGGCGCCGGGTTGACCTGGTTACTGGTCGCGCAATGCTTCTTGACTGAGGCACCCGAAACGGCGCGTTTACAATGGGTCTCAGTAGAGCGATACCCCCTTAGACGCGCAGATCTGAAGCGTTTACTTACTAGCATGCCACTGAGCCCGCAGCTCGACCGCTTGGCACAGGCGCTGGTGACCGTGTGGCCTGAACCTGTTGCCGGAGGGCATCGGCGCCGATTTGCTGAGGACCGCCTGATTGTTGATGTGCATTTTGATGATGCCAGTGCCGTGTTTTCTGAACTGTATGGCTCCGTCGATGCCTGGTGCTTGGATGGCTTTTCACCGGAGCAAAATCCCGACCTGTGGTCACCGACACTGTTTCAGGCCATCGCGGATCGATCGGCACACAGGGCACCATTGAGCACCTACACAGCTGCCTCTCGGGTACGGGCAGGGCTGTCTGATGTGGGCTTTCTGATGCGTAAGGAGCCAGGGTTCGCCGGCAAGCGCGAGCGTTTGGCCGGAACCTTTCAAGGGCAGCCGCAAACGCGGCCATTCCATCCGCCGATGCAAGAGCGACCACCCGAACAGGTGGTCGTAGTCGGGGGCGGCCTGTCAGGCGCCTGGGTCGCCGCGGGCTTAGCCTCCCGAGGCATCCCTGTGACAGTCTATGAGAAACACCTGCCAGCAGCAGGCGCCTCTGGCAATCCACAGGGCGTCACCTATGCCAAACTCAGTATTGAAGCGACACCCGCCAGTCAAATCCAGTTGCAAGCACTGACACATCTCAAGACTTGGCTCGCTGATGCACCCGGTTGGCATCCGACCGGAGTACTGTTGCTCGCCGAGGATGGCGAATCGCTTGCACAGCAAGACAAACTACAAAACGCGCTGGCCCTCCCGACAGGTGTTCTGGCACCGGTGGATGTGCAGGAGGCGTCCGACATCGCCGGCGCGCGCCTCGTGGCCGGTGGCCTGCATCTTCCCGGTGGCGGATGGTTACAACCCAAAACCCTCATCCAGTGGCTCCTGTCGCATCGATTGATTCGTATCGAGACCTATCATCAGATTGAAACGGCTGTCCGACAAGGGACGGAGACGCGCTTGCACATGATCACACCGCAAGGTCGACAGGTGGTCTCAGCGCCGGTCGTGGTCTGGGGCAATGCGCACGAAGCGGTCCAATTCAGCGCCATGCACTTACCACTGCGTCCAGTGCGAGGGCAGATTACACAACTTGCAACGACCGAAAGCGTGCGCGCACCGGTCTGCGGTGCAGCCTATATCGCGCCCGCACTGGATGGAGTGGCCACCTGCGGCGCGACCTACGAGCCCAAATCGAGTGATTTGACACCTCGGAGTGCAGACAACCTCGACAATCTCGCGCGCACCCAAGGACTGTTTGCTACGACAGGATTGCATGCCGGTATGATTCAAGGGGAGCGGGTGGCGATTCGGGCATCCACGCCAGACTATGCGCCTGTCGTCGGTCAACTTGCAGATCCATCGCAATGGACCGAGGCCTTACAGGGCCTCGCCACGGACGCCAGCTACCAACCCAAAACGCCACTTTGCTGGGTTCAAGGACAGTATGTGATTGCGGGTCAGGGGTCACGCGGGACACTCACAGCTCCAATGACTGCAGAAATTCTCATCAGCCAAATCACCGGAGAGATCAGTCCGGTAAGCGCCCGTGTGGTTTCAGCACTCGCGCCCGATCGTTTTTTCCGTCGCGCTCTGATCCGTGGTCAACAACTCGGTTAACTGAACGGATTCCACCAGGCGCCCGACTCCAACTTGTCACGGCAACCAGCCAGTTGTGATTGGAAGGTTTTGGCGTTTTGATCCACCCGACTGGCCACACTCTGAAGCCACCGTTTTTTGTTGAATGTGCCACGCTGAAATCCACCAACACCCTCGTGATACGCCAAGTAGTGCCGATAGGCGTCGTTCTTGGGAATACGCGCAATTTGATGTGCGCGAGCGACATACCAACCGACAAACTGTGCGGCATCATCGAAATTATCGCGGCTCGCTAGATATCGGCCAGTGGCTTTTTTAAAGTCACTCCATGTGCCGTCTTTTGCTTGCGGATATCCGTACGCTGAACTGGCTCTTGGTCCCGGTAACACCCACAGGATTTTTGTGCGCGGCGGCTTGGCATCCGCAACAAAGGACGACTCTTGTCGGATAAACGCCAAAATGAGGCCTTCGGGCACACCCCAGCGATCGGCCGCATCCGACACCCCATCGTACCAACCCGGCTTTTCGGCCAATAACTGGCAGGCATTGTCTTGATTCCTCGGTGGTGTCGTGGCGCATCCGGCCAACCACAGCATGACAAAGCCAAGACCAAGAGCACGCAGCCTCATGATAAGACCTCCAGAAGTGCTCGCTCATCGATTACCTGAATGCCCAATTCTGTTGCTTTGGTCAATTTACTTCCCGCCCCTGGGCCCGCCACCACGACTGTCGTTTTTGCGCTAACCGAACCGGACACCTTCGCACCCAACGCACGTAATGCATCGGCGGCCGCATCCCGACTCATGGATTCGAGGGTACCAGTCAGCACCCATGTCTGTCCGGACAAATCAGGACCTGTTGTGGGCTGCTCAGGCTCGTCCGGCCAGTGCACGCCAGCAGCCAACAAGTCTGCAATGACCGCGCGATTTTCATCGACCGCAAAAAAATGTTGCACGTGTGAGGCGACAATCGGACCGACATCGTCGACCGCCATTAATGCCTCAGTGTCGGCGGCCATCAGGGCATCCAATGTTCGAAAGCGTGCGGCTAATGTCCGTGCTGTTGCTTCACCCACATCACGGATACCAAGCGCATACAAAAATCGTGCAAGGGTGGTTTCGCGCGCCTGGTCGATGGAGGCGATCACATTCGAGGCCGATTTTTCAGCCATGCGATCCAATCCGATCAGTTGACTCGGCTGCAATCGAAACAGGTCTGCCGGCGTTTTCAATAAACCTTCTGTTATTAGGAGTTCGAGCAGCTTTTCACCGACTCCATCGATGTCCAGCGCCTTCCGTGAGACAAAGTGTTTTAAGTGCTCAAGGCGTTGCGCCTGACAAACCAAACCCCCAGAACATCGAATCACCGCTTCGCCGGGCGTGCGCTCCACCGGGGAATCACAGACCGGGCATCGTTCTGGGAGTGGCACCGGAGGCTGGACGTCAGAGCGCTCCTCAGTTAGCACACGCACCACCTGAGGGATGACATCGCCGGCACGGCGAATCATCACCCGATCCCCAGGTCTGACGTCAAGTCGCGCGATCTCATCAAAGTTGTGCAAGGTGGCGTTTGAGACCGTCACTCCACCCACAAACACAGGTTCAAGTCGTGCCACAGGCGTAATTGCCCCGGTGCGCCCGACTTGCAGATCAATTGCAAGCAACTGAGTGGCTGCTTCTTGCGCGGGAAACTTCCAAGCACTGGCAAAGCGCGGCGCGCGCGCCACAAATCCCAGACGCTGTTGCAAATCCAACCGGTTGACTTTGATCACCATCCCGTCGATCTCATAAGGCAGTGCATCACGGGTTGTGATCAGGTCCGCATAGGCCGTCCGCACAGCTGCTGCGTCACCCACAACCAACCCAGGATTGACCGGCACTCCGAACGACTGCAACTGCGCCATCATGGCAGCATGCGTCTCACCGAGTGGGTCAGATAGATCACCGGTTCCATAGGCGTAAAACGACAGGGGTCGGGTGGCCACAATGCGTGGATCTAATTGACGGAGGCTCCCGGCCGCAGCATTACGGGGATTGACGAAGGTTTTCTCGCCAGCGGACGCCAAGCGCGCGTTCATCGCACCAAAGTCCGCTTTTTTTAAGATCACTTCACCGCGCACCTCGAGGACCTCGGGTACAGAGGCGCCATGCAACCGCAACGGAATCGAACGGATCGTGCGGACATTGGCAGTGACGTCCTCACCTGTTTGACCATCACCGCGGGTCGCAGCCTGCACAAGCCGGCCTTTTTCATAGCGAATGGACAACGCCAAACCGTCTAGCTTGGGCTCAGCCGTCCAGATCGGTTGTTCGCCATCGAGTCGTTCCGTCACGCGATCCACAAATTGGCCGAACTCAACATCGTCAAAGACATTATCCAGCGACAGCATCGGGATGACATGCGTGACTTCGGCGAACCCGCCTTCTGGCTTTGCGCCGACACGCTGAGTCGGAGAATCGGGTCGCACATAGGCCGGGTGCGCAGCCTCCAACGCCTTCAATTCCGCCATCAGCGCATCGTACTGCGAGTCACCCAGAGTCGGTGCATCGAGCACGTGATAGTTGTAATCGTGTTGTCGAATCTCCGCCGACAGCGCTTCAATGCGCCGGAGAACCGCCTCGCTCATGAGCGCATCAGTTGCCGATGACCTGCTTTCGCACGCGCTAAATCAATCCATTCTTTGGAGATTGCAACATTGGCTTCATCGTAAATATCCCCACCAATCTCCCGCGCAATACTGCGCGCACCAGAGATCAGTTCGTTCACGGCGAAGACTGGGTCGGTCTGTTTAGATAACTGGGTGAACAGGAAAAAGCCATTGGCATCGATCGACTTTGCGTCCTCAGGGAAGATGCCGGGCTCAACTGCATTCACCAACGAAAACAACGCTTGGGACGACTGATTCATTGGAATCCGTTCATAGACCTGATGTTCGGTGCGACGTAAGCCGGCACGCAAGCAGGCGGTATGGAGATTCACGCCCACGAAGCGTTCGGAACGCGCTGGGCGGACCTGAATAATCACCACGTCGTTCAGGTCTGGTGTCGCGGCCTCTACATCAGCTACAGAGGCTCCAGAATCATCCTGTGGAGGTATTTGATCACCTACGTGAGCCGTGTCGGTAGCAGCCTCCTGAGGCTCTACGGCAGTGGCGTTGTCGGATTTATTCAGCCCAAACAAACGCCCCATCGCACCCGCAAATAATCCGGGCGCAGGCTTTACGTCGATTGGCGCCGACATCGGACCCTCGGTCAGAATTGCCATGTCGGCCTCGTGTTCCGCATGGGAGTCAACGGTCTTCGTGGCGTTTTCTGGGTGAACTCCAGTGGCCGCATCTGAGCTGGTTGAGTCCATCTCTGGAAGCTCAAAGACCGGTTCGGTACGCACAGGATCCTTGCCTTCATTTGGCGATTCGGCGATCGCTGAGACCTCAGGCTTGGCTGGTTCAGATGACGACTCATTTGCCGTCGGCGAATCAAATAACGGGTCCATTGCCAAATCCGCCAAGGGCTCCTGCAAGCCTTTCTGATCAGCTGGCTTCATCGTTTCGGGTTTAATCTCCGCCGCCCACAAGTTCAACTGACTAGCGTCACCGGAATCAAATAAGGGATCACGATCTAACTTCGGCTCAAGATCCTCAGGCGTCGCACGCTTCACCGGACGGGGCGGGCTCACATCAGTGTGTGTGGGGGATTCAGGTGGTGCGGCGATCAAATCCAACTTGAGGCCCTCGCGTCGGTGCTTGATGGTTCGACGAATGCCGTCGACCAGCAACCCAACGATCAGGATTGAACCCAAAATGAGAAGATATTCCCGTAACCCGAATTCCATGCAACCTCTATTCCTGACTGGCGAGCTCAACAGCTCGCTCAATATCCACCGAGACCAGACGCGATACGCCGGGCTCGGACATTGTCACACCCATCAATTGCGTTGCCCGTTCCATGGCAATTTTATTGTGCGTGATGTAGATAAACTGAACCGACTGCGCCATCTTAGCAACCGCCTCAGCATAACGCCCGACATTGGCATCATCCAAGGGTGCATCGACCTCGTCGAGCAAGCAAAAGGGTGCAGGATTCAAGCGGAAAATCGCAAAGACCAAGGCCAAAGCCGTTAACGCTTTTTCACCACCACTTAACAAATAAATACTTGAGTTCCGCTTGCCTGGCGGCCTCGCCATGATCGAAACACCGGTCGAAAGCAGATCCTCATCGGTCAACATCAACCAGGCTTCACCACCACCAAAAAGCTCTGGGAAAATCTCGCCGAACGATTGGTTCATGGCGTCGAAGGTGTTTCGGAACAAGGCGCGGGTCTCGCGGTCAATTTTACGAATCGCATCCTCAAGCGTCTCAAGCGCTTCGGTCAGTTCCGCATGTTGCAGGTCGAGCTCGGTCTTCCGTTCCAACTCGCGTTGGTACTCATCCACAGCGACCAGATTGATCGGGCCAAGCCGCTCAATCCGCGTTTCGATTCGAGCCAACTCTGCCTCGGCCACCGCCAGATCCGCAAAGCGCTGTTCCATCTCCACTAACTTGGCCTCGGTCGCCTGCTTCGCTTTTAGCGCATCTTGCAGTCGTGTTTGCTCAATTTCGACAGCCTGCTGAGCTAACCGAATTTCAGACAAATGGGTCTGAATTGACTCGCGGCCCCGTTCAAGTTCGGAGCGCTCTTGTTCCAGTTCACGTAAACGCGCATCTGCATCGCCAAGTGCCACACGAGCTTGCTTCAGGGCCGTTTCCAAGGCCTGACTGTGCGCCACAGCCTCACTTAGGGCGGCATCGGTCACAGCGGGATGTTCGAGAAGGTGTGTCAATGCCGCTTCAGCTGTGTGTTGATCGGCCTGTAATTGCGTCAACTGGGTCGTCACACGCGCCATTTGCGCTTCGGCACGTTCAATTTGTCCGGCGAGTCGCTCAGCCTGTACCGCCATCGAGGTCGCGGTTTGCGCAAGCTGTTGACTCTCTTGGCGGCGCGACGCCAAGGTCGCCTTATCCGCATCCAGTTGTTGGTGCAGTGGCGTCAGCTGATCTTGCAAGGTGCCTTTGAGTGTTCGCACCTCGGTCAGTTGCGTCTCGAGTTTCAAGACCTCCGCATGCAATTGCTGGGACGCCTGGGTCAATGATGCGGCCTCCCGTGTCAACCGATCACGGCTCTCGGCGACTTCTTGTGCTTTGGCCTGCAAACCGACCAGACGATTCGAGAGTGCCACTTTATCGGTTTGCAGCGCGGCGTGTGCGGCAATGGCAGCCTTGTGTTCGCCGAGTGCCGCATCACGGTTCTGGCGCGCTTCAACTAAAGCCTCTTGCCACTGATCGCGGGCTGACTCAGTCGTCTCCGCAACCGCCTCAAGCGCAGGAATTCTCGCCTGTACATCCAGAATCCCAGTCGCCGCGCCAGCGACTCGCTCAACCCAACCCTCGCCATATTTCAGGCCGTCTGGTGTAAATCCCTCGCGGGCTGTCCAAGGCGTCTCAGTGAACGCGAGGCGATCTGTCAGTTGCGCCACAGTCTCTGTCGAGACAACACGAACCCCTGCTGGCATGCGATTGATGTCGAGCGCCTGCAAATCCGTTGCGACAAAGGCTGACAACCAGTCAGAGCAGCTCGCTTCAAATGCGGCACGTGACTGTTCAGGGAGTCGAATCAATTCAATCACGCGGCCCTGCATCCCCGGTTGTGATCGCACCCAGGCCTCCGTCTCTGCGTCATCAATACGTGCTTCAGCGGCCAATACGCGCTGTGCTTTGGCAAGCTCAGCGAAGGCCGTTTCAGCCTGAGCATTGGCTTCAGACCAACGCTCCTCAATCTCTGACAGCCGATCACTCGCCTCTGTAAAGCGTTGACTCTCAACATCACACCGGCTGGCTGCGTCGTGTTCTTCTGCTTCGATGGCTGCCAAGGCGTCAGCCGCTTGCTTGATGGCCTCCGGATCCGTATCGGCGAGCTGTGCAAGCGCCACCTCAATGTCACGCAGGCGCGCCTTCTCAAGTGTCGATTGGCGGTCAAGCCCCGCCCGCTCCGTTTCCAAGCGGGTCAGCTCTGATTTCACACGGCCAAGCTCGCTGGCCAGATGGCCGCGTTCTAAATCGGCCGCACTGAGCCGATCCTCCAGTTCATGCAACGAGGCCGTCACTGTCTGCTGGCTCGCCTCCAAGGCGGCGAGTTTGGGTTTTAGTTCGGCCGCATCGGTCTCTGCCTGCCGTGCGGCACGGGCATCTTCATCCATCAATCGCGTCAATGTCTCGATTTCTGAGGCCACACGCTCGCAGGTTCGCCGCGCGGACTGCACCTGCTCTTGATAAGTATCCCGATTGGCTTCGAGGCGGGACAGATTGGCGGCATGGCTGTAGTAGGCTGAGTTGGCCGTATCGAGCGCTTGATTGGCTTCTTCTCTCGCGACTTGCTGCGCAATGCGCTGTCGTTCGTTCGTCGCCAGCTGACTTTGCTGTTGATTCAACTCACGGGTTGCGTCCTGCAAACGGGCTTGGTGGGTCCCAGCCTGTTCGCGGATCTGTTGCAACGCATACCACAGCGTCAGCGCCTCAAGATCACGCGCTTCTTCCCGCAGAATTTGGTACCGCGCCGCCGCGTCGGCTTGGCGTTTCAGGCGATCCAACTGCCGGCCTAATTCATCGGAGACATCATTTAAACGATCGAGGTTTTCGCGGGTCCGGCCAATCCGACTCTCCGTTTCTCGACGACGTTCTTTGTATTTTGAAACGCCCGCCGCCTCTTCGACATAGGTGCGCAACTCTTCCGGCTTGGCCTCGATAATGCGTGCAATCATGCCTTGTTCGATGATGGCGTAGGAGCGCGGGCCGAGACCGGTACCTAAGAATAGATCGGTGACATCACGACGCCGACACACGGAGCCGTTTAAAAAATATTTTGACTGGCCATCGCGGGTGACTTCCCGCTTGACAGAAATTTCAGCAAAGGCGGCAAACTCTCCACCGGCACGCCCTTCATGATTATCGAAAATCAATTCAATTGCGGCGCGGGAGACGGGTTTTCGACTGACAGATCCATTGAAGATTACATCCGCCATGGACTCACCACGCAGATGTTTGGCGCTGGATTCGCCCATCACCCAACGCACGGCATCGATAATGTTCGACTTACCGCAACCGTTCGGACCGACAACAGCCGTCATGTTGGATTGAAATGGGACGGTTGTCGCATCCACAAAGGATTTGAATCCCGCGAGCTTGATACTTTTTAAACGCAAAAATGTCGCTTCCGTTTTCTGTTACAGAGGAAGCTAGCCAGTGCGCTCCAGAGTTTCAAGATATTTACGTTCCAAACCACGACAAAGCCCGTGTACGACGCGCTGACTGATCTCGGCAGAGCGACCGATCAAGGCCTGACTGAGATCCACTAACACCATCTTCTCTAAGTCTTCAAGGCGCACACGATCTGTCCGTGCGAGCTTCGCGAACAACCGATCTAAGGTTGGTGACAGATCCGAAAAAAAATCGCTGAACGCCGTATTGCCATGGGCACTACAAAGACTACGAAAGGCACATAAGGGATTAATCACCCCATAGCGTGCTTTGGAGTCGATCAGCGCCTTCTCAAAACGCTCAGCATGGTTGGCTGTCCATAGTCCTGCCAATTCCTCGACCACCGAGTTCATCAGCAGCACCACAAGGGCATTGAGATCTGCGACCCGAGACGGTGAGAGGTTCGCAACGATTGCACCCCGTCGCGGAACGATGCAGAGAAGCCGCTTCCGTTCGAGCAACCTAAACGCCTCGCGCACTGAACCGCGTGAGACCCCAAGCTCGCGGACAATGCGCGACTCTTGAACGCGATCACCCGACTTGAGTGATCCATTGATGATTTGGCGCTCTACATAGGTCGTGATTTGTTCTGCCAAACCAGGCCCAGGCGTGAACGCCACAAAATGAAAACCGTCTGCCATGACTTTACTACTCTTGCCTGATCCATCAGTGCTAGCAGAAGTATGACCCGAACGGAATGAAACGCAAGGCGCGTTTGGTCTTAGGGTGCAGGGGGTGCAATCACCAGTTGGGTCTGATTCGTGGCTTGCAGATCAAGCACCACAGGCTCAGAAAACCAATCGCCAGTACCGCCGGTTGCATCACCTAAGGTCATGCGGGCCATCACCTCAACTTGTAGACCCGTATGCAGCCGTCCGCCCATTAGGGCATCCTGATTCGAGAGCGTCAACTCAAGTGGCAGGGATGCGGCTGGCACGCGTTTGGCTGCAACGGGTCGGGGTGAGCCGCCCACTGCGCGGGCAAATACAAACACAGTGGCATCGCGCATACTCTCCGGCAATCCGGTGGTCAGGCCCACACGCAGGGCAATGGTCGCTTCAGGTAATGCATCAAGAGCCGCCTGTTGTTCCCCGGCCCGCGCTCTGGCTCGCTCAATCCCAACCGCAATGGCGTTGGCTTGATCTGATCCTGGTGGTAGCAGTCCAAGCATCCGCGTCCACAGGGATGCAGCCTCATTATACTCACTCGCCTCAAAGGCAATGATTCCAAGCGAACCCAGTGCAGTGACCTGGTTCGGATCCAGATCCAACGCCATCCGGAACAGATTGACGACGTCCTGATCGGCCACGCGGCCGCGCGCCATGAACTCATCCTGCGCTGCCTGTGCAATCACATACGCCCGCTCACTCGACGGCAAATTATTCAGTGCCTCGGTCGATAACGACATTTCATAGGCGCCCATGCTGGAGTACAGAGCCCCTGTGCCACCGAGCGTCAGCGCACCAATCATGCCTGCGATGAAAACCCCTTTACGTCCATAGCGGCGTAATCCAAACCCCAAGCCCAGTAAAAACAGGACTGCCAACACACCCATCCATATCATGCGTCGGCATCTCCTTGCTCAAGCGCGCGTTTTGATTGACGAATTCTGAGAGCGACAACAACGCCACCGATCAAAAGAAAGACCACCGGTCCAAACCACAGTACGAGGGTTTGGCGATCCAACGGTGGTTTGTACAGAACATAACGGCCATAGCGGGCCACCATGAAATCCTTAATTTCTCGATCCGTCGAACCGGCCTTAATCATGCGATAGAGTTCAGCACGCAAGTCGCCAGAAATTTCCGCATCCGAATCACCGATTGCTTGGTTTTGACATTTTGGGCATCGCAACTCTAAGCCAAGTTGCCGAAACCGTGCTTCCTGTTCAGCCGAATCAAATTGGTAGGTTTCAATCGCCGCCGAAGAGGTCAGAGAAATCAGCAATAAGCCTGCCGCAATCCAAGTTCTCATTGGCCTAATTCTCGCAACACGGGGGCAATCTGTTCTCTATACACGCGCGCATTGACCTCGCCTTGGATCCGCACACGAACGATCCCGTCGGCGTCAACGAGAAAGGTTTCCGGCGCGCCTGCGACGCCCAAATCCAAACCCATGCCTCCGGTTGGGTCAAATACATGCATGGTGTAGGGGTCACCCAGCTTTTTTAGCCAATTCTGTGCCGCGCGCTCCGTGTCTTTGTAGTTCAAACCAACAATCGGCAGAGTGTTTGCGAGATCCGTGAGATACGGATGCTCCACCTGGCAGGTGATGCACCAGCTCGCCCACACATTGAGCAAAAATGGTGTCTTCGGCAAATCAGCCTTGCTTAGCGATGCCTTGGTGTGCAGCTCCGTTAAGGCAAACTGCGGGAGCGGTTTCCCAATCAACGCCGATGGTTGGGCGTTCGGATCCAAGCTCAGTCCTCGGAAGAAGAACCCCACCAAAACTGCAAATACGACCAAGGGTAACCACAGGGTCAGTCGACTCATGCCACTGCCTCTGCAGTCTTAGCCTTGGTGTCTTCGACAGTCACCCGCCGCCGATAACGCTTGTCACTGATTGCAATAAAACCACCAAGGCCCATCAAGAACGCACCACCCCAGATCCAGTTCACAAAGGGTTTGATCGAGAGCCGAACGGCCCAGTCACCCTCACCAAGAGGCTCACCCATTGCGATGTAGACATCGCGCGTCCAGCCACTGTCGATAGACGCTTCAGTCATCACCATGCCAGAGGCGTTGTATCGCCGCTTCTGTGGCGTCACGCGCTTGTACAACTGTGCACCCTGATAAATCTCAAAGGTCGCCTGATCTGCGACATAGTTTGGCCCATCCACGACCTCAAGGTTGACCATCCTGACATCATAGGGACCCAACATTTGCGAATCGCCAACTCCCATGCGCAGGTCGCGATGCTCGGTATGGTTCTCAACCGAAACCACACCAAAAATCATCACGGCGACGCCAAAGTGCGCCAACCACATACCAATCGTGCCCCGCTCGATGCGCGACAGCATGGTGCCAACACCTTGATACAGTCGGATCTTGCGAACCAAATCAATCGCGGTCGCGATCGCGATCCACAATGCCAAACTCACACCCACTGCGGTGCCCAGCGCAAACTGCCCGTCGTACACAACTGGCCACAGAAGGCCCGCGATCACGCTGACAACAAGCGTCACAATCAGCGGGCGGAACAGCTTGGGATCGTCCGACTGGCGCCACTTCGAGAGCGGACCAAAGGCCATGCCACTGACCAAAATCGCCGTCAATGGCACAAATACCGCGTTGAAGAATGGCGGTCCAACGGACACTTTTCCACCGCCGAGGCTGTCGACCAACAGCGGGTACAGTGTGCCAAGCAGCACACTCACCGCCATCACGGTTAGGACCAAGTTGTTGAACAACAAAAACGACTCGCGGGAAATCCAGCCAAACTGGCCTGGCTTTGAGACCACACCCGCTCTGAGCGCATACAAGGTTAGTGAACCACCAATGACCACCACCAAGAAACCAAGAATAAAGACCCCACGCTCAGGATCGTTGGCGAACGCATGCACTGAAGTCAGAACACCCGAGCGAACCAAGAAGGTTCCAAGCAACGATAGTGAGAAACCTGCGATCGCCAGCAACAACGTCCAGCTGCGAAATAGGCCTTGCTTCTCAGTCACCGCTAACGAGTGCATCAAGGCCGTGGCCACCAGCCAAGGGATCAGGGAGGCGTTTTCAACTGGATCCCAGAACCACCAACCGCCCCATCCAAGCTCGTAGTAAGCCCACCAGCTACCCAGAGCAATTCCCATGGTCAAAAACGCCCAAGCGACCGTCGTCCAGGGACGTGACCATCGCGCCCAAGACGCATCCAGCTCACCGGAAATGAGGCTCGCCATCGCAAAGGCAAAGGCAACCGAGAGTCCGACATACCCCATGTACAACATTGGCGGATGGAAAATCAGCCCTGGATCTTGCAGTAAAGGATTCAGGTCAGCACCGTTGCCTGGAACAAAGGGCAAAATTCGTACGAAGGGATTACTGGTAAACAACATAAACGCGAGAAAACCGACGGCAATCATGCCCATCACAGACAACACCAGAGCCGCCATCCGCTGCGGAATGCTTCGGCTAAATAGCGCCACCGCGACACCCCAAAATGCGAGTATCAAGGCCCACAGCAGAAGAGACCCCTCGTGCGCACCCCAGACCGCACTCATGCGGAAATACCAAGGCAAATCCAAATTGGAATTGTCGGCGACATACTTGATTGAAAAGTCATGTACCAAAAAGCCATTCATCAACACCAAGAACGACACCAAGAGTGCCAGTCCCTGCAAAATCGCCATGGGCTTCGCAGTGGCCACAAAGCCATCCTGGTTGGTGAAATACCCATACAGCGGAAAGACCGATTGGCAGATCGCGATCGAGAACGCGAGCACCAGGGCAAAATGGCCAATCTCTGGAGTCATCATTGCGTCATTCCTTTCATCTTATCGAGCTGACCAGACTGTCTGAGAGCCTCTGTGACCTCAGGAGGCATGTAATTTTCATCGTGCTTTGCGAGCACTTCAGTCGCTTTCAGCTCACCACCAGCCATCCGTCCCTGCACGACCACGCCCTGACCTTCACGGAACAGATCCGGCAAGATGCCGGTGTAGGTCACGCGGACGTGATTTTCAAAATCTGTGACATCAAAAGCGACCTGTAAACTCTGCGGGTCCCGGGCCACAGTCCCTTCGGCCACCATGCCACCCACCCGAATCAGTTGCGCTTCTGGCGCCTTTCCACCCGCCAATTGCGTGGGTGTGAAAAACAGATTGATGTTCTGGCTCAATGCGTACATCACCAGACCGACGGCGACGCCCAGTCCAGCGACCAAACCCAAAATGACATACAGACGCTGTTTACGTTTCGGATTCATGCAATTCCTCTCGTTCGATTTGACGACGAATTTTTTTAATCACGGCGCGATGGCCTGCGGCCATTTGCCAAGTGAGCCCTCCAATAACCAGAACGCCGAGACCATAGGTTGGCCATACATACCAACCATGTGGATCCATGTGCAGGAAGGCAAGGAAGGAGGCGAACTGAAACTCAATCACGGGCAATGACCTCGCGCACCCAACTCGCCCGCCGCTCCCGATGCAAGACTAAACCGCGCATAAAGCCGAAAATCAAGTACGCCGCTGCCACATAATAACCGAGGATATTGACCAACAGCGGGACCCACATCGATGCAGGCATCGCGGGCTTCTCAGTCAGTTTTAAGCTTGCTGGCTGATGCAAGGTATTCCACCATTCAACGGAGTATTTGATGATGGGTAGATTCACAACACCGACAAGTACCAAGATTGCACAGGCTTTACCCGCTTGATCTGGATCTGCAATCGCCGACCGCAAACCAATGACGCCGAGATAGAGAAAGGCGAGGATTAACATGGAAGTTAACCGTGCATCCCACACCCAATAGGTTCCCCAGGTTGGCTTACCCCAGATCGCACCGCTCACCAAGGCAAGCACCGTAAAGCCAAGGCCAACCTGTGCCATGGCTTGAATCCCAATATCGGCCAGCTTCATTTTCCAGACAAAGAGCACCACAGCACTGACCGCCATCGCGGCGTACAGCGCTTGCGCCAAAAAGGCGACAGGCACGTGGAGGTAAATAATGCGATAGCTGTGACCTTGCTGATAATCGACCGGTGCAAAGCCGAGACCCCATAGCGTACCCACAGTGAGCAAAAGCAATGCGAGCCAGCCCGAAACGAGCTGCCAACGGGCCGCCCTTTCATAAAACCACCGCGGTGAACCCCACTGATGAAACCAGCGCCAACCCATTAATTCGAACCTCCGATATTCAACTTCAATGCAGCTGACACCGCAAACGGCACCAGAGTCGCTGACGCCATACTAAAGGCGCCCAGTAAGGCCAACAGTGGCAACACCTCGGCGCCCTCAGTCGCGCGTACCAGCACCCCTGAAGCCAGAATGATCACCGGTACAAACAGTGGCATCATCACGAGCACACCCAGCATTCCTGACCGCGATGATCCAAGCGTCAAAGCTGCGCCGAGCCCTGTAAAACATGTAAGGGCGGGCGTGGCAATCAACAAGGTTATCAAAAGAGCCAACAACACGTTAGCGGGGATTGATAGTAATAAGCCCGCGACCGGCGTGACCAGGATCAAAGGCACCACGTATAAGCACCAATGTGAGAGGAGTTTTAACACCACCAACCACGCCAGTGGCCGATTAAAAAACAACCATTGCTCCAACACCCCGTCATTGAAGTCATCACGGAATAAATGATCTGTGTTGAGTAGCAGAGCCAGTAAGGTCGCGACCCAAATCATCGCTGAACCAATCTCAGCCAAGAGTGATGAGTCGGGGCTCAGAGCCATGGGCACCATCGAGATCACCAGCATCAAAAACCACATGGGCTTGAAAACATCTCCCGGCTTTGCCACCAGTAATCGCCATTCGCGGGCGATCAAGCGCCGTTCAACCGACACGACCAAGCTCCAATGTCTCGAAAACCAACGACTGTGGAGCTTGATGGGTGGTAAAGATACACAGCCCACCGTTTGCGAGGTGCGCATTGATCTGTGCATCAAGGGTTGCCACCATCTTCACGTCTAGAGCCGTATATGGCTCGTCTAAAATCCAAATGGGTGCCTCGTTGCACCACAAACGTGCCAATGCACAGCGACGGCCTTGGCCCTGCGAGAGCTCTCGAACCAGGCTGTCGTATTCACCCGCGAGTCCCACAGCGACGAGTGCATCTTCAATAGTTACGTCTGCAGCACCGGTTAAAAATCGCAAGTTTTCCATCACCGAGAGTTCGCGGGATACCTGCGGCTTATGGCCGAAGTATAAAATGTGTTCCCGTGCATCATGGTGTGGCGTGAGATTGATCTGAACCGAGCCAGAGTCTGCGTCATACAATCCTGCGAGGATCCGTAGCAAGGTGGTCTTTCCAGCGCCGTTCGGGCCCGCGACACGCAACAGGCTGCCTGGCTGACAGTCATGAGATAACCCATAGAAGAGCGTACGGTCATCTCGCTCGCAACAGAGATCCTGAAATTGCAATGAGGTCGAGTAGGTCGGCATGGCCGGAGTCTACCGGAACTGTCGACCACGCGGAATGTTCTGAGGAGATTTGACACTGCCCTGCGATTTGCACATCCTGCCCGCTCAGCGGCAGCATCGTCCCGGTAGCTCAGTTGGATAGAGCGACCGCCTCCTAAGCGGTAGGTCACAGGTTCAATTCCTGTTCGGGACACCACTTCGCCCCAGGCCATAACGGATGCACTGTCCGCCGCAATCGTCTTCAAATCGTCATAATTCATCATTAATTTGTCACAATGAATTCATTAGCTGACGTTGCTCTGATCCCCGAGATCGAAATCCGCGAAACCCCCTGGATGTCGCCAACCGCTGTATCCCTGTTCGCGGAACTGTTGGCGGCAAGTGCACGCTTTTTAGAATATGGCGCAGGCGGCTCAACGCGCTTTGCGGCACAGCATGGATTGCAATCCATCGCGTCGGTCGAGTCTGATCCACGTTTTTTACAGGCCGTCGATGCCTATATCCGACGCGATGCACCAGACATCGACTGGCATCCAATCCCCATCAACTTGGGGCGCACGGGACCACTGGGCTATCCACGCTCATTACGTCCGACCTCCGGATGGATACGCTATCCACTGGCACCGTGGCATCGCAATCTCAATCCAGATTTGATCTTGGTGGATGGGCGATTTCGATTAGCTTGTTCGCTCGCGGCCGCACAGTATGCAACCCCCGGAACACTGATCCTGATTGATGACTACGGCCTGCGGCCCTGGTACTGGAGTGTGCGAAAAATACTGCCTGAGGTGGCCCGAGCGGGTCGAGCACGTGTGTTTGAAGTCACAGGCAATCGGCCTGCGTGGTTACGCGATGCGTTACGGCGTGCGTGCCGTGATCCAAGATAGAACTCCCCTGCTTCCCTGCAGGGGACCTGTGCGCAATTAGAAGCGAACGCCTAACAAAAACCGGGCTACCCAGCCCTTACGTCCAACTTCATGGCTTGCCAACGTTTTCTTCCGTTTTTTCTCTTGAAGCTCTTGCTCCACGATGCGCCCGTAGGAAGACATCAGGCCGCGACCAACACCGACTGGAATCATCTCGTACCTCCTTCTTGTCGTTCTTGTGTCATTGAGGGAGATCATAACCGCAAATATTTCGTTATGCAATATGTGCGGTAAATTAAAAAAAAGGGAGGCAAAACAGGCGCCCCGGTACGGTTAGATAGCCGAGCTGTGTGCTGTACTCGCCACCTCATAGGCGTCAAACCACTGCGCAATGATACGCGCGAGTGGACGCGCCTCTGGCTCCAACTGAAACAACCCATCAGTGACTGTGATGAGCCCTGCAAACTGCGATGCCGCGAGATCCGCGTCTTGGCGGACCCAGTCGGTCAGCACAAATCCCTCCCGCTCAAGCTGGCTCCAATCAATCCGAAAATCACACAGCAACATCTCAACGATGCGCGCGCGAAGTGCGTCATCCTGCAAAAACTCATGACCTCGCAAGCTCGCTAATTGCCCTGACTGGATGCGGCTTTGATAGCCGCCGATGGTTGCATCGTTTTGCACATAGCCCTTGGGCAGTTTGGAAATCGCCGAGGCACCTAATCCGAGAAGGGTCGAAGCGAGGTCGTCGGTATATCCTTGAAAATTGCGTCGTAAGTGGCCGGTGGCTTGCGCCGCCGCAAGGGCATCAGATGGCTTGGCAAAATGGTCGATGCCAATCGGAACGTATCCGGCATCGAGGAACAGTTCACGAGCCAATTCAGAAAGGAAAAATCGCGCTTCCGCCTTGGGTAACGCCGCTTCGGGGATCATCACTTGTCTCTTTGCCATCCAGGGCACGTGTGCATAGCCATACAAGGCAACGCGATCCGGATCCAGACTCAGCAATTGTTCGATAGACCGTCGTAATCGCTCCGGGGTTTGGTGAGGTAGCCCGTAGACAACATCGGTATTCAGACTCTGAATCCCACGATCTCGAAGTGCACTGACAGTTTGTTCTGTAAGCGCAAAGGTTTGTGGCCGACCGATCGTTTCTTGAATCAATGGGTCAAAATCCTGCACACCAATGGATGCCCGAGTCATTCCGGCTTCCACGAATGCGTCTAAACGGGGTGCATCGATTTCATTCGGATCAATTTCAACAGACAACTCATCGAGTGCATGCAATGGGAAGTGGCTGCGGAGCGCATCGGTAAGCCTTCGGATCTGTTCGACACTCAGCACCGTCGGGGTGCCTCCGCCAAAGTGGAGACGAGAGACCTCGATCGACGATGGCAGCAATTCAGACACGCGATGCATCTCGTGGTTGAGCGCATCAAGGTAGGTCTCAAGACGACCGTCGTTACCAAGTCCTTGCGTCCGGCACGCACAAAACCAACACAAACGTCGGCAAAACGGTATGTGCACATACAGCGAAATGGGCTTTTCAGATGGAAGCTCCGATAACCAACGACCCGCCGTGTGTGGCTCGCTGAATTCGCGAAATTGCGTCGCTGGTGGGTAGCTGGTGTAACGTGGCACATTGCGGTCAAACAAGCCAAAGCGCCGTAAAGCATGTATTTGATTCATCGTAATAGTGTGACTGAGTGCCAGGATGCGTGCATTGAGGCATATCAAGCAGAATTGACTCAGCATGACAATTTACGCACAAAGTGCGCTAAAAAATCACAAAACCTTCATGTAACATCAAAAAATACACGGGATAATGTCGCCTTTTTAATCAATGGGATACGGGATTACGGATGACTCCGAAGGAATTCAAAGCGTGGCGCAAATCCTGTGGGCTCACCCAAGAGCAGGCGGCGAAGAAACTCGGTTTAAAGAAACGTACAATTCAGTACTATGAGAAGGGCGAGCGAGACGGGAAAGATTTTAAGATCCCGCGCACGACTGCACTTGCGTGCTACGCCATTTCTGTCGGCGTTGAGCATTACTTCGGACCTGAAGAGCTCAACGACAATCAGTGAGCTTAACGCTCGTTCAACTCCGCTTTCAGCAACTCGATCTCGGACGCAATCGCCTCCGCTTCACGCTGGCGACGCAAGAGATAATCACGGGTCAACTGCAGTTTTTCTTCAATCCCGCGCGGCGTCAGAAAGTATAAAAAGCCGCGCTTACCCTTGGATGTTGTCACACCCTCGGCGTGCACCACACCGCCGTCGATTAAGACTTTCAGTGCCTGATTTGTGGTCCCTAGGCTTGAATCGATTTTTTCAGCGATCTCGCGCTGAGAAACCTCTTCACCGTGTTCGATCACGCGCAAAATAGCCAATGCGCGCGCTTTAAAGATGTCGTCCTGATTACCCAATGCGTTCAGCCCTGTCGTGAAGGAGTCCAGCCATCCCCTCATCATGAGGAGTGGATTGTTTCCTATCTGTATTGTTCTAAAACGATATTGTATACAATATTAACCGTTTGAAAAGATCCCATTTGGGAACTAAATACGAACAATATTCACCAGCTGTTTTGGCTTAATTCCAAGCCACTGACGAATCATCGCACCGAATTCACGTTGCACCGCGGTGCGCAGTGCATCGTCTGACTGCAAGACGCGGCTTCCCAATTCACTCAAAATCTCTTCAACGCTGACACTTAAATCTGTGATCAAAGTCTCCGCTTCGGCTTCGCCGGAAGGGACGCCAACCAGCTGGATCTGCGGGGCACTGACCAATCGCGCTTTCTTATCCAGAACCAACGTCAGTATTACCATCCCCCCTTCAGCTAATGCGCGACGCTCCGACAGCGCACGATCACTCAAGGGAACCAGACTGGTGCCAGACAAACCAAGGCGGCCCGTATGAACGCGGGCCACTGTCGCTGGTGCCTGTGGCTGAAGTTTAACCACGTCACCATTCTTGACCTGCCATGCGCCAATCTCAAGACTCTCGGCTAATTCCGCATGAGCAATCATGTGGCGCTCTTCACCATGGACCGGAATGACATAGGCAGGACGAAGCGCCCGATACATCCAACGGAGTTCATCACGACATGGATGGCCTGAGACATGAATGGGCGCATCCTGCTCTGTCACGACATGAATCTTTTTTTGCGCCAGGAGATCATACAGTCGGAAGAGTTTTTTCTCGTTCCCTGGAATCACCTTTGACGAGAAGACCACCGTGTCGTCGGGTTCTAACTGCAAATCCGGATGCTCGCCCTTGGCCAGCTTCGCCATGGCTGCACGCGGCTCACCCTGTGAGCCCGTGGCCAAAATCAGCTGCTCAGATTTCGGTAAATAGTCCAAATCCGATGTTGGAACCAACTCCGGAAAATCCCGTAGATAGCCGGTTGCTTTGGCAGTTTGCAAATAGTTGTAGAGGCTGCGACCCAACACAGTGACACGCCGTCCAGTCTCATGCGCGACCTGCCCAAGCGCAGACAATCTGGCAGTGTTCGACGAGAAGCACGTCACCGCCACGCGGTTGGTTTGCTTCGCAATCACTTCCAGCAGGGCTTTGTGGCACGCCGCCTCCGACCCAGACCAGCCTTCCACCGTGGCATTGGTGGAGTCTCCCACCAAATAATCGATGCCCTCTTCACCAATCTCCATAAGCCGCCGATCATCGTAATGGGCGCCTTCAATTGGGTGCGGATCGAGCTTCCAGTCACCCGTGTGAAAGATGCGCACACCGCCCACCTCGAGCAGTAATGCATTCGGTTCAGGAATCGAGTGTGTCAAGGTCACCCACTCGAGCGCAAACGGCCCAAGCTCCTGACGTGCACCCGGCAACACTTCATGCAGGGGCACTTGATCCAGCAGTCCCGCCTCTCCTAACTTCCGTCGCGCAACAGAGGCTGTGAATTTGGTGCAATACACCGGCCGTTTCAGTTGGCGCCATAGGTAATGCAAGGCACCAACGTGGTCTTCATGGGCGTGGGTGATCACAATACCCACGATCTCTTCACGAATCGATCGCAACGCCGAGATATCCGGACAAATGACATCAATACCAGGTGGTGTGGTGTCATCGGCAAAGGTGATTCCGACATCAATTAACAACCACTGTCCCTGAAATCCATAGAGATTTAGGTTCATACCGATCTCGCCGGACCCGCCGATCGGCACAAAAACGGGGTACTGCGTATCAACAGGGACTTGTGAGAGGTTGGCAAACGGCTTCACGATGCTGTATAAATATCCAGTAAAGAAATGAGGAGACTCGCCATGGTAACCATCTTACTGCCGCAAACCAAACAGTCTGCACCGATGCAGGCCGACTCGGGCCTTGAAATGGTCACCGAAGCCTATGCGAGCATTCCAGTCATCGGCTGGGTTGCCTGTGGTCACCCGATCGATATGTTCACTGATGAGGCCTACGTCGATGTTCCCGCGCGACTGGTCAAAAAGAACACCTACGCACTGCGCGTGCGTGGCGACTCGATGCGGGACGCAAATATCCTCCCAGGCGACCTGGTGATTATTGAGCAATCACAAACTGCCGAGAACGGAGAGAAAGTGGTTGTGAGAATCAATGCAAAAGAAGTCACGCTCAAAACACTTCGGCTTGATCAAGACGGCGTCAAATTGATTCCTGCCAACAGCGAGATGGAACCCATCGTGCTCAACAACGCGGATGTGGAGGTGCTTGGCATCGTTCGCGGTGTGATTCGCGATCAAATTTAGATATCTGGCGTCAAATAGACGCCACCGCATCCCGTATGGCTTGGATGTTGGCCGCATAAGCCGCCTCAGACCCGCCTTTGAAGACTGCGGATCCTGCGACTAAAGCGGTCGCACCAGCGGCCACGACCAAAGGTGCGGTTTCTGGAGTGACCCCACCATCAACTTCAATATCCACCGGACGGCCATCGAGCATCGCGTGAATGCGCGCAATTTTTTCAACGACAGAAGGTAAGAAGGATTGCCCGCCAAAGCCTGGGTTCACACTCATGACCAAGACCAAATCCACGCGATCTAACACGTAACGCAGACACTCTTCAGACATGTGCGGGTTTAAAGAGACACCGGCTTTACAGCCGAGTTCACGAATACGGGAGAGTGTGCGGTCAAGATGGTCACAAACCTCGGCATGGACAGTAATCATGTCGCAACCTGCCTCTGCATAGACATCCAGTAAGCGGTCGGGATTGGTCACCATCAAATGGGCATCGAATGGCTTCTGAGACGCACCTCGGACGGACTTGATGACCGGCGGCCCAAAGGTCAGATTTGGCACAAAGTGACCATCCATCACATCCAAGTGAATCCAATCACAGCCTGCCCTATCGACTGCGCGGATTTCATCCGCCAGTCGACCGAAGTCTGAGGCTAAAACCGAGGGAGAAATTTTGACATTGGCCATTGATGAAGCGTCCTTCTTTTTACCTGCATCCTGCATTGCGCCCAAGCGAGTGAACGCATAATCATCCTATATCATCACTACGCAGACTCTCGATAGGCATGATGAACGAGAGTCTCTAAGCTTACGTGCTCTAGAATTTTTTCGTGTGTTGATTCAAGCACAATCTGCGCGACCACGCCTGCACGTAATGCTTCAACCCACCGCAGACCGCACAGGCACCAGCGGTCTCCCGGCTTCAAACCTGGAAACTGAAACTCAGGGCGCGGTGTAATGAGATCGTTACCACTGCGTGCTGAAAAATCGAGAAATTCCGCGGTCATAACCGCGCACACGACATGACTCCCTCGATCAGACGCGTCAGTCTCGCAACATCCATTACGAAAATAGCCAGTGATCGGATCCATCGAACAGGGAATCAGGGGCTCACCGAGCACATTTATTTGTTTTGATTGGGTCATGACTTCCTCCACACCCATTGGTGCGGACGCCTGATGGAAAAAAAAGGCCCTACATGCAGGGCCTCCACTATCCGTCATCCACTCAGTGAATTTGCGTCAGCAGCTGATCTAGGCTCGCCTTCGCATCACCATAGAACATCCGCGTATTTTCCTTGTAGAACAGGGGATTCTCGATTCCAGAATATCCCGTCCCTTGGCCTCGCTTCGAAACAAACACCTGCTTGGCTTTCCACACTTCCAACACGGGCATCCCAGCGATCGGCGAGTTTGGATCCTCTTGGGCCGCTGGGTTGACGATATCGTTTGAGCCAATCACGATCACAACATCAGTTTCTGGAAAATCCTCGTTGATTTCATCCATCTCCAAGACGATGTCATAGGGCACCTTAGCCTCTGCCAACAGTACGTTCATGTGACCGGGCAGTCGTCCGGCCACAGGGTGAATCGCAAACCGCACGTTCTTGCCCTTGGCACGCAAACGACGAGTCAACTCGCTCACCGACTGCTGTGCTTGTGCGACCGCCATGCCATAGCCTGGGACAATCACGACGCTATCGGCATCATCAAGCGCACTGGCCACACCATCGACATCAATCGCGATCTGCTCGCCCTCGATTTCCATCGCCGGACCGGTTGCGTCACCGAAACCACCCAGAATCACAGACAGAAACTGACGGTTCATCGCCTTACACATGATGTAGGACAGAATCGCACCCGAGGAGCCAACCAGCGCACCCGTGACAATCAAGAGGTCATTACCCAGCAAGAAACCGGTTGCTGCCGCGGCCCAACCGGAGTACGAGTTCAGCATCGACACAACGACTGGCATATCAGCGCCACCGATGGCCATCACGAGATGCACGCCCAGTACCAGTGCTAGGACCGTCATTAGGTACAGCGTCCAGGATCCTGCGTGATTCATATACAGAACCAACAACACCAAAGAGCCAACAGCAATCGCAATATTGAACATGTGACGGCCTGGAAGGATCAGCGCTTTGCCACCAATCTTTCCGGCTAATTTGGCGTAGGCAATGATCGAGCCTGTGAAGGTCACAGCACCAATGAAGACACCTAAGAACACTTCGATTTCATGAATAATCTGTTCTGCACCTGATGCGAAGTCATGCACCGAAAGATCAGAATTCAATCCGATGAACACTGCAGCCAAGCCAACGAAGCTATGCAGGGCTGCAACCAATTGCGGCATCCCTGTCATCTCAACGCGACTGGCAACGATCGCGCCAATTACCGCACCAATCACCAATGCTCCGATCAGAACACCCGATAGACTGACGCGGCTATCTGCCACGGTTGCAATCACGGCAATTGCCATCCCGATGATGCCAAACCAGACAGCACGCTTTGCCTTTTCCTGATTTGACAGGCCGCCAAGGGCCAGAATAAACAGTACAGTTGAGCCGATGTAAGCGGCGGTTTGTAGTCCGATGGTCATCTCAAATCCCTCCGCTTATGACTTTTTAAACATTTGCAACATCCGGTGCGTCACCATGAAGCCGCCAACGATATTAATGGTCGCAATCAATACCGAGATTGCTGCCAAGATGGTCACCACTGGCAGATCGGATTCGATTTGTAGCAAAGCGCCGACAATGATGATTCCGGAAATCGCGTTCGTGACAGCCATCAATGGCGTATGCAGGGAATGCGCCACACCCCAGATCACCTGGAATCCAACAAAGACCGCCAACACAAAGACAATGAAGTGCTGCATAAATGCCGGTGGTGCATACATACCGATGAGCGCCAAGAGCGCCGCACCCACAATCAACAGCTTGGTTTGCTGACGACCGGCGGCGGCTAATTTAGCCGCTTCCTCTGCTGCCTTTTCTTCAGGCGTCTTTTCAGGCGCCTTCTCGACCTTTTTCGAAGCGATTGCTTGGACTTTCAGCGGTGGTGGTGGATAGGTCACCTCACCGCCATGCGTCACTGTCGCAGAACGAATCACATCGTCTTCCATGTTGTGCACGATTTGGCCGTCTTTCTCGGGCGTCAGATCGGTCAACATGTGCCGAATATTAGTCGCATAGAGTGTTGAGGCCTGAGCCGCCATACGGCTTGGGAAATCTGTGTAGCCGATGATCGTGACACCGTTTTCGGTCACAACTTTCTCGTCCGCTACCGTGAGCTTGCAGTTGCCGCCCTTCTCAGCAGCCAAATCGACGATGACAGATCCAGGCTTCATGGCCGCCACCATCTCCGGTGTCCACAATTCAGGAGCCTCGCGATTCGGAATCAGGGCCGTGGTAATCACGATGTCGATTTCAGGCGCCTGCTCAAGGAACAAGGCCAACTGTTTTTCACGGAACTCTGGACTCGATGGCGCCGCATAGCCACCAGTGGCTGCACCATCTTGGCTGTCTTCAAAATCGAGGAATAAGAATTCGGCACCCATCGATTCAATTTGCTCGGCGACCTCAGGACGTACGTCAAACGCGCGCACAATGGCTCCTAAAGACTGCGCCGTGCCGATCGCTGCTAAGCCGGCAACTCCAGCACCAATGACTAGTACCTTCGCTGGCGGCACCTTTCCGGCAGCAGTGACCTGACCTGTGAAAAACCGCCCAAAATTGTTACCCGCCTCGATGACCGCACGATAGCCTGCGATGTTCGCCATCGATGAGAGTGCATCCATTTTTTGGGCACGGGAAATCCGAGGCACCATCTCCATTGAAACAACGGTGGCACCCTTTTCGCGCGCTTGTTCGATCAACGCCTCGTTCGCTGCAGGGTTGAAAAACCCAATTAGCGTTTGGCCCGATTTGAGGAGTTTGACTTCAGACTCGAGTGGTGGACGTACCTTGACGATGACATCTGCTTCTTTGAACAGGGCCTTGGCTGTTTTTACAACAGTCACGCCGACCTTTTCATAATCCAGGTCCGAAAACCGAGCGGCTGCGCCTGCTCCAGTTTCGATTACGCACTCATGGCCGAGTTTCTGAAGTTGCAATGCCGAATCTGGGGTCATGGCGACCCGCGCTTCTCCCGGCACTACTTCTTTTGGGGCTCCGATTCGCATCGCCCGACTCCCTATTATTGTCGTATATCAAACGAAAAGTTATATCATTAGCGCATTGAGTTATAAAGAGCTATATCAACGCACTTCACTAGACAAAAGACTATCGCACATCCCCAGTATATGGGGTAGGCATTCGACCCGAATGGATCTAGGAAAGATGGCGGAGACGGAGGGATTCGAACCCTCGATAGGGCTACAAACCCTATACTCCCTTAGCAGGGGAGCGCCTTCAGCCTCTCGGCCACGTCTCCATGAGGGGCGCGATTCTAACACGTACGCGCCAGTTGTTAAGGGGTGCGGTTAACTTCCGCTCCACCATTGCCAAATCGCCCAAAAAATTGGAATCAATGCCGCGGTGGCTAGGCCATTAAGACCTACGGCCAACGAGGCAAATGCCCCTGCATCTTTGTTAATTTGGATCGCACGCGCCGTGCCAATCCCATGCGCTGCGACCCCCATCGCAAAACCGCGCGCATCCCAAGAGGTAATCCGTGCCGCATTGAGAACATAGGGTCCGAGAATGGCGCCAATCACGCCTGTCATGATGACGCAGACGGCTGTTAGCGAGGGCAAACCGCCAATGCGTTCTGAAATCCCCATCGCTATGGGTGTCGTGACACTCTTCGGTGCCAGCGACATCACCGTTTGCGTTGACGCATTTAGTAAATCAGCAATGACAACCGCGCTAGCAGCCGCAGTCACTGAACCGCATGCCAAAGCCGTAAAAAGTGCAGCAAAGCCGCCGCGCATCGTTTTCAACAACTTCGCGACAGGGACCGCGAGCGCAACCGTGGCCGGGCCCAACAAGAAGTGTACGAACTGCGCACCCTCAAAGTACGTCCAGTAATCGATTCCGGTGACGGTCAGGCCGAGTGTAATCAGGACCACGGCAATTAAGACAGGATTCAAAATTGGTTTGCGGCCAGACCGTTGATACAGCCAGTCACCTGTCAAATATGCCATCAGCGTAATCGTTAAGGCCGTCAGCGGACTGGCTGACAGGTAGACCCAGACTTCTTGGAAATCAGGCTGCATCATCGCGTCTCCGATGCATTTTTTGCAGCACCCAGCCGGTCACAAGCACTGTAATCACAGTGGAACCGATCAGTGAGCCAAGGATCGCTTGCCATTCATTGCCAAGAATGGCCAAGTGCGCGACCACACCCACACCGGCAGGCACAAATAACAACGACAAATGCGCCAAAATACCATTGGCGGTTGAATTTAAGGACTCAGGCACCTGCTCTCGATACAACAAAATTCCGAGCAATAGACCCATACCAATGACCGGGCCTGGAATGGCTAAATCGAAAGCCCTGGCAATTACTTCACCGAGTAACTGACAGGCTAATAGTTGCGTCAATGCCACTAACATTATCAGATTCCTTTCAATCGAGTTCCGACTGTGATCCAGAACAATCCGAGAAGCAAGGCAGCAGTTGCCGCAATACCGCCGGCGATCACCGTAATCGAGAATTGGGTTGCCAAGACGCCATACACCGCGGGAATCAATGCAGCACCTGCAGAAAATACGAGGATTTGCAGTGCCATCACCTGATCACGCTTTGATGAAGAAACCTGACGGGCAACCACTGTGATGATGAAAGGTGCCAGCGGAGCCATTGCAAGCCCAGATAATCCGTAACAAGCCATCTGACCCGCCAAGGGGAGCCAGGGCGCCGCGCATACTGAGACAAGAATCACGACGGTGGCCCAAATTAAAATGGACTCTTCCGAACCACGAATACGCGTCAGCAGGAATCGACCACCGGTTAAAGCACCCCAAAATATTGCGGTCGCAACACCCGCTGTCGGCACCTCAGCACCCGCAGTCTCGACAAGCAGTGCAGACAACCAATTTCCAGTGCCTTGCTCTAAGCCAACATAAAGCCCCCCGCTTAGAATCAAGGTCCATACCGGCCAGGTTAGGCGCCCTGCTGCCGACTCGATCGCATGCTCTGGGCTCGACCATGTCGCAAAGTGCTTGAGTGACAACCACACCATGCTCAAAGCACCGGCAGACAGCAACGCGCCAATCACATAGATCCAATACCAGGCGAAACCCGCCCCCAATAATACTCCGGACAAAAGCCCAGCAGACGCCGTTCCGATGCCCCATCCACCATGAATGTTCATCAGGTGACGGGAACTGATCCTTGGTGCAAAAAAGGCATTCAAAGACGCGTGCGCAATGCCATTTGCTAGGCCACGCACTGCATACCACATTGCAAAAACCCACAACGATTCAGAGAAACCGATAAAAAGCATGCAGACCGTTTGCACAGCCAAGGCCAAATAAAGCGAACGGAGATGAGACACGCGTTTTAATACGGTCGGCGCAAATGCTGACCCGATGGCGGATCCAAAACCCACCGCACCCAATATCCAACCCAAGGACTCAAGAGAGGCGTTGAGAGACACATGAGCGACCAACCAAGTCACGCCAAGAATGCCATCAAAAAAACCGAGAGCGAGCATTGCAAAGCCCGCGACGGCGCGCGGAGACTGGGTCGGCATGAATATGGATCCTTGAAAGAAATACCCAAAGGCGGGAAATTGGCTTGCAATTTATCAGAAAATTATTAGTATTCACGCCCTTGACGCGCTCGTAGCTCAGCTGGATAGAGTACCTGGCTACGAACCAGGCGGTCAGAGGTTCGAATCCTCTCGAGCGCGCCAACTTTATCTT
>CAZVNX010000004.1:2288-102462 GCA_964628665.1 uncultured Pseudomonadales bacterium | reverse complement strand
GGTCACGGGCAGCGCGGACCACTTCTTCAATATCAATCGGGTAATTCGGGTTCCCAGGATGTCCGAGAATTTGAATTAGTCCAGATTCAATGGCGGCTATCGCAGCCTTCGTGTGTGCTTTTCGGTCTGCTGTCGGAAAGACCGGCTCATGGAAGCTGGCAATGCCAAAATCCATAAAGCTCATCAGTGTCTCGTTGACATCCAATACCCGTGATCCCGGCAGGATATTGGCTTCGACGCCACGCAACATCGCAACACCGTACTTCACCCGCGGCAATACACGCATATTACCGAAGTGCCATGGGTGCGGTGAGTCAGGCATGTCCGGGCCGTGATCGGTAATACTAAAGAGCTTTAACCCTTTTTCAGCCGCCTCCCGGAAGTACTCATCGACTGTGGAATAGGCATGGGTACTGGCCACCGTATGCGCATGGGTATCGGTTAAGTGCCGCATGGCATCTCCTTAGTTGATTTTACGAGTGTAAGCGGGTTTTATTGCAACGTTTTGACAGTGGACCGAATGCCTTGAGAGCACCAATTATTTCCTACGCTGAATCGTGGATGCCGTTGCATCAGCGCTGGCTGATCAAGGCCATGGAAACAGTCAGTGGCCGCGGCCGATTAGTGACACGATATCGACAGTTCCAACGCGCTTCAACCACCGTTCATGGCATCGACATCTGGGATATCGCACTCGATCATCTAGGCGCCCGTGGTCCGTCCACCGACAGCCTCTGCATCCCACCACGCCGGCCGGGAAAAGGCCTCTTGCTTGTCGCCAATCATCCCTTCGGTGTGGCTGATGGCGTAACCCTTGCGTGGATTGCCTCCCGTATCGATCCGGAGTTCAAAGTCATCGCCAATGGCGTGCTGTGCCAAGAGCCAGCGCTCAACCACAACATCTTACCGATTGAGTTCCAGCCCTCGCGGGCGGCAACCAAACTCAATGTCGAGACCCGTCGCCAGGCGATTCAGACCCTAAAATCAGGAGGTGTCGTCGCGCTGTTCCCAGCAGGCGCCGTGTCGTGGTCGCCGGAAAAAGGCCAGCCCGTGCGGGATGACATCTGGAAACCATTGGTCGGTCGATTGATCCGTTCAGCACAGCCCGACGTATTACCCATTTGCTTTCAGGGTGCAAACTCTGCGCTCTTCCAACGGGCGTCGCGGACTGCGCTAACGTTCCGCTTGGGTCTCTACTTATACGAAATACGGAAACGACTTGATCGCCCCATCGAATTCATCGTGCAGGCACCGATCGAGTTCGATGAAATCCCAGATCTGCCAGAACAAGCGCTCGCCACCTGGCTACGCCAACAAGTGATTCCTTAGGCCTCTGGGAGCGGAATCCACTCCGTGTCACCTGGCACCTTGGCAAACTCGCCACTTTGCCAGTCGCGTTTCGCTTGCTCGATGCGCTCAGGTCGTGATGACACGAAATTCCACCAGAGGTGACGCGGCGCATCAAGCGGCTCGCCGCCAAACACCAGTACACGCGCACCGGTCTCGGCCTCGATGATGACCTCACGACCGGGCGTGAGAACGAGCAACGTCTCGGCAGGATACACAATTCCATCGATCCGAATCGGCCGATCGAGGCTGTACACTGCACGCTCTGGTAAGTCAGCTGGAATCGCCAACCTCGCCTGTTGTGCCATCTGCAAATCGAGATAGATATTTTCGGCAGGAAAACGAACCGGAGATCGCATTCCACTCCAAGATCCCATGATCAGGCGGCCTTCCACTCCAGCATCCTGCCAAGATGGCAACATGGCTTCTTCATAAGGTAAGAATGCCGGCTCACATTCTTCATGAGATTGTGGCAGAGCAAGCCAGCTTTGGATCCCGTATAGCTCGGAATTCAGGGCGCGGGATCGGTCATCTGATCGTTCAGAATGCACAATCCCCGAGCCAGCAATCATCAAATTCGCAGCACCCGGCGCCAGTACCATGTCCGAGCCCAGACTGTCTCGGTGTTGGATATTGCCAGCGCATAAGTAGGTCAGCGTTGCCAATCCGATGTGCGGATGTGGCCGCACATCAATACCCGACCCCGCCAAAAGTTCACCAGGGCCCATTTGATCCCAAAATACAAAGGATCCGACCGATCGCATCTGCTTTGACGGCAATGCACGCTTTACCTGCATCTGACCGATATCGGAGGTTCGGGGAACGATCTGAGTGTCTACGGCGTCTTGTTGAGTTTTCATGGGTTTACCATGCGATGAATTGTGGCAAAAAAACAGCCCCAACAGAGGCACGCTTTCATTCCATTTTGGAAGCATTCGGCATCACTTTCCTTTCTCTGACAAGCGGCGTATCGTGCCGCCATGCTGACTGTGTGCCTCTACGAACCCGAAATTCCGCCCAATACTGGCAACATCATCCGGCTATGCGCGAACACGGGTGCACACCTACACCTGATCGAGCCGCTTGGTTTCTCGTTAGATGAAAAGTCGGTGCGGCGATCAGGTTTGGACTATCACGAGATGACCCGCGTCAGCAGCTTTGCGAATTGGGCAACCTATTTGCAGCAGACCCCCGGCAGGAAATTCGCACTGAGCACAAAAGGGCACACCCGCTATGATCAGGTTCGCTATGCGCCAGGTGACATTTTGGTGTTTGGACCCGAAACCCGTGGCTTGCCGACTGATGTTCGCGAAAGTGAGGCTTTTGATGCCGTACTCACGTTGCCCATGCAACCAGCCAGTCGAAGCCTAAACCTCTCAAATGCCGTCGCAATCGTCTTATTCGAAGCCTGGCGCCAACTCGATTTCAACGGAGCTGACTGATGAGTCTGTATACCCTGAATAACATCCACGTCAGTTTTGGTGGTCCCGCCATCCTCGACGGTGTCAATCTGCGCATCGATGCCCGCGAGCGGATTGGCTTGCTCGGTCGCAACGGAGCGGGCAAATCCACCCTGATGAAGCTGATCGCAAGCGAGATCGTGGCTGATTCTGGGGAAGTGAATAAGCCGCAGGGCTTAAAGGTCGCGCGCCTAGTGCAGGATGTGCCGATGAGTACCGAGGGCACGATCTTTGAAGTGGTCGCCTCAGGATTGGGTGAGCTCACACCTGTACTTGCACGTTACCACCAAGCGCTGAAGCGGATGGAAACAGACTATTCTGATGCCGCAATGAGTGAGCTCGAGCATGCGCAGCACGCACTGGAAGCGAACAATGCGTGGCGTGTCGAGCAAATGGTCGAACAAACCTTATCGAAATTTTCACTCGACCCGGAAACACAATTCAAAGCGCTGTCGGGTGGCATGAAGCGACGCGTCTTACTTGCGCGCGCTCTGGTCATCGAGCCGGACCTCCTGTTACTCGACGAGCCCACCAACCATCTGGATATCCCAGCGATCGAGTGGCTCGAAGAACAAATTCGACAATTCCAAGGTGCCGTTCTTTTTATCACCCACGACCGACGATTCCTGCAGGCCCTGTCCACGCGCATTGTTGAACTCGACCGTGGTGTATTGCGCAGTTATGCGTGTGACTACCAAACCTATTTGGACCGACGCGATCAGGAATTGGCTGCCGAAGAAGAACAGTTTGCACAGTTTGATAAAAAGCTCGCAAAGGAAGAGGAATGGATTCGACAAGGCATCAAAGCCAGACGGACACGCAATGAAGGACGCGTACGGGCACTCGAGCAACTGCGCCGGGAGCGTATGGCACGTCGAGAGCGGCAGCGCTCAGCTGAGCTGACCCTGACCGATGCCTCAAAGTCCGGGAAGCTCGTGTTTGAAGCGACCGAGCTCAGTTTGCAGTTGGGTGGCCGCACCCTGTTCAAAGATTTTTCGACTGCCGTCATGCGTGGTGACCGCATCGGCGTGATCGGACCCAACGGGGCCGGTAAGAGTACGTTGATCAAAACCTTGCTTGGGCAACTTGAGCCCACTGAGGGTCAGGTCCGCCTCGGGACGAATATCGAACTCGCATTATTTGATCAACTCCGTGAGACCCTCGATGACGATGCCAGCGTCATTGATAACTTGCAGCATGGTTCCGATTTCGTGGAGATCGGCGGCGGCAAGAAACATGTGATTGGCTACCTCCAGGATTTCCTATTTTCGCCCGAACGCGCGCGCGGCCCAGCACGGATGCTCTCCGGCGGTGAGCGCAACCGATTGCTATTGGCGCGCTTATTTTTGCGGCCCGCCAACCTCCTGATCATGGACGAACCGACCAACGATTTGGATCTGGAGACACTGGATTTGCTTCGTGACACGCTGCTCGCATATCAAGGCACCTTGATTCTCGTCAGTCATGATCGCGACTTCATCGATTCGGTAGTGACTAGCCTGTGGTCGTTCGATGCAGACGGCCAACTGCGGGAATACGTTGGGGGATATTCAGATTGGCTACGGCAACGACCGGATCCAGCACAACAACAAGCTGTAGAAAAAATCGCCGCAGCCGCTGTTCCAAAAGCCGAAACAGCGCCTGACAAAAAGAAGCTCGCGTTCCACGAGCAACGCGAATACAACGAACTCAGCGCCACAATTGAGCAACTCGAAGCCGAAATTGCGGCACTTGAGTTGGCCATGGCGGAGCCTGCGTTCTTTAGCCAAGAGCCCGCATTTGTGACTGCAGAGACAGCGCGCTATCAGACACTTCAACAGACACTTGAAGTAAAATTCGAACGCTTTCTTGAACTCGACGAGCGCAAAACCTGATCCCGATCAAGTCCAGTGAGTTGGCGCTAGGTCATGCATGCGTAAGGCGGTCTATTCTGAACAGGTCTGAAACGGAGGACTCACCATGTTCGGAATTGATATTGAAACTTTTCACACACTTTGGCCCAGTCTCATCATCATCGTCATGATGATCGGCGCAATGATTTGGGGCGCGCTGAAAGTTACGTACTTGATCTCCAATCAACACGACTCAGTGACACATCGGACCACGAAACACGCACACTGACGCTGTAATTGTCGTCAAGCTTTGTTAGCCTAGGCGCATGAAATATGTCGCAGTCATCTTCAGTTGCCTCTTGAGCACAGGCTTCGCCGAGGCTCGGAGCTTCACCCGTTCTGACACCAGCCAGCCGTTTTGCAAAGATATCGTCGCCAACCTCAAAGAAGTTGGGGTCTCAGTGTCTGAGCGATCGATGACAGCTTGTTCTTTACAGGTGCTTGGTGGCGCTCAGGCGACTTTTGAGCGCCCCACTGGTGATCCCGTTGAAGTAACGGTCAAAAGCAACCCCTACCGAATGTTTGTGACCCGTGGTGATAATGATGTAGGTACCTGCTATGTCCTACATCCACGAAAGGTCACACGTAAGGTCACCGAACGGGACTGCTAATGGCACAACAGCCGACGCTGAAGCTGAAGTTGGTGATGGGTGAGCAACACACACTGCTCGGCCCTGGGAAAATCGCGCTTCTCAATGCCATCGCCTCGGAACATTCACTATCAAAAGCAGCCAAATCGATTGGCATGTCGTATCGGCGCGCTTGGCTCTTGATTCAAGAGCTCAATGATTCGCTAAAGGAACCCGTACTTGTCACGCAAACTGGTGGCCAAGCCGGCGGGGGGAGCGTGCTGACGCCGATGGCGTTTGAACTGATCGCGCTGTATGAGCAGCTCACAAAGGAAGCGGAAGCAGCCACGGGGCAAACCCGTGACCGCATCGCCTCACTGATTCAATCGGATTAAAGCGCTGCCAGGGCGGCTGCGTAATCCGGCTCTTGGCCAATCTCTGGCACTAACTCAACATGTTTCACAGTGCCGTCGGTCCCGATCACAACAACAGCACGACTCGTCAGGCCAGCAAGCTTGCCCGACAAAATCGTGACGCCGTAGTCGTCGGAGAAATTCGACCGGAACGTTGAGCCAGTCTGCACCCGCTCAAGCCCCTCAGCACCGCAAAAACGCGACTGCGCAAAGGGTAGATCCGCACTCACACACACGACTTGAGTGTTTTCGAGTGAGGCCATCTCTTCGTTGAAGCGCCGCGTGCTCTGTGCACAGGTTGGTGTATCAATTGATGGGAAAATATTCAAAATCAGGTTCTGACCAGCAAAGCTCTCCAGTGTGAGCGTCGATAGATCAGTGGCGGTCAGATTAAACGCAGGCGCTTTAGCACCGACTGAAGGCAAATTTCCGGCAACTTCAATCATGTCACCGCGGTGGGAAATCGTAATCGGCATGGGGAGTCCTCATTATCATGGCTACGAGCGATGATCATGGGGTGTTTTGCAGATGCTTTCAATCAGTTGGCGACGTTCTGACTCACTTGCTCAAACTGCGGTAAATAGGCGCCATATCCGCGCGCCTCTAAGTCAGCAACTGGAATAAACTCAAGTGCTGCAGAATTGATGCAGTACCGAAGACCCGTCGGTGCCGGTCCATCAGGGAACACATGTCCCAAATGCGAATCTGCAAACTTCGAACGCACTTCAGTGCGGCTCATAAAGAAACTGCGATCTTCCCGCTCCACAATGAGTTGCTCCTCAAGTGGTCGCCAAAATGAGGGCCAGCCAGTGCCTGAATCGTATTTGTGTAACGAGCTAAAGAGTGGTTCACCGGAGACCACATCGACAAAAATTCCGTCTTCTTTCAGGTTCCAAAAGGCATTGTTAAAGGGCGGTTCAGTGCCGTCTTCTTGGGTCACATGAAATTGCTCAGCATTAAGCTTCGCGCGAATCTCAGCCTCTGAGGGCTTCCGGTACTGTGCGGTTTTTGGCGCCTTATCCGCAAAGATTCGGTATGCATCGCGATCAGCCCAAACCGCATCGAGGAATTGATCACGTCCAGACCGAAAGCGGTAGAAGTTGTATTGCAATGCGTTGGTCTTGTAGTAATCCTGATGATACTCCTCGGCCACATAAAACGGCATGGCCTCACGGATCTCGGTGACGATCGGGGCAGCAAAAATTCCAGCCGCCTCTAAACGACGCTTCGATTCGTTCGCTATCGATGCTTGCTCAGGTGTATGAGTGAAAATTGCCGTTCGGTAATGCGGCCCACGATCCACAAACTGACCATTCGCATCGGTTGGATCGATTTGTCGCCAAAACGTTTCTAAGAGGGCCTCATAGGTGACGATCGCATCGTCGTACTCGACTTGAACCACTTCCAGGTGTTCCGTTTGTCCCGCCGAGACAGCCGAATAGGTCGCATTGACTTGCGTGCCACCCATGTAACCCGACACCGCCGCCGATACCCCGTGCATCTTTTCAAAGGGCGGTTCTAAACACCAAAAACATCCACCTGCAAAGGTGGCTTTTTGCGGTGCCGCGGAAACAACCGCGGATAATACGAGGCTCAAACATCCAGTCAGAATACGCATCAGACCTCCAGGTTCTAATGGATAGCCTAAGTATGCGACTTTAGTCTCAAAAATCCAAGTGCGCGGACCAAGCGGCCATCAATCACAGCAAGTCCCGAGGCAATTAATAGATACGCTGTCACGTCCTGAAGATCCAAAAACTCACCCAGAAAAATGATCCCAAGCGCTGAGGCCGAAACTGGCACCAGAAACGTCACCAAAACGACATTACTTGCACCGGCTGACCGCAAGACCTGAAAGTACAGATAGAACGCAAAGGTGGTAGATAACAAACCGATGCCAAAAAGTGCGGCTAACGGTCCAAAACTTGGCATCGTCCAGTCCGAGGGCGCAGTCATCCAAAGTAACATGGGTAGCATCCAAAGAACGCTATAGGAGACCTGGCCGGTGGCATTCAGTAACGGTGGGTTGTGCTTCAAGCGCTTCGAGTAGACAGATCCAAACGCATAACACAGCGTAGCCATCAATCCTGCAAGCATTCCCAAAAGCGTGGCGTCTGCAGAAATCGCCGCAGGCCCAAACAGAACCAGCACGCCACAAAATCCCATGCCAATCCCAATCGCCTTTCGAATCGATAAGCGCTCATCGGTTGTCAGCAGATGCGCCACAACCGCTGTCATTATGGGGGTTGAAGCATTAATGATGGATGCCAACGAGCCTGTTATTTGAGTTTGCCCATAAGTGATCAGCGTAAATGGGATTGCAGTATTGACGAGCCCAATCAGCGCAAAGTCTCGCCATTGCGCCAACAGAGGCGTCAACGCATGGCCCAACACGCGCAACAACGCCAGTAGACCAAGGGCACCAATGCAGACTCGGCCAAACACGGACACAAGAGGCGAAATCTCAAGCAACATGATTTCCACGAAAAAAAAGGACCCGCCCCAGACGAATGACAGGACGAGAATGCGTAACCAATCAGCGATTGCCATAGGACCTCACAAGCGAACGGCGCTAGCGTACACTACCGCCATGCAAACTCGAAACAACGACACTCTGTGGCTAAAAGCCGAAAACTGGCAGGCAGTTTTAGAGGACCCAGACACGCTTCCTGCGCCAATCCGGACACATCTCGAAACGGAAAACGAGCACGCCGAACAATGGCTCGGTGGCCCCGACGCACGGCAATGGATCTTCGATGAACTAAAGGCAACTATCCGCGATGCAGATGATTCCGTGCCTGTTCAAGAGGGTCCCTATCTGTACTGGCAACGTTTTGTCGCAGGTGCTGAGCACCCCGACTTTCTACGCCAACAGGAGGCTGGAGAGATCGAGGTACTGCTGGCAGGAGATCAACGTGCCGAAGGTACAGACTATTACGATGTCGGCAGCGCGGACCACTCACCGAATCATCAGTGGTTTGCGGTCACGGAAGATCTACATGGTGCTGAGCGATACACGCTCAGTGTGTTTGTGGCCGGTGAACATCAGACAATCGAGACACCGCTGACAGACTGCCGCGGCGATTTTGAATGGAGCTCAGACAGCCAAAAGCTGCTTTACACACGACTCGACGCGAACCAACGTCCCTCTTCAGTTTGGTGCCATCGACTCGGGACAGCCCAGACCGAAGACCAACTGGTGTTCGAGCTCGACCATCCTGGGCGCTTCATCGGACTTGGCAAAACCAGTACCGAGAAATGGATCACCATTGATGCGCACGACCACCAAACCAATCAAACCTTTTTGTTGGCGTCTGATCTCGAATCGCTGACACCGGTTGCAGTCACAGATTGGATTCCAGAGCTCGAGTACGAACTGGAACAGGTTGGGGACTGGCTGTTAGTCCGGTCCAACTATCAACACCCTGACTATGCGCTCTTTGTCGCACCGTTTCCGACACATGCGGCCGCCTCGAATCCCGAACAGTGGCGTCTGTTATGGCGGCCGGAGGCGGGAGAGTTATTCAGCGACTACGAGGTTTTCGCGGCACATTGGGTCCTTGAGGTCTCGCATGAAGGTTGTGGTCGGTATCTGATTTGCGAGCCGGATCTCACCGAGTTTCAGGTTCGCATGCCGATTCCGTTGCCCACCACAATCCATGACAGCCACTTAGAACCACTCCCTGGTCACGATCGCGATACGATCCGCATGCGGTATTCGACCCCAGCGGTGCCACCGAGCGTGCTTGAGATCGATCTCAAGACCGGCGCGCAAACAGTGTTAAAGGTCTCAGAGCCGCCCAATGGACATGACAGCAGTCACTACGTCGTCACGCGTCATTATGGGATTTCTGGCGACGGCACACAGATCCCAATGACACTCGTCCACCACCGCGATCTTCAGTTAAGCCCCGACACACCGGTCTTACTGACGGGTTATGGCAGTTACGGGATGAGTTTGACCCCCGGATTCAGCGCCACACGTCGCACCCTCCTGACGCGGGGCGTCTTGCATGTCACGGCGCATGTCCGCGGCGGTATGGAAAACGGCCACCAGTGGTACAAAGGTGGCCGCATGGCCGAAAAAGATCACTCGTTCAACGATTTGATCGGCGCCGCCGAAACGCTGATCCGCGATGGATTCACCTCAGCAGGCCGGATCGTATTGCATGGGGGCAGTGCCGGTGGGCTGCTGGTTGGAACCGTCGCCATGCGGCGGCCTGAACTGTTCAAAGGCGTGATTGCGGATGTGCCCTTCGTGGACGTTCTGGAAACCATGCTAGACGCCGACTTGCCGCTGACGCCGCCGGAGTGGCCCGAGTGGGGAAATCCTGCCGAATCCGAAGATGCCTATCGCCGATTGGCACATTACTCACCAACCCTGATGGTCGAACCCAGACATTACCCCTGTATTCTGGCGACCGCAGGCTTAACCGATCCGCGCGTGACCTATTGGGAGCCCGCGCGCTGGATTGCCGCGCTAAAATCCCAAGCAACTGGCGGTCCGTTTCTGCTCTACACGGAGTTGCATGCGGGGCATGGCGGGCCGAGCGGACGCTATGCCGGACTGGACGACGTTGCGCGCATTTATCAGGCCGTCATTCAGCTTCTCGGCGTTCCAAAAGAGGCGCCGTATGCCCTTTGATCTAGATTGGACGGAGATCGATGATGTGCTATTGGACATGGACGGCACGCTGCTCGATCTGCACTACGATGCCACCTTCTGGCTTGAAAACGTTCACCAAATGGTCGCCAATCAGACCGGTGAGCAGGCCGCAGAGATCCAGCAGCGCTTTCATCAAAAACTCAAAGAGCATGAAGGGACGCTCTTGTGGTACTGCACCGATTACTGGGCCGAATTTTTCGGCATTGACCTGATTGAAGCCAAGCGAGCGCTCTCACATTTGATTCGCTTCCGCCCGCATGCAGAAGAATTTCTGAGCTTGTTGCAGGAAAGCCGTTTACGCACCTTGATTGCAACCAATGCACATCGTGATGTGGTGCAGCTGAAACTTGAGGTGGTCCCGCTGCATCATTGGGTGGATGGCATCGTCTCGAGCCACGACTTCGGTGTCGCAAAAGAGCATCCTGATTTTTGGCTACAACTTTTTGATCGGCACCAGATCAACCCGCAGCGCGCACTCTTTATCGATGACTCCCCTCGTGTTCTCGATGCGGCCGAGCGCGCGGGTGTGCGAGAGGTGATCGAAATTCGCCATCCGAATTTAGCCGAGCCACCGCGCTCGCACTGGAAACAGGGGATTGAGGACTTTGATATCTTATTCCCAGCCCTTCGACGGATGTTGAAATGAGTGAAACCGGCGTTCGGCTGGATAAGTGGCTGTGGGCTGCGCGTTTTTTTAAAACACGCGGGCTTGCGCGCGATGCCATCGATGGTGGCAAAATTCGCATCGATGGCGTGAAAGCAAAGCCCTCCAAAGCCGTACTGCCTGGTCAGATCATGACCATCTCGCGGGCACAAACAGAGCTCATTGTTGAAGTGGTTGCAGTGAGGGAAGACCGCAGGCCCGCCAGCGAAGCCGCACTGCTCTATCAGGAAACAGAGGCCTCGCGTGCCAAACGCGAAGCGGAACAGGATATGCGTCGTTACGAACGCGCGGGCTTTCAACCGACCGACCATCGCCCCAATAAACGAGAACGACGCCAACTCACACGCTTAAAAGGAGCCCCCGAATGACAGAGCTCGGCCCAGATCGCGATCTGGTGAGACGATATCAATGTGAAAAAACGCGTGATGCGCGGATCATCACAGTGCGTCTTTCGTCCGCCTCAGATGCCATGCTCGCGCATCAAGTGATGCCTGAGCCAGTCAAACGGCTGTGCCAAGAACTCTCAGCCGCCGCCTGCATCCTGACCAACATGCTGAAATTTGATGGCGAGATGGTGCTGCAAACCAAAAGTGACGGCCCCATACGCATGCTGGTCGCGGAGTGCAGTTCGGACGGACGGATCCGAGCCACCGCCCAATGGGATGATGCAGTGCCCGAGGCAGACTTCCAAACACTGATGGGGCAAGGCTATCTCGCAGTAACGGTCGAGCCACATCAAGGTGAGCGCTATCAGGGGATTGTTCCACTTGAGGCCAACTCACTGGCTGGCTGCTTAAACGCCTACTTTGCAAACTCAGAACAGCTCGATACAAGGCTCTGGCTTGCTGGTGACGGTGCGACCTGCGGCGGTTTGCTCCTGCAGCGGTTACCCACCGAAGGCGGATATGACCAAGATCAGGATGCGTGGCAGACGCTGACTGCACTGGCCGAGACCGTCACCCCAATCGAGCTCTGCCAGGATGCGGGACCACTCCTTGCCTACCGACTGTTTAACGAGCTCGAGCCAAGAGGCCTCGAGCCTTGGCCTGTGCATTTTGGATGCAGTTGTTCCCGCGATCGGTCTGCACGCGCCATTCGTGCTCTGGGTGAGGACGAGGTGAAAACGCTATTTTTGGAGCAGCCGCAGGTGAAACTCGACTGTCATTTTTGCGGACAGGTATACCTTTATGATCAGGCTGACTTAGAATGGCTTCTCTCTGATCAGCCACCGGGGTCTGACACACTGCAATGAACATAGACGGGTCGAGTCGCTTCGACGACCTCCCCTTTGCGGAACTCATCGAGCACGCCCTTGTTTTAGACGAGGGACGCCTCACGGAATCCGGCGCCTTATCGGTGCACACAGAGCGCAGTGCGAGTGTGCAACGATTTGTTGTAAACGAGCCCTCTGTCACAGATGTAATCCGCGCCGATGCACAGTTTCACTTCGTCGAGGATGCGGTCTTTAAAGGCATTTGGGATCGCGTGAAAGACAACATTGTTGAACGTCGCCGCTATCGTTTGCATGCCCATCTCGGTGTCGATCCAGACATCGCCGTCCCACTCCAGATCACGACCCTGAAAGCATGGCATGCGATGAGCTGCCATCATCTGTGTCACATCCCACGCGAATTCAATCCGCGAGAAAAACCGGAGTGGAAGCTCATTTGGGCACCGTTGGATGCATTTGGTGATGCGGAGGTCATTGCCGATGGCAACGGCGTCATCATGATGCACGTGGGGAAGCGTCGGGTGTTGATGGGGGGCGATCTCACCACCGGCGAGATGCGCCGCGCACTGCTGACTGTGCTCGGGCTGTTGTTACCCGAAAAAGACACACTGCCGTTACACGGTGCCGCAGCCCAAGGCGACCAAGAGGTGACCTTGTTCTTGGGCCCTGCTGGCACGCAAAAAACCACCTGGGCCCTTCGCTGTGGTCGTTTGATTGGTGACCGCGGCCTGTCTTGGTCAGAATCCGGTTTGCACCGACTCGCAGACGGATGCCGCCTGCACCTCGATCACAATTTACCGATCCAACTCGAACATGCGTTGACCTTCGGCACCATTGCCGAAAATTTACCGCTGGATGCGCTACGTCGCCCCACTGATCTCGCAGCCCTTGATGCACCCGCTGAACCAACACATTTGGTTGTCCCGCTCACTCGATTGCATGCCAGTGAAGCTTCCGACACTCGCGGGCCAAACCAGTTAGTAATCCTCACGACCGACCCCCTCGGCGTCTTACCACCCTTGGCACGCATCTCCAAAGAGCAGGCTCTCGTGTGGTTCATTTTGGGCTACGGCAACCATTTAGGGCCATTAGAGCGCCATGAGGCAGAGCTCGACATTCGCTTCACACCGGGATTTATGGATTCCCTGTTGCCACGTAATCTCGATGACTACGTGTACATTCTTGAGGACTTACTCGAAGCGCATCAAACCCGCTGCTTTCTTGTGAACGCCGGCTGGCACGGTGGCCCCATTGGCCGCGGAGAGCCTCTATCTGCCTCAGAAGAGAGCGCTGTCATTACTGCCATGTATTACTGCACCGATTGGGAGCCATATGGGTCGCTCGGTCTCTCGATCCCTGCAGGGCAATCGGAGACAGCAGGCCCTTGGGATGCCAAAGAACGCGATGATGAGGCGCACGACTATCCCGAGCGTTTAGCGACGCTCGTCACAGCCATCCAAGACGAGCTCTCTCGGCGACCCGATGCAGAGCGTTGGCTGCACGCACTGGACCTGATGTGAGCCTGAAATTACCCACGATACAAACGATCACACTGAGCGAATCTGAACGACAAACGCTCGTAGAGCATCTCCGCGGCATGCGCTTTGGACTCGAGAAAGAGGGTCTGCGAGTGCAGCGCCACGATGGCAAACTCGCGCAAACCCCGCACGATCCAAGACTCGGCTCGGCACTGACCCATCCTCGGATCACCACCGATTACTCTGAGGCCCTGTTGGAATTTGTCACAGGCACGCATCCGTCAACGGCTGCGGCCTTGGCGGAACTCGACCAACTGCAAGGCTTTGCGACAACGGTCATCGGTGATGCAGAACGTATCTGGCCTCTGTCGATGCCCTGCTGGCTACCTGAATCCGACTGCGATATTCCGCTAGCCTATTATGGCAAGAGCCACATTGGTCGACTGAAAACGGTCTATCGCCGAGGCCTCGGTTTTCGCTATGGCCGACAGATGCAAACCATTGCAGGTGTCCACTTCAACCTCTCATACAGCGACGACTTCTGGGCCTGGCGTGCGGCACACCACAACGCGCCACATGCTCTGGATTCTCGGTCCATGCGGGACAGTGGATACTTCGAGACGATTCGAAACTTCCGCCGTATCCAATGGATCCTGATGCTGCTCACAGGCGCCAGTCCAGCTGTCGATGAAAGTTTTCGGCTATTGGCCACAGATCGCTTCAAGGTCAGCGGCCGGAGCCGAATTGCGCAACACGCAACGACTTTACGCATGAGTGATCTCGGTTATCAGTCAACTGCGCAAGAATCCATCAACATTTGTTTTAACCATCTTGATACCTATTGCGACAGCTTGGCCGAAGCGGTGCATCGCTCATGGCCAACCTACGAAGGCATCGGCCTGAAAGATGATCACGGGTTTAAACAGCTCAATACCGCCGTCCTGCAAATCGAAAATGAATATTATTCAAGCATCCGCCCCAAGCGGATTCAGGAGCCTGGCGAGCGGCCAGTCCGTGCACTCATCAACCGCGGCATCGAATATCTCGAGGTGCGTGCGATCGATCTCAATCCCTATGCGCGCAATGGGATTTCCGAAACAGAAGCCGCACTCATCACACTTCTGATGACAGCTGCCGCCACTGCCGAAAGCGCGCTGTTTACCGACGCGGAATGCGTCGCGATCAATGGCATCAATGCGCGAACCACCTGGGCTGGTCGTCGACCCGGTCAACCCTATGATCTCTCTCGAGATCTCACGCAGGCTGCGTTGGAATTTTTGCGTCCACTTGATGCGCTCGCGGAGCTTCTCGATCAAGCACAAGGTGTGAGACATCACTGCGATGCGTTAGCAGATGCTCGCATCCGACTCGAAGGCGGATGTCCACTGCTCTCAGCAGAAGTCGAGATCGCGGCAATGCAAGAGGGGCATTTGGCATTTGGCTTGGCTATGGCCGAACAACATCATGCGATCTGGCATGATTTTGTCGATGCCGCGGAGAACGCCAGGCTGGCACAGGTCGCTGCGGACAGCTTGAGCGCTGAACGCGAGATGGCGGCCGCTAACGAAGGCACCTTTGATGCCTTCGTTGAAGCCTTCATTAATCAGCGTTAGTTCGCTGGATTGATCTCAAGTAACTCCACATCGAACACCAAGACAGAGTTCGGTGGAATTGGACCAGTCCCTGCAGGACCATATGCCAAGGCAGACGGAATCGTAAATTCGAACTTCGCGCCTGGATTCATTAACTGAACCCCTTCTGACCAACCTGGAATCACACCATTCAACGGGAAGCTGACCGGCTCACCGCGCTGGTATGAGCTGTCAAAGACATCACCAGAGATCAAACGGCCTTCGTAGTGCACGCGTACCGTGTCGGTCGCCTTTGGCGCATCACCTGATCCGGCTTGCAATACGCGATACTGAAGGCCTGAAGCCGTTACCGTTACGCCGTCTTTTTTGGCATTGGCTGCCAAGAATTCTTCACCTGTTTTCAAATTTGCTTCCGCCATTGCTTCGATTTGTTTTTGCTGTGCCGCCTGTGCTTTGGCTTGCGCGTCCTGAACGGCTTGATTAATTGCCGGACGGTCCATCTTCCAGGCATCGGCATTCTTAGAATCCATCAGACCTTGCAAGACAAAGTCGGGATCCAGATCGCCGAAATCATTCTGAATCCGCTCTCCCAGAATAATGCCAAGGCTATAACTCAACTTTTCGAGATCACTTTTCGGCTCGTTGGCAACAGCCGGCATCGCAATCAGTGAGGCGGCTATCACGCCGGAAACGAGGTATTTCATAACGAGCTCCTATTTGCTTTCGGAAAGACTATCAGGGTCCGGACCTGAAATGCCACGCAAGGCGCGTGTTGCAGTCCAAATTCGACTGACCGTCGTCAGCAAACACAACCCACCAAACAGGTAGGCGAGGACCGAAAACCATTGTGGAAACAAACACATCAGCACAAAGACCATGATGGTTTCAAAGCCTTCGGTCAGCCCCTCTAAATAGTAAATCGACTTCTCCTGTAGCCGTGTATTGGTCAATCCATGCGCTTTTGCAAAAATCGAAAACGCTAGAAAGCTGGAACCCGTACCGACAAACGACACCAGCAAAAACGCCGCAGCAACCGCATCACTTGGATCCCGCAGGGCAAAGGCAAATGGGAACAATGCGTAAAACAAAAAATCCAACACGATATCGAGGTATGCACCTGCTTCGGTTGGCTTTGATTGCCTTGCCACAGCACCATCGAGACCATCCAAGAGACGGTTGAGTAGCAAACCAAACAGAGCGAGCCAAAGAAGGTTCAAAGCGACGCAGATCGCTGCCAAAATCCCAAAAACAAATCCAGCCAGGGTCAGCTGATTGGCTGTGATGCCACGTCCAGCCAATCCCGCGGCCATCTTTGCGAGAGGCGTCTTTAAGCGTTTGACGAGAAAGGCGTCAAGCATACCAGCGCTCCTGTTTCTGGGCGGTCGTCGTCTTGATGGGTGACCAATAAAGCCATCATGCTGTATTCGGCGACCGCCTGAAATACCACTGACTTGACGTCCTCACGGGTGGCCGCATCGAGCGCACTGAACGGTTCGTCAAGAAGCAGAATACGGGGCCTAGCAACGAGGGCGCGCGCCACAGACACTCGCATCCGCTGGCCGCGCGACAGGGTCATTGGGTCGGCCTCAGCGAGTCCGCCAAGACCTAATGCATCTAACATGACACGCACACGCTGACGTTGCTCGGTCTGGTCACACCGGGCGATGCTGAGCGCCACATTGGCACCGACTGAGAGATGAGGGAACAACACAGGGTCCTGGAATACGGTCTGCGTCACCCCCAGTAGCGGTGCAGTCTGTGGCCGTCGTTCATTATCAAGCAACACCTCACCGGAGAGGATAAGCCCAGGTGTGCTGCTCACTAATGCAGACAATAGAGTCGTTTTTCCAAGACCAGAGGCCCCCATGCAGGTCATCACAGAGCCCGCTTCGATCGTAACTGAGATCGGTTGGAAGAGCGCTCTGTCATCGCGCAGAACGGTCACATCACGAAGTTGCAGCATGGATCCCCCCTTGCATGCCACGACGATGGCGCCAGAGCCTCCGACCGATCCATGCGGTGATCATAAATACAATCCATGGCATCAGGGTATTCAAGAGAGCAAAGCTGGCGGCGGATCGGCGATCACCCGATAGATTCACCACAAGCTCTGTGATCAGAGTCTCCACACGACCGCCACCCAATAACAAGGTCTGCGTATACAAACTCAAGCTGACCGCAAAGGCCACAGCAAAGGCGGCCAATACACTGACGCTGTGTTTCGGTAACCACACATGCCAGAGTGCCGACCACTGCGAAAGACCACTTTGCGCCACGAGAATGCGCTCGGATTCGGGTCGATGCAGCCAGGCATCCGCTAACACCACCAGGGTATAAGGCCAAGCGAGCAGCAGATGCCCGAGAATCACCGCCAGTGGTCCTGGGCTCAGACCCAACACATAAACCCAGCCCAACAAACCAGCGGACAAGGGCAAACTTGGCATCCATAACAAAGCCCACCACACCCAACTCAGATGGGTGATGCGGCGGGCCACCATCCACTCCAGCCAAACCACAGACAACCCAATAGCAAGCGTCGCAACCAGCAAACCAATCCAAAGTGTCGTCCACCACACATCAACGTCTGACACCAAACGGGCCACCGAGGTGGCATTGAGGGTAGGCCAGGCCGCTGTCACCGGCCAATATCCGGCGACCGCCCACAACGCCAATCCCGTCACAGCGGCCATCAAGAGGAGGCCAACAGATTGACTCAGTCCGCGCAAACACCACGCATGCGTATGGATCCGTTTCGGTACCTCATGTCGTAAGCCGCGATCGTAAGCGAGCAACATCCGAGAGATGATCATCAAGGCCAGCAACATCCCAAGCACAGCACAGGCGCCCGCCTGCTGGGCAATCGGATCAGGATCCAATAACCACCGTAGTGCCCGGACCGCATAAAAAGGCACCTGATCTGATCCCAGAATCACAGCCACCTCTAAATTCGTCATCGAAAACGCGAAGACCACTAAAATCGGCGCATGCAATAACCGTCGTAACTGCGGCCAAATCAAAATCCGCCACGCACTCCAATCACTCCAACCGCTTTCTTGTGCCAACCGAAAGCTGGCATCGAGCGGCAAACGCTTGGCCAAAGGAATTGCAAGCAAGGTTAAAAATACTGACTCTTTTAGGATCAGCACGAGTAGCGCGCCCAGACCAAAGAGATCGCGGGGAAAGAGGTAATCCACCGAGGCGAGTTCCGGCCAAGTACTGGCAAGCCACCGGATCAACACCCCATTGGCACCAAAATACAATAAGACCCCCAAGGCGAAGGCGCTATGCGGTATCGACAACATCACAGCCTGTAAGCGAACCCGATCAGAGTTCTGTAACAGATAAAAAGACAAGAGGCGACTCAGCCACAGCGCGCCCGCCAGAGAGGCCATCGCGACCGACACACTCAAACAGATCGATTGCACCAGTGCGGGCTCTGCGAACAGAAACTGCCACCCTGCAAAAGGTGATGCCTGAGACATCCCGCCGATGGCTTGCCACACTAAACCCAGAACCGGAAATGCCAAGAGCGCGATCAGTCCGCGCTCAATCCATCTCACTGTGCGCGGCCTAAGTAGCGTGTCCTCCACGCAGTTTCCAAGGGTTCGGTCCAGGACGCATGCGGTTCTGGCAAGATCCGGCCGAGGGCGTCTGCCGACAGGGTCGCAGGTCCAAGCGGGACGGCGTTGAATACAGCACGATCTGACGCGCCAAGACGCGACATCTCAAGGACCGTAGGGTCACCCCAGACAGACGGATCGGCTTTGCTGGCCTGAGCTTCAGCCGACAGCAGCAGATTGATCCAGACCAACGCGCCCTCTGCGGCCTGTGCATTGAACGGAATCGCCAAAAAGTGCGTGTTTCCGATCGTTCCATTGGCATGCACATAGGTGCGCACGGTATCTGGAAAACGGCCATCTAAAATCCGTGCCGACGCATCATTTGGATTAAATGATAAGGCGAGATCCAACACACCATCTGCAAACAACTCCATCAAGGCTTCCGCAGAATCTGGAAACTCAAGACCTTGACGCCAAGCCACTGGATGTAACGCATCCAAGAGCGGCCAGACATTGGCTGTCACCGCATCAAACCGTTCCGTTTGATAGGGCTCAGTAAGCCAATTGGCGTGCTCAGTCGTCTCCAAAACAGCCTGTTTTAAAAACGTCGTCCCATGAAAGTTCGGGGGCTCAGGATAGGTCAGTCGTCCCGGATTTTGCCTTGCGTAGGCGACCCAGTCTGCGAGCGTTTTGGGAGGATTGGGCACCCGTGCTTGATCGTGGATAAAGACCAACTGCGCGCGACCCCAAGGTGCTTCCTGCCCATCGGTCGGGATCGAAAAATCGAGTCGGTTGGCATCTGCAGTCAGATCGAGCCCTTTGGCACTCGGCAGACTCTCGACAAACGAAGGCCCTAACAGTCCTTCACGTTTCATCCGTGCAAAGTTCTCACCATTGATCCAGAGCACATCAACGGAACCACGATCATCCCGTCCAGCCAGCTTCGCAGTCTGAATGCCGGTGATTACCGTCGCGATATCGTCCACTTTGACATGTCGCACTTGAACACCGTAGCGAGATTCCGCCTCGCGGGCCCAGGTTTCGATGTATGCATTGATCGATGGAGAGCCACCCCATGCGTTGAAATACACCACTTGACCACGCGCTTTCGCTTCAACGTCAGACCAGGTCTGTGCCCGCGCATGCAACGAGACAGCAAGCAAGACGATCAATAGAGACACAAAACGCATGCACACATTCCTTTCAGTTATCTTTCAGATCAACTCGACACTATGCGGTCAGACGGCCGCGAGGCAAACAGCTCGGGATCGATTTTATGGAAAATAGCGCTGAATAAAACGGACGAGCTTCCGAGTCCGGTCAGAAAACAACTGCGCGGTAAAGTAACTTCCAGCCACGCGTTTGGTGATCTCCGAACGGGTTGGGTAGGGCACCACAGTCGACGCTAGTTTCGACAGCGGAATCTTCTGCTCAATCGCCAACACCCATGGCAAGATCAACTCCCCTGCGTGCTGACCCAAAATATCTGCGCTCAGAATGCGGCCTTTGCGATCGACGACGACGCGAATTCGACCAACGGTCTTGTCTTCGCAACGCGCCCGATCCAAATCAGCAAACGGAATCTCAAGCGTACGTTGTGCGTCACCCGGATAAGCCGCATCGCGCTCCGCTTTGGTCATCCCCGCATGCGCGAGCTCAGGGTCTGTGTATGTCACCCACGGAATCACCTGTTGGGTCGCTTTGGCCGGCAATCCAAACAGTGCCTGCTTCACAACAACACTGGCATGCGCTCCGGCGGCATGAGTAAAGGCTTCACGGCCTGCCACATCACCGATCGCAAAGACATGCTTATGATTGGTTCGAAGCCGCGCATCCGTCGTGACGCCGCTTGAACCGTGGGCAATACCCGCCGCATCAAGTGCTAGCTTCTCAATATTCGGCGCTCGGCCGGTCGCGACCAGAAGACGTTGACAGGCCAAGGTATCCCCATTGGCGAGGACCACCCGCGTCTCGCCATCGACCTGCGCAACGGAATCGACCGCAACGCCCATCACAAAGCGAATTCCGCTCGCCTCAAGCGTTTCCCGTAACTCCACAACCAGATCGGGTTCATCGCGGCCCATCATCGCAAAGGGCTCAACCACGGTCACTGCTGATCCCAAGAGCGCATGCGCTTGTGCCATTTCCAAACCAATGGCGCCCGCACCCAAAACAATCAAAGACTCAGGAAATGCATCCGACTCAAACAGGGTGTCACTGGTCCAATAATCCACGCCCTCCAAACCCGGAATGTCAGGTATTCGCGGCCGAGATCCAGTCGCAATGACAATCCGACGCGCTTTGACACAAAAACCACCACCAACCACATGGTGCGCGTCTTGAAACACGCCAAAGTCTTTAATCACCTGCACGCCCAATCCCTCGAATCGCTCGACCGAGTCGTGCGGCGCAATCTCAGCGATGACGCCACGCACCCGTGTCTTCGCGTCGGCGTAGCGTGACACTGGGTCGAATGCAGACAGGCCTGCTGACTTGGCGGCCGACAGCAATGTTTTCGACGGCACACAACCGGTATTTAAACAGTCACCACCCATGCGATGGCCTTCGAATAAAACAACCTTTGCACCCATTTGCGCGGCACCGGCAGCGACAGACAGGCCTCCACTTCCGCCACCAATGACGCAAATATCACAGTGTAGGTTCTGCATCCTGCTTCCTTTGTTTCTGGCGTGTCACGATGGTTGAAATCACACTCATCACGCCAAGTGCGAGTAGGGGCCCAATCACTTCGGGACTCCTGAACACTGACAAATCTGGAATTTCACCGCGACTGAAAATTTGATCAAACCCAACACCCAAGCCCACGTAAACCAGCGTGCCAGGCAGGATACCGACCGCTGTCGACAATACAAAAGAGACTGCGGACATACCAAGCAGTGCCGGTAAAGCGTTTGCCATCCAAAAGGGGATTAGCGGGATCAATCGCATGCTCAAAGCCCATTGAAATGGATTCGCCTGAAACTCGCTTCGGACGTGCCCAAGCATCCCTGACAAGCGCGTCTCGGCCCAATCATGCAAAAAGTAGCGAACGGCGAGAAAGACAGCGAATGCACCGGCTGTCGCACCGATCCAGATCGAAATCACACCCCACCAGCCAAACAATGCCGCTCCCGTTAGGGTCAGCACTAATGCAATCGGCAATGACAAGGCGACCGCAACAAAATACAGGCCTGTAAAAATCAGCATTGAAAGAACTTTTGATTCGTTGACGATCGTCTTGATATCAACATAGCGCGCGGCTAAAACCTGAAACGAGAGCAGGTCCGAAGAAAACCAACCCATTGCGAATACGACCAGAAGTAGAGCGAGTCCAATCCATTTTTTCACGTTCATACCTCTTTCCGATAGAGCGATGCTAAGGTAACCACGCAAGATCACAAGACACTATTCAGAAGCGAGACGTACATGCGTTGGTTTCGCAAATCCCGAATAATGGATTCTCTCGGTGACCGATGATGTTGCAGATTGTGCTGTCACTCATCACCATACTGTGACAGAACCATCGTCAGCCAAATACGCCTAAGAGGACTCAGCGCACAATGACCAGTATTTTCCCAATCGGATACCCAATGCGTCGACTGCGTCGGAACCGACGCGATGCGTTCTCGCGCGCGTTAACCCGCGAACATACCCTGACCACGTCTCATCTGATCTATCCAATGTTCGTGCTCGAAGGCCAAAACGTCCGCGAACCTGTTGCCTCAATGCCTGGCGTCGATCGCCTGTCCATTGATCTCCTCTTACAGCGGGCCAGACAGGCATATGAACTCGGGATCCCCGCGATCGCAATTTTCCCCGTCGTACGCGATCGCAAATCTGAAGATGGGCGTGAGGCCTACAATCCGGATGGCTTAGTACAGCGCACAGTCCGCGCATTGAAATCGGAATTACCCGAACTGGGAGTCATCACCGATGTCGCGCTCGACCCCTACACCACACATGGGCAAGATGGATTGATCGATGCCAGCGGGTATGTGCTAAACGACGAAACCTGCGAGGTGCTTGTGCAGCAAGCCTTATCCCACGCCGAGGCCGGTGCCGATATGGTGGCACCCAGTGACATGATGGATGGCCGGATTGGTCTCATCCGTGATGCATTCGAGGCAGAAGAGCACATCCACACGCGTATCCTGGCCTACAGTGCGAAGTATGCGAGTCATTTTTACGGCCCGTTTCGCGATGCGGTGGGCTCATCTGGGAATCTCGGCAAAAAAGACAAACGCACCTACCAAATGGATCCATGCAACACCGATGAAGCCTTGCATGAAGTCGCTGAAGACTTACATGAGGGCGCCGATATGGTGATGATCAAGCCAGGGCTTCCTTATCTCGATATCGTCCATCGGGTGAAAACAACGTTCAAAGTTCCGGTTTGTGTCTATCAAGTCAGCGGAGAATACGCCATGATTCAGGCGGCAAGTGCCAATGGATGGATAGACGGACGCGCCGTCATGACAGAAAGTCTTGAATCCATGGTGCGAGCTGGTGCAGATTGTATTCTCACTTACGCAGCCATTGATGTGGCTGAGAACCTCACCACTTAAAGAAGAAAACGCAACGAGGACACCATGAGCGATCAAATTACCACACTGACGAATGACAACTTCAACACCGTATTAAAAGACGCATCGACCCCCGTCTTGGTTGATTTCTGGGCTGAGTGGTGCGGACCATGCAAGATGATTGCACCGGTTCTTGAAGAGCTCGCAACTGAATACGCAGGGCGTCTTCAGATTGCCAAACTGAATGTTGATGACCACCGTGAAGCGACCGAGCAGTTTAATATTCGCGGGATCCCGACATTGATCTTGTTCAAAAACGGCGAGCCAGAGGCAACTAAAGTGGGCGCGCTCTCAAAGAGTCAGCTGGCTGCCTTCCTCGACTCAAATTTGTAAAACACTAGACGTTCACACCGAAAGCGCCTAAGCTCTCGGTGTGGATCATTCCACAACCCCCCTTTTTTATTTTTAGCTGAAATAATCCAACCCTAATTCTGTCCGGGCTTCATCCGGGTGATCAAGAGAACGCATGAACCTTACCGAACTTAAGAAAAAAACAATGCCGCAACTCCTCGAGATTGCGGAGTCCATGAACCTCGAAAACCTGGCACGCTCTCGAAAGCAAGACGTCATTTTCTCGATCCTAAAAGCCCACGCGAAAGGCGGCGAAGACATTTATGGAGATGGTGTCCTTGAGATCCTCTCGGATGGATTTGGCTTTCTTCGCTCAGCGGACTCGAGTTATTTGGCAGGACCAGACGACATTTACGTCTCTCCAAGCCAGATTCGGCGCTTCAATTTAAGAAAAGGCGACTCGATTTCGGGAAAAATCCGTCCGCCCAAGGATAGCGAACGCTACTTCGCGTTGCTCAAGGTCGACGAAATCAACTTCGACAAGCCCGAAAACGCCAAGAACAAAATCCTGTTTGAGAACCTCACCCCCCTGTTCCCACAGGATCGGATGGTGATGGAGCTTGGCAACGGATCGACGGAAGACCTGACTGCCCGGATCATTGATCTGTGTTGCCCACTGGGCAAGGGCCAGCGCGGTCTGATCGTGTCACCGCCGAAAGCAGGTAAGACACTGATGCTGCAGAACATTGCCAACAGCATCACGCGAAATAATCCGGACTGTTACCTCATTGTGTTGTTGATTGATGAGCGGCCAGAAGAAGTCACAGAGATGCAGCGCACCGTGCGTGGTGAGGTTGTGGCCTCAACCTTTGACGAGCCGCCAGCGCGCCATGTTCAGGTCGCTGAGATGGTCATCGAAAAAGCCAAGCGTTTGGTTGAGCACAAGCGAGACGTCATTATTTTGCTCGACTCGATCACCCGTTTAGCGCGTGCCTACAACACGGTACAGCCATCGTCAGGCAAGGTATTGACCGGCGGTGTCGATGCGCACGCACTCGAACGTCCAAAGCGTTTCTTCGGTGCGGCACGTAATATCGAAGAAGGTGGATCACTGACCATTATCGCGACAGCGTTGGTCGACACTGGCTCGAAAATGGACGAAGTGATCTTTGAGGAATTCAAAGGCACAGGTAACAGTGAATTGAACCTCGAGCGTCGTGCTGCAGAGAAGCGTATTTTCCCTGCGATCAATATCCGGAAGTCCGGCACACGTCGCGAAGAATTACTGACCACTGAAGACGAGCTCCAGCGGATGTGGATTCTGAGAAAGCTCTTGGACACCATGGAAGACTTGCAAGCAATCGAGTTCTTGATCGATCGCATCAAGACAACCACGACCAACGATGAGTTCTTCCAGTCGATGAAGAAGCGTTAAATTCCTGCTTCGATGATCCGGTGTCTCAATGTTTCGAGCGCCGGAGTCCGTCCACTCTCTGCTTCAATTTGTAACGCCAAGACCAGCGGATGCGTCGCATCGAGTGCCACGGCGCGCGCCATATGATGCTTGGCCTCCGCCTCAAGATCAGCCGCCATTGCAAGCCGCGTCTCAACAATCGCCAGGGCCAAGGAATCAGGATGCTGTTTCACCAAGGTGGTCAACGCAGACAGTCGAGCCAAGGGCGGTTCATCACCCACAGATTCCAAGCGTAACGCCCAATCTTCACGCCAGTGCTTTTTCAACGCTTTCAAAAGCGCATGAAATTGTTCCGGTGGTGCGGCCTCGAGCACAGGCTTCGGGATCCGTCGCATCAACTCTTCTGCGGTCTCCAAATACTGCGCAGACGCCTCGGCCTGGTCGAGTCGACGGGCCGCTTCGGATGCCAACAACCAATGTAACGCCGGGAGTGACTCGGATGCGGCGTCTTGTTTCAATACCGCCATCGCCCGCGCGGGTTGGTCACGACGCAACCACAACGCGCCCTCAACAAGGCGCCCATCCGCACGCCGATGCCGCGCACGACCCAACACGCCCCATACAGCAAAGGGTGCACGCCCAAGCGCTCCGCCAATCCCTAGCACTAACCACAGGCCAACCATCAGCAGCACGAACAGGATCGAGGCCGTCCAGATCGACATTTCAACCGTGTATCCGCCATAGGCTAACAACACATATCCTGGATCTGCTTGCACCCGGTCGCCCAAATAGAGACCTGCTGCCAGCATTCCAGCCAGCACCGAAACCCAAACCAATAAGCGGATGAAACGACTCACTGGCGAACCTCATCCGCTATGGCGCGACGCGAAACCTCAGACGCTCTGAATGCTTGCAGTGCCCGTAAGCCTGTCGAAGCGTCTGGAATATCCCGGGCAATCGACTGGCCCTGAAGCTGCTCTAATGTTTGCAACACGCGAAGACCCGCACCTTCTGTGGTACTGAAATAGTGTGTGGTCATGCGGACCGCTTGCGCGACTGAGGCATCGAAAATCGCTTGGTCTTCACGGATCAGCGCCACCTTGATCTGCTCAAGATTGAGCCTCAGGACTTCCCGCGCACGGCCCGCATCAGCGGCGGTCACCAGAGGCGTAATCGGTGCATCCACCTGACGAATCCGCACGTATTCAGACAACACAGTCAACCAATTCGATTGCGCATCCGCCTCCTGTGACTCCGATGGCGGTGGCTGTAGTCGCCGGACTGGGAGTTGCAACCGATCGAGCACCGCATCCAAAGCGAGGATTTCGGCCTGAATTCCCAGCACATCAATTCGCTCGATGGATGCTAAGGTTTGAATATCACCTGCCAATTGTTCACGAATGGGCAACAGCCGTCCGTCTTCCAATTGCCCCAAAAGCGCCTGTGCGGTGCGCATTAAGACCACGGCATTTTCAGGATTCCGTTCAATCCGCATCCGCTGATCCGCCAATCGAAGCAGGTATTCCGCTTCTGCGAGGGTGTAGCTTGTTCGGGTATCTACCTGAGAACGCGCCAGTTGCTCTGCGACTGCCTCAACCCGATCGACCACAGATTGATTCCGGTCAGCTGTGCGATCGACCTGTTGTGACAGGCTCTGAAGCTCCTGTCGTAGGGCCGCGCTGTCGGCTGTTTGACCCACGAGCGCACTTTCAAGGCGTCGAATGTCGTCTCTAACCGCCGCAGATTCATTCAGCCGCGCATTGACCACAGCGAGCTCTTGCCAGCCAATCCACCCCAAAACCCCGGTCCCCGCAATCGCCATCGCGGCCAACAGCATCGCCAACCAGTGCGCGCGATGAGTTGCCTCAGTCACGATGGCGTCTTCTTGGCTCGACTCCTCAGGCATTAACTCAGACTCAGCGGGAATCACTGACTCTTCTGCCACCTCGGCTTGCGTTGATTCTTGATTTTCAGGCTTTGACACAGGGCTCTCCTTCCAGCGCCAACCGAACATACTCAGGTTGTGGGGCAGCAATCCGATAATACCGCGATCCAGATGGCAATAAGGCGACGGCCCCATCACTTGTGACGCAGTGTGTCACAGATGCTAGCGAAACGCCGTCCTCAGACACGGCCTCAAGGCAGGCTTTCAGTAAGGTTGCAGATCCATGCACCCAGTAATCACAGGCACAGCATGCGCGCAAATTGTCTGGTTTCACAGCAACCAAGCGATACAACTCTAACCAATCAAGCGGGACTGACAAACTCGCCTCAAGCACACGAAACTGCCGGCCGGCATCAGCCGCCGTCACAACCAAGCAGCGCGCCTCGGGCGTCAAAACATCGCGCATCATGTCGATCAACGGTTCAGATCCGGGAGCCTCTGCACACCGGATCCTGACCGCATGGTTTGGAAGATAGGCTGCAGTCGCCTCACCGACACACCAACACGTGAGACCTGTCGGCCACTGTGGCCAACGGGCCTCGATTGCGCGAACCCACTGACTAGCCGCCTCAGGAGAGGTCACAATTACATGCTGGTACCGGTCGAGCTCGGTGACCGCCGGATGCAGCGCGACATCAATTGGACAGGTGTCTAAGAAACTGATCCCGCAGGCATCAAATCCAGCCGTTTGAAACGCAGTGAGTGCGCGATCTAGTGCTGTCGGCAGCCTGTTGACGCAGACAGAGACAGTCATTACAGACCCGCAGCAGCCAACAACTCGCGAGCGCCCTGGGACAGTAAATCCTCAGCCACTGCAATTCCGAGTGCCTCAGGTGAGGCCACTGGACCACGCGCTTCCGCACGGATCAAGGTGCCACAATCCGGTGAGCCAACGAGCGCACGACACCAAAGCGTATCCGCTTCACGCACGGCAAAGGCGGCAATCGGTACTTGGCAGCCACCGTTGAGGTGGCGATTCAGTGCCCGCTCGCAGCGCCCCACGAGCTCACCTTCGGGATCTTGAAGAACCGAGACATACTCACGTGTTTGCGCATCATCTGAACGGATTTCGATGCCCAAAATCCCCTGTCCGCAGGCGGGTAAAATCTCTTCAGGCGCGGTCTCAAAGGCGATCCGATCACCGAGATTCAAGCGCTTTAGCCCCGCCGCCGCCAAGATCAGTGCATCAAATTGTCCTGCATCCAACTTACCCAAACGGGTCCCTAAGTTTCCGCGGACAGGCGACAGCATGACATCTGGGCGGATCGCACGAATCTGTGCCATCCGACGCAAACTCGATGTGCCCAAATGGGCACCCTGGGGAATGTCGTCGATAGAGCGCCAAGGGGTCTGGCCACTTTGACAAACCACGGCATCCGACGGGGTCTCGCGCGCCGTTAAGCATGCCAGCTCGAGTCCGTCGGGAAGCTCCATCGGCACATCCTTCAATGAATGCACTGCCAGATCGGCACGGCCATCGTATAACGCGGTCTCAAGCTCCTTCACAAACACACCCTTGCCACCAATTTTGGTGAGTGACACATCGAGCCGTTCGTCACCTTGTGTGGTCATTTCTAACAGCTGAATCTCGAGCTCCGGATAGGCGGCTTGCAGGCGGTCACGAACGTGATAGGCCTGCCAAAGCGCGAGCGGACTCTTGCGTGTGGCGATGGTCAGTGTTTTTTGCATGTGTGGTCCTTCCTTTGAGCCAGTATACTGAATGCACACACAAGGAGTCTCTATGAGTCAGGAAACCCCCAAAGCGCTCTGGGGCGGTCGCTTCTCGGAATCAACCGACGCGTTCGTTCAAGCATTCACCGCCTCGGTTCAGTTCGACCAACGCATGGCCGAAGAGGATATTCGTGGATCGATCGCGCACGCCACAATGCTCGCCACCCAAGGCATCCTGACCGCGGACGAGTGCACGCAGATTGTTGATGGCTTACAGACCATCGCGACTGAAATCGCATCCGGTGCGTTTCAGTGGTCAATCGCGCGCGAAGACGTGCATATGAACATTGAGTCTCGGTTGATTGATCTGATTGGCGATACCGGAAAGAAACTCCATACGGGACGTTCACGAAACGACCAGGTCGCAACGGATATTCGGCTGTGGCTCCGTGGCACGATCGATGCGATCGTCGCTGAGTTAACGCGCTTACAAACCGGTCTGATCGGGCTTGCCGAACGTGAGTATGACACCATCATGCCCGGCTTTACGCATCTGCAGGCGGCTCAACCTGTGACCTTCGGCCACCACATGCTGGCGTGGAATGAAATGCTCGAGCGCGACGCCGGGCGACTGCTTGATTGCCGTCGGCGCATGAATCAATGCCCACTCGGTGCAGCCGCCTTGGCTGGCACCAGCTATCCAATTGATCGAGCGCTGACAGCCTCGCTTCTGGAGTTTGATGCACCCACAGAAAACAGCCTCGACTCCGTCTCGGATCGCGACTTCGCAATCGAATTCAGCGGCGCCGCCAGTATTTTGATGATGCATCTCTCACGCTTTTCTGAGGAGCTTATCAATTGGAACTCGACCGCTTGGCAGTTCGTTGATCTGCCTGACAAGTTCTGCACCGGCTCGTCCATCATGCCGCAAAAGAAAAACCCCGATGTTCCTGAACTGGTGCGGGGCAAGTCAGGACGCGTGTTTGGTCACCTGATGGCGCTTCTCACGCTGATGAAAGGCCAACCGTTGGCCTACAACAAAGACAACCAAGAAGACAAAGAACCGCTGTATGACACCGCCGACACCCTGCTTGGGTCACTCCGTGCGTTTGCCGATATGGTGCCGGCCATTGCAGTCAATCGGTCGCGGCTGAAAGAATCCGCGATCCGTGGCTTTTCAACAGCGACCGATCTTGCGGACTATTTAGTGCGTAAAGGCCTACCCTTTCGAGACGCACACGAAGTCGTGGGGAAAGCGGTTGCATTGGGTGTTCAAACCGATCGAGATCTCTCAGAAATGGCTCTGAAAGAACTGCAGGGATTCAGTGACTTAATTGATGCCACCGTGTTTGACGTCCTCACCGTCGAGGGTTCTGTCGGCGCACGCGATCATCTCGGTGGTACAGCACCACGGCAGGTCCAAGCCGCTGCCGCACGCGCCAAAGCACGTCTACATGCGCGTTAAAGGGGTTTCAACAACGACCGAATGACCGTCACCTGGCGTTCGGTCGACCCTTGATTGGCGAGCACCCAGTCTCGGGCTTTCGACCCCAGGGCGTTGGCTTGATCCAATGCCTCTGCGACAGCGGTTGGAAGCGTCTCAGGATCTGTTTGGATCAATCCACCATGCGCCTGCAACGATTCGGTGATGTGTGCAAAGTTATACATAAACGGACCGGCGACAATGGGCTTACCAAGGCGTGCTGGCTCGACTGGGTTTTGCCCACCATGACCGGCGAAGCTCCCACCAATGACGACCACATCAGCCGCCCGCAGGTAACTCCCCATCTCCCCGAAGGTGTCACCAACGAGAATCTGCACGTGCGCATCCAAAGCGTCCTCTGACACACGCGCACCCGTCAATCCGAGCGCCTCGATCTCACGCATGATCGCGTCACCCCGAACCGGATGGCGTGGCACCAAAAGGAGTCGATAACCGGTGTCCAAAAGGGGATACAGTAAAGCATCCTCTCCTGGATGGCCGCTCATGAGACAGACAACCTTATGCTGCTGTTTCCAAGCACACAGCGCCTTGTCGCGCGCTGGGTTGACCGGCAAGTCGGGCTGATCGAGTTTCACTGAGCCAACTTCACCGATGCGCTTTTGCGGCGTCCCGAGGGCCTGTGCGCGGAGTGCATCATTTGAGAACTGCATGAGGGCACGCGTCAGACCCGCCCACATTGGCCGCGTAAATTCGGACAGCCGCTGATAGCTAAGGAAGGACTTCTCACTTAACCGGCCATTGGCAAGGATCACAGGCACCTCGGCGCGGACACAGGCGGCAATCAGGTTCGGCCATAATTCGGTTTCAATCACCACCAAGGCCCGCGGTTGCAGTCGCGACAACCAAGGTCCCCAGACCCAAGGTAAATCCCATGGAAAGACTGCCACTGGATGCGCACTGGATTGTAGTTCAGTGAGACCAGCCGGAGTCGTCGCGGTGAACATCAGTTGAAGGCTCGGATCCTCTGCCTTCAACTGTGCAGCCAGCGCCAGCGCGACCTTGGATTCTCCGAGACTGCAGGCATGAATCCACACAACGCCCGGCGATATCTTAGGACGATGCAACCCGAGGCGCGCAGCGACGTGCGCCGGCTGGCCTTGGCGTCTGTACTTACGCACGACGTGCCAAATCAGTGCCGGTGTTGCCAGTGTGAGGAGGATGGAATACAGATGTCGCCACATAATGAAGATGCTAGCATGTCTTTATGAAAATCATCGTTGGTGGTGGGGTTTCCGGTCTCTGGCTTGCTGCCGAGTTAACGGCCCGCAACATTCCCTGTTGTGTCCTGGAGAGTCATCAACTCGGCCAAGGGCAAACCTTAGCCAGTCAAGGCATGATCCACGGTGGAACAAAGTACGCGCTCGACGGTCTGTTGTCCAAAGCCGCAAGTGCCATCGCTGCGATGCCCGATCGATGGCGTCAGGCAATTGCCGGTCAGGGCACGGTTGATTTATCCGCCGTGGCACTCGAACGGGAACACCAGTTGCTCTGGTCGCATGAGTCGTTAGCGGCCAACCTGGTCGGTTTTTTTGCATCGAAAGCCATGCGCTCTCGGATGCAACGAATCAAACCAGAAGAGGAGCCTGCCTTTGCAAACGGTTTTGATGGCCACCTCTATCGTCTCTCAGAGCCCGTTTTGCGTTTGGACACCTTAATCCCTGCGTTTGAAAATCTGCTCACTGGACGGCTGTTTTCAGCCGACGTCGTGAAGCTCATTGCGCGTAACGACCGGATCATTGGTGTCGAAACCGCACAGGGCGACCTGTTTGGTGAAGTAATCCTGACCGCTGGCGAGGGGACCGAAGGGATCCTGGAGCGCTCAGGGCTGCATGTGCCTCGCATGCAGCGACGCCCTCTGGCCATGGCCGTGTGTACACTGAATACGCCATTGCCCGCACCCATCTTTGGGCATCAATTGGGTGTGGGCAGTAAACCCAAACTCACCATTTCAACCCACCAGGTCCGAGGCCAGCAGTGTCTTTACCTGGGCGGACAGCTCGCCGAAGACGGCGTTGAGCGAAGCGATCAGGCACAGCAACTGGCGGCAGAATCAGCTGTCTCTGAGGCCCTGTCTTGGCTCACACCCGACATCGGCACAACCCATGTATTCCGTGTTGCACGCGCAGAACCGGCAACCGACCAAGGGGCTCGCCCAGATCACCCGTTTATCCAAACAATCAAGGGTGGCTTTGTCTGCTGGCCAACAAAGCTGGCTCTGGCACCGCAGCTTTCCGATATGCTGATTCCGCAATTGCAGCCGAGCACCGGCGCACTCTACCCCGCATGGCCTGCTGCAACGCAAGGAACCTACCCATGGGCATCCCACTGAGACCCCTTGGCAACACAGGGATTGAACTGAGTCTGTTGGGCCTCGGCACGGTGAAATTTGGACGCAATACCGACGTCAAATACCCAAACGCCTTTGAACTCCCGAGTGACGAAGCCATCATCGCGCTGTTGCAAACGGCCCATGCGCTCGGTATCAACTGCTTGGATACCGCGCCGGCCTATGGAATCGCCGAGGAACGGCTGGGTGCACTGCTCCCAGAGATCGACACACACTTTCAGATCATCTCGAAGGTTGGCGAGTCCTACCATCCAGACCGGGGTAGCCAATACGATTTTTCCGATCGCGCAATCCAAACCAGTCTGGAATCGAGTCTTCGCGCCTTAAATCGTGACCAACTCGATGTGGTGCTGTTGCATTCCGATGGTCAGGATGTCGCCCACCTCGAGAGCGGCGCACTGCATAGCCTCATAAAAGCCAAGCATGCAGGACTGGTCAAAGCCGTGGGGTTATCCGGCAAAACAGTCGAGGGTGGCAGACTTGCTCTTGCTCAAGGGGCCGATGTGTTGATGATCACACTGAATCCCGAGGCACAGACAGAACACGCTTTACTTGCCGATGCCGAGGCGTCCGGCGCCGGAATTTTGATCAAAAAAGCACTCGGTAGCGGCCATCTCGTAGACGATTTACCCACGCTGTTTGCCACGCTGTTCGCTCACCCGAGCGTCACATCGGCGATCGTTGGCACCACCAATGCCACGCATTTAAGGCATAATTGCGAGGCGTTACCGAAGGACCCTGCACCATGAGCCTAGAGACCATTCAACACACCATTGAAGCCAGCATTGCTACCAAGCAACTGCTACTCGCAGACACTGCGCGATTGGAGACACTCCTCGAAGTGGCAGGCGTCGCGGCGTCCACTCTGGCGTCTGGGCACAAGATCATGCTGTGTGGTAACGGTGGCTCAGCGGCAGACAGTCAGCACATTGCGGCTGAATTCATTGGCCGATTTGAGAAAGAACGCGCCTCGATGGCAGCGATTGCCCTGACCACTGACACGTCAGCTTTGACCGCAATCGGTAATGACTACGGCTACGATCAGGTGTTCTCACGCCAAGTGGAAGGCCTCGGCCAACCCGGTGATCTGCTGATCGGAATCTCAACCAGTGGCAATTCAGAAAACGTCGTCAAAGCCATGCAAGTGGCTCAAGCCAAAGAGATCCGTACCGTCGCCTTAGTCGGCGATAAACCCGGTGGTGCCATGCAAGCCATTGCGGACTACGTCTTGGCGGCGCCAGCCACCAATACCGCGCGAATTCAGGAGTGCCACATCCTCATGATGCATACGCTGTGTCAATTGGTAGAGCTGGAATCCGCCTGACGGATTTTTGCAATCAGGTGCGTGGTCGATAAGTTGGCCACCTCACCGAGGACCTTGACCTCGCCGCCATAGGCCAGCACCGTCTCGTAGCCCACCACGTCATCAATCGATTTGTAATCGCCGCCTTTGGCCAAGACATCCGGCTGCAATCGCTCGATCAGCGCAACCGGAGTGTCCTCAGAAAACCCAACCACCGCATCAACCGAGGCCAAACCTGACAGCACCTGTAATCGCCGCGCCAGCGTATTCATCGGCCGCTCAGGACCCTTCAGTCGCGCGACAGACGCATCATCGTTGACTGCCACAATTAAGCGGTCGCCGAGCGATGCGGCTTCTTTTAGGTAGGCAACATGTCCGGCATGCAAAATATCGAAACAGCCATTGGTCATCACCACGCGTTCACCAGCAGCCTTGGCATCTGCGACCCAAGCGGCGAGGTGATCGAGATTTTCAAAGATCGAGCGAGGCGTTTCGATGGCACGACTTAACTCACGCGCGCTGACGGTCGCAGTGCCTAATTTGGACACCACAATCCCTGCTGCCCGATTGGCCAGCTCGGCACATTCTGGCAACGACAGACCCTGACCCAGGCCCGCAGCGAGGGTTGCCACGACGGTATCGCCCGCACCGGTCACATCCGCCACCTCACGTGCCGTCGCGGAGAAGTGATGCACCCCGCCATCGGCCGTCACCAGGGTCATCCCTTGCTCTGAACGAGTCACCAACAGCGCTTGCCATCCATACTGAGCAATCAATGCCCGTGCCTTGTCAATCAGGTCATCTTCATGCGACCAGGGCCCAACCACGGCTTCGAACTCGGATCGATTCGGTGTTAACAACGTTGCACCACGATATTTTTCAAAGTCGTGTCCCTTGGGGTCGACGATGACAGGTACCTTCAGAGCAGACGCCTTGGCTATCCAACCGGGTGCGTCGAGGCTACCCTTGGCATAATCACTCAAGACCAGCGCCTGAAATCCCTCAAGATCGGTGTGCTGTAAAAGCTGCTCTGCATCCGAGGCGGCGAAAGGCTGCTCAAAATCCAACCGAATCATTTGATGCGCCTGACTCATCACACGTAACTTGGTAATCGTGCGATGCGCCACCGCCTGAAACTTGGTCTCAACATCGTGATTGGCCAGTGTCTGTGTCAACAATGCCGCATCGTGATCCTCACCAACCAGTCCCGCACAAACCACGGTCGCGCCAAGGGAAGCGACATTCAGGGCCACGTTCGCCGCACCGCCTGGGCGCGCCTCATCGTGCGTGACCCGCACGACAGGAACGGGTGCTTCGGGCGAGATCCGGCCTGCATCACCATGCCAATACCGGTCCAACATCACATCACCGACGACCAAAACACGCGAGGCAGAAAACAGCTGGGACACAGGGAGTCTCTCTCTGGATTAGAAGCTTGGTATAGTACCGGCGTTAGACACCGAACCCAACTGTAGGAACTTCTGTTATTTCACTGGTACCGGCGGGCCTCGCCCTGATACGACTGCTCAGCGCACTGCCGCCGAAGTTCGGTCTTCAACTCGGCGCATGGATTGGCCGCGTGCTGTATCGGGTCGCCGGTCAAAGGCGCTTGGTCTGCGAACGGAATATCTCGGTGTGCTTTCCAGCGTTGCCGATCGATGCACAACACAATCTGGTGCAATCCTGCTTTATCGAGAGTGGTAAGGGGCTCGTCGAGACCGCCTGGGCTTGGCATCGTCCGCTTGATTTTGTGAAACCACGGATGCAGATCGAAGGCGCAGAGTGTCTGCGGGATGCGCACGACGCAGGGAAGGGGATTCTCTTACTGTGTCCGCATTACAGTATGCTCGACCTTGTCGCACCCCTCGTCTATCAGGTCTATGGCCGTTTTGTCATCACCTACCGGCCCAATGACAATCCAGCATTCAACGAAGCTGTCTGCCAAGGTCGCTTACGCTACGCGGATTTGATCGAGGTGCGCGCCATCCGTGAGATGGCACGGGCCTTAAAGCAAGGCGAACTGGTGTGGTTCGGCCCAGATCAGGACATGGGCACCAAGGGCTCGGTGTTTGCCGACTTTTTTGGACGTCCGGCATCAACCGTCACAACGCCCGCGCGACTGGCCCGCATGTCAGGCGCACGGACTGTGTTCCTCGACTTGCATCGAGACGAGGAGATCTACAAATTACGATTTAGGCCGATGCCCGCGAGCTACCCAGAGCCGGACGAGGTCGCCAATGCGCGCACGCTCAATCGTTTCATCGAAGACGCGTTGGAAACGCGTCCTGCGCAATACATGTGGATGCATAAGCGATTTAAAACGAACCCAGATCTGACTCGGCAGACCCTATATCAAGATCACTGACCCAAGCCATCACCGCATCGACAGGCACATCCCGCATCGTCCGAGATGAACTTTTTAAAATCTGCGAACGCGGCCCAACAGGGCCAACCAATCCAGGTGCCGTGGGACCGTAAAGTGCCAAGAGCGGTACACCAAGTGCATCTGTGACATGGGCCAGACCAGTATCGACCGCCACAACACCGCGGCTGCCTGCGATCTCGCATGCAACATCAGTCAAGGTCGCTCCCGCGAGAATACGGACCGGATAATCCGCACACATCCGACGGACGTGGTCGGCCTCTGACGCACTTCCAACAGGCAAAACAATGTCCTCAAATTCTGGAAGTGCATCCTCAATGACCGCACGCCAATGGGACTCAAGCCAACATTTTTTCGCCCGACTGGTTTGTGTGATGAGTACAAGCCGATTGCACATCTCGATCGGTCGACCCAAGTCCAGATTGGCGTCAGCTGCCGTTACCGGAATCGGATAACCGAGCGCCATGGCAAATAGGTGACGATTCCGAGTGATCGCATGCAGGCTCTTGGAAACGATATGTTTTTTCTGATAACTCAGACTCGCAAAACGCTCGCGTGCGCTCGCTGCCGCGTATCCATGCCGAATCCCGTCTGTGAATCGCGTGATTAAATAGGCGCTCTTCATCAAACCCTGTGCATCAATCACAGCATCATAATGCTTCGCCCCGAGCGCGCTTTTATAGGCCTGAAACTCTCGCGAAAATAACAGCCGATGCAACCGGCCACGCCATTTTCGAAGCGGAATGGCCAACACATCGTTGACCTGGGGGTGCCAGTGCGGGATTTCCGAAAAGCTGGGTTCACACACCCAGTCAAATTGAATCTCTGGAACGGCATGCGCCGCATCGGTCAGTGCTGGAAGTGTGTGGACCAAATCACCCATCGACGAGGTTTTGACCACAAGGACGCGCATCAGTCGAAGCGCTCCATCTGCGCTTCAAGCGCAGTCAGTACCTCATCGACAGCCAGCTCAGATAAACAGGCTTGATGCTTCAGCGGACACTCTCGCTGGAAACACGGATGACAGATAATCGGATGCGTCAAGGTCACCGCGCGCTCCGATAGCGGTGGCGTGTGGTCAGGAGATGACGGACCAAATAGTGCCACCAGTGGGCGTCCTGTTGCTGCCGCAACATGCATCAACCCCGAATCATTGGTCACAACACCCCGACAGCTACCCAAAAGATCGATCGCCTCAGGAATCGTAGTTTGACCCACGCTATTCACTAGGTTTGCACGCAGTGGTTCAGGTAGGGCATCCACGATTTGTTTCGCATCTTCGCTGTCATTTGGCGAGCCCATTAAAATCACTTGATAGCCTGCAATGACGAGTCGCTCGGCAAGTAACGCATAACGGTCAAGCGGCCACTGCTTGGCTGGACCAAACTCAGCGCCCGGGCACAAGCCGACTAAGCGCGACGGATCCAACTGAAACCGCTCAATCAAATGCGCCTGGCTGGCTGCATCGACCTGCAATACTGGATTGGGCGTCGGTTCAGGTAAGGATTTGGAAGACAAAGCTAGGTTGGCCGGAAACGCCAGCGCCATGTAGCGATCTGCCATCTGTGGGAAGCGCTCGGGGTGCAAGACCCGCAGATCGGTCAACACCTTGTAGCGATGCTCACCCTTCCAACCAATCCGCCGAGAAATCCCCGCCATGGCAGGGATTAATGCACTTTTGAAGGAATTGGGCAGGACAAATGCGCGGTGATATTTCGAAAACCGCAGCTGCCGCGCAAATTGCCAGCGGCCCTTCAGATTCAGCTCACCGTGTGCAAAGGGCAGTTCGATCACTTGATCGATTTCCGGCATCCGCTTGGCAACGTCCAAGCTCCAGCTTGGCGCCAACATATGCAGCGGGTCATCTGGTCGTTTGGATTTGACGTAGGCGATCAAGCCATGCGCCATGATCATATCGCCGACCCAGTTTGGGCCGACCACCAAGGTCGGCATGCGTTAATCCTTAACGGGAGTCACCCAGTCGGTAAAGCGATCCATCCGCCCATGCACCAGATCAAAATAATCTGACTGCAACCGTTCGGTAATTGGACCCCGATGCCCTGGACCAATCGGCCGTGAGTCCAGTTCACGAATCGGTGTCACTTCGGCTGCGGTCCCTGTGAAGAATGCTTCATCAGCAATCAACACTTCATCGCGCGTAATGCGTTTCTCGACCACTTCGATGCCATGCAATGCAGCCAAAGCGAAGATCGTTTTGCGCGTAATTCCATCCAAGCAACTGGTCAACTCTGGGGTGTAAATCACACCATCACGGACGATAAAGACGTTCTCACCAGAGCCCTCTGCAACGTACCCCTCAGGATCTAATAGGAGGGCTTCATCGGCACCACTCGCCAACGCCTCTTGCAAGGCCAGCATCGAGTTCATGTAATTTCCGTTGGCTTTGGCCTTCGTCATCGTGATGTTGACGTGATGGCGGGTATAGCTTGCGGTTCGCACCTTGATACCGCGCTGCATATTCTCCTCACCCATGTAGGAGCCCCACGCCCAAGCGGCCACCATGACATGCGTCTTTAGCGAGTCCGCACGTAATCCCATCCCCTCGGATCCGTAAAACACCATCGGCCGGATGTATGCATGCTCAAGATCGTTTGCAGCGACCGCAGCCTTCTGGGCGGCGTTGATCTCGTCTTTCGAAAACGGCATTGGCATCCCGAGAATCTTTGCCGAGTCGAATAAACGACGCGTGTGGTCTGCAAGGCGGAAAATCGCAGCACCTTGATCCGTCTGATAGGCGCGCACGCCCTCAAAACACCCAAGCCCATAATGCAGCGTGTGTGTCAGCACGTGAGTTTGACACTCACGCCAAGGCCTCAGTTCTCCATCGAACCAAATCAATCCATCTCGATCAGCAAAATTCGGGTGCATCGTCACATCCAACTCGTTAAGAAAAGGTCATCCATCGTGCCCATAGCCGCTCAACGGCGATGCGCTCCTGTTGCACACGCTCGGGATCTACACTCCCTGCTCGGCCTGCCAGTATCGCTTCGTGGTTCAGCTCCCGGTAGCGGACATAAGCCGCCTTCAGCACGTCTGCATCGTCGCTTGAAATACACCCGACCTGAGCCAGGCCATCCAGTTGGCGCATATTATCTGTATACAGCGCCAACTCAGGGTATCTCTCCGCGTACGCGAGAATCTGATATTGCACCATAAATTCGATATCGACGATACCTCCTCGATCATGCTTTAAATCAAACAGCGGCGCATCTGACCCGCTCGCCAAGTGTGCACGCATTTTGTCACGCATCTGCACCACGTCGGGCAACAGAGACGCCTGCGCGCGCGGCTTCATCAATACATCACGACGTAAGGCAGCCAAGGCCTGGCTCAAACCGCCATCACCGGCCACGGGTCGGGCCCGAACGAAAGCTTGCAACTCCCACGTCCATGCAGACTCATCGAGGTATTTCGACAGAGCATCGAAGCTGACCACCATCAGGCCAGAGCGACCGGATGGGCGTAATCGAGTGTCGATCTCATACAGTTTGCCAAACCGCGTGGTGGTCTCAAGTAATGCAATCACTCGGCGTACGACACGATTCACAAACACGCCGCCTTCGATTGGCTGCAACCCATCGGTCATCTGCTCTGTGTCGAGTTGATGCACAAAGACCAGATCAAGATCTGATCCATAGCTCATTTCTAAACCGCCCAGCTTGCCATATCCAAGGACCGCCAATCCGAGCGCATCACCGTCCGCATCCACAACACGCGCGGGTTGTCCGTGCTTATTGACACTTTCACGGTAGGCGTAATGCAGCACCTCTGTCACAACAGCTTCAGCGATCCAAGTCAGCTGATCGGATACCCGCATCAAGGGAATCTCGCCCCGTACCTCACACACCGCCACCCGAAACGCCATACCACGGGCAAACTGAACCAATACCTCTGTTAGTCGCTCGGCATCGTCAGGATCGACCCGTTGCAGCCGCATGGTTAATTCCTGACCAATCGCCTCACGCGACAGCTCGGCATCCTCCGCGCTCAGCGTGAGCAGCTCATCAAGGAGTGCTGGCATCTCAATGAGCCGTTCCGTGATCCAGCTTGAGCGATGCACGATGTCGAGCATGCGCTCACGGGTGTTTGGGTTTTCTGATAGCAGTGCCAAATACGCACTTCGCCGAGCGCAGGTGCCGATAAACTGAAGCATCCGCTCCGTCACCGCGATCGGGTATGGCGACAACTCAGGACCCAATCGATCGAGTAGTGTGATCAAACGGCCGCGAGCCACCGGCTCAAGTCGCTCACACAAGGGATCATGGCGCAGCGCATCCAGCAGATTCTGGACCTCCGGCGCAATCGGCCGCTCACTTTGGCCACTTGCATCCTCGACCCGCAAAAATGCGGTAAAGGCCTCATGCACGCGATCCGTGACGTTCTGTCGTTCTCGCTCAAATGCGTCTGCACTCGCATAACCAAGTACGGCTGACAAAGGCCCAAGATCAGCCGGCAGTGCTTGGGTCTGTTGATCATCCATGGCCTGAATCACGTGCTCAACATGTCGCAACCACAGATAGTCGTCGCGTAAGCGCGTACCATCTTCAGCGGGCATGATCTGCTCAGCAATCAAACCCTCGAGTGCCGGCAAAAATCCGGTCACTTGCAGCCTTGGAATCTGTCCGCCGCGTAAAAGTTGCATCGACTGCACAATGAACTCGATCTCGCGGATACCACCGCGGCCGACCTTGACGTTGGTTTCCCGTCCCGAACGGCGAACCTCTACTTCAATTTTTGACTTCAGATCACGGATCGATTCAAACACACCAAAATCAAGATATTTGCGGTACATGAACGGTTTGAGGGCGCCCAAGAGATCCAGACCGAGGGCCAGATCGCCTGCAACGGGGCGTGCTTTTAACAGTGCAAACCGCTCCCACTCGCGTCCGTGCACCTCGTAGTAGTCCTCACAGGCGACGACAGGAATGGCCAATTGGCCGGCAGAACCCCAGGGACGTAACCGCTGATCCACCCGCGCGACAAATCCGTCGGCCGTTTGTTGGTCCAACGACTTAGCCATGTTTTGGGTCAGCCGGGTAAAAAACTCGCCGTGATCACGCACACGCGGACCTTGGGTCTCACCATCGGTGGCAAACACGCAAAAAATATCGATATCAGACGACAGGTTCAGCTCTCGACCACCAAGCTTCCCCATACCCAACACCACAAACCGGCGATCCTGTGGCACACCGAACGCCTGTTCGAGGATTGGTGTGTGATGCGCAAGACTGGCTTCCAAGGCCGCCTCCGCAAGCACTGTGGTCACACGCACGGTGTCGCGAAATTGGTCGATGCCGTGCAATAAACGATAGATCAATCCCGCTTGGATCCGTTGCCGGAGGCGGCGTGCTTCCCGATCAAAGTCCGCAGTCGGTTTTTCCACCAATCCCTGCCATGCCGAGCGGAGATCCTCGTCACTCGGAGCCACACTTCCCTCGGAGGTGAGCCAGCCTTGGTCTGGGTCAAACCGCTCAATAAATCGACGCAAGAACGCTGAGTAGGCAATCGGTGTCATCGTGGGTCCTGCAATGAAAATTCAACCATCCAAGGCGCGAGCCCCAAAGGCACCTGCCCGGCTGCCAGTGGCTCGGAAAACTGAGCAATCGCTGCCATATCCTGACAGGCGGTTAATGCACGCACCGCCTCACTCGGATTGGGCCCTGCGAGCGGGTCCAACATGCGGCTCAAGCGCGCCAACCAACTGAGCCGATCCTTGGGATCGGGGTCGTCCAACGGTGAGCCTCCACGCAACAGCCACTCGCCGCGCTCTGCTTTACTGATGACCGCCAAATAACTCGGGAGGTGCGAAGCCAGTTCACAACCGAACTGCACCAAGGCATCGACCGAACCCTGCACAAGCTCGAGCTCCAGTTCAGACACCGGCGAACGGACTTCGCCCGCCATCACAAACCCCAGGTCCAGAGACAACATCAGTTCGGTGGATGCCGTACACACCTGCCAGTCGGTTCGGTGAAACTGGTTGATAAACACTGGTTGAAGCGCTTGATCCTGAATCAACGCATGCACATTCTGTGGCAGTGGTAACTGTTGTAATTGCTGCACATCCAACGCGGCTTGGGAAATCGGTAGATTCCATTCCTGGCGGCGCGACAGCCCACCCTCATCCGGCTCGCGAATTTTCACCGTCATCTCATGATCGCTGTCGACTGTACGGGTCCGTATCGCAATACCCATCCGATGCAAATCGCCTGCAACGGTATCGAAATAGGTGTTCTGCAACCATCGCGTATGGAGGGGCTTCAATGCCGCAGGGAGTGCTGCTTCAACATGCGATACGCCAACATCTCGTACGCCAAATTTCAGCTCTAACTCAATCGCATCTGGAGTTGATCGGGGATTCATCGCACAATTTCCCATTCGTAGAGGAGTCTCACCATTCAGACTGAACCCTTAGTTGCATGGCTACGTGAAGCTGGGCCATATATCGAGCAGTTCCGCGGCAAGACCTTCGTGGTGCTATTGTCCGACGTTGATCGTTCCGAAGTCACGCTGAGTCGGCTTGCCGAGGACTTGGCTCTACTCAACTCACTCGGGGTCCGCCTGGTCCTGGTACAAAGCACACGGCACGCAATTGATGCGCATGCCGACGCCCACGGCCATCATAGCGCTTACCACAACGGGCGTCGCATTACTGATACGGAATTATTGAATAACCTAGGCGAGCTTGTCAGTGATTTTCGATTGCAGTTCCGGGGCCTATTTATGCGTGCGCAACACCGCAATCGAGGCCAATCCGCACTCGTGACTGGCAGTTTCATTGCTGCCAAGCCCCTCGGCGTGCACGAAGGCGTTGATCACAAATTCACCGGATCTGTCCGTCGAGTCGACGCACAGGCCATCCGAGCGCAACTGGACCTCGGCGTCGTTGTCTATCTTGATCACCTGGCACATTCGCCGGCGGGCCAGCTGTACAATCTTGCCAGTGAAGAGGTGGCCGCAGAGACTGCGATTGCATTACGGGCCGACAAACTCATTTTGTTGGGAAGCACGCCTGCCTGTGTGGCGCTCGATGGCAGACCTGTGTCTGAGCTCGCACTGCCGCACCTGCCCGAGATCCGCGCCCTACAGACACCTGAGTTGCAACGGCGTTTGGATGCAGCAGAGCGCGCGATTCGTGGTGGCGTGGCACGCAGCCACGTGCTCGACGCATCCGCTGATGGCGCCATTCTCACCGAATTGATGACCACGGCGGGCACTGGAACTATGCTTACAGCACTCCCGGTCGCTGCCATTCGGGAGGCGCGTATCGATGATCTCGCAGGGCTCTTGCATTTATTAGCACCGCTTGAGGCAGAGGGTGCGCTCGTGCACCGTTCACGTGACAAGCTTGAGGCAGAAATTGGCTATTTCAGTGTCTGTGAGCAGGATGGGCGGATTCTCGGTTCCGCAGCCCTGTATCGCCTCGATCAGACCAGCGCTGAACTCGCCGCCTTAGCTGTTGACCCTGAAAAATCGAAACAAGCCATTGGATCAAGATTATTGCATCACATCAGTGGGCTGGCGCAGTCGCAAGGCATCACAACCTTATTCGTTCTCACAACACAGGCGCCTGACTGGTTCAAGGAGCGTGGCTTTGAAGCCGTAACAGTTGATGCATTGCCGGAAAATCGGCAGGCTTTATACAACTACCAGCGAAATTCCCTCGTATTAAGAAAAACATTATAGGACTCTCAACATGACCGATTCTCGTCGCCCCCATTCCTCCGTCATCGTCGACGGACTATCTCAAACGCCTTCGCGCGCCATGTTGCGTGCCGTGGGATTTGGTGACGAGGATTTCAAAAAGCCGCAAATCGGGATTGCCAGCACCTGGAGCATGGTGACGCCCTGCAATATGCACATCAACGAATTAGCAACCTGCGCTGAAGCCGGTGCCAACGCTGCCGGCGGCAAGGCCATCGTCTTCAATACCATCACCATCAGTGATGGCATCAGCATGGGAACACCCGGCATGCGCTACTCACTGGTGAGTCGCGAAGTGATCTGTGACTCGATTGAAACAGTGGTTGCGGGACAGGGATTTGACGGTGTTGTCACCATCGGTGGTTGCGATAAAAACATGCCAGCATGCGTCATGGCGATGCTGCGTCTCGACCGGCCTTCTGTCTTCGTCTACGGCGGCACGATCAAACCCGGCATTGAACGTCGCGATATTGTGTCCGTGTTTGAAGCCGTGGGCCAGCGCGCAGCCGGTACAATCGACGATAGCCAGCTCATTGCAGTGGAAAAAACAGCCATCCCTGGACCCGGGTCCTGTGGTGGCATGTACACCGCCAACACGATGGCGAGCGCGATCGAAGCGCTCGGGCTGTCACTGCCGAATTCATCCGCGCAAGAAGCCGTTTCAAACGACAAGCGCGCAGACAGTGAACGTGCGGGCGCTGCGGTCATGAAATTGATCGAGCTGGGACTCAAACCCTCCGATATCGTCTCGAAAAAATCGTTTGAAAACGCCATCACGGTCGTGATTGCGCTTGGCGGATCAACCAACGCTGTACTGCACCTGATCGCAATGGCGCAATGCGCAAACATTGAAATCGGCCTCGATGATTTCACCGAGATCGGTCAGCGCGTTCCTGTATTAGCTGACGTAAAGCCATCCGGAAAGTATCTGATGAGCGAGCTGATTGCGATTGGTGGCATTCAGCCGTTGATGAAAATGTTACTTGAGCGGGGCTTATTGCACGGCGACGTCATGACCGTGACTGGCAAGACGCTGGCTGAGAATTTAGCGGACGTAACACCCTATCCGGCCGGCCAAGACATCATTCGGTCGTTCGATAATCCGGTGAAGAAAGACAGCCACCTGCGGATTCTTTACGGCAACCTTGCCCCTGAAGGCGCGGTCGCAAAAATTTCAGGAAAGGAAGGTTTGACCTTCACCGGTACCGCTGTGTGCTTCAACTCCGAAGAGGCTGCGCAATCTGCGATCCTTGACGGAAAAGTACAAAAAGGCTCTGTCATTGTGATTCGCTACGAGGGGCCAAAAGGCGGTCCTGGGATGCGCGAAATGCTCTCACCCACAAGCGCCATCATGGGTGCTGGCCTCGGCAAGGATGTCGCACTGATCACAGACGGGCGATTCTCAGGTGGTTCACACGGCTTTGTGATCGGTCACATCACACCGGAAGCCGCGGTGGGTGGACCTATTGGCCTACTTGAGGATGGTGACACGATCACGATCGATGCCGAAGCCAATGCCTTGGTGGTCGACATTGATGAGGCCACATTGGCGGCGCGTCGGGCGAAATGGAGTATGGACAAAGAGGTGCCAACACGCGGCGTCCTCGCGAAATACGCACGACTCGTGAAAAGCGCCTCCCTCGGCGCCGTCACAGACGCTGATTAAGATCCCGAAATCCGGTCCCACACTTGATAGCTGTGGGCCGGAACGCCTTCATGTGCCTCGTGCCGATCTTCCGACATCAATTGAAATTGGCTCGGGTCGGGGGCAGAGAAAAACGCGTCACCCGTCGGTGTTAGCTCGACCTCTGTGAGATACATCCGGTCAACCTGTGGCATTGCCTCGGCATATAAAGTCGCGCCACCGATCACCATCACCTCGTCAAGATCATCGAGTGCGGCCTGTGCAGAGGCCATCCGCACCGCGTCCTTTAGACTCTGGACAACGCGCACGCCCGGCGCAGACCAATCGGCGTTCCGTGTGACAACGACATTGGTACGTCCAGGTAAGGGGCGACCAATCGACTCGTAGGTCTTACGGCCCATGATCACAGGCTTACCCAGCGTCACCCGCTTGAAGTACTTCAGGTCACAGGGCAGGTGCCATGGCAGTTGATTGTCCACTCCAATGACGCCGTTTTGGGCGCGCGCTACGATCAATGAGATCCGCATCAAATGGCCACCGGTGCTTTGATGTGCGGGTGTGGATCGTATCCGTCGATCTGGATGTCGGCCTCAGAGTACCCAGTGATATCCGGTGGCGTCGACAACAAGCGCAGCGTCGGTAGCGACCGCGGTTGCCGGGACAACTGTTCGCGCGCTTGGTCTACATGGTTTTGATACAGATGCACATCCCCACCTGTCCAGACAAAATCACCGACAGCCAAGCCGCATTGGTCGGCAACCAAATGGGTCAACAATGCATAGCTTGCAATGTTAAAAGGCACGCCGAGGAACACATCCGCTGACCGCTGATACAACTGACACGACAACGCCCCATCGGCAACATAAAACTGAAACAACGTGTGACATGGAGCGAGCGCCATCAAGCCCTCACCCACATTCTCTTGCGGCGACTTCGATTCATCCGGAAGCAATGCTGGATTCCAAGCAGAGACGAGGAGCCGCCGTGAGTTAGGCCGTGTACGAATCGAAGCAATGACATCCATCAATTGGTCAATGGATCGACCGTCGGGCGCCGGCCAGTTACGCCACTGCGCACCATAAATCGGGCCTAAATCACCATCTTCAGTCGCCCATTCGTCCCAAATAGACACACCATTCTCACGCAGGTAGGCAGTGCGCGTATCGCCTCGAATAAACCACAGCAATTCATGGATGACCGATTTAAGATGGATTTTCTTGGTTGTCACCAGCGGAAAGCCTTCCCGCAAATTGAATCGCATTTGGTGACCAAAGACACTCAATGTGCCAGTGCCAGTCCGATCACCCTTCGGCGTTCCTGTCGTCAGCAGTAAGTCTAGTAAATCAAGATACGCGCGCACGTGTGTTCTCCCGATACAGCAATAACAACCAAAGACCGACTGCAATCATCGGCAGGGTCAACAGTTGCCCCATGGTTAACCAATTCATCCAAATAAAGCCAAGATGTGCATCCGGTTCACGCACAAACTCAACTGAAAACCGTGCGAGACCGTAGCCGAGCAAAAACAGTCCTGTCACCTGTCCGCGTCGGCGCGGACGGCTTGAGAACCACCAGAGCACTGCAAACAGCACCACACCTTCCAAAAAAAACTGATACAGCTGGCTCGGGTGCCGAGGCTCCGGACCAGCACCCGGAAATACCATGGCCCAAGGCACATCACTTGTACGTCCCCACAACTCACCGCCGATAAAGTTACCAATCCGACCCAGACCCAGTCCAATCGGAATGACAGGTGCCAACGCATCGCCAAGTGCCAGGGGCTGGACCCCGACTTTTCTCGCATACAGCCACGTCAATGCCACAACACCGAGTAGCCCACCATGAAAGGCCATCCCACCTTCCCAGACATAGAGCAAAGAAAGTGGGTCTGCAAGCAGGCGATCTGGCTGATAAAACACCATGTATCCCACTCGGCCACCTAAAATGACGCCTAACGCAATCCAACCCAAAAAATCCGACATCTGTTCTTTGGTCAGCGGAAACTTCCCAAGCCCGATGCGACGGAGTGTCAGTGCATACCCACCCAAAAAGCCGAATACGTACATCAGCCCATACCAATGGATTTTGAGAAATCCTAGATCCAAGGCGACGGGATCAATCATTGGGTATGTCATCCGACCGTATTCCAAATCAAACGCATGGAGAGAACCGCAAGAAATCCTGCGAACAGCCTTTGTAATAAACGCTGATCAAGCGCATGCGCGAGCTTTGCGCCAACACGGGCAAAGAATGTTGAGGTCAGCACAATGCCCAAGAAAGCTGGCAAATAGACATACCCAAGCGAGAGTTCAGGCCGATTTGGGTGATCCAATCCGGCAATCAAAAACGACACCGCACCCGAGGCTGCCACCGGCACGCCGATTGCGGCCGATGTGCCAACAGCTCGTCTGACACCCGAACCAAAAGCCGCCATAAACGGCACAGCCAACGCGCCGCCTGCAATCCCCATCATGCTGCTAATCCACCCCATGGACGTTCCAGCAATCCCAAACATCAGTGTCGAGGGCATCCGCATGTCTTTGGCCTCAACCGTCGGACGGTCGGTTTTGGTGAACAACTGAAACGACATCAGGATCAAAAATGTGCCCAGCATAATGGCCAACACATCACCAGGCAGTTGGTCTGCAGTCCAGCCCCCGAGCAGCCCACCCAAGATCAAAAATGGGACCAAACTCCTAAACCATGGCCACATCACCGCACCTTTTCGATGATGACCCCAGGTTGAACTAGCGGCCGTCGGGACCACGCAGGCGAGGCTGGTGCCAACTGCTAAATGCATCATCACCTCAGGATCCATGGCGAAGATCTCAAATGCCACTAACAAAAAAGGCACGATCACAATCCCACCACCGACACCAAATAAGCCAGCGCAGAGACCTGCAAGCACACCTAAGGGCAAATAGAGAAAAAAATCGCTCACTGCATCTCCTCGAGCAAGGATTCACGTAACTTTGGCGGCAATACTAAGCCCAGATCACGCGCTAAAAATGCCTGGCCGACTAAAGCGAGCACGTCTTGACCCGATCCACAGGCGACCGACTGCTGTGCAATCATCTGGCAATCGGTCAGGCTAAAGGCAGCCAGGGTCCGCTTCACCAACGCCAAGCTAGCTGCTGACATCGACAACTCTGTGAATCCCAAACCCACCAAGATGACCGCAGAAACTGGATCACCCGCCATCTCTCCACACAAGGCCATCGGAATGTCTTGCGCTTGCGCAGCCCGACAGGTCTGATCCAGCGCACGCAACACAGCCGGATGAAACACATCGAACATATCGGCAACGCGCGCATTGGTGCGATCAACCGCTAACACATATTGGGTGAGGTCATTTGAGCCAACCGACAAAAAGTCCGCCTCTTGGGCCAGTTCATGCGCCATATACACCGCACTTGGCACCTCGATCATGACACCCACATCGGGGCTTTTGATGGCGTATCCTTCTGACAACAGTTCAGACACAACCCGTTCAATGAGTTGGCGAGATGCACGCAACTCCTCGACAGTCGTCACCATCGGCAACATAACCCGCAAATTATTTAGACCGATCGATGCCCGCAACATGGCTCGAATCTGGGTCAGGAAGATTTCGGGGTGATCAAGAGTCACACGGACACCGCGCCAACCGAGGAAGGGGTTGGCTTCCTCGATCGAAAAATACGGCAGGCTTTTGTCGCCGCCAATATCCAGCGTTCGCATCACAACAGGCATCGGCGCGTAGGATTCCAACTCAGCACGATATTCAATCATTTGCTCGTCTTCCGTCGGGAAGCGCGCGCGCGTTAAGAACACAAATTCAGTGCGATACAGCCCAACACCGTCAATCCAACTGCGCTGACGGGGCGATAGCTCGCCAAATGGCCCAGAATTCAGCATCAAATGGATACGATGTTGATCCGACGTCATGGCATGACCACTTGGGACCCGTTCCAGGTCTGTGGCCAATGCATCGGCGTCTCGCATCGCGCTTTGGTATTCACTCAGTACGGCATCAGATGGCTGGACGACCACCTCACCGCGCCATCCGTCGACCACCAAGGCCACACCTGCGAGATCACTCAAGGGCAGATCCACCGCACCCATGACTGCAGGGATTCCCAGACTTCGCGCGAGAATTGCGACATGGGAATTCGCGGATCCCTTCACCGAGACGATGCCTCTAAGTGCCGCGGTATCAATTTCTCCAAGCATCACCGGCGTAACATCTTCGGCAACCAAAATCGCATCTGGCGGGTACTGCAGCGTTTCGACCTGCTCATGCAATAGCTGCGCAAGAATTCGGCGACCTAGATCCATGAGGTCGGTCGCACGCTCTTTGAGGTACGGATCATTCATCGCCTCAAAGCGTGCCACCAAATCGAGCACCACATATTTCAGTGCCGTGGGCGCGCTTTCGCCAGAACGGATTCGCTGACAAACCTCACCACTTAAGGTGTGATCCTCAAGCATTCGGAGATAGGTATCGAACAACGCTGTTTCACTGCGCTGTAAATGAGCAGACAGCGTTTCGCTAATGCGGCGCAACTCTGCTTTGACTTCCGACAGGGCGGCCTGAAATTCTTGCAACTCGCGCTCGGGATCGTCTGTGGTGGCATCTTTGACCCGTCGCAATCGTGCTGGCGGCTTACGTACAAATGCGGTTCCGATCGCAATCCCGGACACCCCAGCGACACCCTGAAAGTGCACATCGGTGGCACCACCACTGGCAGCATGCAAGTGAAGACGCCCAGAAATCTTTGCATGCGCAATGAGGGCGGACAGCTGCGCCGCCACGGTCACCAAGAGCGCTTCTTCATCGTCACTAAATCGCCGCGGTGTTGTCTGCTGTACAACCAATACGCCCAAGACTTCCCGCTGATGCACGATCGGTACACCGAGAAACGACTGAAAAATTTCCTCACCGGTCTCACGCAGGAATCGAAATGCTGGGTGCTTCGGGGCGTCGTCCAAGTTCAATAACTCGCCGCGAGAGCCCACCGAACCGACCAAACCTTCGGCTTTTCCAAGGCTTGCGATACGCACCGAGTCTGGGTTCAGACCGTCTGTGGCCATCAGAACCCATCGCTCGGCCTGTTCATCGAACAGATACACAGAACAGACGCCCGTCTGCATCGTTTCTTTGATACGAGTGACGATGATGGTTAAGGCATCATCGAGATCATCTGCGTCTGTGACCGCCTGAACCAGGCGACGAAGAATGTCTAACATGCCATCGGGCCAAACCAGCGAAGGCCTGGAGCCAACTCAATCATGGCTTGTCGATACACGTCTCGCTTAAATGGAATGACTTGACTTAATGGATACCAGTAGCTAACCCATTGATACGCATCAAACTCTGGGTGATCGGTCGCTTCAAAATCCGGAATCACAAAGGGATCATTGAGTGCCAATAAAAACCACCGCTGCTTTTGCCCAACGCAGGTCTTTTTCCCACGTGGCCTAATCAAGGATTTTGGCAGCCGATATCTGAGCCAGCCAGCCGTCTGGGCCAAAATAAAGACCTTCTCCTTGGCAATTCCGAGCTCTTCATGCAATTCTCGATAGAGTGTGTCTTCAGGGGTTTCGCCGACTTGCATTCCCCCTTGAGGGAATTGCCAGGCATCTTCACCGCGCCGACGCGCCCACAGAACGGAGCCTGTCGGATGCGCGAGGATGATCCCCACGTTTAACCGAAAACCGTCCTGATCGATCATGACTTGCAACTCCCCGAAAACATTCGCATTCTTTCAACTTTTTGAGCAGGCCTCAACGGCCAAAGGATCCGCATGCAGCTGGCCATCTTCGATCTCGACCACACCCTCATCCCGTTCGACAGTGACAAGGCATGGATTCAATATCTAGTTGATATTGAGGCCGTTGACGCGGCTGACTATGAAGCTCGCAATGCGCAATTCTATCAGGATTATCTGAACGCAAAGCTCGATATCCGTGAGTACTGTCGATTTGCATCCCAGGTGCTGCAAAAGTTCCCGCTACCACAGGTTGAAAAATGGCGTGAGGCCTATGTAAAAACTGTGGTGATGCCTCAGATTCAAAAGCGTGCAATCGAGTGTATTGCTGCATACAAAATTGAAGGCTTCACCACCATGATCATTTCAGCGACAAACACTTTTGTTATCCAACCCATTGCCGAACTACACGGTGTCGATGCTTATCTAGGCTGCGATTTCGAAGTCATTGATGGCCGCTATACCGGAGAATTGGTTGGCGTTCCCACCTACCAAGAAGGCAAGGTGGACGCGCTAAAACTCTGGCTCCAATCACAACACGTGGAACCTGAAACAATTCATTTCTATTCAGACTCCATTAATGACCGCCCCTTATTGGAATACGCGGATCATGCCTTTGTGGTTGAGCCAGATCATGCCTTAGCCGAACTCGCGCAAAGCAAAGGCTGGCCGGTGATACAGTTTGCAGACTAAAAGGAGTCTGCTATGAAGCACATCGGATATTTCACCCATCAAGACTGCATGATCCATGACATGGGCCAAATGCATCCTGAACATCCGATGCGACTGCAGGCCATTGACACGCGGCTACAAGCCCAGGGGTTGATGCTCGATCTCTCGCGGTTCGAAGCGCAACCAGCCGAGCTCGCCCAGATCGAACGCGCCCATCCGCATCAATATGTGCATGAAATTGAGCAGATTGGTTATGACGCAATCAACGGTGATCTCATTCCGGTTGATAGCGACACGGCCATGGGACCCGGCTCCTTACGTGCGGCACTGTTGGCCTCAGGTGCAGGGTGTCAGGCCGTTGATGCCGTGATGTCAGGCGAGATCCAGCGCGCTTTCTGTGCCGTGCGCCCACCTGGACATCACGCAGAAAAGCACCAGGCCATGGGATTTTGCCTTTTCAATAATGTGGCGATCGCCGCACTGCACGCGATTGAACAGCATGGACTGGAACGCGTTGCCATCATCGACTTTGACGTCCACAACGGCAATGGCACCGTGGATATCTTCAAAGACGACCCGCGGGTCATGGTGTGCTCATCCTTTCAGCATCCATTTTATCCAAACCGACATTTTGATACGCCAGGCGAGCATTTGATCCTCACACCAATCAACGCTGGATCGGATGGCACGGTTTTTCGCAATCAAGTGGAGGCGACATTTTTCCCAGCACTGGATGCGTTTCGTCCACAGCTGGTCATTGTCTCAGCGGGTTTCGACGCCCATGCGGAAGACCCACTGGGTGAATTGAACCTTCTTGAGGATGACTTCCGGTGGGTGACGACGATGATCAATGACATTGCCAATCGCCACGCCAATGCACGCATCGTGTCGATGCTTGAAGGCGGATACCACCTTGGGGCACTTGGCCGCAGCGTCTGCGCGCACATCGAGATGATGTTGCACGACTAAACACCGAAATTCGCCCAAGCCATCGACAATAATTCGCCAAAGCATGCGAAGACCGTCGATTTTTCCAGAACACCCGTGCGATGATTCCGGTTTGGATTCAGCCTTGGGGCATCAGTGAGACGCCATGACCGATCTATCTGATTACGCACACTATTTCACGCCAAACTACGGTGTACCGCCAATTATCATGACGCATGGCCGGGGCTGTGCATTATTTGATCAATCAGAGCAGCGCTATCTCGATCTCGCCGGTGGAATTGCCGTAAGCGCGCTTGGTCACTGTCATCCGCAACTCGTTGATGCACTCACCACGCAGGCCAACAAGATTTGGCATCTCTCCAATACGCTAGCCAACGAGCCAGCGATTGAGTTGGCAGAAGCGCTTGTGCAAGCAACCTTCGCGGATCGCGTATTTTTTTGTAATTCCGGCGCCGAAGCCAACGAAGCTGCGATCAAGGCAGCACGGCGCGCCGCTTTTAATACCAAGGGCGCTGAGGCCTACGAGATCCTGTGCTTTGAAAACGCGTTTCACGGACGCACCATTGCAACGGTGACCGCTGGCGGTCAGCCGAAGTATCGCGAGGGCTTCGGTCCAATGCCTGTCGGGTTTCGGCATTTGCCCTTCAATGATTGCCGAGCGCTCGAAGCAGCGGTCTCTGAAAAAACCTGTGCTGTGATGGTCGAGCCCATCCAGGGTGAAGGGGGCGTTCGGCCCATTTGCCCAACCTTTTTTGAAAAGATTCGAGCGGCCTGCGACCGTGTCGGGGCTGCACTGATCGTGGATGAAGTGCAGACCGGAGTCGGCCGCACCGGTCATCTGTTTGCCTATGAAGGCTATGGCGTCATCCCGGATATTTTAGCCAGCGCGAAAAGCTTGGGTTGTGGGTTCCCGATCGGTGCAATGCTCTGTACTGATGCGATCGCCGCGCACTTAGTGCCCGGCACCCATGGCAGCACTTACGGCGGCAATCCTTTGGGCACGGCCGTGGCTCTTTCAGCGCTCAAGATCATCAACCAACCGACGTTTTTACAGACTGTGCGCGAGCGCAGTGAACAGTTAATGCGCGGATTGGAGACATTAAATGCCCGCCATGGATTGTTCAAACTGATTCGCGGACGTGGACTTCTGATCGGTGCAGTCCTGAATGATGCATACGCTGGACGGGCGCCAGAACTCGTGACATTGGGTCATCAGGAACAGCTATTGACCCTGGTCGCCAGCCCAAATGTACAACGGTTTGCACCGCCTCTGATTATCTCTGAAGATGAGATCACCGAGGCACTCGCAAAGCTTGATCAGGTCTATCAAGCCTTTAAAGACACATCACCCCACTGAATGGTTTAAACTCGAACGATGACAAAGACAACTTGCACCACAGCACGCACCCTTCTGGCCGCGATTGGGCTCAGCTTGGCTTCCGTGGCCAGCGCATTTGATGTGGCTGGTTTGCGTATCGGAGATACCGTTGAACAGTTTCAAGCGCTTGAGAGTCCAGCCAAAGAGTACCTAACGATCACACATGATCCGGATGGAAAGATTGTGCGTTTGTTTTATCGTCAAGAGGGATTACCGAACGACGAGAAGACTCAGGCGAAGCTGGTCAACCGGATTTGTAACAAGTACGGCCGCGTCACGCCCTGTTACAGCGCGTTGTCTGAGATTGAATCAAACGACAAGCAGTTTCTGCGATTCTTTCATCTGTACCGTAATGACGACGAGACTCAAGAGCTACGCGCACGGATTCGTCGCACCAAAGCATTCAGTCTGACCCCAGACCTCACGATTGAAATTGATCTGATGGACTCCGCCTATGCCAAGGCGTTACGCGAACAAAAAGCGACCGCATCAGACTTAATCGACTTCTAACAAAAAGCCCCGTCGTTGAACCTGTCTCGATTCAGCGACGGGGCTTTTGACCGCGTACAAAACTTATTCTGCGCGCGCCTTCTCGATCAAATGATCTAACAATTCAAACAGCGCCTGCTGGCTGCCGGCCTGCGATACGCTTGTGACATACTTGCCGTTCACTACCAGTGCAGGTACGCCACTGATCCCGTACGCGCGAACGCGCGCATCAGATAAACGTAACGCACTTTCCGTTGCAAAACCCGTCAGCTCGCGACGCGCGACCTCTGGATCTGCACCGAATCGCGCCAAGAATGCCACCACGTCGTCTTCACGCTGTAACCGCTGACCTTCGCGATGAAGCGCATTAAAAGCAGGCGCGTGAATCTGATCCAAAATGCCTAAGTTTTTCGCCACCCAGAACATGCGGGCATGCATCTCCCATGAACGGCCAAACACGACCGGCATGGCTGTGAAGGTAACGTCTTCTGGCAGTTGGCTTGCCCACGACTTCAGCGATGGATCCAATGCGTCACAGTGCGGGCAGCCGTACCAAAACAGCTCCATCACTTCAACTTTTGCGGGGTCAGCAGTGACGACTGGCTTCACGAGGGTTTGATAGTGCACACCATCTTGGAACCCATCCTGCGCGCAAGCTTGATTGAGAACCAATGCAAGGCCCAAGCATAACTTCGCAACCACCCGTTTCCACATTAGCGAAGCCCTGCGATGTAGCTGGCGACCGCTTTCATATCGGCATCTGACATGTTCTTGGCAACGCCGTTCATCATTGTGTTCACACGCGTTCCTTCACGAAAAGCCTGTAATTGCGTGACGTTGTAACCGTCCCATTGGCCGTGAAGCGAGGGAAATACAGCTGAAGCCACTCCATAGCCAGTGGGTCCGTGACAGGCGGCGCATGCGCTAATGCCTTTTTCTGAATCACCGAAGCGATACAGTGCTTCACCGCGCTCGACCAGCGCAGGATCGGCTGCACCTGGCGTGATACTCTGCCCACTGTAGTAAGCGGCCAAGTCTGCAATGTCGTTATCAGACAAGGCCGCAGCCATACCCTGCATGATGGCGTTTGCGCGACCGCCATCACGGTATGCTTTTAAGGTCGAATTCAGATAACTGGCGTGCTGTCCGGCCAACTTAGGGTAGTCAGCTGCGGCACTATTTCCATCGGCACCATGACAAGCAGCGCAGGTTGCGCTTTTTGCTTTGCCTTGATCGGCATTGCCCAGATAGGTCTCTGGGGCTGAAGTTTCGGCGGCATGTGCCATCGTGGTCATCATGCTGATCGCCAGCGCTGTCCATATCGACTTCATTGGTCTCTTCTCTTCGTTAAGAACGCGATAGTGTATTGGATGCAGTAGTATACATGCGACCCGATTTTTATGCAGTTTAGGAATAAGGCGAACGTGCGCGATTTTCAACTCAATCCTATTTTGGCGCGAGCCACCTTTACAACGAGCGCACCAAATCTCGACCGATGTCCGCCCGAGTGTGGCCCTGAAGTCGGATTTTGTGGTCGATCAAACGCCGGCAAGTCGAGCGCACTGAACACTCTGACAGGCCAAAAAAGCCTTGCCCGGGTCTCAAAAACACCAGGGCGGACGCAACTGATCAACTTTTTTGAAGTGCCCAACACCGGTGGGTTCTTGGTGGATTTACCAGGATACGGGTTTGCCAAGGTCCCCGAAGCCATGAAGCGCCAGTGGCAACAAAGCCTCAGTGAATTTCTTGCTGAACGCAGAACACTGATCGGATTGGTGGTCTTGATGGATGTTCGCCACCCGATGACCGATCTCGACAAACAGCTCTTGGCCTTTGCCGATCACCGTGGCATTGACTCACTGTTACTGCTGACAAAAAGCGACAAATTAAGCCGAAATCAAGCGGCCAAAGCGCGTTTAGGGGTACAAAAAGAACGCCCACAATCCGTGGTTCTGAACTTCTCCAGTCTCGATCGCCAGGGACTTCACGAGGCTTCAGAGTGGATTCATGATCATCTAGTCGATCCAAGCATTGAATCGCAGGCATAAAAAACCCCGGTAGCTCAATCCGGGGTTCAAGGCCGACAGGGGTATTGTCGGTTCGGCGATCGAGGGAATCTCATCGTCTACATACTGAGACCATCGATCGCCAAAAAAGTTCAACGCCGTGGCAAATTAATGTGCTTCGAACCAACTCGGCCCAACGCCAATCTCAACAACCAAAGGCACAGCCAACTCAGCAGCCGCCTCCATTTCTTGGCGAATCATGGCGCGAGATGCGTCAATTGCATCGTCACGTACTTCAAACACCAATTCATCGTGGACCTGTAGCAATAAATTGCATGCCAGTGTCTGCGTCAGCAGCGCATCTTGGACCCTCAACATGGCGCGTTTGATGATGTCAGCTGCCGTTCCCTGCATCGGCGCATTAATCGCGGCACGTTCTGCAGCTTGACGCACCTGGGCCTGCGGAGCGCGAATATCGGGGAGCGTCAATCGCCGGCCAAACACCGTTTCCACGTACCCTTTTTCGTGCGCCATGGCGCGCGTGCGATCCATGTAGTGCCGAACGCCTGGGTAACGCTCAAAATAGACATCGATATAACGGGCCGCCTCGGCCCGCTCAATGCCCAATTGGCGCGCCAAACCGAAGGCGCTCATGCCGTAAATCAGGCCAAAATTAATCGCCTTCGCGCGGCGACGTTGTTCGTCCGTGACAAACATCGGTTCGGTTTCAAAGACTTCAGCAGCGGTCGCTCTGTGAATATCATCACCACGACCGAAGGCCTCAAGTAAGCTGGCGTCGCCCGACAGATGCGCCATGATCCGCAACTCAATTTGCGAATAATCGGCTGCCATAACCGACCAACCAAGTGGCGCGACAAAGGCTTTGCGGATGCGTCGACCTTCTTCGGTTCGAATCGGAATATTTTGTAAGTTCGGATCAGACGAAGACAGACGTCCTGTGGACGTGACGGCTTGATGAAACGATGTGTGGATCCGTCCATCTTGCGGATCGCAGTCGTCAGGTAACTTATCCGTGTAAGTTCCTTTGAGCTTCGACAGACTGCGATGCTCAATCAAGATTTTTGGGAGCGGATAATCCAGTGCAAGTTCCGACAGCACCTCTTCGTTGGTCGAGGGTGCACCCTTCGGTGTTTTTTTGATGACCGGCAGTTTGAGCTCATCAAACAAAATGTCCTGTAATTGCTTTGGACTGGCTAGGTTAAAAGCACGACCCGCTAAGACATGCGCCTCATGCTCGAGAATCACCAGCCGCTCACCCAACGCTTTCGACTGCACATGCAACATCTCAGCATCGAGCAGTGCGCCATGATTTTCCATCGCCCGCAGAACCTGCATCACTGGCAGTTCTAACTCTTCATAAATTGCTTGAAGCGCAGGCTCAGCAGTCAACTGCGCAGCAAATACCTGATGTAGCCGAAGCGTGATGTCCGCATCTTCGGCTGCATAATGGCAGGCCGACTCCAGTGAAACCTCGGCAAAACCGATCTGCTTAGCACCTTTTCCACACACCGACTCATACGAGGTTGTCTCAACGCCCAAATAGCGACTGGCCAGGCTATCCATATCATGACGGCTACCGGCGGCATCCAAGACATAACTCATCAGCATAGTGTCTGCGAGCCGACATTCCGGGCTCAATCCCACCGTCTCGAGAACGGTCAGATCGTATTTCAGATTGTGACCGACCCAGGTGCACTTCGAATCAGCCAACAGTGGCGCGAGCGCTTTACAGAGTTCTGTGACAGAAAGCTGATTCCCTTCACGATGGCCGACTGGCACATAACAGGCTCGCCCCGGCGCATGTGACAACGAGACGCCGACCAGCTCCGCATGCCGCGCGACCAAGGATGTTGTCTCGGTATCAAGCGCAAATACTCGGGCCTCCTGACATGCGTTCACCCAGGTTGTCAGTTGCTCCGCATCCTGGATCAGCATGTATTCAACCGTTTTTGGAGCATCTGGAGTTGCGGCCGCCGCCTGCGCACCCGTTGGGCCTGTCGTCCGTTCAAGCTGGCGCAGAAACTGGTTCATTTCGAGGGATTCGTAGAGCACGCGCAACCGCTCGATATCAGGTGCGGACCGGCTCAGGGTGTCTAGAGTGACCGGGAGCTCACAGTCGGTTTTTATCGTGACGAGTTCCTTTGAGAGTGGAAGGACATGCATGTGTTCACGAAAAGTTTCGCCAATCTTGCCTGGAATGGCATCCGCATTTGCGACCACACCATCGAGCGTCCCATAGGCGTTAAGCCATTTTGCCGCTGTCTTTGGACCGCACTTTGGAATTCCCGGCACGTTATCAACGCTGTCGCCTGTCAGCGCCAAAAAATCGATGATCCGCTCAGGTGGAACGCCAAATTTTTCCTCGACACCGGCCGGAGTGAGCTGGCTATCGGTCATGGTGTTAACCAAGGTCACTCGATCTGTGACCAACTGCGCCAAATCCTTATCGCCTGTGGAGATGAGAACCGATTCACCCGTTGCCTCAGCTTGACGGGCCAGCGTACCGATCACGTCATCGGCCTCAACGCCCGGAATGACCAACATGGGGTAGCCCAGCGCCTCAACGACTTGGTGTAGGGGTTCAATCTGCGCACGCAGATCATCAGGCATCTTTTCGCGATTCGCCTTGTATTGGTCATACAGGGTGTCTCGAAATGTTTTCCCAGACGCATCAAAGACAACCACCATCCGATCAGCACCTGTCGCATCGGCCAGTTTTTTCAACATCGACACCACACCACGAATCGCACCCACCGGTCTCCCATCGCGCGTGGTCAGTGGTGGTAGGGCGTGAAACGCCCGATACAGGTAGGACGATCCGTCGACCAGTACCAAAGGTGCAGTCATGTTGACTCCTGAGAGTGTCGGTTTTGTATGTCTACGGGCATAATACCGCGCTTACACAGGACGCGGCGATGAGTGTTTACACCGAACTGACTCAGCATGAGTTGGAAGTATTTAGCAAACAATTCGATTTAGGCCCCCTCATCTCCTTTGCAGGCGTGGACGCGGGCGTAGAAAACACGACGTACTTTGTGTCATTCGAAGGACGTGAAACCGTCTTACAAATTTTCGAAGAGCAGGGCTTTTCGGAAGTGCCTTTCTTTATCGAGCTGAACCGTCGACTCGGCGAAGACGGTGTTCCTGTGGCGATCCCCATTGCCAATCGACGTGGTGAACGGTTGTTTGAACTCAAAGACAAACCGGCTGTGCTATTCCCACGTCTGAAAGGCGGCACTGTGGCTGAACGGAGCACCGAGGCCTGCGCCCAGATCGGTGCAGCGCTTGGCCAGATGCACCGAGCCACTGCCGGTTACCAGGACCTTAAGCGAGACAATCATCGCTGGGCCCATTGGTGGGAATCGAACGTCGATCGTGTCCTCGATCTCGTGCCAACTGCACATCAAGCGACACTCACTGACCAAGTGGCTCGCTCTAAAGCATTTGTACAGGCAGCCGAAACCTTGCCATCAGGCCTGATTCATGGGGACCTATTTGTCGATAACGCCTTATTCGATGGCCAGACCCTGTCTGGCATTATTGATTTCTACAACGCCTGTGACGGCGCCTTTGTCTTTGACTTAGCGGTCACCGTCAACGATTGGTGCTCGGGTCCGGATGGCCGGCTGTTGGCTGAGCCAACGCGCGCGCTGCTGTCTGCCTACCAATCCGCGCGGCCCCTCAGTGATTCAGAGTGCGCGCAGTGGGCATCAGCGCTTGAAACGGCGGCTCTGAGATTTTGGATGCTCCGTTTGGTCGCTTTGGCCAGAAAACGGGAGGGCGGACCGCAGGCACCGCCACATGTCAAAGACCCGAACGACTTTTTACAAATCCTTTTGGCCAGGCGCAACGACCCCCAATGCCACCTGCTCACCGATTAGGTGACGCACTGCGGCGCCACTGGGCGCTCGCATGGCCGTTGATTCTCGCCAACGCCGCCATCCCTTTGCTCGGCCTCGCAGATGCTGCCATCGCAGGACATCTCGAAGAGGCCTATTTTCTCGCCGCAGTCACAGTCGGTGCTGAGCTCTTCGCAATTTTCTTTGGCAGTTTTTCCTTCCTCCGGATGGGAACAACAGGCCTCGTGGCACAAGCAACGGGGCAGCAATCGGAGACTTTGTCACTACGCATCTTGGGGAATGCTCTGCTACTCGGTGCAGTACTCGGTGTCAGTCTCACTCTGTTAGGCCGTGGACTTGTCGACCCAATCATCGATCTCATGCAGCCAGCACTCGCACTACAAACCCCGTTATCAGACTACATTCGCATTCGCTTACTCTCAGCGCCGGCTGCCTTGATGACCTTTGCCCTGAGTGGCTGGTTTATCGGCCGCGGGATGACGCGGATCGCCTTGTATCTTGCGGTCGGCATGAATGCGATCAACATCGTTCTGAATTACGTGTTGGCCATCGGTCTGCAGATGAACAGTGATGGGATCGCCCTAGGTACTGTGATCGCAGAGTATTTTGGCCTTTTATTCGCACTATTTTGGTTATTGCGCGTGACCGACCTGAGTGCCTTCGTTTCAGCTCTGGGTGCGAATGGACAGGTCTTTACGCGGTTGCTCGCTGTCAATGCGCCTCTTTTTGTTCGTACCTTGGCATTGCAGGTCGTATTCGTCGGCCTATCTGTGGAAGCAGCGCGAATTGGCGTAATTGAAGCGGCGTCCGTTGGGCTATTTTTTGTGATCCTCGCGACTGCGGCCTACGCACTTGACGGCTTTGCATTTGCATCCGAAATCGAAGCAGGCCAAGCGTTGGGAGCAGGACAGCAGCAGCGATTCACCGAGAGCTTGTGGGCCGGCGCCATATTAACCCTTGCCACCTCAATCCTCATCATGCTCGGCATCGGGCTCGTCGGCTCGGATGTGATTGCACTGCTCACGACACATACCGAAGTTCAGAATGCAGCCATTGCCAGACTTCAGTGGTTCCACCTCATTCTTGGAGCGATGTGCTTGTCATATTGGCTGGATGGGGTCTTTATTGGTCTGACGCGCAGTCTGGAAATGTGCCTTGCAATGGTGCTTGCCACGGGTATCGGATGGTTTGGTGGACTGGCTTTCACGGGTGGCGAAAGCCTAGACGACCTGTTTATCGCACTGTTTAGTTTTGGCCTGTTGCGGACTCTGTTTCTTGCCAGCCGCTTACCCGCGGCTCGACGCTCGATCAAGCCTCTGGCGGCTGATCATCCAACAACATCCTAACTGGCTTTACATCCTCATCGAACACCGGATCCGTATAGTTCACTCGGGTCGTGACCTCATTGGCCGATTGTTCGTTCAACGCGATCACGTCCTCATGGCCGCAGGCGACGCACTCTCGGCGCATCACGCCGGCCTCTTCATCCTGCCACGCACGCAGCTTATCGAGTTGACCACACTGCTGGCACATCGCACCGGCAATAAAACGTTTGACCATCACAGGCCTCTCCACATAAGTTTCTATTCATTACAGGCAACTATTGATTCCGAGATATTATGACCGTTCGCGCCTACCTAGATCATCATCCAAGCGTCCCAGATTCTGCCTGGGTCGATCCATCCGCAGCTGTCATCGGTCAAGTCACGCTTGGCGAGTCGGTTTCAGTGTGGCCCCAAGCGACGATTCGGGGTGACGTCAATGCCATTTCGATTGGCGATCACACCAACGTGCAAGATGGCGCGGTACTTCACTGCACCCATGACGGACCCTACACTCACGGCGGCTCACCACTGCGTATTGGTGCGCGTGTCACTATTGGTCATCAAGCCTGCTTGCACGGATGCACTGTCGGCAATGAGGTGCTGATCGGCATCGGTGCAATCATCTTAGACAATGTCGTGATCGAAGATCAGGTCATGGTCGGCGCGGGAAGCCTCGTGCCCCCAGGAAAAACGCTCGAGTCCGGATATTTGTATGTCGGATCACCCGCGAAACAAGCCCGCCCACTCACTGATCGCGAGAAAGAAGCCCTCGCGTACTCCGCCACGCACTACATGAAACTCGCACTGGCACACCAACGAGTCACTGGTTAGGTCGCTGCTTTCTCAACTTTTTTGGCTTTCTCCAGCACTTGCGCAGCCAAATCGGCCTTGTAGGCAGCAATCCGATCCCGTAAAGCAGGATCCTGAGTTGCCACGATTTGCGCTGCCAGCAGCCCCGCGTTGTAGGCCCCATTAATGGCGACCGTGGCAACAGGGACGCCCTTTGGCATCTGCACAATCGACAGTAAACTGTCCTCACCGTTTAGGCAGGTGGCAACGACTGGGACGCCAATCACTGGGAGCTCTGTGGAGGCCGCAACCATCCCCGGCAAATGTGCCGCACCTCCCGCGCCCGCAACAATCACATCCAAACCGCGGTCGCGTGCCGTTTTCGCATAGTCCATCAGGCGATCCGGCGTCCGATGTGCGCTGATGACGGTGGCTTCAACTGATACCCCAAGGCTCTTCAACGCATCGACTGCCGCTTCCATCACAGGCCAGTCTGAATCAGACCCCATGATCACACCCACTTTTACGGTCATAACCGTTCTGCTCCCCGTATTTGCACATCGTTGCATGTGCGTTCATACCAAGCGATCAATGCATCCTGATTGTCGCCAATAATGGTCACATGACCCATTTTCCGACCGGGTCGACACTCCGACTTCCCATACAGGTGCACGTGCACATCGCTTTGCTTCAGTAACTCTTCAAGACCTTCAACAACCGGGGCACCCTGATACCCTTCCGCACCCACAAAATTCATTGTCAACGCACAACCACGCAAGTCTGTCTGGCCCAATGGCAAATTCAAACACGCGCGTAGTTGGTTCTCGAACTGACTCGTGACGCAGGCCTCAATCGTGTGATGACCCGAATTATGGGCTCGGGGGGCCACCTCGTTGACAAGTAATTCACCAGATTCAGTCACAAATAACTCCACGCCAAACAGCCCCTCGGTGGAAAACGATGCGACTGTTTGCTGCGCTAAAGCGACAGCGGCCTTGGCAACCTCGGCCGACACCCGAGCTGGCGCGAGCAAGTACCGCAGCAAATTCAGATCCGGATCAACCACCATCTCGACCGGGTCATAGGCGACCATCTCACCTGAGGCATTACGCGCCACCATCACAGCGAGCTCAAGCGCCTGTGGAACAAAAGCCTCGACAAAGCTATCCACGGGCAACCTGCGCTGCCAATCGCTTTCATTGCGGATCACGTGAACTCCACGTCCGTCGTACCCGCCCGTGCATGCCTTCTGAACACACGGCAGACCAAATGCTTCAACACACGAAAAGTCGGCATCCGCCGGAAGTGGCATGAATTGAGTCGACGGAAGACCGTGCGTTTGATAGTGCTGTTTTTGGTGCAGCTTATTTTGAATCAGTCGCACCACCGCAGGCGATGGCACCATTTGCACACCCGCCTCAGCTAGCGTCATCAAGATATCAGCACCAATATTTTCAAGATCAAAGGTGACCACGTCAGACACCTGACACAGGGCTTTTAAGGCCTCAGGATCGTGCAAGGCACCCACAATCTGCGAACCGGCCACCTGTCCCGCAGGGGATTTGACCTCTGGGTCCAAGATGGTCAGTTCAACATGGTGCGCGTGACAGGCAGGCGCCAACATGCGCGCCAGCTGCCCGCCGCCGACGACACCCAATCGAGAAAGAGGAAGGTTATGGGCCATAGGGACACCGCAAAAGGTCAAAAGTTTAGCAGAGACTGTTTAAGAAGCCGAACTCCGGCCAAACTCAGTCAACTGAGTAAAGGGATCAGGATACACTCCGGTCCACAACTCAAATGCCCGCGCAGCCTGGCCAAGTAACATACCCAGTCCATCCGAACGGTGCGCCGTCAAGGCACTACACATGCTTAGAAACGGCGTTTCCTGCGCACCATAAACCAAATCGTAGCAGGCACCCTCTGCATTGAGTATACGATCATTCAAGCTGACACCAGCGCTACCAGAAAGCCCAGCAGATATTCCATTAATCACGAGATCAAACGGAGCGCCCTGTCGATCTAAACCGAGCAAGTCGGTCGCCGAAACACGGCGTCCGAATCGCTCTGCGAGTTTTTCCGCTTTTTCCACTGAGCGATTCGCAATCACAATCTCGTCAGGGCCTCTGGATAGCAACGGACCCAGGCATCCGGCGATTGCACCACCGGCACCAAGAATTAGAATTCGCACGCCCTCTGGAGACCAGCCAAGCCGGTCTAAATCATCCAGTAAACCCAGACCATCCGTGTTATGGCCATAGATGCCATCAGGAGTCGGCATCAAGGTGTTGCACGCTTCCGCCTGTCGTGCCTCATCTGAGGTCTGCCGACAGCATTGAAACGCCGCCAGTTTGTGCGGAACGGTGATATTGAGTCCCGAGCCGCCCTCAGCAAAGAAATCATCAACAGCGCTCGGGAACTCAGCCGCTGAAACGAGCCGTTTCTCATAGTGCACGTCAAGCCCGACCTGCTCAGCAAACCGGTGGTGAATCGTTGGTGACAACGAATGCGCCACCGGATCGCCAAAGACGGCAAATCGATACGTCACAGCCACTCCCGAGGAACCAAGTAATCCATCAACCGCGCCTCGTCTGTCCCAGACTCGGGCACATAGGCATATTCCCAGCGTGCCAGTGGCGGCATCGACATCAAAATCGACTCCGTGCGACCACCACTTTGCAAGCCAAACAACGTGCCACGGTCATACACCAAATTGAACTCAACATATCGACCGCGGCGGTAGAGCTGAAACTCTCGCTCCCGCATGCCGTAGGTGATCTCCTTCCGGCGAGAGACAATGGGAAGATATGCGGGCACGAACGCATTCCCAACGGCTTGCATCATGGCAAAGCTTTGCGTAAAACCGAGCTCGTTGAAGTCGTCGAAAAATAACCCACCAACACCCCGTGTTTCTTGTCGATGCGGCAGATAAAAGTACCGATCACAGTGCGCTTTAAAGTTTGGGTAGTACTGTGCGCCAAACGGATCCACTGCGTCCTTCGCGACCTGATGAAAATGCAGGCAGTCTTCATCAAATGGATAAAAGGGTGTGAGGTCAAACCCACCTCCAAACCACCAAACAGGATCTTCACCGGGCTTTTCAGCGACAAAGAAGCGGACATTGGCGTGAGACGTGGGGACGTACGGATTTTCCGGGTGAATCACCAAACTAACGCCCATCGCCTGCCAGGCACGACCAGCCAACTCTGGGCGAGACGCGGTTGCGGACGGGGGCAATGTGTCCCCCATCACATGGCTGAATCCGACGCCGGCTTTTTCAAAGACGGCACCGTCGGCCATCACCCGAGAGCGGCCACCACCACCCTCTTCGCGAGCCCAACTCTCTTCACGAAAATCCTGCGCGCCATCCTCTGACACGATGGCATCACAAATTTGATCTTGTAGGCCAAGCAAATATTGCTTCACTGCATCGGTATTCATACATCTCCCTGATTACGGCCGAATCACTGACCCTGACACCATGTCACGAATCGTACTTGGTTTTCGATACCCTTGAGTCCTGCCGTGACTGACAAAATCCAGTTGTTGGCTCAATTGCAATATCACCTGCCAACGTGACTCACAGGCTGCTCGGCCTGATCGATTCGCAGATGTTGAAACAATCGGACCAACGCGATCAACGATCCGCTTTAAGAGGCTCATGCGAACACGGCGAACAGCCAGGCTTTTGCGCCCGCCAGTCAAAATTGGTGGGCAGGAAGCATTCACAGGAATCACCCACGTTGAGGGCCGGCCTGATTCGGTTAACGCCGTCTCGTGCACAGGGCATGCGTACCAATCCGATAACTGGTCGAAATCTGTGAGCAACACAATCAAACCCTTACTCGGTGCCCGTTGCTTAATCTGCAAAATACGCTCGACCGCGGAAAGGCAATCGACCCGACAGGACAAACCCCAAACACCTTCGGTCGGTAAACCAACTACGCCGCCGGCATTAAGATAGGCGCTCACCTTTCCATAATCGGTGCCGTTCAATCGCATCACTCCAAACGAATATGAGCCGTATCATAAACGCCAAACGCCCGCCTGCGCTCGTAACGCAATAGATGAAATTCAACCAGTCCGCCCTGGAAGACCTGAACATCGAAGGACATGCCGGGGCGAAGACCTGCATCATAAGGTACATCGAGAGTCGCGAATCGGCATCCTGCTTGGCCGCTGGAATCAGCGGCTTGGACCCGATATCTCGGAATTGGAATGGGCGTGGCAACATGCGTGAGTGAGATTGGTCGTAACGCCGATCTAGACACCTGTGTGCCATGATTGAAGGGTGTCGGATATTCAACCACACGACCCTGATCAAGTTCGCCAACAAGGACGCAATCAGACACGCATGGCGCATGACTTTCAACTCGGTAAAATCGGTCCAATGCGCACGCGTTGGTCACTTCCGCGCAGGTAAGGCAGAGCAAAGATAGGGCTCTGAGTCGAGATCGGGTACAATTTCGCAGCATTATGAAGGCTCCTGAGGAAAGCAATGGCATTACGTCAGATTCTAGAATTCCCAGATCCGAGACTCCGCACCATTGCGAAGCCCGTAGCGGTTGTGGACGAGTCCATCCGGCAATTAATTGATGACATGTTTGAAACCATGTACGAGGCCAATGGAATCGGTCTGGCCGCAAGCCAGATCGATGTGCACGTACGCGTGGTTGTGATTGATCTGCAAGACGACGAGCATGAGCCGCTTGTGATGATCAACCCGGAATTTGACGTACTGACACAGCAGATCGATGAGATGCAAGAAGGGTGTCTGTCGGTTCCCGGCTTCTTTGAGGTCGTCAAACGGCCTGAGCACATTCGGTTGCATGCCTTGGATCGGGACGGGCAACCGTACACACTGGAAGCCACGGGGCTGATGGCTGTTTGTATTCAACATGAGTGTGACCACCTCAATGGCAAGCTGTTTGTCGATCACCTTTCGAGCCTCAAGCGTTCGCGAATACGCAGCAAGTTAACGAAACAAAAACGCGTTGAGGTGCAGAGTTAATGTTGCGGGTGGGCTTTGCGGGTACGCCTGAATTTGCCGTTCCGACTCTCGAAGCCCTCATTCGGTCGCCTGAAATACAGCTAGAGTGTGTTTATACGCAGCCAGATCGACCCAGCGGTCGTGGACGCAAATTGTCAGCAAGCGCCGTTAAGCAGTGTGCGATTTCTGCCAATGTCCCGATTCGGCAGCCACAGACGCTGAAATCAGACGAGGACATTGCCGCATTTCAGGCGCTGAAGCTGGATGCACTGATCGTCGTCGCATATGGACAAATTCTGAAGCCAGATATTCTCAATAGCCCGCGGCTTGGTTGCTTAAATGTGCACGCCTCACTACTGCCACGTTGGCGTGGAGCGGCTCCATTGCAGCGCGCCATTGAGGCTGGCGATGCACACACCGGTATTAGCATCATGCAAATGGATGTTGGCTTGGATACAGGTCCCGTATTTGCAACCCAAACAGTGCCCCTGACAGACGACACAACGTGTGCGATGTTGCATGATCAATTGGCCGAACTTGGTGCTCCCCTATTGCTTTCGACGCTGCTGCAATTGGATGCCGGACAGCTCCAAAGTCACCCCCAACCGAGCGATGGGGTCACCTATGCCGGCAAAATCGCGACAGAGGATGCAATGATCCGCTGGGATAGCCCGACAACCCGAGTGATGCGACACATCCACGCGTTTAATCCTGTGCCAGGCGCCTACTGTTTTTCAAATGACATGCGATTGAAGATCTTTCGTGTCAGTCGCACTGAACTGCCAGTTCGAGCGGCTGGTGATCTGTGGCAAACCGAAGATGGACGCCTCATGGTATCGACACGTGACGGCGTAGTTGAAGTTCTGGAATGTCAGCTTCCTGGCGCGAAACGGCTCGATGCGATGGGCATACGTCAACTCAAGCACGCCTCCTGGGCAACGCCGCATCGCCTAACGACCGAGCCCTCATGAAACGCTCCGTCCGCGCACATGCCGCTGAAATCATCTACGCACTTCAAAATCAGCAATCCAATCTCGACGCGTTGCTGAAAAAGCATGCCAAAGGTCTCGACGAGTCGGACCGCAGACATCTTCAAGCCCTTTGTTATGGCTTGTGCCGAGAGTGGTTCCATATCGAGGCCATTGAGCGAGTGCTCCTCGAGAAGCCACTCAAAGCGCGCGATCAGATTTTGAGTGCGGTAGTCCGGTGTGGAATTTATGAACTCGGTTGGATGGGTAGCAAAGAACACGCAGTGGTATCTGAATACGTCGACGTTGCAGTCGTTGAGGGCCGCCCCTGGGCCCGCGGTTTAATCAATGCGGTGCTGCGGCAATTTATTCGCAAAAAGTCTGAACTCAAAATGGAGCGCCATACAGAGGAAGCACTTTGGAATCATCCCGCATGGTTGATCGAAGCAATTCGGACAGCTTGGCCGTCTCATTGGGAACAGGTGCTCGTTGAAAATAACGTGCATCCACCGATGACTCTCCGCATTAATCAACAAAAAGCGAATGCAGATGACTACCTGCAAGACTTAATCGCTCGAGGTATTGATGCAGTGCGAGGTTCGGCACCCCAGGCGATCCGGCTCGAAACCCCCATGCCCGTGAATCAATTACCCGGATTTGAAGAGGGAGTTGTCAGCATCCAGGACGAATCGAGTCAGTGGGCATCGGTGATCTTAGCTCCCAAAGAAAACGAACGTGTTCTCGACGCCTGCGCTGCACCCGGTGGGAAAACATGTCATTTGCTCGAAATGGCCAATTGTGATCTCACAGCACTCGATATCAGTGAACAAAGACTCGCCAAAGTGAAAGAAAATCTCGTGCGATTAGGACTGCGCGCGCATTTAAAGGCTGCTGACGCATCACAAACAGACGGCTGGTGGGATCAAAAACCATTCGATGCCATCTTGCTGGATTTACCGTGCTCAGCAACCGGCGTGATTCGACGACATCCAGACGTCCGGTTAATGCGGTCAGAAGAATCACTGCGATCACTACTGAGTATGCAAACAATGATTCTCGACTCGACTTGGGAAACCCTCAAGTTCGGCGGCCGCATGCTTGTCACCACCTGCTCAATTTTACCGCGCGAAAATGACACTCAGATTGAGAAGTTTCTAAAACATCATCCGGATGCGTCGCTAAAACCTCTTGAATATGTTCCCGGGTTACAAACGCGTCACGGAGTGCAGCAGTTACCGAATCACGACGCGGGTGATGGTTTCTATTACGCACTTCTGGTTAAATCACAGCCCCCAAGTGATAGGGTTTCTGCGTGAAAATTATTATCCTCGGCGCGGGGCAGGTTGGTGCGACACTCGCTGAAAACCTCGCTTCTGAAGCGAACGACATTACTGTGGTCGATGTTGATCGGTTTCGCTTGCGTGCATTACAGGATCGCCTTGATCTACGAACAATTCACGGTAACGGCTCATATCCAGACATTTTAAAGGCCGCCGGCGGTGTCGATGCCGACATGCTAATCGCTGTCACGAATTCTGATGAAATCAATATGGTTGCCTGCCAAATTGCGAGCGCCCTATTTCGGACACCGACAAAAATTGCCCGAGTTCGGTCGCCAGCGTATGACACACCTGGGGACCTGAAAACCAGTCCGCTATTTGGGGGTAAGTCAGCGTTCAGCATTGATCAAATCATCCGCCCTGAACAACTCGTTACCGAGGCAATTTTCCGCCTCATTCAACAGCCTGGTGCTCTACAGGTCATGGACTTTGCGGGTGGTCTGCTGCAGCTTGTTGCTGTCCGCGCGTACAACGACGGAGCACTGGTCGGACGCGAACTGAAAGATTTACGTCAAGATTTACCTAACGTGGATACCCGAGTGGCCGCGATCTTCCGTAAAGATCGGCCAATCATCCCAAAGGGTGATACCGTCATTGAAGCAGATGATGAGGTATTTTTCCTCGCAGCACGGAAACATATTCGCGCGGTCGTATCCGAATTACAAAAGCTTGAAAAGCCGTATCGTCGCGTATTGATTGCGGGTGGCGGTAACATTGGGGCGCGTTTAGCAACAGCAATCGAACACCAATATCGCGTCAAACTGATCGAACGCAACCAAGCTCGTTGCAAAGAATTGTCTGAAATGCTCAACCGAACCGTGGTGTTGCAAGGTGATGCATCGAATCAGGATTTGTTAATCGAGGAGCGCATCGATGATGTCGATGTGTTCTGCGCCGTCACCAACAGCGACGAGGCCAACATCATGTCCTCAATGCTTGCCAAGCGGCTGGGTGCGCGAAAAGTTATGACCTTGATTAACAATGCAGCCTATGTCGATCTGGTGCAGGGTGGTCTTGTCGATATTGCGATCAGTCCAGAACAAGCCACCATCGGTTCGCTGCTGCAGTTGGTTCGGCGGGGATCCATTCATGCTGCACATTCGCTTCGGCGCGGAGCGGCGGAAGCGATTGAAGCCATTGCCCATGGGGACTCACGGTCGAGTCGTGTGGTTGGACGGGAAATTCGTAATGTGGATTTGCCAGCCGGAGCGTCGATTGGCGCCATCGTACGCGGCGAAGAAGTTCTAATCGCACATGACCATATTGTGATTGAGCATCAAGATCATGTGGTGCTGTTCCTGACCGACAAACGAAAAATCAGTGAAGTGGAGCGATTGTTCTCGGTCGCCCCCACCTTTCTCTAGCCATGCATCTGAGCGTCACACTCCGCGTCCTCGGCCTACTACTCATGGTGTTCAGCCTCGCCATGATTCCATCGATTATTGTCAGCCTGATATTTGCCGATGGTCAGCTCCGGCTATTTACCACCGCTATGGCAGTCATTTTTGGCGCAGGCATGATCTGCTGGCTACCTGTCCGGTCACAGCGGCGTGAAATGCGCGTCCGCGATGGGTTTTTAATCACCGTACTATTTTGGGTCGTTCTCGGACTCGCAGGCGCCGTTCCATTGGCTTTATCCAAACAACTCGGGCTGAGTATCACTGACTCCGTATTTGAAGCCATGAGTGGTCTCACAACAACCGGGGCAACTGTCATCGTCGGTCTCGATGCCCTTCCTCAATCGATTTTATTTTATCGGCAACTACTGCAATGGCTAGGTGGCATGGGGATCGTCGTACTTGCAGTCGCGATCTTGCCTTTACTCGGTATTGGCGGCATGCAGCTCTATCGAGCCGAGACACCGGGGCCAGTGAAGGACGCCAAGCTATCCCCGCGGATAGCGGAAACCGCCAAGGCACTTTGGATGATTTATGTGAGTCTTACCTTGGCTTGTGCCGGCGCTTACTGGCTTGCCGGCATGAGCTTGTTTGACGCGTTGTCCCATGCGTTTTCGACGATCGCAATCGGTGGGTTCTCCACTCATGATGCGTCGATTGGGTATTTTGACAGCGCCCAAGTTGAATTCGTCGCGATTGTTTTCATGATCATCGCCGGCATGAATTTTTCGCTCCATTTCGCGGCGTGGCATAACAGGACGGTTCGGCATTACATCCACGACCCTGAGTGGCGTTTGTACCTCCTATTCTTATTGGGACTCGGAATGCTTGTGTCTTTAGTTCTCGTGGACACTAAATCCTATGAAGTGACAGATGCATTTCGATTTGGCTTTTTTGAAACGGTCTCAATTGCGACGACCACCGGCTTCGCATCAGTCGGGTACAGCGGCTGGCCCTCTTTTATCCCTTTTTTACTATTGATGAGTGCCTTCGTGGGCGCTTGCGCAGCCTCGACAGGGGGCGGTATCAAAGTCATCCGCTTGATTCTGCTCTACAAGCAAGGAGCTCGTGAGATCCAACGGCTCATTCACCCCAATGCAGTGATCCCAATCAAGGTGGGCGGAAAGCCGATCAGTGCGCGAGTCATTGATGCGGTTTGGGGGTTTCTGGCGGCCTATGTGTTGTTATTTGGATTGTTAATGTTGGCGTGCATGGCCTTTGGAGAAGATCCAATTACTGCCTACTCAGCTGTCGGTGCGACTTTAAATAATTTAGGGCCGGGGCTTGGTGATGCCGCAACCAACTACGCGGGTCTTTCAGACGGCACAAAATATGTCCTGACCTTTGCGATGCTGCTCGGACGGTTAGAGTTATTTACCTTACTCGTGATCTTTACTCCGGCATTTTGGCAGCACTAAATCACTCGGTGAGTGCCATCTGGCGCCTGATGAAACCGGTTGTATTCCCATTGGTACTGATCTGGAAAACGACGGACCCAAGCCTCAATGACTGCGTTCATCGCTGTCAGCCATTCAGTTTGTGACTGTGTCGGAGCGACAAGCTCTTCGAAGAAAACATGGTAACCCTGGGTGTCTCGCACGGCACCAGCGACAAACACCCGGGCGCGGGTCGCCTGCGCCAAACGAAATGGTAATGTTGCCGTGAGCGTCTCTAATCCAAAAAACGGGAGAAATTCGCCCATTCCCTGTTTGGGTGTCTGATCTGGCAAGATGATAGCCGTAGATCCAGTCTTCAGATCGCGTAGAATCGATTTGACGCCGGTTGGGGTCGCAGGGACTAATCGATTTCCGCCGCGCTCCCGTGCGAGCCTGACAATATCCGACATCGCAGGTAGGCGCATCGGTCGGAACATAGCGGTGTAGGGGCGGGTTTGTGATAGCCAAAGCCCAAACAACTCCCAGTTGCCCAGGTGCGGTAGAAGGATCAAGGTAGGGCCTTGGCGCACCGCCTCATGAAAAGTCGCATCGCCCTCTGACGAAGTCACCCACTTTTGGACGTCAGGGGCTGGAGTTTGCCAAGTTGCTAGCAGTGTAAAAAACTTGTGTCCAAGTTCGATCAACGACGCGCGGGTTATTGCACGTAATTTACATTCGGACAGACTTGGATAAGCCCTACGTAAGTTGGCCGTGGTCACACGCTTTGATTGATTGGGCAGCCAAACAAGCAGGCGTCCTGCAATCGCGCCCAAACCTCGGCGAATCGGTTTGGGCAAGCGTCCAATCAAGACCATGATCCATTCAATCAACTGCGCAACTCCGTAGCCTGTTCGTTATACTGTCGCCCTTTAGTCACGAAACCATCGGAACACATATGCCAGTCGGGAATCCAGAGGCACTGACCTTCCAAGGGCTTATCCTCGCACTTCAAAAATATTGGGCTGACCAAGGTTGTGTCATCTTACAACCCTATGACATGGAAGTGGGGGCTGGGACCTTCCATCCTGCCACCTTCTTGCGGGCGATCGGCCCCGAACGATGGAACGCAGCCTATGTGCAACCATCGCGGCGTCCGACCGACGGGCGCTATGGCGAAAACCCAAATCGCGGTCAACACTATTACCAGTTTCAAGTCGTGATGAAGCCCAATCCAACCAATTTGGTCGAGCTGTATTTCGGCTCGTTGAAAATGCTGGGCATTGATCCATTGGTGCATGATCTCAGATTGGTCGAGGATAACTGGGAGTCTCCAACCCTTGGCGCATGGGGACTTGGTTGGGAAGTTTGGCTGAACGGAATGGAAGTGACACAGTTTACATATTTCCAACAGGCTGGCGGCTTAGAGTGTTTTCCAGTGACCGGTGAGCTGACCTATGGTCTCGAGCGAATCGCGATGTATTTGCAAAATGTAGACTCGATGTTTGATTTGGTCTGGACAAAAGCCGGGGATCAAGTTGTTACCTACGGCGATGTATTTTTACAAAACGAGCAAGAAATGAGTGCCTATAATTTCGAGCATGCAAATACCGATTGGCTATTTGGTGCTTTTGCTGAAGCCGAAAAAGCATGCGAGCAGTTACTCCAAGCGGAGCTTCCTCTGCCAGCGTATGAGCAAGTCTTGAAGGCAAGTCATACATTCAACCTGCTCGATGCACGGCATGCGATCAGCGTAACGGAGCGTCAGCGCTTTATCCTGAAAGTCCGGAATCTTGCGCGCCAAGTAGCCGAAAAATACTACGCGTCCCGCAAGGCAAAAGGCTTTCCATTGGCTGATCCTTTGATTCGAGATGCGCTGTTGCAGGAGGGTAACGCATGAGCATTACCTATGTATTTGAGCTTGGTTGCGAGGAGCTTCCGTCGTCCGCGCTGCCAGGGCTGCACAACGACTTGCACGATGCGCTGGTCGAACAGCTGTCACAAGCCCGAGTGTCCTATGATGCGATTCAGATGATTGCAGCACCACGGCGAATTGGCGCAGTGGTCTCGGGTCTTTCGGCGCATAGCGAAGGTCAGACGTTTGAAAAGCGTGGCCCTGCTGTGAATGCCGCTTACCGTGATGGTGAGCCGACTCCAGCGTTGCTCGGGTTTTGTCGTGGGCTGGGTATTTCGCCCGCACAAGTGTCCACAATTGAAACCGAGAAAGGCGCCTGGGTCGTCTATCAGGGCGATGAGCCGGGGCGGCCTGTCGAGCTTGTACTGCCAGAGGTCGTACAGTCCGCAGTGCGTCAACTCCCGCTGTCCAAACCGATGCGTTGGGGTGCAGGACGAGACGAGTTTCCGCGTCCGGTCCACTGGATATTGAGCCTCCTAAATACGTCTGCGGTTCCGCTAACCCTCTTTGGTCTGCAGTCCGGAACTCAGTCGTATGGTCATCGCTTTCATGCACCTGAGGCAGTGACGATAAGTCATGCTGAGAACTACTTTGCGGCTATGCGTGATGCCTACGTATTGGCAGCATTTGAAGACCGCAAAATGGCAGTCTGGGAGTCGATTGTTGATTGCGCAGCGGCGCATTCCGTATCTGTCGAACAAGATGAGTCTCTGCTCGTCGAAATTAATTGCTTGGTCGAATGGCCAGTGGCGCTATGCGGTGAGTTTGATGCTGAATTTCTTGAGGTGCCGGATATTGCGCTCATTGCAGCAATGCGGGGACACCAAAAATACTTTCACACACGGTCAGCGGACGGATCGCTGAGCCACCGCTTCATTACCGTTGCAAACATTGAGAGCCAAGACCCAGCCCAGGTCATTCTTGGCAATCAACGTGTAATTCGTGCACGCCTATCTGATGCGCGTTTCTTTTTCACAACGGACAAATCGCAAAGCCTTGCCAGTCGCCGGCCGCGGCTAGATCACATCACTTTTCATCCAAAGCTTGGGTCACTGGGTGATAAGACAGAACGCGTGAAGCAATTGATGCAGGAAATGGCTCCGCATCTCGGACTCGATCCGACAGATGCTGTCCGTACTGCAGAACTGTCTCGTTGTGATCTGGTCAGCGAGATGGTTCTTGAATTTGATGAGCTTCAGGGGCAAATGGGTGCAATTTACGCTGCCTTGGACGGCGAACGTGCGGATGTAGGCCAGGCGGTTGCTGGGCTATATCAGCCCGCTGGCGCGTCCGATTCTGTGCCACTAGACCCACTGGGCACCTTACTTGCAATGGCGGATCGCATTGATACGTTGGCAGGCCTGTTTGCTGCAAAACAACCACCGACAGGGAGTAAAGACCCCTTCGGCCTCCGGCGGGCCGCAATTGGACTTCTGCGGTTAAATGAGCAGCCTGCGGTGCAAATCGATCTCGGTCCGTGGTTGAAGCTCGCATTCTCTCATCAACCCTGCGACTCGGACGAGTCGTCGTTTGACGCCCTACTTCAGTTTATCGGGGATCGTGAGCGCGTTCGCCTCACCGATCAGGGCCTGCCGCACGATATCGTCAACGCCGTGCAGGCAAGCTTAAGCCTTGCAACAGTCACAACAGAGCGCAGAGCGCAGGCGTTGCAGGCATTTCAAAGCCACCAAGGATTTTCTGATTTAGTTAGCGCCAATAAGCGAATCGCAAACATCCTCGAGAAAGCAAAGGGGCCGCGGGGCGCACCTGACGCGTCTCTTTTCCGGCAACCGGAAGAGGTGGCGCTATATGAAGGGCTGATGCGGTTGAGTCCTGAAGTCGGCGAGCTTGTTTCACGTGAAACATTTGATGAGGCGCTCGCTAAGCTTTCAACCTTGCGAGAGCAAATCGATGCGTTCTTTGAGCACGTCATGGTGAACGATGAGGATGCCAGGATTCGGGACAATCGCTTAGCCCTACTCGAGGAGATTCGAAGACTCTTTCTGCAGATTGCGGACCTCAGCTTGGTACAGGGTTAACCGGCAATGCCGACAATCGTTTTAGATCGAGACGGGGTGATCAACCATGACTCGGACGCTTACATCAAGTCGCCGTCTGAGTGGGTCGCCATTCCCGGCTCACTCAGTGCGATGGGCGATCTATATCGTGCGGGTTATGACCTTGCAATCGCTACGAACCAAAGCGGTCTTGGCCGCGGCTTATTTGACTTGCCCGCCCTCGAGGCAATCCATGAGAAACTACGCAAGGAATTACACGCGCACGACGCAATTGTCTCTGTAATCGCGTTTTGCCCGCACCATCCAGACGCGCAATGCAGCTGTCGAAAGCCACAAACGGGTTTGCTCACAGCAATTCACGCACAACTCCCAATCGATTCGGACTCGACATGGTTTGTCGGCGACACCGCCAAAGATCTTGAATGCGCCCAACGTATGGGCATTCGGGGAGCGCTTGTGCGCACAGGAAAAGGGGCACAAACAGAAACGGCCCTTGTTTCACGTGAAACACGAGCCGTTTTCGACGATCTCCGCGCGTTTACGGACTGGCTTCTAGCCTATTAAATGTCCAAATTCGAAACATTTAACGCATTCGCTTCGATAAACGCGCGCCGAGGCTCAACCTCATCACCCATCAATGTGACAAACATCTGGTCTGCCGCAATCGCGTCCTGAACTGTAACCTTTAACAGACGCCTACTTGTCGCATCCATCGTGGTCTCCCACAACTGATCTGGGTTCATTTCGCCAAGCCCCTTGTAGCGTTGAATCTGAGGGCCGCGACGCGCCTCACTCATCAGCCAGTCAAATGCCTGGTCGAAGCTTCGAATCGACAATGATTTCTCACCACGGAAGATTTCAGCACCCTCACCAACGAGCTCAGCAAGTAACCGTGCCGCATCGGCAGTCTTGGCATAGTCACCGCCATCAAAGAATTGGTGCCCAAATACAAAGCGATCAGTCAAGCCGTGCTGAATCCGCTCCACAACAACCCTGTACTCGTTACGCTCCTGGTCGAACTCATCGAATACTCTGAAAAACATCCCATCCTTCGGATCATTTGGAAGCTGTGCCGCGAGCGCTTCTGCAAATGATGCGACGCGAGCCTGATCTTTCAGCTCAGCGACTGAAATGGGATGCACGTTCAATAATCCATGCAACGCTTCATACGGATAAATCCGATACAGCTTATCCGCCACCTCTCGACCATGGCGATATGCACTAAAAAGTCGCTCTAGTACATCGCCGCTCAGCATTTCCGCACCAGCGCTCGTACGCAGACCCGCGCCGTCAAGAGCAAGGTTGGTTAAATAGGCCTCAAGCGCCGGCTCATCCTTTAGATACTGCTCCTGCTTTCCCTTCTTGACCTTATACAAGGGCGGCTGAGCAATAAACACATGCCCGCGCTCGACCACTTCCTTAAGATGCCGATAGAAAAATGTCAGCAATAATGTTCTGATGTGCGCACCATCGACGTCCGCATCAGTCATAATGATGATCTTGTGATAGCGAAGCTTATCAACGTCGAATTCAGGACCGATTGAGCAACCCAGCGCAGTTACGAGAGTCCCCACCTCCTGGGAGCTCAAAAGCTTGTCGAAGCGCGCCTTTTCAACGTTAAGGATCTTTCCCTTCAGTGGCAGAATTGCTTGTGTCTTACGATCACGCCCCTGCTTCGCTGAACCACCCGCAGAATCACCCTCCACCAAGAACAGTTCCGACAGACCTGGATCTTTCTCCTGACAGTCAGCAAGCTTCCCAGGAAGTCCCGCAATGTCGAGTGCTCCTTTACGCCGCGTGAGCTCCCTTGCCTTTCGAGCCGCCTCACGTGCTCTGGCTGCATCAATCATCTTCGCAACAATTTGCTTTGCCTCAGATGGCCGTTCGGCAAGAAACGTTTGAAAGGCTTCTCGCATCTCCTGTTGCACAGCAGTCTTCACCTCCTGCGACACCAATTTATCCTTGGTCTGCGAGGAAAACTTTGGATCTGGCACTTTGACAGAAATGATTGCTGTGAGCCCTTCGCGCGCATCATCGCCTGATGTTGCGACCTTGGCCTTTTTCAACAGTTGCTCGTCCTCGATGTACTGATTCAGCGATCGAGTCAGAGACGCCCTGAAGCCTTCAAGATGGGTGCCGCCATCCTTCTGTGGGATGTTATTGGTGTAACAGAAAATGTTTTCTTGATAGGTGTCATACCACTGCAATGCGATCTCAACACCAATCCCATCCTCGCGATTCGACGAGGTGAAGTGGAACACGTCACAAATTGGATTTTTATTCTTACCCAAATAACCCACGAACGCAGAAAGACCACCGTCATATGCAAAGGTCTCTGACTGGCCCGTCGCCTCTTCTGTCAGACAAATCTTCACACCCGAATTCAAGAACGACAGCTCTCGAAGGCGCTTCGCCAAAATCTCATAGTGGAACTCAACAGTCGCAAAGGTATCTTTTGATGGCTTAAACCGGACTGTAGTGCCGCTATCCGTCGTTTGCCCAATCTGAGCAATTGGCGCCTGCGCATCGCCGTGGCGATATTCTTGCTCCCACACGGCCCCATCACGACGAATTGTTAGGATCAGTCGCTCACTCAACGCATTCACCACAGAAATACCCACGCCGTGTAAGCCGCCAGAGACTTTATAAGAGTTCTCGTCGAACTTTCCACCGGCATGCAGCACTGTCATGATGATTTCAGCAGCGCTTTTGCCTTCTTCGTGGGCGTCGACTGGAATGCCGCGCCCATTGTCTTGAACGGTAACGGATCCATCTGAATGGATCACCACGTCGATTTGATCGCAGTGGCCGGCCAGCGCTTCGTCGATCGAGTTATCAACCACTTCAAACACCATATGGTGCAAGCCCGTGCCATCATCGGTGTTACCAATGTACATTCCCGGACGCTTACGTACGGCCTCTAGGCCCTTCAAGACCTTGATCGAGCTACCATCGTAATGTTGTTCTGGCTGATTGTTTTCCATCATCCTTCCTTAAGCGACTGAATCGTTCCTTGTTTCACGTGAAACACCTTGGCGCCACTGACTTGATCAGCAGCCAACCCCACGCGCTCCACGTCTATGCCCGTTACCAAAACCTGGCAACCAGTTTTTAAAATCTGCGCCCACACGGCCTTCTGAAACCGGCTGTCCAGCTCTGCGCCCGGATCATCTAAACACAGCACAGGCTCACCACCGGTCTCTCTCGACACTTGCAACTGCGCGAGAATCAGCGCCACATGCGCCGCTTTCAGCTGACCTCGGCTCAACACTTCCGCCGCTCTCTGCGATCCGATCGTAAACTCAAGATCTGCGCGATGCGGACCAACCTGGGTTAATCGCGTCCGACGATCCCGTGAGCGACTCGCCATCAACTCGTCTTCGAGAGGCCTATCGCCCCAACCTCTCAAATACTTAAGGCCCACCTGGGACTCAAGCCCCAATGCACCAACAACCTCCGAGAACACTGGACCGATCTGTGCCACAAATCGCTCCCGCCACGCATCAACCTGCTTGCCCAACATGACAATTTGCTGATCCCATGCGTCTAAGTGCGCGTCGCTGATTGTACCACTTCGAAGCCCAGTATTCCGTTGCAGCAATGCACGACGTAACCCTGCGAAAACCGATGCCTCGCCTTTGGCACAATGAAATGCCCCCCAATCGATAAAACGCCGTCGATCTCCAGGGCTCGCACTAATCAGATCTGCAATATGAGGGGCGATGGTCAGAACAGGCAGCGCACGACTCAGTGTCGCTTGGCCCCTGGCAGCCGCCCCATCAAAACGAAGACGCCGCTCCCCAGACCGCGTCACCTGGATGGCCATGCGATGTAGCTGACCAGATTGCCGAACACCTGCGAAGACGGTCAAGTCGGCCTGATCGAAACTTATGAGTGATTTATTGCGAGCGGTGACAAAACTCCGACCATACGACAGCAAAGCCACAGCTTCGAGCACCGAGGTTTTGCCCGCCCCATTTTCGCCAATCCATAAATTGACTGAGGGCCCGAGATGCAATGTTGCCTCCTCGAGCCCTCGAACGTGGTGTAGCTTTAGTACATCAATCACATGTTACAAACGCATCGGCATCACAACGTAACGACCGGCATCGTCACCCACGCCAAGCACCAGTGCACTTCGGTTGCTATCACCGAACCGAAGCTCTACAAGCTCCGACTCAATGGTTCCCAGCACATCCAACAAATACCCAACGTTGAAACCAATCTCGAATCCATCTTGACCAACAAACTCAACCTCAAGCGACTCCTCGGCCTCTTCCTGCTCAGCATTGTTCGCAACAGCCTCTAACTGTCCCTGCGACAAACGCAACCGAACGCCACGATACTGTTCACTTGAGAGAATGGAGGCACGTTGCAAGACATCTTTTAACCTTTTACGGTCCGCACGAACAACGTGATCACCACCCTGCGGGAGCACCCGCTCGTAGTCTGGAAAACGCCCATCGATCAGCACGCTCGTAAATACAAATCCAGGTGCCGACACCCGAAAATGTGAACTGGAGAACGACACCTCGACTGACTCGCCAGCACCGTTAAGCAAACGCGCTAACTCCAATACAGCCTTGCGGGGCACGATCAAAGAAACGGGCTCCCCAGAAACACCTTCGAGCGGTGTCTGATACAGGCTTAATCGATGACCATCGGTCGCAACAGTACGGAAATCACCGCCGCCAATCGAAAATAACATTCCATTGAGGTAATACCGAACATCTTGTTGAGCCATCGCAAACTGCGTTTTTGCGATCGCCGATTGAAGCGGCGACTTAGCAAGTGACACCGTCGTTAAATCTCCACGCGTTTCAAGCCGTGGATAATCAGACGCTGCAAGCGTTGACAATTTGAAACGCGATCGACCAGACGACAACAACATCTGAGCACCGTCTTGCTTGAACTGCACCACCGAGCCTTCCGGCAACGCTTTTGCAATCTCAACCAATTTTTTTCCAGGAACCGTAATAGCCCCGCCAGATCCAACATCAACCAGTTCCATATTCGTGGAGATCTCAGTGTCCATATCCGTCCCGGTTAACACCGCACCGGTTGCGTCGACCTCTATCAAAATGTTGGCCAGAATCGCCATGGTTTGCTTACGCTCCACTACCGATGCGGCAGTTTGCGCTTTCTCCAACAACTGTTCACGGGATACCGAGAATTCCATGCCTGATCCTTATCCTGTCAAAGCTTTTAAAAGATTGTTGTAATCATCTCGAATTGATAAATCGGTGTCACATAATTCTTTGATTTTACGACATGCGTGTAACACCGTCGTATGATCACGACCACCGAATGCGTCACCAATTTCCGGTAATGAATGATCGGTCAACTCTTTGCACAATGCCATCGCCACCTGACGGGGGCGGGCGATAGAGCGATTGCGCCGTTTTGACAACAAGTCCGAAATCTTGATCTTGAAATAATCTGCGACCATGCGTTGAATGTTATCTAAAGAGATCTGCCGATCATGCACCGCAATCAAATCACGTAATGTTTCTCGCACAAAATCCAAGGTAATTGCCTGACCAAAAAAATGCGCATTTGCCAAAACACGCTTCAGAGCACCCTCTAGATCCCGCACATTGCTACGTACCTTTTGAGCGATAAAAAACGCACAATCTCGCTTTAGATCAACGCCTGCCTGATTCGCTTTGTTGATCAAGATCGCGACGCGAGTTTCTAACTCTGGCGGCTCAAGCCGAACGGTTAGACCCCAGCCAAACCGAGACTTCAAGCGATCTTCCATATTGGCAATTTCTTTCGGATATCGATCCGAGGTCAAAATAATTTGTTGGCCGCCCTCGAGTAGACTATTGAACGTATGAAAGAACTCCTCTTGCGACTTCTCTTTCCCTGCAAAAAACTGGATATCATCAATTAAAAGCGCATCGACATTTCGATACACACGTTTGAAATCGGCAATCGCATTAAGCTGAAGTGCTTTAACCATATCCGCAACAAACCGCTCTGAATGCACGTAGATAATCTTTGCATTCGGATTACGCGACCGAATGTGGTTACCCACAGCATGCATGAGATGGGTTTTCCCCAAGCCCGTATCACCATAAAGAAACAAGGGATTGTACTCCGACCCAGGTTTCTCCGAGACTCTGTTTGCTGCTGCTCTCGCAAGCTGATTCGATTTCCCTTCGACGAAGTTATCAAACCGAAACTCCGCGTTAAGTCGATTACTATGCTTAATCTGCCCCTCAACAACCGCAGGCTCTCTAACCGATGACTGGTTGTGACTCTGATTAACCACAGGGTTACTCTGAACACTCGGCGGAGTCGACACAGCTCGATTATTATGGGTAGGTGGCACAGACTCTCGTGGCGCGACTGGCGCACCGATCGACCCAACCCGGATCTCGATTCGAAATACACCCCCATGCATCTGGTTGTAAAACGAACGAATCTTATCGAGGTACCGATCTTCAACCCAATCCTTCACAAATCGATTGGGCGCATAGAGCCAAATCTGCTTGTCTTGGATCTCAGGCTGCAACGGACGGATCCAAGTGCTCAACTGTTCAGCGGTCAACTCCTCCGCAAGTTGTTCGACACATCGATCCCAGTTCACACACAATCCTCCACAGACAGGAGGTGAGTTATGCACAATTGGAGCCCGCTCGGTCAAGGGTGAAACAGAAAAAAGATAACAACCTATTGTTTTATCGCAGTATTTTTATTTTTTAATGCTTTTGTGGATAACTCCTGTAGAATTTTACTCCGAGGCTAAAAACCTTCGGCTTTTCAAACATCTGTATAACGCCAACCCAGTTATCCACAGGTCTAAAACTACCGTTTTTATTGCATGAAAATCGCCTCACCCGGAAAGCTTTTGTTTTTCTACTCACTTTATGTATACTTCGCGACCCTAATTTTGATCGGTAGGACTGACTCATGAAGCGTACGTTTCAGCCAAGCGTTTTAAAGCGCGCCCGCACCCATGGTTTCCGTGCTCGCATGGCAACAAAGAGCGGTCGACTTGTCATTGCACGTCGCCGTGCAAAAGGCCGCAAGCGTCTGTCTGCCTAAGGCAGCGCATCACCATGACGGTGGAATCTCTGCCGTCGCGCAGCGACTTTGACGCAGTGTTCTCAAATCCCGATGCCAAAGTAGGCCGTCGGGATTTTTTAATTTTGGCGAAAGTTCAACCCGGCCACTCGCAAATCCAACGCATTGGATTTGTCACATCTAAAAAGAAAATCAAACGCGCTGTGGATCGCAACCGCTTTCGTAGGGTCTTCAAAGAAACACTTCGCTCACACAAGCTCACTGCACAAATCGACCTTGTCGTGATCGCACGCAGTCGACCCGAACACCTGCATCAATCCGCTTTTGCCGACGAGATTAGCTTATGTTTGCAAAAACTCGGACAGATGCTCGAGAAAAAGCATGCGGAATCATAACGTTTTCAAGCAAACAGCAATTGCGATCGTGCGTTTCTACCGGTACTTTGTGTCACCTCTTTTACCGCCATCGTGCAGGTTCGAGCCGACGTGCTCTGTTTACACGATTGAAGCAATCGAAGCACATGGTGTTGTCAAAGGGATATGGTTAGGAATTAAACGCATCAGTCGATGTCATCCCGGGTGCCAAGGGGGCTATGATCCTGTGCCAGGGACCACTCACAAAACGGAACAAGATTAATGGATATTCAACGGACCGGTCTTTTAGCTATCCTCGGTGTTGCAACGTATATGCTGTTTCTACAATGGAACACCTATACAGAATCGCAGCTCAACACTGCGAACAGTGCGAGTGCTATCGTTCCGCCGCAAACATCATCAGCACCAGCGAATACAGATTCATCTCTACCCAGCACGTCATCTGTCCCAGCCGCAGCATCGATGACTGAACTGAAATCTGCTGAGTCTAGTCAGACCGTTCGGGTTCAGACTCCATTGTTTGATATTGCAATTGACCTCTCTGGCGGTGACATCACAAGAGCATTGTTGCCCGCGTTTCCGACTCGAATTGATCGACCAAACGACCCGATCCCGCTACTCGACTCCATTGACCGAATCTATTTTGCGCAAAGTGGTTTGGTTGGTCCGGACGGCCCCGATGCATCAGCCGCTGGGCGACCGCAGTATCGCTCTGACGCATCGACCTACGAAATCAGCGCACCCAGCGATGTAGTCTTAACAACCACAACAGAAAATGGTCTTACCGTTGAAAAGATTTATGCCTTTGACCCCACGCTCTACAGTATTGACGTCACACACAGAATCACAAATACAGGTGAAGTCGAGCGCACCGTTGTGCCATTTGTTCAGCTAAAACGTGACAACTCAGCCGATCCGTCCATTCAGAATTCGATGGGTATGCAAGCATTCCTCGGGTTCGCGTTACAAACCGCAGACGAGCGCTATCGAAAGGTTGCATTTGACGACTTCGTCGATCCTATCGAAGCCCGTGAACTGAACGCTGATTTAAAAACGCGCAGTGTTGATGGTGGCTATCTCGCGCTGTTACAGCATTACTTCACAACAGCTTGGATTCCAAACACATCAGATACCCACACCTACAGTTTCCGGCAAAATGACCGAAACGAAAATATTGGTAGCATCGTAAGCCCAGAGTTGGTGATTGCCCCTGGCTCCACTGTAGAAACAACTTCGACGTTATATGTTGGACCTAAGGATCAAGATGCTCTCGAGGCGTTGAAACCGGGGCTTGAACTAGTCGTCGATTACGGCTGGCTCTGGTTTATTGCGCAACCCCTGTTCTGGTTGCTCAAATTTATCCAGAACTATGTCGGTAATTGGGGATTAGCCATCATCCTTGTGACCATCTTAGTCAAAGGTGCGTTCTTCCAACTCTCCGCGACCGCATACAAATCTATGGCGAAAATGCGTAAGTTCACGCCTGAGATCACGCGTTTGCGTGAGATGTATGGCGATGATCGTCAGCGGATGTCCAAAGAAATGATGGATCTGTATAAGCGCGAGAAAATTAATCCCCTTGGCGGATGCTTGCCGATTCTCGTGCAAATGCCCGTATTTATTGCGCTTTACTGGGTCCTGTTGGAATCTGTTGAGCTCCGCCAAGCACCTTTTATGCTGTGGATCGATGACCTCAGTGCAAAAGACCCATTCTTCATTTTGCCATTGCTTATGGGCGTCTCGATGTATATCCAGACATCTTTGAACCCAACACCACCAGACCCTATGCAAGCCAAAATCATGAAATATATGCCCGTGGCTTTCACATTCTTTTTCCTATGGTTCCCAGCTGGACTGGTGCTGTATTGGGTGGTCAACAACATCCTATCGATTGCACAACAGTGGGTAATCACACGAGCTATTGAAAAGCACCAACCCGCATAAATGAGCGCTCAAGACACGATCGTTGCTTCGGCCACTGCACCCGGACGCGGCGCGATTAGTGTCATTCGCTTGTCTGGCCCAAACAGCGTCCACATTGCTTCACTGTGCTGTAACAAGACACTACGACCTCGTTACGCCACCTTTGGAAGTTTTTTAAACGCATCGGCGCAGCTTGATTCAGGTCTATGGTTTTTTTACCCAGGTCCTCATAGCTTCACAGGCGAAGACATCGTTGAATTCCAGGGCCATGGCGGGCCCGTCGTTATCCAATCTATTATTGAAGCCCTCGTTCATGCTGGGGCCCGGTTGGCTCGGCCGGGTGAATTCACTGAACGTGCGTTTCTGAACAACAAAATTGACTTAACCCAAGCCGAAGCAATCAGCGATCTAATCACTGCATCATCGATCGAAGCAGTAAAAGCGGCCAATCGCTCATTAGCCGGCGGGTTCGGTCAAGAAATCCAATCTATCGTCGAGCAAATTACTCATTTGCGAACCCACCTTGAGGCACACATTGATTTCCCGGATGAAGATATTTCACCGCAAGCATTGTCAGAATTTGGCACAGTTATGACGGCTGCCCTCGCTTATTTGGAAACGCTACTTGCCAATGCAAGCCAAGGAGAAAAACTGAATCAAGCATCCGATATTGTCTTGATTGGCGCTCCTAACGCGGGCAAAAGTTCGCTTCTCAATGCGTTAGCGAAACAACCGCTCGCAATCGTTACGGATATTCCTGGGACTACGCGTGATCTCATTCGCCATACAATTGTTACACAGGGTTTAGAACTTCGAATCACAGATACCGCTGGTATTCGTGAAACGGAAAATCAGATCGAACAAGAAGGCATCCAGCGTGCGAGAAATGCGCTTGCTGGCGCTGATTTAATTGTTTGCTTATTTGACGAGCATACTCAAGATATCGGTATGAATCAGATCTTAGAGTTGCTTGATACCGACAATGTTTCCGAGCCCGTTGTTCTGATCCGAAACAAAATCGATCTTTATGATGCGAGCGCCTTTACAAATAACACTCCATATCCTCTCGTAGAAATTTCAGCAAAGACTGGAGTCGGTCTCGATACTTTACTCAATCAAATGCGCAGCGCTCTTGAGATCCTGCCGCGCGAAGATGTCTATTTAGCTCGATCACGTCATGTGCAACTACTAACAGCTGCTAGAGGGTACTTATTTGCAGCAACCGAACAACCTTTATCACACAGCTGTATTGATCTGATAGCGGATGACCTACGTCTCGCGCAGAATTGTCTATCAGAAATCACAGGTCGTTTTACGTCTGATGATTTACTTGGTGAAATTTTTTCCAATTTTTGCATTGGTAAATGACGAACCAATCGCTGGTTTTTTTGACATGAACCAACTCATTTTGAGGACGGAGATGGTGTTAGGAACCCCCTTGTGAACACCCTCGATTACCTATGGATAAGTCGGCATGTGCATAACCATCGCATTTATACACATGCTCATGGACCTTGTTCGCCTATCTTAAGCCACTCCACTCACAGTGTTTTGACGTCGATAAATAACTGAAATATGGAAAAAATAATCGCTTTTCCACACTTCGAAAGGTGCGTAATATAAACAACATCAATAACCTTCTTTTTTAAATCATATTTTATATATATGGATTATCAGACTCAGTTTGATGTCATCGTAGTCGGCGGTGGACATGCCGGTGTCGAAGCAGCTCACGCTGCTGCGCGGATGGGTTGTGCCACACTGTTGGTGACACACTCCATCGAAACATTGGGACAAATGTCATGTAACCCAGCGATCGGCGGCATTGGTAAAAGTCATTTAGTTCGCGAGATTGATGCCTGTGATGGTCTGATGGCCCGAATCACTGACCATGCAGGGATTCAGTTTCGAATATTAAATCAACGGAAAGGACCTGCCGTCCGATCAACGCGAGCCCAAGCGGACCGTGTTCTATATCGTCATTTTATGCGCGAAGCGATCGAACAAACGCCAAATTTGTTTGTTTTTCAACAACCGGTTACCGACTTACTGATTGAAAATGACCGAGCCATCGGTGTGAAGTTGGCAATGGGCGTTGAAGTCAAAGGACGTTGCATTGTGCTAACGGCTGGTACATTTCTCGCCGGTCAAATTCACATCGGAATGAATCAACAATCTGGTGGTCGAGCAGGTGATCCAGCAGCAGATCAGCTCGCAACAGCGCTTAAAAGTTACCCGTTCCGAATGGGTCGGTTGAAAACTGGGACACCCCCGCGGATCGATCGTAGATCAGTGAATCTCAAAGTGTTAGCCGAGCAGCCCGGAGACAACCCAACGCCGTACATGTCCACAATGAGTCAAGGTCATGAACATCCTCAACAGGTCGTGTGTTATTTATCACGAACAACAGAGCTGACACGCGACATCATTTTGGCAAATCTACATCTCAGTCCGATGTATGCCGGTGTTATCGAAGGCATCGGTCCGCGTTATTGCCCGTCGATTGAGGACAAAATGGTTCGGTTTGCGGATAAGCCAACGCATCAAGTTTTTCTGGAACCTGAAGGACTCACCTCGGTTGAGCTGTATCCAAATGGAGTGAGTACTTCCTTGCCGTATCCAGTCCAGCTCGAAATTATTCGATCCATGGAAGGATGCGAAAATGCATATATCATGCGACCAGGCTATGCCATTGAATACGACTACTTTGATCCTCGGGATTTGCAATCGACATTAGAAAGTAAGCTGATCGACGGTTTATTTTTGGCAGGCCAGATCAATGGCACAACAGGATATGAAGAGGCTGGAGCGCAAGGTCTATTGGCTGGCGCAAATGCTGCCCTGAAAGCGATTGGTAAAGATCCTTGGGTTGTCGGTCGTGATGAGGGTTATTTGGGTGTGATGGTTGATGATTTGATTACGATGGGTACGCAAGAACCCTACCGTATGTTCACATCGCGCGCGGAGTATCGATTGGCACTGCGCGAAGACAACGCAGACACCCGACTCACTGAAAAAGCGCGTCAACTTGGTTTAGTTTCTGATACGCGGTGGAAAGCATTTCATGAACGCCAAGATGCAATTGCCAAAGAAACAGCACGAATGGAATCGCTTTGGGTGCGGCCAACAGACCCTGAGGTCCATGACTTAAACCCCGTTTTAACGTCGCCGCTTACCAAAGAATCCAATCTGAAAGATTTGTTGAAGCGCCCCGAGCTGCATTATGAGCAACTGATGTCGCTGACTAAGCATGAACAACACCCCGATCCATCCGTCTCATCACAAGTTGAAATTCTTGTGAAATATTCAGGATATATCGACCGTCAATCTGATGAGATTCGGAAGCTAAAAAAGAATGAGCAAGTGCAAATTCCGCTGGATATGGATTACGAGACGATCGCTGGATTATCAAATGAGGTAAAGCAAAAGCTTGCCAATCATCGTCCACAGACACTCGCACAAGCTTCTCGGATTTCAGGGGTTACACCGGCAGCGATGAGTCTCTTACTGGTTCATTTGAAGCGGGTTCGATCGATCGATACAGATCAGCTCGCGAGCTGATGCGCATCCAAAATGATCTAAATACACTTGGGTTATCACTGTCGACCGAGCAGTGTGATCAATTATCGTGGCTAGTTGACACGCATTTGAAATGGAATCAAACGTTTAACATTAGCGCGTATCGTGATGAAACCGCTGTTGTGCGTTATCAGATCATGGATTCATTAAGCGTCCACCCGTGGATTGGGTCGGGTAGCTTGTTGGATGTTGGAACCGGTCCTGGATTTCCGGGTCTTCCCTTGGCAATCTGTAATCCGTCGCTGCCAGTGACATTGCTCGATTCAAACGATAAGAAACTTGCGTTTGCTCGCCATGTCGCAGCCGTCTTGCAATTAAAAAATGTCCAAATTTTGCATCGACGAATTGAGGATGTTCCAACGACGACGCAATTTGAACAAATAATCAGCAGAGCCTTTACAGATCTCAGTGGTATGATCTCAAAAACATTGCCCCTACTAGCCGATTTAGGGCAAATTTTGGCGATGAAAGGCGCGCGCGTCGAGGCAGAGGTTGCCGATGCGGCGCAAACACATCCAAACTGCTGCATCGAAGTACATCAGGTCCCACACGTGGTGGACGAGCATCGCGTTTTAGCAGTAATCAAACGGATATAGACATGACACGGATTATTGCAATTACGAACCAGAAAGGCGGCGTTGGAAAGACAACAACGTGCGTTAATTTGGGAGCTACATTGAGTGAAATGGGCTATCAGGTGCTTGTGGTTGATTTTGATCCACAAGGGAATGCGACGTCCGGCTCGGGTGTGCAAAAGCGAACTATTGAATTTGATGTTCGGGGCCTCTTACTTGGCGAAGGAAGTTTTCGTGACGCCTGTGTGATGGGAACTGCAGCCGGCTACGACCTCTTACCTTCGGACATTCAGCTGACCGAAGCTGAGGTCGCTTTAATTTCAGTCGAGCGTGGCCAATACCGGTTAAAAGAAATTTTAAAAGACCAAGCCGGTAGCTACGATTTTGTCTTAATCGATTGTCCGCCCGCGCTCAGTATGCTGACCATTAATGGATTAGTGGCTGCGGATGGCGTCATTATTCCAGTCCAATGTGAGTTTTACGCGCTTGAAGGCATTGCCGCATTGATTGAGACGATCGAGCAAGTCCGAGCAACGCATAACCCAGCGCTCACTATTGATGGCGTTTTACGAACAATGTATGACCCGCGTACTAGTTTGACTCGACAAGTGTCTTCACAGCTCGAACAGTTTTTTAACGAACGCGTGTTTAAAACTGTCATCCCTCGTAATGTGAGATTAGCGGAGGCACCGAGTCATGGCTTGCCTGTGTTACGGTATGATCGCTTGTCGAAAGGAGCGCTTTCGTATCTCGCGCTCGCCTCAGAACTTCGTAAACGTTTGAAATTGAAAAAAGTAGCATGACTCTGAAAAAACGCGGCTTAGGCTTTAATCCTCTTCTCGGTCTCGATCAGACAACGGTCGATGCAGTCTTGCGAGAAACGGCAACACCGGTGAGTGCAGCCGCGACATCGGCAGTTAATACGCACCAGCTGGTCTCCATACCTGTTGAGCAGATTGTTCCCAATCCGTTTCAACCGCGGATTTTATTTTCTGAAGTCGAGTTAGATGAGCTTGCAGACTCTGTTGCCAAACATGGGGTGATGCAGCCAATTGTGATTCGTCAAACGGCGCGTGGTTATGAACTCGTTGCCGGGGAACGTCGCTGGCGCGCTACACAACGCGCGGGTCTTGCTGAAATCCCAGCGTTAATCCGAGATCTCGATGATCAGCAAGTTGCTGCTTTAGCACTGATCGAGAATTTACAGCGCGAACAACTCACTGCCATAGAGCAAGCGCGTGCTTTAGCACGGATGCGTGACCAATTTGGCCTTGATCAATCGGCGTTAGCAGAGATGATTTCAACGAGTCGATCGCAGGTCGCGAACCTGTTACGTCTCTTGAACCTGGCTCCTGCTGTGCAACAATTGATGGAAGCGGGCCAAATCGATATGGGACATGCAAGGGCGCTGTTGCCATTACCTGAGCATGCACAAATCCAGACAGCGCAAGAGGTGATCGCAAGCCAATTGTCGGTTCGTCAAACAGAATCGCAGGTCAAACGGTTGTTGAGCAAACCGACTGAACGTGCAAGTTCTCCAGCATCTGATCCCGACGTAACGCGTCTTGAAACAAAGCTCTCAGATCGCCTTGGCGCGAAAGTACAGATCAAGGCGCAATCGAGCGGTCAAGGGCAAATAGTCATCCATTACAGCTCGCTCGATGTCCTTGACGGAATTGTGGCGAAATTAAAAAGTAAAGATTGATACGGGACCTTGGGCGAACTTCTGTCAATTGTCGTTGATCCTGCCTTAGGCCTTCCCTATACTCCGGTCTCGAGCGCCTAAGGATGTCAATTTTATTACATCCAGCAATGTGGATCCCGGCTGTGCAAGTGTGCATTGGGCTGGTCGGGGGTGTGTTGGGATGGATTGCCCACTCGCCGACCGCTGCGTTAAGCGTGCTCCTTGGAAGTTTAGTCGCTGCTGGACCACAGTGTGTGTTTGGTTGGTGGGCGTTTCGTGTGCGAGGCGCACGGAAAGCAAAAATAATTGCCCAAAACTTATTTATAGGTGAAGGGTTGAAATTGAGTTTGACTGCCATCTTATTTGCATTGCTCTGGTCAACTTATGACGAGCTAATGGAGGGGGCAGTGCTTGCTGGATTTGTTGCGGCAATTCTGGTGGGTCAATTGAGTCTCCCATTCATGATGGGTAGAAGATCAACGCATTAACTGGAATTCATAATGGCGTCGCAAAATCCTACAGCATCGGAATATATCCAGCATCACCTGACGAATCTGACCTTTGGTTATCACCCTGATAATGGCTGGTCGTTTGCTCATGGCGCTAAAGAAGCCGCAGAAATGGGCTTTATGGCGATACATGTGGATACGATGGGTTGGTCAATTGGTCTCGGCGTATTGTTTTGTGTCCTTTTCAGAATGGGTGCCAAGGCAGCGCATGCGGGTGTGCCTGGTGGCTTGTTAAACTTCGTCGAACTAATGGTTGAGTTCGTCGATAAGTCGGTAAAAGAAACGTTTCACGGCCGTAGCAATCTGATCGCACCGTTAGCACTCACCATTTTGGTTTGGGTGTTTTTGATGAACCTGATGGATTTGGTCCCTGTCGATTTGTTGCCTTATTTGTTCCATGCGGCCGGGGTTGAGTATATGAAGGTGGTTCCGACCACTGACGTGAACGCCACGCTTGGGATGTCGATCGGTGTGTTCTTATTGATTATCTTCTATTCGATCAAGATCAAAGGCGTCGGCGGATTTGTCGGCGAGTTAACATTGCAGCCATTTGGCAAGTGGATGATTCCATTTAACTTGCTACTAGAAGGCGTCGGCTTGATTGCAAAACCTATTTCATTGGCTCTCCGGTTGTTCGGTAACCTATATGCCGGCGAGCTAATTTTCATCTTGATTGCGTTGTTGCCATTTTACCTACAATGGTTCTTGTCCGTACCCTGGGCGATTTTCCATATTCTGGTGATTGTGCTTCAGGCATTCATTTTCATGATGCTTACGATTGTCTATCTCTCAATGGCTCATGAGCATCATTAATTAACGATTTATTTATAACGTCCTTTAATTGGAGGAAACATGGAAACTGTAGTTGGAATGACCGCGATCGCCGTAGCACTGCTGATCGGTATGGGCGCGCTGGGAACAGCGATTGGCTTTGGAATCTTGGGTGGCAAGTTCTTGGAAGGCGCAGCGCGTCAGCCTGAAATGGTCCCAATGCTCCAGGTCAAAATGTTCATCGTGGCAGGTCTGTTGGATGCGGTGACAATGATCGGCGTGGGTATTGCGCTGTTCTTCACGTTCGCGAACCCGTTTGTGGCGTCTTTGGCACAGTAAATCATCGTTTCATTTTGGAATTTGATGATTTGACCGACCGCGAGGTGTAATTGTGAATATTAACCTGACCCTAATTGGGCAGCTGATTTCGTTCACGATCTTTGTTGGCTTTTGCATGAAGTACGTCTGGCCACCTGTGTCAGCCGCGCTTGCTGAGCGCCAGAAAAAGATTGCTGAGGGACTGGACGCTGCTGACAAAGCGGCGCGTGATTTGGAGACCGCGAAAGCACAGATTGCCGAGGAGCTTCAATCGGCCCGTACGCAGGTTGCTGAGTTACTTGAGCAAGCAAATAAGCGGTCTTCACAGATCGTTGAAGAGGCTCAAGAGAAGGCTCGCGCAGAAGCTGGGAAGATTTTGGCATCTGCACAGGCGCAGATTGCTCAAGATGCGGCTCAAGCACGCGAGTCATTGCGCGCTGAAGTGGCTAACTTGGCTGTCGCAGGTGCCGAACGTGTTTTGGGTGCGACGATCGATGCCAAAGCGCATAACAAGCTGTTAGCTGAATTGGCTGAAGAGCTGTAAGGGGGCCGCATGGCAGAACTCACCACCATCGCCAGGCCTTATGCAAAAGCGATCTTTGCCTATGCTACTGAAACACAACAGGCAGCGGCTTGGGCGGGTTTGCTTTCGAACGTCTCAGTGATCGTTGCGGATCAAGACATGGTTGAGGTGCTGAAGAATCCTGCGGTTACTGCGGATGTGAAGGTCGCCATTTTATCTGACTTGACCAAAGACATCGCAGTCGACGGAAAAGATGCGCTGTTTGAAGCCCTAGCGTACTACGGACGGTTGTTGGCATTGCCAGCGATTTCCGCAGAATTTGAGCGACTGCTTGCTGCGGGTGAGCAAACCCTCGATGTCACGATTACCAGCGCGTTTGAGTTAACAACAGACGAAATCACGCTGCTTGAAACGAAACTCAAAGCAAAATATGCGGGCAAAACAATCCGCGTACAAACCGCAGTGGATCAATCGTTGATCGGCGGGTTTGAGATTCGCTCAAGTGACACCGTAATTGACGCGTCAGTGAAAGGCCGCTTGGCGAAAATCGCCGAGGCATTAACTGTTTAAGCTACGAGAATTTGAAAGGAACGTTTCATGGATCAATTGAATCCTTCTGAGATCAGCGAACTGATCAAGCAGCGCATCGGTAAAGCCGATATTGCTGTGTCTGCTAAAAACGAGGGGACCATTGTTTCGGTTTCTGACGGTATCGTTCGAATCTATGGTCTTGCCGACGTAATGTACGGCGAGATGATTGAATTCGATGGCGGTGTCTACGGAATGGCGCTTAACCTTGAGCGCGATTCGGTCGGTGCTGTTGTACTGGGTGACTACCAAGAATTGGCTGAAGGCCAAACAGCCCGGTGCACCGGAAGAATTCTCGAGGTTCCAGTTGGTGCAGGTCTACTTGGACGTGTTGTCGATCCCCTGGGTAACCCAATCGATGGCAAGGGTGATATCGCCTCTGATGGCACCGATGCAATCGAAAAAGTGGCACCAGGTGTTATCGCACGTAAATCTGTTGATCAGCCGGTGCAAACAGGCTTGAAGGCAATTGACGCCATGGTGCCAATTGGACGTGGCCAGCGCGAGCTGATCATTGGCGACCGTCAGACCGGTAAAACAGCTGTCGCGATCGACGCGATCATCAACCAGAAAGATACTGGCGTGAAGTGTATCTATGTCGCCATCGGCCAAAAGCAATCATCGATTGCTTCTGTCGTCCGTAAGCTCGAAGAGCATGGTGCAATGGATCACACCATCATCGTCGCGGCCGGCGCTGCAGACCCAGCCTCAATGCAATTTTTGGCTCCATTCTCTGGCTGTACGATGGGTGAATATTTCCGCGATCGTGGCGAAGATGCGCTGATCGTTTATGACGATCTGTCAAAGCAGGCTGTTGCCTACCGCCAGATTTCGCTTCTGCTACGTCGCCCGCCGGGACGTGAAGCGTATCCAGGAGACGTGTTTTATTTGCACTCCCGTCTGCTCGAGCGTGCTGCGCGTGTGAACGCAGAGTACGTGGAAGAGTTCACTGGTGGGAAAGTAAAAGGTCAAACCGGCTCGTTGACGGCTTTGCCAATCATTGAAACGCAAGCAGGCGACGTCTCGGCATTCGTACCAACCAACGTGATTTCGATCACTGACGGCCAGATCTTCTTGGAAACCAACCTGTTCAACTCAGGCATTCGTCCTGCGATGAACGCAGGTATTTCGGTCTCTCGAGTTGGTGGTGCGGCGCAAACCAAGATCATCAAGAAGTTGGGTGGTGGTATTCGTCTGGCCTTGGCTCAGTATCGTGAATTGGCAGCCTTCGCCCAGTTCGCATCGGATCTTGATGATGCAACCCGGAAGCAGCTTGAGCACGGACAGCGTGTGACTGAGCTGATGAAGCAAAAGCAGTACAGTCCTCAATCAATCGCGGACATGGGTCTGGTGCTCTATGTTGCCAACGAAGGCTTCTTGGATGATGTCCCAGTCAACAAGGTTGTGGCTTTTGAGGCGGCACTTTTGAGTTATTTCCGTTCCGAGCATAAAAAGCTTCGTACCGAGATAAACAAAAAGGGTGACTATAACGACGAGATTGCTGGCAAGCTGAGAGCCGTTGTCGAGTCTTTCAAATCATCGCAGACCTATTAATCGCGATCTAGAAAGAGGCAAAAGGCATGGCAGTCGGTAAGGAAATTCGCAACCAGATCGGGAGCATCAAAAACACTCAAAAAATTACGAGTGCGATGCAACTGGTTGCGGCCTCCAAGATGCGCAAAGCCCAAGAGCGTATGGGCGCAACACGCCCTTACGCAGATCGCATTTTAGATGTGATTGGTCACCTTGCGCACGCGAACCCTGAATACAACCATTTGTATCTTGATGCACGTGAAGTGAGACGCGTTGGCTATATCGTGGTTTCAACCGATCGCGGATTATGCGGCGGTCTCAACGCGAACCTTTTCAAAAAGGCCGTTGCCGAGATGGGAGCGCATCATGGTGCAGGTGTTGAGGTCGATTTGGCAGTGATTGGCTCCAAGGCTCTCGGATTTTTCCGAAGCTTCGGCGGAAACGTGGTTGCGACAGCGGGTCAGGTTGGTGACCACCCAACCGTTGCCGATTTAATCGGTAGCGTGAAGGTCATGATGGACGCGTATGAAGAGGGTCGTATCGATCGTCTTTATGTGGTCTACAACCAGTTCGTGAATACCATGACGCAACAGCCCAACGTGCAACAGGTGCTTCCATTGCCAAAGGAAGCAGCCGACCTTGAGCACTTGGGAATCCATTGGGACTATATTTACGAGCCCGATGCGGCGGAAGTACTCGATGCGTTATTGACCCGTTATATCGAGTCACTGGTGTACCAGTCAGTCGTTGAGAACCTCGCTTGCGAGCAGGCAGCGCGCATGGTGGCGATGAAAGCGGCAACCGATAATGCGGGGCAGCTGATCGAAGATTTAGAACTTGTGTACAACAAAGCGCGCCAAGCTGCGATCACACAGGAAATTTCAGAAATTGTTGGCGGTGCTGCGGCACTGTAATCACGGATTGTTTTAGGAGAAATACGATGAGTAGCGGAAAGATTGTCCAAATCATCGGCGCGGTCATTGACGTCGAGTTCCCGCGTGAGTCAGTCCCCCAGGTCTATGACGCGTTAACAGTCGACGGTAAGCCGATTGTATTGGAAGTACAGCAACAATTAGGCGACGGCATTGTGCGCACCATTGCGATGGGCTCAACAGAAGGTCTGTCTCGTGGATTGATGGTTGCGAACACCAATGCGGCTATTTCCGTGCCAGTTGGGCAAGAGACTCTCGGTCGTATCATGGATGTACTCGGTAACCCGATTGACGAAAAAGGTCCCATTGGCGAGAAAAGCCGGATGCCAATTCACCGCAAAGCCCCGAGCTTCGCGGAACAGTCAGCATCCACAGAATTGCTGGAAACGGGTATTAAAGTGATCGACCTGGTCGCCCCCTTTGCAAAAGGCGGAAAGGTTGGTTTGTTCGGCGGTGCCGGTGTTGGTAAGACCGTAAACATGATGGAACTGATCCGGAACATTGCGATCGAGCACTCTGGATACTCCGTGTTCGCCGGTGTTGGTGAGCGAACGCGTGAAGGTAACGATTTCTACCACGAGATGACTGAGTCGAACGTTATCGACAAGGTATCGCTGGTGTACGGACAGATGAACGAGCCACCAGGAAACCGTCTCCGTGTTGCGTTGACTGGTTTGACTATGGCCGAACACTTCCGTGATGAAGGCCGTGACGTGCTTCTGTTTGTTGATAACATTTACCGTTACACATTGGCAGGAACCGAGGTATCAGCACTATTGGGCCGGATGCCATCGGCGGTGGGCTATCAGCCAACATTGGCTGAAGAAATGGGTGTGTTACAGGAACGGATTACGTCCACAAAGACCGGATCGATCACATCGATTCAGGCCGTATACGTCCCTGCCGATGACTTGACTGACCCATCACCTGCAACGACGTTCGCACACTTGGACGCAACCGTGGTATTGAGTCGCCAAATCGCAGCGCTCGGTATTTATCCTGCCGTAGATCCGTTGGATTCCACATCACGTCAGCTCGATCCATTGGTTATTGGCGAAGAGCACTACGAAGTTGCTCGTGGTGTACAGCAGGTTCTGCAGGGGTATAAGGAACTGAAGGACATCATTGCTATTCTCGGTATGGATGAGCTTTCAGAGGAAGATAAGTTGACCGTTGCGCGCGCTCGTAAGATCGAGCGATTCCTGTCTCAGCCTTTCTTCGTTGCTGAAGTTTTCACGGGGTCGCCAGGCAAATATGTGTCGCTGAAAGATACCATTCGTGGTTTCAAAGGCATTCTTGACGGCGATTACGACCACCTTCCAGAGCAGGCGTTCTACATGGTTGGCGGAATCGAAGAAGTGATCGAGAAGGCGAAGACTCTCTAAGGAGTTCTTATGGCAAAAACCATGCACTGTCACGTTGTATCCGCCGAGGAGTCCTTGTTTACTGGGGACGTCCAAATGGTGATTGCAGCAGGTGATTTAGGCGACCTCGGCATTACGCCGGGGCACGCACCGCTGATTACGACACTGAAACCGGGCCCTGTCCGATTGGTGTTCGAAAACGGAAGCGACGAGCTATTTTTCGTGTCCGGCGGCTTTTTGGAAGTGATTCCTTCGCAGGTCACGATTCTTGCGGACACCGCCGAGCGCGCCGAAAATTTGGACGAAGCGGCGGCGATTCACGCGCAAGAAGAGGCGAAGCGTCTTCTTGAAGAGCAACACGCTGATTTTGACTATTCGCGTGCTGCAGTGGAACTGGCTGAAGCCGTAGCGCGGATTCGCGTTATCGAACAGCTGCGCAAGCGCCGTGCTTAATATTGTCATCCTGGCTGCCGGGAAAGGTAGCCGGATGCGCTCCAACCTCCCTAAGGTACTTCACCCGCTCGCCAGCGAGCCGATATTGTCTCATGTCATTGCGACAGCGAATGCGCTGCTTGCAGTCCATGGTGGCACGATCACGGTTGTCACCGGACACGGTCGCGACCAAGTGGATCCTTTGGTGCATCAACTTGGCTGCGGCGTTGCCCATCAAACGGAGCAGCTTGGCACGGGCCATGCCCTACAGATCGCACTACAAGATGCTGATCCATCAACGCTTACGTTGGTTCTGTATGGCGACGTCCCGCTGATTCGTGCAGAACACTTGCAACCGTTGTTAGAGCAGGGCCGACATCATTTAGCCGTAATGACAGCGATCCTCGATGATCCAACCGGCTATGGACGTATTTGTCGCGACGCGAACGGTCAGGTTGTCGCCATTGTTGAACACAAGGATGCAACAGCCGATCAACTCACGTTGCATGAGATCAATAGTGGCATTTACGCTGGGCCGACTGCACTGTTCCAACGGTTGCTTCCACAGTTGTCGAACCAAAATGCACAGAAAGAATACTACCTCACCGACTGCGTGGCTCTCTCGGTGGGTGCGAACTTGCCCGTCATGGGGGTCACAGGTCCACAAGAAGCCGTCCTTGGCATCAATGATCGTGAACAGTTGGCCGCAATGGAGTCGTCTATGCAAGATCGGTATCGCGCGGCCCTAATGCGATCTGGTGTGACCCTTGTGGATCCCGCTACCGTTTACATTCATGGGTCGGTTCAGATCGAGGCGGACGTAACCATTGAGCCAAATGTGATGATTTACGGCCCTGCCGTGATTGGTCAGGGCGTTCACATCGGTTTTGGCTGTCATCTGACGGATGTGCAAATTGCTGAGGGCGTCGTTCTAAAGCCGTACTCAGTCTTGGAGTCTGTGACAGTTGGCGCAGGCGCCGCGATCGGCCCCTTCGCCAGATTACGTCCAGGTACCGTACTCGGTGCAGACACCCACATCGGCAACTTTGTGGAAACCAAAAATACGACTCTAGGCGCCCACAGTAAGGTGAATCATCTGTCGTATGTCGGTGACGCCA
>CAZVNX010000004.1:0-2188 GCA_964628665.1 uncultured Pseudomonadales bacterium | reverse complement strand
ACGACTCTAGGCGCCCACAGTAAGGTGAATCATCTGTCGTATGTCGGTGACGCCACCGTGGGAACCCGGGTGAACATCGGTGCAGGAACCATCACCTGCAATTACGACGGCGCCCACAAGCACCCGACAGTGCTTGGTGACGATGTATTTATCGGGTCGAACACGAGTCTCGTTGCCCCAGTGAACTTAGGTGACGGGGCGACCACAGGTGCTGGGTCTGTGATTACCAACGATGTGGCCCCAGGCCAGCTAGCAATCTCGCGGTCGCCACAACAGAATAAATCTGGCTATCAACGCCCAACGAAAACCAAGGAGTAGGTCATGTGTGGCATTGTGGCCGCTGTCGCGGAACGCCCTGTACAGCCAATCTTGATCGAGGGTTTAAAGCGCCTCGAGTATCGAGGATATGACTCCGCCGGCATTGCTCTCCTCGGGTCACAAGGCCTTGAGCGGACGCGTGCGGCGGGCAAAGTGGCCGAGTTGGAAGCGAAACTCACCGCAAGTAAGGCCACACAGGGCATCGCCCACACCCGCTGGGCGACCCATGGAGTCCCAAGTGAGGCAAACGCGCACCCACATCAGTCGGGCCGTTTTTCAGTCGTCCACAACGGGATCATCGAAAATCACCAGAGGCTTAAACAGCACCTCATCGATGCCGGCTACCATTTTGATTCCGAAACTGATACGGAAACCGTGGCACATTTGCTCGCTTATGAAGCGTCGCGCTCGGATGGTGACTTCGACACCGCAGTCAAGACGGTCCTTGCACAACTTGAAGGTGCGTATGCACTCGCCATCATCGACGCTGAAACCCCTGGCGTCCTCTGGGTCGCAAGGCAGGGCAGCCCGCTGGTGTTAGGCGTTGGCCATGGCGAGCACTTTGTTGGATCTGATCAGCTCGCGCTTCTTCATGTGACGGACCGATTTGTCTATTTTGAAGACGGTGATGCCGCACGGATTGATGCCGACGGGTATCAGATTTTTGATGTGACAGGCGCGTCGGTTGTGCGTCCAGTCGTCCAGGCACACGCGTCACATGATGCGGTGACGAAGGGCACCTATCGCCACTTTATGGCGAAGGAAATTCATGAACAGCCTGAAGCCATTCAAGCCACCTTAGCTGGCCGTCTTGGCAAAGACCGGTTACTCGAGGGAGTTTTGGGCCCACATGGTGATGCCTTACTCCAGTCGGTGAAGGCGGTTCAGATCGTTGCCTGTGGTACCAGCTACCACGCCGGACTGGTTGCAAAATATTGGATCGAGAGTCTTGCTGGGGTTCCCTGCCAGGTCGAGATTGCGAGTGAATATCGTTATCGGACGGTGGTGACACTGCCTGGAACACTGTGGATCGCGATTTCACAGTCGGGGGAAACCGCTGACGTGCTGGCCGCTTTGCGCCATTTGGATCGAGCAGAGATCTTAGCCACGCTGGCGATATGTAATGTTGGCACGTCGAGTTTGGTTCGTGAGACCGACCTTGCGTTCATGACAGAGGCTGGGCCTGAGATTGGCGTTGCCAGTACGAAGGCGTTTACGACACAGTTGACTGTGTTGCTTATGTTGTCTGGTCTACTTGCGAAGACCCGTCAGGCGGCCGGCTTTGATGAGTCTGAGCTCGTCCATGCACTCCACCGATTACCGGCGCTCGTGTCGCAAAGCTTAGCTATAGAGCCTGAAGTTGAAGAACTCGCGACACGCTTTGTGGATAAACACCACACCCTATTCCTTGGTCGCTCAACGATGAACCCTATTGCAATGGAAGGCGCTTTGAAGCTCAAAGAACTGTCATACATCCATGCAGAAGCCTATCCAGCGGGTGAATTGAAACATGGACCGTTGGCATTGGTGGATGAAGATATGCCAGTGGTTGCCGTTGCACCGAATGACGAGCTGGTTGAGAAGCTTCGCTCGAATCTGTCTGAGGTGAAGGCGCGTGGCGGACAGTTGATCGTGTTTACTGATTTTGCGGTGGTTGACGATTCTGCGCATGAAATCACGCAGTGTGTCATGCCAGAAACACACCCGTTATTGGCACCGATAGTGTTTACTGTGCCTTTACAGCTGTTGTCGTATCACGTGGCCGTGTTACGTGGTACGGACGTGGATCAGCCACGTAACTTGGCAAAATCTGTAACCGTAGAGTAGTGTTCGTCAGTTGAAACGAGGGTTAGGGCGCCTCGGTTGGCGC
>CAZVNX010000003.1:91212-108300 GCA_964628665.1 uncultured Pseudomonadales bacterium | reverse complement strand
ACGGTTTCCTCATTGATCCAATGTTTTCGAAACCCTCACTCGGTTAGACAAAAAAAGGGCCGAAGTCGGCCCAAGTGGAGTTACTCACGAAAATCGGTCAGAGTCAGATGAATAGCATAAGTCCGAACGCGATCAGGGTAATTGATAAGCCAACGCTGAGTTCATCCATACAACCCTCCTTAGGAACATCTACGAGCACACTAGCCTACGAGTGTGGAGAACCGATGGAGTGATCGTGGGCGTTGGTCGGAGATGCGCGCAGTTCGGATATTTCAAGGGTCAACCCTTTGAATTCCGACTCATTTGCCCCATGACAAACTGAGGTTGAGAGGGGTGTAAAATGGCATTGTTGAGTGGGATGTTGGTTTGGATCGTAACTGGCTTCGTTACCGAGTTGCTAGGTGGTCAGTTTTTTTCCGGCTTGGTCTTTGTGTTGGGTGGATTTTTGGCTGCAGTGACGGCGGGGATCGTCGCTTCGATGCAGGCGGAATGAATGCGGTTGGTATATTTAGCCATGGCGGGCGCTGGGTCAGCGGCGTATAATTTAGCGCAATCAAATTGATAAACAATTGAGGCATTTCATGAAACGAGTTCTTGTAGCCTGTGCAATGTTGGTAGCGACTACGGTGTTTGCGGCCAGCGATGACATCAACGCGGTGATGGAGCGCTTGAAGTCACCCGCAACTGTCTGCGTGATGGGTGACCCATGTGCTGAGAACTTAGGTGCAGCCCCCGTTGCCGCCTCAGCTCGGACGGGTGATCAGGTGTATAACGGTGCCTGTGCCGCATGCCACAACACCGGAGCCGCGGGTGCACCGAAGAAAGGTGATGCCGCAGGTTGGGCGGGACGCGTTGACAAAGGCATGGAGACACTCGTGAGCCATGTCATCAACGGGTATAACGCAATGCCTGCCAAGGGTTTGTGCATGGACTGCTCGGATCAAGAGCTCGCAGACGCAGTGTCTTACATGCTGGACGCGCTGTAAGTCGAGATCAAACCGCCGGTAGGTCCGTTGTTGGATCTGCCGGTACACCTTCCGAGGCCTCGATCTGTTCAAGCTTTTGTAGCCGAAGCGCAAATTGTTCGGCAGGTAGGGCACGTAGGGGATTCATTGCTTCCCTTACGAGACGTGGCTCGCCGGCCGACTCGACCGCCAATCGTCGCTCTGCATCGGATCCGTTTGAAAACAACGCCAAGTCCACGCCCGCATCCAGTGTCATTTGCACACGTTCAGCGATCCCTCCGCTTAAGGCGCCCATTGTTAAGCAGTCAGAGATCAAAAACGGATCTCCAAAACGTGTGCGAATCTCGGTAATTGCACGCTCAGAAACGGTCACAGGCTTATCATCCCACTCGGGGATGACCACGTGCGCGGTCATGGCCCAACGGCAACCACTGATGGCTTGGAAGGGCAACCAATCGGACCCTGCGAGTGTGTCCACCGGTGTCTGAATCACCGGTAGATGGGTGTGGCTGTCCACTGCGCTGCGCCCCATTCCAGGGATGTGTTTGAGCATGCCCTGCACGCCAGACTGACCCAATCCGTCGAGAAATGCAGTCGCCAACGGGATCACTTCAGCAGGCAGTTCGCCAAAAGCTCGGTCACCGATCACCGGATCGGCATTGGGATAATGCAGGTCGACGACTGGCGCGCAGGCATGGCTGATACCCACCTCGGCGAGAGTCGATCCAATCACCTGTCCTAGTGCATTCGCGGCCTCGAGCCCCTGAAATTGATGGCGTCGCCAGCGTTTTGCGATCTGTAGAGGGCTAGGTAGGCTCGGCCAATGCGGAGGGCGCAATCGCATGACGCGCCCACCCTCTTGATCAATCAAAATAGCAGCGTCAGGTCCCAAGACCTCGCGGATCTGTGTGGTCAGTTCACTGACCTGAGGGCGATCTGCGATATTGCGACTAAATAGAATCACGCCATAGGGACGGAGTTCGCTCAGCCAACTGCGCTCTGATGTAGTCAGTACTAGGCCGTCAAGACCAATCACAATCGGGCGAACCAGACTCATACTGAGGCTCCTTTCAATAATGCATGCAGTGCTTCAAGCGTATTCTGACCCTGTTGCTTTGCGGTTTCTGGATCCAAGGCCTGTTTTCCGTGCCAGATGACATGTTCGGTCGGCAGCTCGTCGAGAAACCGACTAGGGGTTGTTTCAAGCATCTCACCGAATTGCTTCCGCTTTTTCGCATAAGTGATGGTGAGTTGTTGCTGTGCCCGCGTGATCCCCACGTACATCAAGCGGCGCTCTTCCTCAATGGTTTCCGCTTCAATCGAGTTTCGGTGTGGCAAAAGGTCCTCTTCGATTCCCATGAGGAAGACAGTTGGAAATTCGAGTCCCTTGGCAGCATGGAGTGTGGCCAGTTGGACGCGATCGCTGTCGTCCTCCTCTTCCTCCCGCTCGAGTAAGTCACGCAGTACCAGCTTACGAATGGCCGCTTCAATCTGTGACTCGTCCGCATCCGGCGTGGAGGGTGCGGCAGTCGCATCGACTTCTTCGGAGTCGAGCGTGTCCTCGGCATTCTCATCCTGTCGGCTAATGTCTTTGCGTAACGCTTCGAGGAGCTGTATGACATTTCCATAGCGACGCTCTGCCATGGCTTCTGAAGAGCTTTGCTCTGATAACCATCCGCGGTAATTGATACTTTCCAAAAGATCGTCAATGGCTTTCAGCCCATGTCCGGTCAGTAGTTCGCGTCGACAGGATTCAATCAGTGCATGGAACTGAGAGAGCCTTCGCATCGCCTCAGGATCCATGCGTGTGGTCAGGCCGAGCTCGTCGATACAGGCATAGAGTGGCTTCTCTCGCTCCTGCGCATACCCCCCCAAGACCTCAAGCGTGGTGGGCCCAATCCGCCGGCGCGGTACGTTGATGATACGGAGCAACGCGTTGTCATCATCTGGGTTAATCAAGAGCCGCAAGTACGCCATCAGATCACGGATTTCTGAGCGTGCAAAAAAGCTCGTGCCGCCACTGAGTTTGTAGGGGATTTTAAAATGCTGCAGCTTGAACTCGAGGATTCGCGCTTGATGATTACTGCGGTATAGCACTGCAAAGTCAGCAAATCGCTGCTTCTGATTGAGGCGACGTTCGAGAATCATCGAGGCAATCCGCTCGGCTTCGTCTTCATCGGTGCGCGCCGGAAAGATTTCGATTTTGTCGCCGAACCCCTTCTCACTCCAGAGAGATTTTTCGAACATGTGTGGGTTGTTTGCGATGAGATGGTTCGCAGTCTCGAGAATCACGCGTGTCGATCGATAGTTTTGTTCGAGTTTGACTACCTTCAGAGTTGGGTAGTCTTGCTGCAGCGCATGCATGTTCTCTGGACGCGCACCACGCCATGCGTAAATGGATTGATCATCATCCCCAACAATCGTCAGTGCGCCGGAGATCTGTGTCAGTTGTTTCACCAACTCGTATTGAATGCCGTTGGTGTCCTGATACTCGTCGACCAACAAGTAACGGATGTGTCGTTGCCATTTGGCTAAGATCTCAGGGTGGGTGCGAAATAAAGTCACTGGACGGAGAATGAGATCATCAAAGTCAACGGCATTGCAGGCGCGTAAATAGCGGTCATATTCGAGATAGGCTGAGGCCGCCAAGACCCGTTTGGGATCATCCGCTGGCACCAAGGCTTCGACTTGAAGAGGTGTTAGGCCGTCATTCTTCCAGTTGGAAATATGATGCTGTACCTGGGCGATCCACTCTTTATCATCGACGGCGGCACGTTTCAGTAGATCGGCGAGTACCGATTTTGCATCATCGGCGTCTAGGATTGAGAAGCCAGACTTCAGTTTGCAGGCGGATGCTTCAGAGCGCAGGACGTTTAAACCAAAGGTGTGAAATGTCGACACCTTAAGCCCGCGGGTCTCTGCTTTAGAGGCCACTGATTGAATCCGTTCTCGCATCTCGCGCGCGGCCTTATTGGTGAAGGTCACGGCGGTGATGTGGCGCGCAGGGATCCCAGCTTCAGCGATCAGCCAAGCGATTTTTTGCGTGATGACGCTCGTCTTGCCACTGCCGGCACCGGCTAAAACCAACAGGGGTGAACCAAGGTGCGTGATGGCATCGCGTTGGCGTGGATTAAAGCGGCGTAGATCCAAACAGGCTGTCCTCACAGTGAGTCGAGAGTTTAGCAGGTTGCGTTGAGGGTCAGGTGAACCATCCAGCTAACCACCATGATTTGAGATGCTGGTCTTGGTAAATCCAGGCGAATCGCTCTTGATACCAGCTGACCCAGTACTTACGGCAAACCGGTTGTGCATCCCACCAACCACTCTCAATACGCTCTGGTCCCTGTAAGAGTCTATGTCCAGACGCTTCAGGTGAGGTGCCGATTAGGCAGGGTGGCTCCACGAGCCAAATGGGTCGGGGAGGGAGTGCAGGCAATACGGCGCTATGTTGCCCTTCTTCGTTGCAGCAATTGGCTTTTTCAGGTCTTGGATCGGGTAATCGACATGGGGTGGTAATCGCCTGTTCCCCGAGCCGTGCGCGCAATCGATCAAGCAATCGATGTCGGTCGCTATCGTTGTGTTTTAAGAACAGATCACGTCTGTCAGGCGTCGCGCTCACCAATTCTTGGATCTGCAAGGTTAATCCTGTGATTGGCTCTTTTAATGTGCGCCCGCATAGGGACAGCCAACTGGAGTCAAACAGTGCGTCCGCTTGCCATTGCGGTTGATTGAAACGCACCGCCAAGGTTTCATGATGACCGCGTTCAAACGCCAAGTGCCATTGAATGCGATCTGTCGCAGTTTGTCGCTGGCGTAGCCATCGTTCAGCATCCTGTACGAGGCGATGCATTGGGAAGCGGAGCATGTCGTGTGTTTCAAGGCCTCGTAAAAACTCCAGTGACTGCTGAAAGTTTGGTGCGGGTGCGAACCATTGCAGCAGTGTCTGCGAACGACCTGAAATGGCTTCGAGCAAGCGATAGGTGGATTCAGGGATGCGTTTCTGTCGGGATCGAGAGGGCATCTGTAAATAGTCCCCAAGTGTGCGGAATCCCATATTGGTGAGACGCTTTAACTGTGCCATCGGAATGGGTGTGGCACTGAGTGGGCTCTGTTTCAGTGTGTCAGCAAATGCATGCGGTTCAGGGCAGATTCCTTGTTTCAAGAAGACGTCGGCCATTTCTGGCGTGTTGCCAAAGGCCATACGTACAGGTCTGGCTGCTGACTGACACGCTTGGCGTAGCTGTGTTTGGATGCTGTTGGGGTCGCCGAATAACCGTTCACTCCGGGCAATTTCGATGCACAGTCCCTGGTTGCGGATGGCAACCTGATGCGAGTATTGATAGGCCCAGTGGGCCAATTGATACAGTAATCGACGTTGTTTGTTAGGTGCTGCTGGGAGCGTTTTAAGTTCTGGGCACAGGGTGAGCGCCAGCTGTAGGGTCATTCCGGGTAGGACGCCAGAGGCTGTGGCCTTCGGTGAAGCCTTCACGACAAGATTCTGTGCATACACGGCGATTTTTAGATCTTGATAGTCGACTCCGAGGGCCTCCAAAGGCAACTCTGGAAAGTCCAGTTGCATGTACAGCGGGGTCATTTTAATGAACGTCTGACAGCGTTTTGATGGTTGTGATTTTGCGCTGTGCCGGCGGTGTTGTGTGAACCCAATCAAATGCATGTGGGATCCATACAGCAGGTTTTGCGCTGGCGCCTGGTTGTTTAAAGACCTCTACGGCAAAGCGTTCCTGATCTTGGTGTAGTTGCGCGCGCATTGGTGCCGGTGATGCATGGTTCCGTACGGTCGTTTCTCGGACTAAAAAAAGCTGCGTTTGTCCCTGCTGACAGGCCAGTTGGAGTCGGCGTAATTGGGTGTTGTGGTAGGTGCCTGCCGACCAGGCAACGATGCTCGCGATGCATGCCGATTGGGCCAATTGCTCCAAGCACCAGGCACTCTCTTGGTCAGCGCATTGAATGCAGTCGATCCGCTGGGGGTTTAAGCCCTGCTGTAAAAGGGCTTCTGCACAGGGGGTGTGCGGTGGATTGACAAACACCATCCATCGATCGTCTTGATGTTGACGCCATGTATGTAAAGCGCAATGGATGGGCAATGATTCGGGCTGATCGGTCAGCCACTCAATCATCATGTGCGCAGGCCAACCACCTCCAGTGAGTGTGGCATTCAGTGGTTCTAAGCCAGTGTCTGTGACAGGCAATGTCAGTGTGCTATTGCCTTTCCAGAGTCGACCGGCATCGAATAAAGGACGCAGTGAGACGGTTTGCATTGCTGTATAAAAATACAGTTATTTGCCGATGTCAATCCGCTACTCTCAGCGCATGATCAAATACCTCCGATTGTTTCTTTTCTGCGCGCTCTGTTTGCCGTCTTGGGTCGCTTTCGCGAACCAAGTGACCGCTCGTGTGTTAACGCCGTCGACCGCAGTGATGCCAGGGGAGACGATGTGGATGGCCTTGGCGCTTGAAATTGCACCGGGATGGAATACCTATTGGCAGAATCCAGGTGCCACCGGATTGCCTCCGACGATCACCTGGGATCATACCGAGCGTGCACCTGAGCTGTTATTCCCAACGCCCAAGGCAAAGCCATTTGGTGATGACACAAGTCTCATTACCTATGGCTATGTGGATCGGGTGACGCATCCATTCCAGTGGCAAATTCCAGCGGACGCGCAGGGCGAGTTGTTGCTGCAAGGCGAGGCGCGTTGGTTGGTGTGCCGAGACATTTGTATCCCAGAAAGCCAGCGTATCGCAGTGCGATTGCCAGTGGTGACGGATGCAAAAGATGTGCATCGTGCGCAGGACGCGCAACTGATTAATGCCGCGCGTTCGCAGGTTCCCACAGTATTTCCAGCGCAGCTGACGATCGTTGCGCCCAATCAGTTTTGGGTGGCCGGTCTCAGCGATGTCCGCGTGCTTGACGTGATGCCAGACGCAGCAGGCGAAGTCGCAGGTCTCGTCAAGGATCAAAAAACGCTCGCTGATGGGCTTTTAGTGACCATGGATCGCGCGCTGGATGCCGCGGAATTCGTCTCTCAGCGTTGGACAATTCGGACAGAGCAGGGTGGGATTCAGGTCCAGTTTGATCCGGCATTACCGACCCCCGATATTCCAGGTCAGAGTCTGTCTTTATTACTCGTCTTGCTCATGGCACTGGCAGGTGGGCTGATTTTGAATCTGATGCCTTGTGTCTTCCCTGTGCTGTCCATTAAGGCACTGTCGATTGCACAGAAAGCGACCAAAGCACGGCGCGATGTGCAAATGGGTGCTTGGCTGTACACCGCCGGAATTCTGGCCGCTATGTTGTTACTTGCGAGCGTCATGGTGGGCTTAAAGGCGGGTGGCGCGCAAATTGGCTGGGGATTCCAACTGCAGACACCTTGGTTTGTCGCGTTGTTGGTCTACATCTTTGTGCTGCTGGGGCTCTGGTTGTATGGCTGGATTGAATTTGGTTCAGCCATGGCGGGAGTGGGGCAGGGTTGGACCGAAGGTGGGCAGGGTCGCGCCGAATTTTTCACCGGTGTGTTGGCAGTCATTGTGGCGACGCCTTGTACGGCACCTTTTATGGGTGTTGCGATGGGGTACACACTGACACAGCCTTGGTGGATCACACTGTTGGTTTTCGCATCGCTTGGTTTGGGCTTGGCGCTACCGATGCTGTTATTTGCTGTGATGCCGCAGTTGGCTGCACGTCTCCCGCGACCGGGTGATTGGATGGTGCGCCTGAAGCAGTTTTTAGCCTTTCCAATTTTGGCCACAGCGATTTGGCTATTATGGGTTTTGGTGCGGCAAACCTCAGCAGATGTGTTGCTTCTGATTTTGGGCGGATTGTTGGCTATGGTGTTTGGCTTGTGGCTCACCCAAGGGCGCAGCCGCTGGAGTCGTGTGACCGGCTGGCTGATTGCAATCAGTGCACTCTTTGCCATTCCGCAAACATCGGCACTTGCGCCGACTTCGTCGACGGTTTCTCAGATCGCCGTGCAAAGTGAGGCCTACACTGGCAGTGCGTTGCGTGGACATTTAGACGCCGGTCGCTCCGTATTTATTAATATGACAGCGGACTGGTGTATTACCTGCAAGGTCACAGAGCAACGCGTGTTGAAGACCGCACCTGTGGATCAATTGTTTGTCGACAGTGGTGTGATTCGGATGACCGGTGACTGGACAGCCTATGACGCAAGCATCACAGCCTATTTAAACCAGTTCGACCGTGTGGGTGTGCCGCTCTATGTTGTGCATCACCCTGATCAAGAGCCAATCGTGTTGTCGCAGTTCCCAAGCTTTGATGAGCTCGAGGCGGCTGTTAGGGCAAGATCTTCGCGCTGATCTCGGCAACCACGGCATCATCACCCCACTCTTTGATGCCTTGAATACTCTCGACCACCTCGCCTTGGCTGTTGATGAGTACAGTGGTGGGTACGCCACGTAAACCATACTTCTTCAGTCCGCTCATGTTGCTGTCTTTGAGCATGACGGTATGCGCGCCAAAGAGCTCGGGTCGTTTTTTCTGAAACGCCTCGATCACGTTGCTTTTCTCGCCGAAATTGACCAGATACACCCTGGCCTGATTGTGTAATTTTTCACCAAGTTCTTCGAGGTCAGGTAGCTCTTTAATGCAGGGTGCGCACCAGGTCGCCCAAAAGTTCACAACAGCAGGAAACTCAATGGCTGCGGGCCTGTCATCGAGAGTTGTAAAGGGCTCATTTGCAAGCGCATTTTTTGCGCCGATAAGTAAAAAAAGACCCAGTAAGATTGTCCTACGATTGAACATTGTTTATCCTCCAAATCGTCGGTGATAGCTCCGACAAACCCAAGTGTGCTCACTTTATGCGAACAATTACAATGGAGCGACACGATGCTGGATCAAGTCCGCGCCTCACTCTCAAATCTCAGTAAGTCCGAACGGGCTGTGGCTGAGACCATCTTATCCGACCCTGATCGTTCGGTGCATTTGAGTATTGCGAGACTCGCCGTGGCGGCTGGCGTGTCGGAGCCGACCGTCAATCGATTTTGTCGTTCGCTTGGGTGCAAGGGATTCCCAGACTTTAAGTTACGTCTCGCGCAAACGCTTGCAAATCCAGCGAGCTTTCAAGTCCGCGGTCTGAGTGACACCGACACAGCGCCGCTACTTGCCGATAAGATGTTTGAAACGGCGATGTCGCGATTGAGTCGAGCGCGCGCACGATTGCCTGAGCAGGACCTGGCAGGGGTCATTGGTGAAATTCGAGATTGCCGCCGCTTGTTGATCTATGGACTCGGCCCGACCTCAGGTCTGGCGCGTGGTGCGCAGGAGTTATTTATCGGCTCCCCCGTGACCGTCTTGGTGCACACCGATGCGGTGATTCAAGAGTTGACCGCCAATGCGGCGGCTGACGGCGATTTGTTCTTATTTTTGTGCACCAATGGAGAAACAGCCCCCATGGTGCAATCGGCCACGCTTGCTGATGAGCGTGGGGCGCGATTGATTGCCATTGCGCCAACTGGATCGCCTTTGGCGCGCGCCTGTCACCGGACACTCGATTTGGTGCTTGATTCTACCTCGGCCACCCTTGCACGGTTTACCAATCGCTTAGTCTGCCAAGTAGTCCTTGAAGTCCTCGCTGAAGCGCTTGAGCAGGCCTGTCGCAACTACAAACGACCACGTCGTCAATCGAGCGCGCTGACAGAACAAGCCGCCCGCTAAAATCTGGTCTATTCTGTTCCTTTTTAGGAGGCACGGTGGCCAAAGTCCGTTCGTTATATCAATGCCAAGATTGTGCTGCGACCGTGGCGCAATGGACGGGGCAATGCCCCGGTTGTCACGCGTGGAACACCTTGGTCGAGACGGTGGCTGTCGATTCACCAAAGGCCGCCCAGCCGGGCCGAGGCTATGCAGGTGCGGTTCCCGAGCGAGCGAAACTCGCTGCAATTAAGCCTGAGAAACTGCAACGCTTAAGCAGTGGGTACTCCGAATTTGATCGTGTACTGGGTGGCGGATTCGTTCCCGGGTCAGTGATTCTGCTCGGCGGAGCACCCGGGGCGGGTAAAAGCACCTTGTTATTACAAGTCAGCACCGAGTTGTCTGCGAAACACAATTGTCTGTATGTGACTGGCGAGGAATCGCTCGAACAAATTGCGTTGCGTGCGCACCGTTTAGGTTTGTCTGGTGCGACTTTGGATTGCGTATCCGAGACTCGGGTTGAGGCGATCACCGCCATGGTAGAGCAACAAAAGCCTGCACTGTTGGTGGTTGATTCAGTCCAGGTGATGCAAATCGAGACCTTGTCCGGTGCACCAGGCAGTGTAGGCCAGGTCCGTGAGTCGGCCGCCCAACTGACCCGCTTGGCAAAAGCAACCGGAGTTGTGGTGCTTTTGGTCGGTCATGTGACCAAGGAAGGCGCCTTGGCGGGTCCGAAGGTTCTTGAGCACATCATTGATGCCTCATTGCTACTTGATGGAGATACCGGCGGGCGATTTCGGACCCTGCGGGCCAACAAGAACCGCTTCGGTTCGGTCGGTGAGCTCGGAGTCTTTGCGATGACTGAGCAGGGCCTCAAAGAAGTCAAAAATCCGTCGGCGATTTTTCTCTCTCGGCCGGATAGCGTGGCGCCAGGCTCTGCAGTGATCTGTACTTGGGAGGGAACACGCCCCCTTCTGGTTGAGGTCCAAGCCTTGGTGGATAACAGTCTGGGAGGCTCCCCGAAACGCGTGGCTGTGGGCTTGGATGGGCAACGTCTCGCAATGCTATTGGCCATTTTGCATCGCCATGGCCACCTGCAGTTGGGTGACCAAGATGTGTTCGTCAATGCGGTCGGTGGTGTCAAGGTCACCGAAACCGGTGCGGATCTTGGGTTACTGATGGCCTGTGTCTCGAGCTTCCGCGGACGCGCGATTCCGAGGGATTGGGTGTTTGTGGGTGAAGTGGGTCTGTCGGGTGAGGTGCGACCTGTGGCATCGGGTCAGGAACGAATTCGGGAAGCAGCCAAACATGGGTTTGTGCGTGCCATTGTTCCGGCTGCAAATGCCCCGAAACAAGCGATCGATGGCATGATGGTGTCACCTGTGACGCGTTTGAGTGAAGTATTGGAGATATTTGATGAGTCCTGATTTAGAGGCGTTACGTCGCGATTATCAACGCGGGCAGTTGACGGAAACTGCTGCAGGTGATGATCCAACCGAATTGTTCAGTCAGTGGTTAAGCGATGCCACCGATGCCGGACAGCTCGAACCCAATGCCATGACATTGGCAACGGTCGATGCCATGGGACATCCGCACGCACGCATTGTGTTGTTGAAGGGGCAGCGAGCGCGTGAGTTCCTGTTTTACACCAACTATCTGAGCCATAAAGGTGAGGAGTTGCTCGCCACACCGCAGGCGGCCTTATGTTTTTGGTGGGATCAGTTAGAGCGTCAGGTTCGCATTGAAGGAAGCGTTGAAAAACTGAGCGATGCCGAGAACGACGCCTATTTCCAAGAGCGACCCTACGGATCGCGGCTTGGTGCGTGGGCGAGCGCGCAATCGCAGGTGATCGATTCGCATGCGGTGCTGAGTGAGTCACTTGAGGCGCTGAAAGAGACCTACCCCGAGACCGTGCCACGGCCGCCGCATTGGGGTGGCTACGCACTCACCGCAACACGGATTGAATTTTGGCAGGGTCGTTCTTCACGCTTACATGATCGACTCGATTATGTCTTCGCTGCAGGGCATTGGAATCGGGTGCGCCGTTCCCCATAACCATCATTGTGCAGCGCAAAATCTATGAATTGATACCAAGGATCCCTATGCCACGCCGCTTGATATTTTCCATCGCAATGCTCTGTGCCCTGCCGGTGAACGCCGAAGTGGTGGTGACTGTTGAGCCTCTACAGCAACTCGCGTCCGCAGTTGAAGTCACGTATTCAGCTAATGTCGAACCCCTCGATCGAGGGTTGGTATCCGCCGGAATCGGTTCAGAGATTTTGTCGATCCACGCACGTGTCGGTGATGCAGTCACCCGCGGCCAGCGATTGGTATTGCTTGATTGTCGCGACGCTGAATTGGCCGCGTCGTTGGCGCGTGAGGCGGAAGCCGAGGCCGAGGTGCGATTTGCATTTGCGGAACGCCAAGCTGCGCGTGTGGATCGCTTGGCGGCGAGTAATATTGCCAGCGAGGAGTTAAAAGATACTCGCGGCACTGAGGTGCGGTTGGCGCGTCGGCAGTTAGCCAAGGCTCGCGTGAATTTAGAAGACGCTGTTTTACAGCGCTCGCGATGTGAGGTGCTGGCACCCTATGATGCGGTGATCGTTCGTGAACTCGCCTCGGTCGGAACGCGTGTTGCGGTTGGAACTCCGATTATGGAATTGGTGTCTCAGGCGATCGAAGTTCGTGCGCGATTGCCGCTGGATGTGCGTGTGTTGCCAGACGCATCGGTGCGGTTCAGCTCAGCCCTTGGTGATGTGGCTGTCACACTCAAATCCGAGGGTGCTGCGGTCGACACCGAGACCGGCACGCGGCTCGTGCGTTTTCTTGGACAAAGCCCCCTTCTCGAGCCTGGAGCCCCCGGTCGCATCCGGATTCAAAGTGGGCGACTCGGTTTGAGTACTGATTATTTGGTTGAGCGATCAGGCCAGGTTGGCGTGATGGTCGTAGACGATGATCGTGCGCAGTTCATCCCACGGCCCAACGCGGTCCTTGGGCAGCCGGTCGATGTCGGTGATTTAGATCCACAGACACTGGTGATTCGTGATGGCCGATTCCGCGTCCGTGATGGCGAGACTGTGGTTATTAACCCATGATGGGATTTGCCCGACTGCTCATTGGTAATCCTGTACTCACCAATCTGACCTTTGTGTTGGTCTTAGCCATGGGCGCGCTGTCGTATTGGTCGCTTCCGCGGCAACAAGATCCAACGATCAATTTTAACTGGATCGTGATTGTGACCAGTTGGCCGGGCGCCTCAGCACTCGATGTCGAGAGTCAGATTACCGACCCAGTTGAGGAAGCCATCCAGCGTGTCGATGATCTGGACTTTGTTTCAAGTTACTCCCGTGAGGGGCAGTCTTCGATTCTGGTGCGCTTTGAGGATGTGTCCGATGCAGTATTCCAACGGCGGCTTGCGGACTTAAGGCGTGAGGTCAATGCCGCGGAAGCGGAATTCCCGAGTGAGGCGGCCGATCCGGTCTTTATCGAGATCACGTCATCGAATGCATTTCCTGCGGCCACTCTGGCCCTCGTGGGTTCGGGCGATGATGACAGCCTGAGAAAACAAGCGATTCTGATCGAGAAGGAACTTGAGCGCTGGCGTCGGGTGGATCGAATCGACTTACAGGGAATTGGGGCGCCAGAAATTCGCATCGAGTTTGATCCTGTGCAGTTGGCATCCCGCGGCCTGGCGCCGAGTGATGTGGCAAATACTGTGACCACCTATTTTCAGGATCTTGCCGCGGGTGAGCTGAGTGTTGGAGACAACAACTGGTTAGTGCGCTTAAAAGGCAAATCCACCGATGCTTTTGCGCTCAATGATTTCCCGATCTTGAGCCGCGGTGGCACGGTGCGTATTGGCGATGTGGCGCGGGTCACTCGAACCCAAGCGGAACGATCTGAGCTGGTGCGCTATGACGGACAGCCCGCCGTGTTGCTTGCGGTGATGAAGGCGGAGAACGCCAACACGCTGGACCTGGTTGATGAGGTCAAAGCCTATATCGATGCACGTAACGAGCTGCAGACGGCAACCGGTACTGAACTGGTGCTGATTGATGACCAAACGATTCCGACCCGCAATGCCTTGTCGATCATGCAAAATAACGCCCTGATTGGATTGCTTTTGGTCTTGGTGGTCGCCTGGTTATTTCTGGGTTTGAAGATCGCAACACTCACAGCAATCGGGATCCCCTTTATTTTGGCGGCAACGTTTTGGGTGCTGGGCGGGTTGGATCAAACTCTCAACGTCACGGTGTTGCTCGGCGTGGTGATCGCGCTTGGCATGTTGGTGGATGATGCAGTCGTGGTGGTTGAAGCGATTTACTATCGCGTTGAGCGCGGTCTCCACGGACTGGATGCGATCATGGATGCCTTGCGTGAGACCGCAGCACCCGTGACGGCTGCGGTGTTGACGACGGTTGCTGCCTTTATGCCTTTGATGCTGTTGCCCGGTATTCTGGGCAAGTTCATGATGGTCATCCCGCTGGTTGTGTCTGTGGCGCTCTTGATCAGTCTGATCGAGGCGTTCTGGATGTTGCCAGGACACGTACTCAGCGCCGGGATGCGGTTGAACAACGAAGGCCGCATGCAGAAGTTTCGAACACGATTGAATCGCTCAATTCGGCACTTCTACACGCACATGCTGGTGCGCGCGTTGCGTCGACCTGTGCTGACGCTGGGTCTGGCCGCCGCAACTTTCCTCGGTGCCATCGGTTTGTTGGCAACCGGTCAGATTCGGGCCGATTTCTTTGCCTCAGATCCCATTCGTGTGTTCTACGTCAACATCGACACCGAGCCAGGCGCGCGTTTGGAGAGCACGCTGGACATGACGCTGCGTGCTGAGCAGGTGGTGAAATCCTTTCTTGAGCCTGGTGAAGCGCGTGGTGTGGTGGCCTACGTGGGTCAACAATTTACCCAAACCGAGCCCTTGCGCGGCAGTCACCTGGGGCAAATATTGGTCGGCTTACAACCAGAAGGTCGTGAAGTCAGTGAGATTGTCGAAGGGATGCGAAGTGCCATTGAGCGAATCCCTGGACCCACGCGTGTGACGTTTTTGCAGTTAGCCGGTGGCCCGCCTGCGGCGATGCCGATTTCAATTAAGGTACGGGGCTCTAATTTTGATGAACTGCGTGCCGCCGCCGATGAGGTTAAGACCATTTTGGCGTCCACGCCTGGGGTCAAGGACATCACCGATGACGCCTCGGATGGCCGGCTGGCGCTGGATCTGCGTTTAAACGCCAATCAGGTTGCACGAAGCGGCATCTCACCGACCGAAATTGCCCGCAATGTCCGGATGTTGGTCAATGGAGAGATCGTGGCTTCCGTACAGGATGCGGGAGAAACCGTCGATGTGCGGGTGCTCGCCGATGAACAGTATATGAGTTCACCTGAGCGCTTGTTGGCCTCCCAATTGCCCGCGCGTGACGGCGTGCTCGTGCCCTTGGCTGAGTTGGTGGACGTTGCACGCGTGCCGGCTCTTGGCACTATTCGTCATTATAACTTCCGCCGAACTATCACCGTCGAAGCCGATATCGATAGCGCACTCACAGACACCGTCACTGCAAATTCGGCAGTAATGGACGCGTGGCAAGCGCTGCAGCCCAACTATCCAGATCTGAATTTGGATTTTTCCGGTGAGCTTGATGACATTCAGGAGAGTCTCGACTCGATCGGTGTGTTGTTCTTGTTTGGACTCGGCGTGATGTATCTGATTCTTGGTACGCAGTTTAAGAGCTACGGCCAACCACTTCTGATTTTGGTGACCGTGCCCTTGGCTTTTACAGGCGTGGTGCTGGGTCTCTTTGTCACAGCCAACCCGCTGTCGCTGTACACATTGTATGGCGTGGTTGCCCTGGCGGGGATCGCTGTGAACTCGGCGATCGTTTTGATCAGCGCCGCCAACGATCGGCTGCGACTGGGGATGAGCTTAAAACATGCCACCTTGTATGCAGGCCGACGCCGCGTGGTGCCGATTGTGATCACTGTGCTGACCACAATCGCGGGATTGTTCTCGTTGGCCGCAGGTCTTGGTGGTGACTCCTTGATTTGGGGGCCTGTAGCGACCGCAATTGTCTGGGGTCTTGGATTCAGCTCAGTGTTGACGTTATTTGTCGTCCCTGTGTTGTACTTCCTGACAGGCAAAAAACGGGAGCTCCGTCTAAGCCCTCACACACGCACGTAAAAAGTACCTCTTGAAAAAAACGAAGCGGAACCTATGTTGGAAAATGAGACGCCATAACGGGTCTCATCGCATACGCCCTGTCTGATGAAGGGCACAACAGATCGCTTGAGGAGGATCACATGACTGTTGATTTATCACCCCTATATCGTACCGCTATTGGCTTTGATCGTTTAGCGAGCATGCTCGAGAACGCAAATCGTCTGGAGAGTGCCGGTTATCCGCCCTACAACATTGAGGTCGTCGATGAAGATCGATATCAGATCACAATGGCTGTAGCTGGATTCAAAGATGACGAGTTGTCGATTGAATCAAAGCAAAACGAATTGACGATTTCGGGTCAGAAGGCAGAAGACGAGGCCAGTGAGCGGAAATACTTGCACCGCGGAATTGCCAATCGCAATTTCGAGCGCAAATTCCAACTCGCAGATCACGTCTTTGTCAAAGGCGCGCGAATGGAACACGGGCTGCTTCACATTGAGTTATACCGCGAGCTACCTGAAGCGTTAAAGCCAAGAAGCATCGCAATTGAGACCGGTCATCTCATCGAGAACTGACCTGTTATGAGGAGGCCCGGTCACTCCGGGCCTTTTTGCAAGGCTTGATTCAGGTCACGTCTCCACCTGAATGTGTCATCAGTTGTCATTCAATTGACTTCATTTTATTGTGCAATGCACTAAATGGTCAGCTGCAGGGACTCGCATGACACCCATTACTCGACTTACCAATACCACCTATGACGAACTATCTGTGGGCATGTCGGCCTCTATTGAGAAGCGACTGACTATGGATGACATCCGTCTGTTTGCCGTGATGACCGGTGATGTGAATCCGGTCAGCTTAGACGCGCGTTATGCAAAATCCAGTCGATTTCATGACATTGTGGCGCATGGCATGTGGGGTGGTGCGCTCATCTCGACAGTGCTTGGCACAGAGCTGCCAGGTGCGGGAACCGTGTATGTGAGTCAGTCCCTTGATTTTGTTCGTCCCGCTCGGATTGGCGACGCCCTCACGGTCACCGTCACCGTCTTGGAAAAACGTGCGGATGCGCAGGTTGTCTTTGCCTGTGACGTGGTGAACCAAGCGGGCGACCAGGTGTTATCCGGTCAGGCTGTTGTTTCTGCACCGACGGAAAAAATCGAGTCTGAAGTCGTCGAATTACCGGACGTCTTTCTCAATGAACGACGACACATTACGCACCTGCTCAAACGGGCATCAGCCTATCGGCCATTACGTGTTGCCGTCGTGCATCCTTGTGATGAAGTGTCGCTTGG
>CAZVNX010000003.1:14245-91112 GCA_964628665.1 uncultured Pseudomonadales bacterium | reverse complement strand
CCTATCGGCCATTACGTGTTGCCGTCGTGCATCCTTGTGATGAAGTGTCGCTTGGCGGTGCACTGAGTGCACGTACGCACGGATTAATTGATCCGATTCTCGTGGGCCCGGAAACCAAGATTCAGGCGGTTGCGGAAGCTTATGATTTTGATCTTACAGGCGTTGAGATTGTGTCGGTTGAGCACTCGCATGCGGCATGCATCCGCGCAGTCGAGATGTGTCAAGCGCAGCAAGTCGACTCAGTCATGAAGGGGAGCTTGCACACTGACGAGCTCATGGGTGCGCTCTTAGCCAAGCAGGCGGGGTTGCGAACCGAGCGTCGGGTGAGCCATGTGTTTGTGTTCGACGTGCCGACCTACCCAAGACCGCTTTTGATCACCGATGCGGCGATCAACATTGCGCCCGACTTACTCGCCAAACGCGACATCGTACAGAACGCCATTGAACTGGCCCATGCACTTGAAATTTCCGAGCCAAGGGTTGCGATTTTATCCGCGGTCGAGACAGTCACGTCAACAATCCCATCGACCCTGGATGCTGCTGCACTCTGCACGATGGCTCATCGCGGGCAAATTACCGGAGGGATCGTGGATGGTCCATTGGCGTTTGATAATGCGGTGTCTGAGACGGCCGCACGCATCAAAGGGATTACCTCACAAGTGGCTGGTCGGGCCGATATTTTGGTCACTCCAGATTTAGAATCCGGGAACATGCTAGCGAAGCAATTGGAGTATCTCGCGCATGCAGAGGGCTCTGGTATCGTCCTTGGGTTGCGCTTGCCTGTGATTCTCACGAGTCGCGCCGATGACGAAATGTCCCGCCTCGCTTCCTGTGCGTTGGCTGTGATCTTGCATCATCATCGGCTGGCAGAAGCACGATGATTTATGTCATTAACGCTGGCTCTTCGAGCGTCAAGTTTTCTGTCTTTACGGAAGATCCCTTAACCGAGGTGGTGGTTGGTCAGGCCGCGCTGCGAGATCAGACCGTTGAGGTGGAGGCCGAGATTCATCAAACGCCCTATCGCGCCACATCCGAAATTGCGATCAGTGAGAAACTCCCAGTCATGGCGCTTGTCCGAGCGGTTGCTGAACTCCTTGGGGCTCGGGTATCGGATGTACCACGCATGATTGTCCATCGTGTTGTGCACGGCGGTGGTCGATTCTCTGAGCCCGTGATTGTGACGCCTGAAATTCGGCAGGCTCTCGAGGAATTAGTCGACCTTGCACCCTTGCATCAGCCAATCAATCTTGCTGCGATCGATGTACTGACCACGATGTTTCCCGATACACCGCAAATGGCCTGTTTCGACACGGCTTTTCACGCGGGTCAAAGTGATTTGGAAACTCACTATGCATTGCCGGCAACACTCTATGCACGCGGGATCCGGAAGTACGGCTTCCACGGTCTGTCATATGGTTACATCGTTAGCCAGTTCAAAGCACACGCGATTCCGCTGGCATCACGTGTGGTGATTTGTCATTTGGGGAACGGTGCTTCGATCTGTGCGGTACGTGATGGCCAGTCCGTTGCATCAACCATGGGGTTTACTGCGGTCGAGGGACTGCCGATGGGAAGCCGCTCTGGTCGTCTCGATCCAGGTGTTGTGCTGCATTTGATCACACAGGACGGTTGGTCTCCTGAGGACGTTGAGCAATTACTGTATCGAGACAGTGGTTTAAAGGGGTTGTCTGGGATTTCAAGTGATGTCCGAACATTGGAGCAAGACAAGACTCCCGCAGCGCAGTTTGCGCTCGACTACTTTGCATACCGTATCAATGCCGAAATTGGATCATTGACAGCCATTCTGGGCGGCATCGATGTGCTTATTTTTACGGCGGGGATTGGCGAACACTCAGCATCCGTTCGCGCCGCTGTGTGTGAGCGGTTGGCCGCGTGGTTACCACTCGAGTTGGATTCGCCGAAGAACGAAGCCCATCTGGATGCGATTAGCACAGAGGCTTCGCAGGTTCGCGTGTTGCGGATTCCGACCGATGAGAATTTGTACATGGCCATGCTGGCTCAAGACCAAATTTGAGGTGAGATTAGACCCCTGAAAGCGTCCAAATTCCTCGCAAACTCTGGTATAACATGCGCACCGGAGAAAGGAGCCTTTATGAAAATTTTGAAAGAACTGACGCACGGGGATACTGGATTTGCATTGATGCTGGTGGTGATGGCTCTGACCATTCTGGCGCTGGCATTCTGAGGATGCGAATTCGTGCGGCGTCCTATGCGGTCGCCTGTTTGGCCATCGTGTTCGCGAGTCTAACGCTCCAACATTACTATCCATCCACGGCAGCCTATGGCCTGGTCGCTTGGACGAGTGGGATGGTCTTGGCTGTGTTTGTGTTTAAACGGCTGTGGTCTGGGCTGCAAAGCGACTGGCTTGGGTTATCGCTGGTGGGCTTGGTGTTTCTCGTCGCGGTCGTATTGCCGATTGTTCAGTATGTGCTTCAAGCGCCTTCGCTCTTTATTTCTGCCATGGTCTTTGGCGGGCTCGTAGTAGGTGTGTTTAAGGGCCGGTTACCTGAGACCATTGAGCGCTCAGAAGCCGATCTTTCGTGAACGTCCGCAGCGTACTCCAGCAAGGGTTTGAGGCGGCTGTCCAAGCCGCCAAGGCTGAATGCTTGATTCCCTACTTGCAGCAGTTAGCGCCGATTCCAGGTCGCACAGCCGTGCTTCTCGTCGGGAAGGCGGCCTCTGCGCAAGCGCCCATTGCCGAGAAGTTCCTACCTGACGCCACAGGCTTGTGCGTGGTGCCTGCGGGGCATCATGTCGAGACACGCTGGTCTGTGATCGAAGCGTCACATCCTGTGCCCGACCAAGGCAGTCATGATGCGGCCTTGGCGGCGATGCGGTTCGTCCAAGCGCTTGACCCAGAAGACCGTTTGATCTGCCTGATCTCGGGTGGCGGCTCTGCGCTGATGTCTGCACCGTTACCTGGCATGCCGTTTGAACTGAAACTTGGTGTCCATCGTGCCTTGTTGGCGTCAGGCGCGAGCATTTCTGAATTGAACACCGTGCGTAAACAACTGTCGTTGGTTAAGGGCGGACGCCTTGCTAAGGCAACAGAGGCGCAAATCATCAATTTGTTGGTGTCTGATATCCCTGGGGATCATGTGGAGTTTATCGCCTCGGGCCCGACTGTGCCTGCGCATACCAATCAGGCGGACGCCATCGCAGTGCTTGAGCGATATGAGATCTCGTTACTCAATGACTTGGCGCCTTGGTTGAACGATCCACAATGGGCGACTCCAAGCCCGACCGACCCTTGTTTCAATCGGGTGTCGACCCACATCGTTGCCGCACCTGCGCAGTCCTTGCTGGCTGCAAAGACTGTCTTTGAGGGCGCTGGAATGGATTGTTGGATCCTTGGTGACGCGATTGAAGGTGACTCCGAAACCGTGGCCCGAGTGATGGCGCAAACTGCGTTGTGGCAGCGCCGCCATGGCGACCTAAAACGCCCACTGTGTCTTTTATCCGGTGGCGAAACAACGGTTAAAGTGACGGGCGAGGGTGTTGGTGGTCCCAATGCGCACTTTGCGCTCACGCTGGTGGATGCCCTGCAATCGGAGCCCGGAATCTCGGCCATTGCATGTGACACCGACGGTGTTGATGGGGCCGCACAAATTGCCGGCGCCTATGTCGATGCCGATACTCTGGCCAATGCCGCACGGATTGGCTTAAGTTTTCGAGATGCGTTTGTTCAACAAGACGCACATGGGTTCTTTCAAGCACTCAACCAGTCTGTCATCCCGGGCCCTACTGGGACCAACGTGAATGATTTTCGTGCGATTGTGATTGAGCCCTAGAGGCTCTGCACGAACGCAATCGTCAACGACAACGTGCCAATACCTGCGACCGTTGATACAAAAATACTCGTTGTGGCGGTGGCAATTGGCACTTGGTAACGGTGTGCAAATAGGTACAGATTCATCCCCGTTGGCATTGCGGCCAGTAAGACAGCAACCGACAGCCACAGCGTATCGAGTTGAAGAAAACTTCCCACGGCAAAAACGAGTGCCGGATGGACTAAGTTTTTAAGAATAGTGATCAGAATTGCTGGCGCAACCGAGCCACTCACGTGATAGCTCGCTAGCGAACTGCCTAGTACAAATAACGCTGCAGGCGTGATGCTGGTCGCGGCTAAATTGAACATTTCGAGCACAATGGGGTGTAAGCCAATCCCCGTGATTTTCCACGTGAATCCAAGGGCTAAGGCAACAATCAACGGATTCGAGAGAAGCCCCTTCGCGACTTGCATCGGGAGCTTAGTGAGCCCGGCATCACGACCTTTGGCAACTTCAATCGCGACTGTGACGACCGTGAAAACGGTGATTCCATGCACTGAAATCAATAGAAAGAGAGGAAACAACGCTTCTTCGCCAAGTGCTCGCGGAATCAGCGGAATTCCGAGGAGTACGGCATTTGAAAATGATGCGCCCAGACTGATTACCAACGCATCAACTAATGGGCGATTGAGAATCCGCCATGCGACGACGAGCGCGATGACAAAGACTGTCCAGAGTGGGCTGTAGTAGCTGAGGAAAAGATCTGCAGTGGATGCTTGGGGTGGTTTCAGTTCGACGATTGCTGAAAAAAGTAGCATCGGTACCGCCACATCGAAGACGTACTTTGTCAAACCCTCCCGGTGGGAGGGTTGAAAATATCCCGCGCGTGTTGCGATAAAGCCAATTAGGCCGAGCGCAAGAATCGGAGCAAGGACCGCAAAAACGGTTTCGATCATTTCGGGTGCGAATACAGGTAGCTTGATGAGTCAGGCAGTGTACTGATTAAGCCGCGTCTTTGCATGAATTCCGCGAAACGATCCCATTGTTTGACATCGGTCGCGCGGGTTTTGGTGGCGAGCTTCGGCAACGTGTCGCGCCAGGCTGCCCGATTCAATGGGTTGTCGAGATCCAGCGGTTTGTAGGCAACAAACTCACGATAGGCCCCGTCTGGATCGGCCAAAATCGCTTGCGTGGCCTGATCTAAAACGTCTAAGAATCTTTGGACGGACCCTGTGTTTGCACGCTCAGGATGGGCCACAAGAATCAGCTCTTCATAGGCAGGAACACCATGATCTTCCGGGAAGAAGGCGCGTCCGGGCCGTTCATCCAGTTGCATTTGGTTGAGTTCAAAGTTTCGAAACGCGCCAATCACGGCATCCACCTGTCCACTATAGAGTGAGGGCGAGAGCGCAAAATTCACGTTGACCAATGTCACGTCATCGAGTGTGAGTCCGTGTTGCTCGAGCATCGCTCCTAAGACAGCGTCCTCAAAGCCACCGACTGAAAATCCAACGGTTTTACCTTTGAGATCAGAGATCGATTGGATCGGTCCATCAGCAAGCACGACAAGCGAGTTCAGCGGTGAGTTCACCAATGTCGCAACGCGGACCAACGGTAATTGGTTTTCAAGATCCACCATCAGTGAAGGTTGATAGCTGACTGCTAGGTCGGCTTGTTTGGCTGCGGCGAGCTTTGCGGGGAGTGACGGATCTGCGGGCTCGATCAGTGTGACCTCAAGGCCAGCCTGTGCAAACATCCCGCGCGTCTTGGCGACGATGATGGCCGCATGATCGGGGTTCACAAACCAATCGAGGAGTACTGTGAGTTGTTCCGCACGTGCGGACATGGAGAGGCAGGTGAGTGTGATGCACAGGGTAATCTGTCGGCGAAAGCGTGAGAGCAGGGAAAATACAGTCATGTCTACGAACTCCTGAGTCTAGAAAATGGCAGGAGATCGACGGCCGGGGTGCGGGTTTGAAGATCTGGACTCCCTACGCCGGTGCTAACCGGATCAGGTTCAAAGGGTTCATCTCAGCCGAAGCGCCCCTGCCTTGAGTCCGCAGTATAGGGCGAATATGCGGGCGCTGTCTGCTTATAATTCGGGGCAGACATCTCTGGAACCCAAGATTCGCACGGCGCTTCCTGCAGCGCGGATCCGGTCACCACGTTCCTCAATGTAACGTTGGAAATTGGGTTCACGTTCGTACACGCGATCTGAAACAAATTCGAGCAGTGCTTCGGTATGGAAGTTCCGCAACTGTGACTCGGCTCGGATCACCTCTTCACCTTCGGCATCAAGCAAAATTAGTGTGGGCGCATAGGCAACCTGCAAAGTTTTCGCATATTCCCGTGCTGAGAGAGTCTCACCTTGTGGGGTGATGACTTGCTGATCGGACCAGATATCCAGTTGCACTGTGTGAAAGGGTGCGAACCGTTCTTTGACCTGTGGCAGCGAAAGCACGCAACGATGGAACGTATCGCAATCAGGACACTCGGTTTGTTCGAACAGGATGGCCGACATTTTGCCGCGTAGATCGCGCTCGTTCGAGATGAAGTCTTGTTGATTCAGGGTCTTTGCCGATTGTGAAGGTTTCTGTGCGGCCAGATAGTCAAAAATCGTTTGGGAAAGGTAGGCCTGACTGCTCACGTAGTCGAGCGCCACGCGCATGTCATCCGGTGCGACGTATCCATTTAGGCGCAGTACGGATTGTCCGCTTGCGTCGAAAAACATCAGCGTGGGTGTGAATTGCACATCAAGTGCGCGTGCAATGTCTTTTTCCGTGGTGCGATCACCATCGAGACCGAAGACCTCTCGGTCTCCCCAGATATCAAGTGATACCACATCAAAATGCTGGTCGAACTGCGCGCGGATTGAGGATTGCGTCAGATTTTTCTCGATCAGTGCTTTGCAATAGGGGCAAAATTCCTGCGTGAACATGACAACCAAGTGCCTATTCTCTGCGTACGCATCGGCGTTGTCTTCGGAAAGGTCAAGGAAGCTGATCTTAAACCAGTCGGGTAACACAAAGGTTGGAAAGCTGGTTGCGCTCTGTTGCGGCTCGGGACTCGCGGCCTGATGTGTTGTGGCCCATGATGCCGACCCGATCAGCCAGACGATGGCAAAGACAAGCGTGCGCACAGAAACCCCCGGAGCGTTTGTTATTTTGATCAATAACTATGCGCTAACCGGGGGCGGTGTCAATAGACCTTACTGGGCGGCTTTGAGCTCGAGACGACGACGGTGCAGGACGGGCTCCGTGTAGCCGTTCGGTTGCTCGACACCCTTCAGCACCAGCTCCATCGCTGCTTGAAATGCGATTGACTGATCGAAGTTCGGTGCCATGGGATGGTACAGGGGATCAGCTTGGTTCTGTCCATCGACCACCTTGGCCATCCGTTGCATGGTCTCTGTCACCTGTTCGATCGTGGTGATCCCGTGGGTCAGCCAGTTGGCGATGTGTTGCGAACTGATCCGCAATGTTGCGCGGTCTTCCATTAGTCCCACGTTGTTGATATCCGGAACCTTTGAACAGCCCACGCCTTGATCCACCCAACGCACAACGTAGCCCAAAATACCCTGGGCGTTGTTGTCCAATTCCGCCTGAATTTCGGCGGCACTCCAATTCGGGTTGGCGGCTACGGGAATAGTCAGAATCTCATCGACGGAATTGCGACGCTGTCCCTTCAATTCGTTTTGCCGCGCGAATACGTCTACCTGGTGGTAGTGCAGCGCATGCAGGGTCGCTGCAGTCGGTGAAGGGACCCAGGCTGTGTTTGCGCCGGATTTTGGGTGGCCAATTTTTTGTTCGATCATTGCAGCCATCAGATCTGGCATAGCCCACATGCCTTTACCGATCTGTGCGCGGCCTTGGAGTCCGCATTCAAGACCAATATCGACGTTCCAGTTTTCGTATGCGGCAATCCAAGTGGCCTGCTTCATGTCGCCTTTGCGGATCATTGGGCCAGCGTGCATGGAGGTATGCATCTCATCACCGGTACGATCCAGGAATCCTGTGTTGATAAACACCACGCGCTCTGAGGCTGCGTTAATGCATGCCTTGAGATTAATTGTGGTACGGCGCTCCTCGTCCATGATGCCCATCTTTAGGGTAAAGCGCGGCAGTCCGAGAAGATCCTCAACCTCGCCAAACAGGCGATTGGCGAAGGCCACTTCTTCAGGACCATGCATCTTGGGCTTGACGATATACATGCTGCCCGTACGTGAATTTTTATTTTTAGACCGGTTGCGGTCATGAATGGCCATCAGGCTCGTAAAGATGCCATCCATAATGCCTTCGGGGACTTCTTGGCCGTCTTGATCGAGGATCGCGGGGTTGGTCATCAAATGTCCAACATTTCGGACAAACATCAGTGCTCGCCCTGGCAAAGTCACTGTATCGGTACCGTTGGCTGCTGTGTAGGTGCGATCTGGGTTCAGCTTACGGGTAAACTGTTGACCGCCTTTTTCGACAGTTTCGCTCAGCGTTCCGTTCATGAGGCCCATCCAGTTACGGTAGACCAGCGTTTTGTCTGCCGCATCGACGGCTGCAACCGAATCTTCACAGTCCATAATGGTGGTCAATGCGGATTCCATCAGGATGTCTTTGATGCCGGCTGGATCGCCTTTACCAATCTCGCTTGATGCGTCGATTTGAATCTCAAAGTGCAATCCGTTGTGCGCAAGGACAATGGCGCTCGGTGCGGCCGCGTCGCCGTGGTAACCAACAAACTGCTCGGGTGATTTGAGAGCTGCCTTCCCGGCGTGGGTTGTGATCTGCAGAGCGCCTGATTCGATCTGATACGCCGTGGCGTCCGCATGGCTGCCAGCGGCCAAAGGCGCGGCCTGATCAAGGAAGGCCTTCGCGAAGCTGATCACTTTTTGTCCGCGGACAGGATTATATGCGTTGCTTGCTTCTGCTCCACCTTCGTCACTGATGGCATCAGTTCCGTAAAGGGCGTTGTACAGGCTACCCCAGCGTGCATTGGCAGCATTCAAGGCGTAGCGTGCGTTCATCACAGGCACGACCAGTTGTGGGCCGGCAGTGGTGGCAACCTCAGCGTCCACGTCGGTGGTGGTGACTTGTACGTTCTGTGGCTCAGGCAACAGGTAACCGATTTCTTCGAGGAACGCTTTGTAGGCGTCGAAGTTGAAAGCATCGCCACGATGGGCTTGATGGTAGGTATCGATTTTCTCTTGCAGTGCGTCGCGCTTAGCGAGTAATTCACGATTGACAGGCGTGAGTCGGTGAATCAGCTGGTCGACGCCATCCCAAAAGGCTTTGGCTTCAAGACCGGTGCCAGGCAATGCCTCATCTGTGATGAATTGATAGAGTTCGGATGCAACCTGAATGTTGCCGCATTGGATACGGTCAGTCATGGCCGTTGTCTCCTTCGATTGAATCTAGAATGGGATCAGTATAAAGCACCGACTCGATAAAAATGGAATTAGTTTTCATTTTTTCAAGTGTGCTTATTTATGCGGTCACTTTTTTTAAGAATTCGCTTTTCAACATCATCGGGCCTGCATCTGTTTTGCAGTCCACATTGTGGTCGCCTTCTGGTACGAGACGAATATTTTTGATCTTGGTACCGACCTTGAGCACGATCGAGCTACCTTTGACTTTGAGGTCTTTCGCTAAGGTGACGGTGTCGCCGTCTTCCAGTGTTTGGCCGTTCGCATCCAGTACGACGGTTTCTACTTCCGTTTGGAGCGTGTCGTCTGGGCTCCACTCGTGGTGACAGTCGAGACAAAACCAAGACAGCGTGTCTGTATAGGTGTTTTCACTGTGGCATTGGGTGCAGGGTTGCGTCATGGGGTTCTTCCTTGAGAGGTGGCAAAAACAGTTTCGTATCACCGAAATCAGAGATCAATCTCAGGAAAGGATAGGCGAGGAGTCGGTCCGGTTACCAGAACTGGGGGTCGTTAAACGCTGAAACACAGCGACAGGGTCCATGCAATTGTCCGATCATCCCTGTGTGCAGATGTTGTCCTTGCCATCCCTCTGGGTAGTACAGTGGAAAGGGTGCCGGCACGTCTGTTTCGAGGATCTGCTGAAACCCAACACGGCCATAAAACGCGGGATCTCCGTAGGTTAAAACGATTTCGGCACCCCGTTCATGTTTCATGGATTCCAGCGCAGATCGGATCATCGATTGACCAATCCCTTTGCCCTGATGGGCAGAGGCAACGGCGACCGGTGCGAGTAACCACACGCTGCTTGGATCTCCAGAAAAAAGCAGTTTTGAAAAGATGCAGGCACCTACCGGGTGCGTATTCTCGCCGATGCCGACACTGAATAAGACAACCTGCTCATGCGACGCTTCAAGGAGTAGAGCGCGAACCAAATCACCGATGATTTGCCCTTCATCTGCGCCTTCGCTGTCACGAAAGGTCGTGTTGAACAATTGAATTAGTTGATCGCTGGTTGCGTTGATTGAAGTACATTTCATTGCCGTTTTCCCAAATGCTATCGGCGTAACGTGGCTGCGCCTGTTTTCGAAATGGCAAGCACTTTGCCGACAAATTCCTCAATGATGCTCATATCGTTACGCGTCTCTTTCAGTCCGGTGCCACTAATCTGACGCTCGGAAAATAATTCCTATAACGCCGAGTATCTCGGGTTAATACCGGCAGGCCGCTGACAGCGGCGTGGGCACCGATAAAAAAATCCCCGAGCACATTGTTTTTCACGCCCCCGCTGCGGCGGTATTGCACAAAGGCTTTGCCCGCTAGGAACAGGGCTGGCTTAGGTATTTCCAGCATGCGCAGTTCCATGCCGTCGAGCACTTCGTCCAGTGCCTCGACGGTAGAAAACGTCAGCGACATCTCGGAGTAGATGATGGGGTTGATGACCAGCCGGTGCACCTTGGACTGGGCCTGCAACTGCGCGATGGACCAGTCGGCCCAGTGCGGGTCGTTTTCCAGGACATCAACCAGAACGTTGGTGTCGACCAGCATCAGGCCTCACCGCGCAGCAGCGCCATCAGGTCTTGCGTGCGCCACTTGACGTCGGCCTTGCCACGGGCGGCTTCGAACCGGTCAGACTTGCGCTTGGCTGAGCCCTCGGCCTTGTGGATCACCACTTCACCGTCTTGGTTGACAGCAAAGTCCACAGGCATGCCAGGGTGCAGGCCCAGGGCATCGCGGATCTGTTTGGGGATGGTGACTTGCCCCTTGACGGTGAGCGTGGTCGACATGCAGCCTCCTGTGTTTTACGTTCGATTTTATAGTAATACCAGCCTGTGATGGTGGCAATTCATGCATTTTTGCGAAGCCATACAACAGGGAACAACCATCTCCACCGTCACAAATGTGCAAACTGGTGATATTGGCGATGATTGTGACGATGCCATGCTCTTCTCCAGCCTTATCTGAACGCTCACTCCGGCGCCGGAGTGGCCCCTCGTTTCGTGCAAAAGGCTGGCAACGTCTGCGGACGTGGGTTCAGTTCCCAAGTGCGGAATCGAACTGCATTTTTGATCGACCCACCATTCTGCTGCTCCCTGAGCAGTAACTCTCTGGACGAGAGTGGCTCCAGGAGAGTGAGAAGTGACATCCTTAACTGAGGCTGTTAAAATGCATGAAACTTCAATGAGAAATCATTCATGTCTGCGACTGCCTCAGTGCCAACGTCATCTCTTCGGAGCGCTACTGCGCACCTAGCTGGTGCGCTGAAGGCAGGCCATGTCTATCGGCGGGAGGATCTCGCTCGCCTGAGCAACGCGGTAGATCGACACCTGCGCGAACTGGTTTCCGTGGGCAAGCTCCAGAAGCTGGCCCAAGGGCTCTACCATGCTCCCAAACAATCGAGCTTTGGTCTTTTACCCCCAGCCGATGATGACGTAGTGAGGGGGTTTTTGCGGGACGAAGATTTCCTGGTGTTCTCACCCTCGTCATACAACGCCGTCGGGTTGGGCACCACCCAGCTATACAACCGAACATTGGTCTACAACCATAAGCGCCACGGCGTCTTTCAGCTGGGAAATCGACAATTCGATTTTCGGGTGAAGCCCCGCTTCCCGAAGAAATTATGTCTCGAGTTCCTGTTCGTGGACCTGCTCAATAACCTGGAGGATCTGGCCGAAGACCGCGATGCCGTGCTCAACCAGGCGCGCAATAAGCTGCCTTCCTTCGAATTGACACGCTTGCAAGCGGCCGTAAACAGCTACGGCAACATGGCTACCCGAAAACGCTTCCAGAACTGGGTCAATGGCTAAATTTCTTCACGAGCGACGCGACTTCGATCAACTGCTTGCGGTGGTTGCCAACGATCGCGGCCTCGACACCATGCTGGTCGAGAAGGACTACTGGATCATGCATGGGCTGTGGGGCCTGCAGGCCCAGGGCTTTGTGTTTGAGCTCAAGGGCGGCACATCGCTGTCCAAGGGCTTCGGGGTGATCCATCGGTTCTCCGAAGACATCGATCTCCATATCGAGCCACCTGCAGACATGGATGTCAAAACTGGCCGCAACCAGGACAAGCCTGCGCACATTGCCTCACGGCAGGCGTATTACGACGCGCTGGCCAGACGCATCCGCATTCCCGGCATCGATAACGTCAAACGGGACACCTTCTTCGATGACGACAAAATGCGCAGTGCCGGTATTCGCTTGTCCTACACATCGCGTGTGGCAACACTGGCCGGAGTGAAGGATGGCATCTTGCTGGAACTCGGGTTTGACGACACGGCGCCCAACCGACCGGTCACGATTTCCTCCTGGGCGCTTGATTTCGCCATAGACCGGGGTGTGCCGGTTTTTGACAACCGGGCCATGGATGTGCCTTGCTACGCGCCGACGCACACCTTCGTCGAAAAACTCCAGACCATTTCGACCAAGTATCGACGACTGGCCGAGGCTCAAGCGTTTCCGGCCAATTTCCTGCGCCATTACTACGATGTGTACTGCCTGCTTGAATTGCAGGAAGTTCAAGACTTCATGCAGACGACCGCATACCACGAGCGAAAAAAGCAGCGTTTCCGGTCTGGTGATGAGTTGGTGATTGCCAGAAATCCGGCATTCACCCTGAGCGATTCCGGCCAGCGCGAAGTTTTCGCTCGGGAATACAGGAAGTCTTCTGCGCTTTACTATCAGGGGCAGCCGGAATTTGAGCTGCTACTTGAGCGAATCAATAAGCACCTGGAGTCAATGTGACCAATGCACGCCAACAATTTTGAGAGCGTTGAACATCAATGATGACCAATCAAGCAAGTCAACATGAGCAGTCATCTCAACACGCTAGGAATTATTTTGACGATCGTCGGCGCCTATCTTGTTTGGCGCTATTTGACGGTAATCAGCTTCGTCGATCACGATGAATATCTCAAAGGTCGCGAAGTTCTTACTGTGCCCGATCCGACACCAGAGGATGTCAATACGCAGAAAAACAAAACCCGCCCAATAACCGGACGCGGTTAGTGGACGGGTCTGTCTTTTCTAAATGGTGGAGACGGCGGGATTTGAACCCGCGTCCGTCAGTCCTCTGCCAAACGCTCTACATGCTTAGTCGCGTTTTTGAATTTAGGTCAGGGTCTCCCAACGCACAGGGATTTCCGTTCCGAGTTCAGTTTGAAATTTAGCTCCTCCACCCTGAACACAGCTTTGAAGCGAGTCTCTGTTTCGAACCCTGTTTGCAACGACCAGAGACGATCCCCGCACAGGGTCTAGCTTATGCTGCTAGAGCGTAGTTTTCGTCGTTGGCAGTTATAGCTAACGAGCCCACAGTTGGGTTTACGAACACTGTAGAACTGCTCGGCATGCACATTTGGTTTTGTAACCGGCGTCGAATCCGTATCGTCCCCGTGACGCTATTATCGGCCTGAACCTTCGATTTCACAATGGCTGCGCTGAAATGAATTAGCGAACCTTGTGACGTACGGCGCGTTGTTTTTCGATATTCCACTCGCGATCTCGGATGGTATCGCGCTTGTCGTGCTGCTTTTTACCGCGGGCAAGACCGATTTTAATTTTGACGTACGGACCTTTCCAATACAGATCGAGTGGGATGCAGGCGTGACCTTTTTGACTCAGTGCGCCATGGATGGTCGCCAGCTCTTTTTTGTGGAGCAGCAGCTTTCGACTGCGCGTTGGATCTGCGATGACATGGGTTGAAGCAGATTCGAGCGGTGTAATTTGCGCGTTCAGAAGGTAGGCTTCACCCTTTCGGATGATGACATACGTATCTGTCAGGTTGGCTTTGCCGGCACGAATCGATTTCACCTCCCAGCCATGCAGCTGCAAACCGGCTTCAAAGGTTTCGTCGATGTGGTAATCAAATCGCGCACGTTTATTGGTTGCGATTTGATTGGAAGATGGTTGAGGTTTCTTGGCCATGGCGCGCGACTTTACGTATATTTCCCGATTCGTCAAATGACGTGTGAGGATTGAATGCCCAAGATTACGCGCACAGCACTGGTTTCGCACACACCTGAGCACATGTTTGATCTGGTGAACGACTTCGCGAGTTACCCGCAATTCCTTCCATGGTGCGGCGGTGCGCGCGTTGTGTCGGCAACTGATCACGAGATTGTCGGTGAGCTCAGCATCCAAAAAGGCCACATTCGACAAAATTTTACGACGCGCAATACGCTGACGCCGCCGCACAAGATCGATTTGTCGTTGGTGAGCGGTCCCTTTCAATCGTTATCGGGACATTGGCTGTTTGAACCGGTCGGATCGGGTTGTCGTGTCACGCTTGAACTGGAATTTGAGTTTTCAGGCCGTCTAATTGCCATGGCGATTGGCGCGGTGTTTTCGCAGATTGCCGGCAGTTTGGTTGATGCGTTCTGTACACGAGCGGATGCTCTATATGCCCAATCTGATGCAGATTGAGGTCGCTTACGCGACCCCAGAGCGGAGCAGAATCGTTTCGCTGACCGTCCCTGAGGGAACGACTGTGCACGAGGCGGCGGTCGCGTCTGGTTTAGCGCATGAGTTTCCCGAAATTGATTTGGATACGATTCCGATGGGAGTGTTCGGAGAGCGTATTAAAACGGCCACCACCACGCGCCTTCATCCTGGCGATCGGGTTGAGTTGTATCGGCCGCTGATTGCGGATCCGAAGTCGAATCGTCGCGCGCGCGCGGAGTCTCAGAAGCACCATCGCCCCACAGATTGAAGATGGGCGACAACCAGCTATCCTCTTCAGTTGGCGCGGGTGCAGTGGTGTCCACTTTCGAAATCGGATCGATCGGTTGTCCGCCGCTCTCTCTCGCAATCGTGGCAACGCGTTCATTCGCAAACTCAACAATTAAATAGGTATTGGTTTGCACAGTCCCATCGTAGTCAACGCGTTCTAAATAGATCCATCGATTTGGGTTGAACGTGTTCACCGTCACCGGAGAGCCCAACAAGAACTGGACTTGGTCTCGGCTCATGCCGACCTCGAGGCGCTCGACGCGTTCGGGGATGAGCTTATTGCCTTGCTCGATGCTGGTTTTATACACGCCAGGGAAGGAGCACCCTGCGAGTAGCGTGGTCAGTGCAAAAACTGAAATCGCAATCAATCGCATTTATGTCTTCCCATGTGTGTCAAAGGTCCGAATAATAGATGGCGAATGTCTGAGAGTCCATGCGCGATGCAATTCGAAACCGATGAACTGAAGAAAGCGGGTTTAAAGGCAACCCTGCCACGTATTCACGTGCTGCAATTGCTGCTCTCGAATGAAGGTGAGCACATGTCGGCTGAGATGGTGTACCGAAAGCTCCACGAGGGTGGGGTCGATGTGAATCTGGCCACCGTGTATCGAGTACTCACCCAGTTCGAGGACGCAGGGTTGGTTGAGCGGCACCAGTTTGACGCCACCACCAGTGTCTTTGAGTTGAAACCAGAAGATCATCACGACCACATGATCTGCGTACGTTGCCAAAAGATCATCGAGTACCAGAGCCCAGAGATTGAGGCGTTGCAAGAGCAAATTGCGGATGCGTACGGCTGCCAAATTGTGGATCACACCCACATCATCTACGTCACCTGCTCGGAGTGCTCGGCGCAGGCATGAGTTCAAGTCCTTTACTAGATCCCAGTGTCTTATTCTTCGGTCTCGGTCTCTTTGCCGGATTGATTCGTTCGAATTTGGAAATCCCCTCGGCGATTGCGCGATTCCTATCCCTGTATCTTTTGATGGCGCTCGGTCTAAAGGGTGGGTTTTCCCTCGCTGAGAGTGGCCTGCATCTCGAGATCGTACGTGACCTTGGTTTTGCCGTCTTACTGGCTTTGGTCGTCCCGATCATTGGTTTTTATTTGCTGAAACGCTTGGTGGAGCCATTAGATGCTTTGGCGATTTCGGCAACCTATGGATCGGTGTCTGCGGTGACCTTTATCACCGCAACGCAGTTTCTCGAAACCCAGGGCGCAAGCTATGGCGGCCACATGGCGGCTGCTATGGCCTTGATGGAATCGCCTGCAATTATCTTTGCGATTTTGATGGCCAATGTGTACCGAGCGCAGGAAGTACGCCAACAACATCAGGGTATGGGTGCGGTACTGCGAGAATCCTTTACCGAAGGGACACAGATCTTATTGCTTGGCGCCATGTTGATCGGTTTAACAACCGGTGCTGTCGGAAAAGGCATTATGGACCCCTTCACTGGCATGATTTTCAAAGGCATGTTGGCGTTTTTCTTGTTGGATATGGGTGTTGCAACTGCGCAGCGATTGGGTGATTTGAAACATGTACCCAAGCGACTCGCGTTTTACGGGCTGCTGGCACCATTACTTCACGCAAGCTTGGCGCTTGGTTTGGCATGGTTGGGCGGATTATCGGTCGGGAACGCGACACTGTTAGCGGTCTTGGCCGGATCGGCCTCCTATATTGCGGTACCCGCGGTGTTAAAGCATGCGCTCCCAGAGTCGAATCCGAGCCTGTATCTGGGTCTCTCGCTCGGGCTCACATTTCCGTTCAATATTATCTTTGGTATTCCGCTGTACTACGCAGCCGCGCATTGGCTCTTGGGCTAATCCGCTGTCGTGATGCGCAATTCGCGTGCTGCTGCACGGGTGCTCTCAGTCACAGTGTGCCCACCCAGCATGCGAGCAATTTCGTCGATCCGCTCAGGCTCGCTCAGTAACTTCGCCTCGCTTACGGTGACATCTTCGTCCGACTGTTTTTGCACATGCAGATGTTCGGTCGCCTGCCCTGCCACCTGAGGTTGATGAGTGACGACCAACACTTGCGCGTTTTTGGCCAGTGCCTGCAAGAGTGCGCCAACCCGAGCGGCGGTCTTGCCGCCAATTCCCACATCGACCTCGTCAAAGACCAGAGTCGGTGTCGCCAGCCGACTAGCAGTGATGACCTGAATCGCAAGACTGACTCGCGACAGCTCGCCTCCCGATGCAATTTTCGACAGTGCTCCGCCTTGTTGCCCAGGGTTTGGCTGAAAGAAAAACTGCGCCGATTCCAAGCCATGCGCTGTCAACTCATCCTGCGGTATGAGAGTCACACGAAGTGAGGCGTAGTCCATCCCGAGGTCCGGAAAATGTGCCGTGATCGCGCTCGAAAGTTCATCAGCGGCTTGTGCGCGAACAGCACTTAACGCGGTTGCCGCTTGGAGCGCTTCGCTATGCAGTTGTTCGACCTCTGCAGTCAGCGCTGGGATGCGATGATGTGCATCTGCAATCGACGCCAGGCGCGCCTCAAGTTGATGTTGATGATCAAGTAACTCATCCGGCTCGATTTTGTGCTTCCGGGCGAGCGTGAAAATCTGCGCAATGCGGTCTTCAACAAACTGCAAACGTGCCGGGTCCAGCTCAAATCGATCGACTGCGTGTTGAATCTCAGTGCGTGCCTCAGACAGTGCGATCCCGGCTTGATCCAAGAGTTCTGCCGCATTCGCGAGTTCCGGATGCCCGTCCGCGAGGCGTTTGAGATCGGTTGCAATCCGCTCAGTAGTCGCAATGATGCCAGGCGTGTCCTCACCCGCCAGTCGATTCAGGGCGTCATCAGTGATCTTGAGAAAAGACTCCCCTGACGACAGTTGTCGCTGTTCGACATCAAGCGCCGCAAATTCGCCAACTTTGAGAGCCAGTTCAACAAGCTCATCGACCTGAAACTGCAGGAGTTCACGCTCTTGATCCGCCTTGGCAGCGGATGACTTCAATGTTTGAAGCTCACGATGCTTGTGTTGCCAAAGCATAAAGGCCGAGCGGCAGACTTCGCGGGCCGCACCCTGATCGGCATAGCCGTCAAGCAACTCCAGCTGATGCTTGCTTTGCAGGAGCTTCTGGTTGGCGTGTTGGGTGTGCATGAACACCAGTTGCTCCGACAATTCGCGAAGCTGTGAAGTCGAAATGGGTGTGCCGTTCACAAAGGCTTTCGAGCGCCCTTCAGCTGTCAGTGTCCGCCTGAGAATCAATTCGTCCTCATCGGCCAGCTCGTTTTCCCTAAGCCAGCTCTTCGCGTCAGGCAGGCGGGTGACATCAAATCGTGCAGAGATCTGCGCGCGCTCGGTTCCAGAGCGGACCAGCCCTGCGTCAGCGCGACCACCCAATGCCAATTCGAGTGCATCGAGGATCAGCGACTTCCCAGCCCCTGTATCGCCAGTGATTGCGATGCAACCGGCCGTGAGCTCAAGGTCGACGGAGGCCAGAGTTGCTAAGTTTTGCACGTTAAGTTCTGTGAGCATTTGTTCCTACGTTGAAACTGGAGAATCTGACCTTATACATGCGGTTCCGTGAAGAGTGTAGCCCACTCACGGTGAAAACAAGGAGGAGATGATGGCAGACGAGAAATCGCCCGTCGATGAGGAAGGGATCAAGAGCGAGGCGTCGACCGGCGAAGCAGAGACGCATGAAGAGGCGACTGTTGAGTCTGAGCACGATGTCAGCGAATCGGACGCAGAAACGCAGGCCGAGCCTACTGATACCGCGAGTCCCGAAACACAGATTGAAGAGTTGAAAGAGTCCGTTCTGCGGGCTCAGGCGGAGTTGCTCAATGTCAGACGTCGTGCCGAGCGCGATGTTGAAAATGCGCATCGCTATGCCATTGAAAAGTTTGCCAAGGACCTGTTGGCTGTTTTGGATTCCATGGATCGCGCGCTCGAGCTTGCGCGGACCACAGACGGATTCGATATGGCCATGCTGGAAGGCACGGAAATGACCCACAAGTTGTTGCTCGATACCGCAGCCAAGCATGGTGTTGAAGCGATCGATCCTGTGGGTGTGGCCTTCGATCCAAAAGAACATCAGGCCATGAGTATGGTGCCTTCGGCTGAGCATGCGCCGAACACCGTGATGGCTGTGATGCAAAAAGGATACAAGTTGGAAGGTCGGGTGATTCGGGCCGCGATGGTGGTTGTGAGTCAGGCTGCGAATTAATCGGCCCTTGAACGCCGGTTTTTCACCGCAATTTAAAGAACAGAGATAGCCGGGTGACCGGACAAGGACGAAAAGAGAGGAATTACCATGGGAAAGATCATAGGAATCGATCTGGGAACCACAAACTCATGTGTGGCGGTGCTGGAAGGCGGCAAGCCTCGCGTCATTGAAAACGCGGAAGGTGATCGAACCACCCCGTCGATCATTGCGTACACAGACGATGAGATTTTGGTTGGTCAGCCTGCGAAACGGCAGTCAGTCACCAATCCGACAAATACATTGTTTGCGGTCAAGCGTTTGATCGGTCGCAAATTTAAAGATGATGTTGTGCAAAAAGACATCAAGATGGTGCCTTACAAGATTGTGGGTGCCGATAACGGCGACGCGTGGGTTGAGGTCAAAGGTGATCGTTTGGCACCTCCGCAGATCTCAGCAGAAGTCTTGAAAAAGATGAAAAAGACGGCCGAGGATTATCTTGGTGAGTCGGTGACTGAAGCAGTGATCACGGTACCTGCCTATTTCAACGACAGCCAGCGGCAAGCAACCAAAGACGCTGGCAAGATTGCTGGCTTGGAAGTGAAACGGATTATCAACGAGCCAACGGCGGCAGCACTGGCATTCGGGATGGATCAGTCGCGTGGCGACTCTATCATTGCGGTGTACGATTTAGGTGGCGGTACCTTTGATATCTCAATCATTGAGATTGCGGAAGTGGACGGGGAGCATCAATTCGAAGTGCTCTCAACCAACGGCGATACATTCCTTGGTGGCGAAGATTTCGACTTGCGCATCATCGACTTTTTGGCGGAGACCTTCCAAAAAGAGCAGGGTATGGACCTTAAAGGCGACCCACTTGCGATGCAGCGACTGAAGGAAGCTGCTGAGAAAGCGAAGATCGAGCTGTCATCGAGCCAACAAACCGATGTGAACCTGCCTTACATCACAGCCGATGCGAGCGGGCCGAAGCATATGAACGTGAAGCTCACGCGTGCCAAGCTCGAGTCGTTGGTGGAGGATCTTGTTGAGCGGACTCTAGCGCCTGTGAAGCAGGCTCTTGAAGACGCAGGTCATTCAACATCTGAAATTAATGATGTGATCATGGTCGGCGGCCAGACTCGGATGCCACTGGTTCAGCAAAAGGTCAAAGATTTCTTCGGAAAAGAGCCGCGTCGGGACGTAAACCCAGATGAGGCTGTGGCTGTCGGTGCGTCAATTCAGGGTGCGGTACTCGCGGGTGACGTGAAGGACGTATTGTTGCTGGACGTGACTCCACTGTCTCTGGGTATTGAGACCATGGGTGGTGTGATGACTGCGCTGATTGAAAAGAACACGACGATTCCGACCAAGAAGACGCAGGTGTTCTCAACAGCTGAGGACAACCAGACTGCGGTGACGATTCATGTCTTGCAAGGTGAGCGAAAGCAGGCCGCGCAAAACAAGTCATTGGGTCGATTTGATCTGGCGGATATTCCTCCTGCGCCACGTGGCATGCCGCAGGTCGAAGTGGCTTTCGATATCGATGCCAACGGGATTCTGAACGTATCCGCCAAGGACAAGGCGACCGGGAAAGAACAGTCGATCGTGATCAAGGCATCCTCAGGTCTGTCCGATGAAGAAATCGAAAAGATGGTCAAGGACGCGGAAGCGAATGCGGATGCGGATCGTAAGTTCGAAGAACTGATCTCAGCACGCAATACCGCTGATGGTATGATCCACGCGACGAAGAAGTCGATGACTGAAGCGGGTGATAAGCTGTCCGACGAGGAAAAAGCACCGGTGGAAGCAGCGATTGCGGCACTTGAAGAGGCACTGCAAGGTGACGACAAGGATGCGATTGTTGAGAGAACCAGTACATTGACAGAGGCGTCAGCCAAGATTGCTGAAAAGCTGTATGCAGCTGCCGACGCAGATGCGGGTTCAGCAGAGGCCGAGACTTCAAACAAAGCCGACGACGATGTTGTCGATGCGGAGTTTGAAGAGGTTAAGGAAGACGACAAGAAGTGAGTCGGTTGACTCACTTCCCACGCAAGGAGAGCTGAGTGGCGAAGCGTGACTATTACGCCGTATTGGGTGTTTCGAATGACGTGTCAGAAGGTGACCTAAAAAAGGCCTACCGACGACTCGCCATGAAGGTCCACCCGGACCGTAATCCAGGCGACGCAGAGGCTGAAGCCAAGTTCAAGGAGCTTTCTGAGGCCTACGAGATTTTGGCCGATCCAGAGAAGCGTGCAGCATACGATCGTTATGGGCACGATGCGTTTGAAGGTGGCGGTGGTCCCGGCGGCTTCCAAGGCGGCGGTGCCAGTTTCTCTGACATCTTCGGCGACGTTTTCGGTGACATTTTTGGCGGCGGCGGCCCAGGCGGCGGTCGTTCATCGGCACATCGTGGTAGTGACCTCCGATATACCTTGGACCTGACCCTTGAAGAGGCTGTGTTCGGTGTAGAAAAAACCATTCGCGTGCCCCGCTTGGCCGAGTGCGGCACGTGCCGTGGTTCGGGCGCCAAGCCCGGTTCGTCTCCGAAAACCTGTTCGACCTGTAACGGTCAAGGACAGGTGCGGATGCAGCAAGGATTTTTTGCTATCCAACAAACCTGTCCGCGGTGTCATGGCCAGGGGCAAATCATCACAGATCCTTGCGCCGACTGCCGAGGGCAGGGACGAAAGGAAGAAACCAAGACGTTGTCTGTGAAGATCCCAGCTGGTGTCGATACAGGTGACCGCATCCGTCTGTCAGGCGAGGGTGAGGCGGGCATGAGCGGCGGCCCTGCAGGTGATTTGTATGTACAGGTGAGCGTCAAAGAGCACCGGATTTTCAAGCGCGACGGGAAAGATCTGTATTGTGAAGTGCCGATTTCATTCACCGATGCGGCGTTAGGTGGCGAGCTTGAGGTGCCAACCCTAGATGGTCGAGTCAAGGTGAAGGTTCCCGATGGGACGCAAACTGGCAAGCTCTTCCGGGTGCGTGCGAAGGGTGTGAAGCCGGTACGTGGCGGCACCCAAGGCGACCTCCTATGTCGCGTGGTGGTGGAAACGCCTGTCAATCTGACTGCCAAGCAGCGCGAGCTACTGGAAGAGTTGCATCAGTCCTTAAACCATAAAACCCATGCGCCGAAACGGGAAGGTTGGTTTGATAGTGTCAAATCATTCTTTGATGAGATGAAATTCTGATGACGCGAATTGCAATTGCCGGCGGCAACGGTCGCATGGGGCGCGCCTTGATTGAGGCGACGCTCGACGCGCGTGATGCCACGCTTGCCGGAACAACGGTGCGTCCGGGTTCGTCGCTTGTTGGTGTAGATGCTGCTGAATTGGTTGGTCGCGCGTCGGTCGGGGCGACTGTCGTCGACGATGTTTCTGGCATCGACACCGCCGAGGTCTTGATCGACTTCACAACCATTGCGGCGACACTGGCGCACTTGCGATGGTGTGTGGAGGCGAAGATCCCCTGTGTCATCGGAACAACCGGTTTTTCTGAAGCTGAGGAGCGTTTGATCGCGGAGGCCTCGCAGCAAATTCCGATCGTGTATGCGCCGAATTTCAGTGTGGGCGTGAATGTGGTCTTGGATCTCCTCGATCGTGCAGCACGTGTCATGGGTGACGATATCGATATTGAAATCGTCGAAGCGCATCACCGACATAAGGTCGATGCGCCAAGCGGCACAGCCTTGGCGATGGGCCGCACGGTTGCCCACGCGCGTGGGCATCAGTTGGACGATGTGGCCGTGTTCGGTCGCCAAGGTCAGACCGGTGCGCGACCGCGAGAGCAGATTGGATTTGCAACGGTGCGAGCTGGCGATATTGTGGGTGAACACACAGTGATGTTCGCGACAGAGGGCGAGCGTGTTGAAATCACGCACAAGGCATCGAGCCGAAGAACCTTTGCCGATGGTGCGGTGCGCGCCGCCCTATGGGCGTCTCAGGCAGCTCCTGGACTCTATTCGATGCGGGATGTGCTCGGTCTGGATTAAACCAAGACCGCTTTACATGGACTTTTGCCCGCGATCTCCCTAAAATGCGCCCTCAATCGCTCGGCGCCTGCCGAGTCTGTCGAGACAGAGGACCCCCGGTTGAATTCTCCTGCAATTTTAATACTTGCGGATGGCACCCAATTTGCTGGCCGCTCCATAGGTGCTGACGGAATATCCGTCGGTGAAGTCGTGTTCAATACGGCGCTCACTGGGTATCAGGAAATCCTGACCGACCCGTCTTACGCGCGTCAGCTGGTTACGCTGACCTATCCGCACATTGGCAACGTGGGTGTGAATCCTGAGGACCAGGAGTCGGATCGGATTCATGCTGGAGGGTTGATCATCCGTGATTTGCCATTTGTGCACAGTAACTACCGTGCGACTCAGTCTCTCGATACCTATCTAAAAACCGAGGGCGTGGTTGGGATTTCCGACATTGATACTCGGAAGCTGACCCGTATCTTGCGTGAAAAGGGTTCGCAAGGCGGCGTGATCGTCGCCGGTGAGGCGGCGTGCTCCGAGGCTGGGTTGGCCGAAGCGCAGAGTGCCCTCGCGGCATTCCCTGGGCTCGCTGGTATGGATTTGGCGCGCGAGGTGACCACCGATCAGACCTATGTGTGGTCTGAAGGCTCTTGGGTGATTGGTGAAGGGCATCCGACTAAGCCGGACGGTCGCTTCCACGTCGTCGCCTATGATTTTGGTATCAAGCACAACATTTTACGTATGTTGGCCGATCGCGATTGCCGCTTGACGGTTGTCCCTGCAGAAACCACTGCCGCCGATGTGTTGGCATTGCGTCCCGATGGAGTGTTTTTATCCAATGGGCCGGGCGACCCTGAACCCTGCACCTACGCAATTGAGGCGATCCGCGAAATTCTGGATGCCGAGATTCCAGTGTTTGGTATTTGCCTTGGGCATCAACTGCTTGGTTTGGCGTCTGGCGCGAAGACTTTGAAGATGAAGTTTGGTCATCATGGGGCCAACCATCCTGTCCAAGATCTGCAAACGGGTCAGGTGTTGATCACGAGCCAGAACCACGGATTTGCCATTGATGAGACATCACTGCCATCCTGTCTAAGGCCAACACATCGCTCGCTGTTTGATCAGTCCTTGCAAGGAATTGCGCGGACAGATAAAGCGGCATTCAGTTTTCAAGGGCACCCTGAGGCGAGCCCAGGACCACACGATGTGGCCCCTCTTTTTGACCAATTTATCGCCGCCATGGAGGCCCGCTAATGCCGAAGCGCACCGATCTTGAATCTATTTTGATCATTGGCGCGGGTCCAATCGTCATTGGGCAGGCGTGTGAATTCGATTATTCGGGTGCTCAAGCCTGTAAGGCCCTGCGTGAAGAGGGCTACCGAGTGATCTTGGTGAACTCGAATCCCGCGACGATCATGACAGACCCATCGATGGCGGATGCGACCTACATCGAACCTATCCGTTGGCAGTCGGTTGCGAAGGTCATCGAAAAAGAGCGCCCAAGCGCACTGTTACCCACCATGGGCGGGCAAACAGCGCTGAATTGTGCGTTGGACTTGGATCGTGAAGGGGTGCTCGCAAAGTACGGCGTGCAAATGATCGGTGCCAATGCAGATGCCATTGATAAAGCTGAAGATCGCAATCGGTTTGATCAGGCCATGAAGGCGATCGGACTGGATACGCCCAAAAGCCACATTGCGCATACGCTTGAGGAAGCTCGGGCGGCAGCCGATGATTTGGGTTTTCCATGCATCATTCGGCCATCATTTACCATGGGTGGCTCTGGTGGTGGCGTGGCCTACAACCGCGAAGAGTTTGAAGAAATCTGCGAGCGCGGCCTGGACTTGTCGCCGACCAATGAGTTGCTGATCGACGAGTCACTCTTGGGCTGGAAAGAGTTCGAGATGGAAGTGGTTCGCGATCGGAAAGACAATTGCATCATTGTGTGTTCGATTGAGAACCTCGATCCGATGGGGGTGCACACCGGTGACTCCATCACGGTCGCTCCAGCACAGACGCTGACCGATAAAGAATATCAGATCATGCGGAATGCCTCGGTCGCCGTGTTACGCGAGATTGGTGTTGAGACTGGTGGCTCGAACGTGCAGTTCGCGGTTAATCCAGCAGACGGTCGGTTGGTGGTTATTGAGATGAACCCACGGGTCTCACGCTCGTCGGCCTTAGCATCAAAAGCGACTGGGTTTCCGATTGCGAAAATCGCCGCGAAGCTCGCGGTGGGCTACACCCTCGATGAATTGGCGAATGAGATCACAGGTGGCGCGACGCCGGCTTCGTTCGAGCCATCGATTGATTACGTGGTGACCAAGGTGCCACGGTTTACCTTTGAAAAGTTTCCGCAGGCCGATAGCCGCCTGACCACGCAGATGAAGTCGGTTGGAGAGGTCATGGCCATTGGGCGGACTTTCCAAGAATCGCTGCAAAAAGCACTCCGTGGACTGGAAATCGGCGTGTCTGGGCTCGATCCACAGTTTGATTGGGATAGCGACGAGTCTGTACAGACCATGCGCCATGAGCTTGCGAATCCAGGCCCGCGTCGGCTTTGGTGTGTTGCCGATGCCTTGCGGAGCGGCATGAGTGTGGACGAGCTGTATCAGGTCTCAAAGATTGATCCCTGGTTCTTAGCGCAGATGGAAGATCTGATCTGGGAGGAGGCGAAGCTGTCCGAGATGGCGATGTCTGACATGGATCGCGACGCGATGTGGCGTTTTAAGCGCAAAGGGTTTTCCGATAAGCGTTTGGCGACCTTGCTGGATGTCTCTGAGAAAGAGTTGCGTGAGCGGCGGTTGAAGTTGGGGATACGGCCAGTGTACAAGCGGGTCGATACCTGTGCGGCGGAGTTTGCAACGCCCACAGCCTATATGTACTCGACCTATGAAGAAGAGTGCGAAGCGAATCCATCGAGCCGTGACAAGATCATGGTGCTTGGCGGCGGTCCCAACCGTATCGGCCAAGGCATCGAGTTTGATTATTGCTGTGTGCATGCGGCTTTTGCCATGCGTGAAGACGGCTATGAGACGATCATGGTGAACTGTAACCCTGAGACGGTCTCGACTGACTATGACACCTCAGATCGGCTGTTTTTTGAGCCAGTCACGTTGGAAGATGTGCTGGCTATCGTGGAGCTTGAAAAGCCAAAGGGTGTGATTGTGCAGTTTGGCGGACAAACGCCGCTGAAATTGGCCCGTGATCTTGAGGCTGCTGGGGTACCGATCATCGGAACATCCCCTGAGGCCATTGACCGCGCTGAGGATCGTGAGCGATTCCAGCAGATGGTCACACGTCTCGGCCTTCGTCAGCCCGCCAATGCGACTGCGCGTAGTCTAGACGAGGGGCTTGCATTGGCAGAGCAACTCGGCTTTCCGCTGGTGGTGCGGCCCTCCTATGTGCTCGGTGGTCGTGCGATGGAAGTCGTCTCGAATATGGCGGAATTACGCCGTTATCTGCAGGAGGCTGTGATCGCCTCGGATGACTCGCCAGTCCTGCTTGATCGCTTCCTCGATCCGGCGGTCGAAGTCGATGTGGATGCCGTCAGTGACGGGCAGGATGTCGTCATTGGTGCGATTATGGAACACATTGAGCAGGCCGGTGTGCACTCAGGAGACTCCGCCTGTTCGTTGCCGCCATACAGTCTGGCTCCGCATATCCAAGACGTGATTCGTGAGCAGGTCATCAAGATGGCTCGCGAGTTGAACGTCATTGGTTTGATGAATGTGCAGATGGCAGTCCAGGGCGAGGATGTGTTCGTGATTGAGGTCAATCCACGCGCATCACGTACTGTTCCGTTCGTTTCAAAATGCATTGGTGTGTCGCTTGCTAAGGTTGCAGCTCGGTGTATGGCTGGAACCTCGTTGAAGGCGCAGGGCGTGGTTCGTGAACGTATCCCACCATTTTTCAGCGTCAAAGAATCGGTCTTCCCGTTTGCCAAGTTCCCAGGTGTGGACCCCATTTTGGGGCCTGAAATGAAATCCACAGGTGAGGTGATGGGAACTGGTGACAGTTTTGACGAAGCCTTTGCCAAGGCGCATGCGGCAGCGGGTGACCGGTTGCCGAAAATTGGCCGCGCATTTATCTCGGTTCGTGATGCCGATAAGCCACGGATGTCTGCGATTGCCAAATCCTTAATCGATATGGGCTTCACATTGGTTGCCACGCAAGGCACCTGTGAGTACCTTGCACAGCATGGCATTGCCTGTGAACGAGTGAATAAAGTGCTTGAAGGTCGGCCTAATATTGTGGATATGATCAAGAACGATACGATTGCGTTTATCGTCAATACCACAGAAGGGCGCCAGGCGATTACGGATTCCGCAACCATTCGGCGCTCTGCGCTGCAGCATAAGGTGTGTTACACCACCACGCTGGCGGGCGGTGAATCGATCGTTCGGGCATTAAAATTTGGCGATGAGCGCGAAGTTCGGCGTCTACAAGACCTGCATGCGCGCGTAGAACTCAAAGAACAAGGAATCGCATGAGCAAGATACCGATGACCAAAGGCGGCGAAGAAGCGCTGCGTGCCGAGTTGAGTCGGCTGAAGCAGGTTGAGCGGCCGCGGATCATCCAGGCCATTGCTGAGGCGCGTGAACACGGCGATCTAAAAGAAAATGCGGAATATCACGCGGCGCGCGAGCAACAGGGATTCTGTGAGGGTCGAATTAAAGATATCGAAGCCAAGCTATCGCATGCGCAGGTGATTGATATCTCGCACATTGAAAACACCGGCAAAGTCATTTTCGGTGTCACGGTGACCTTGATTAATCTGGATACCGATCAAACCGTGACCTATCAAATCGTCGGCGAAGATGAGGCAGATGTGAAGCAGGGCAAGATCTCTGTGACCTCACCAATTGCTCGCGGCCTGATTGGCAAAGAAGAGGGTGATGAGGTGTCGGTGACGACGCCCGGCGGTGTGGTGACTTACGAAATCGACACCGTCGAGCACTTGTAACCTTACAGCGGTCGAATCAGATTTGAGAGCCTCGGATTTGGTCGTTCAGCGGCGCGATACAATAGGGCCATTGCGCCTGTAGACTGCACGCAATGCGCACCGGTTTCTGCACACATGGATTCAATGAGTGTTTTCCGTGTGTCGCGTTCGGCGCGCACTTTTATTTTAATGAGTTCATGGTCGTTCAGGGCGCGGTTCAGTTCTTCGAGTACACCCGAAGACATGCCGTGGTCGCCGACCAATACAATCGGTTTGAGATGATGTCCGATCGCCCGCATCTGCTTCTTGCGTTCTGGCGTTAACATAGTCGTCTCCTCAATAGGGCGCGCGAGTCTAGAGCAAAACATGTCACGATCCAAGTCCAGCGGACGCTGGTTGAAAGAACATTTCGATGATCCCTATGTGCAAAAGGCACAAGCCGAGGGACGTCGATCGCGCGCGAGCTTCAAACTCGAAGAGGTACAGGCACGTGATCACCTGATCAAACCGAGCCAGGTAGTCGTCGACCTCGGCGCGGCCCCAGGTGGCTGGACTGAGCTGGTCGCGCAGTGGACAGGGCCTGGTGGGCGGGTGTTTGCGTTGGATATTTTGCCGATGGATTCAGTGGCGGATGTTGAGATCATGTTAGGCGACTTTACCGAGGCTTCGGTCTTAGACGAATTAATGCAACGCTTGGATGGTCGGGGTGTCGATGTGGTGCTGTCTGATATGGCGCCGAACCTGTCAGGAAATAAATCTGTCGATCAGCCGCGCGCCATGTATCTATGTGAATTGGCGCTCGATTTTGCCAGAGCAACCTTGGTTCCTGGCGGTGCGTTTTTCATCAAAGTCTTCCACGGTGAGGGGTTTGACGAGTTTTTGCAGGAACTTCGCGGCAGTTTTCAGGTCGTAAAAACACGGAAACCCGAGGCCTCAAGGGCCCGAAGTCGAGAAACCTATTTGTTAGCTAGTGGATTTCGTGCGTAAGGTTGCTTTGAATTCCGCTGTAATGCCCAAATAAACGTCTGTATATTGGAGTGTTCCGACTCCTCTGAATGAATGGAGAATTCACATGGCGAGAAATTTAGTTCTGTGGTTAGTGATCGCGGCTGTCCTGTTGACCGTGTTCAACAATTTCAGCGTTGAGACGCAATCAAATCAGGTGAACTACTCCCAATTCGTGGAAGAAGTGAATCGTGATCAGATTCGGCGGGTTGTGATTGAGGGGCAAACCATTGTCGCGACACGATCCAACGGGGATGTATACGAGACGATTCGTCCAACCCTAGAAGATCCACGTTTAATGGATGATTTGATCCAGCACAATGTGGTGGTTGAGGGTCGCCGTCCGGAGCAACAGTCGATTTGGATGCAGCTGCTGGTGGCTGCCTTCCCTGTCCTAATTATTCTTGCGATCTTCATGTTCTTTATGCGCCAAATGCAGGGCGGCATGGGTGGTGGTCGAGGTGGCCCGATGTCCTTTGGTAAATCGAAGGCGCGGTTGATCGGCGAAGACCAAATTAAAACGACCTTTGCCGATGTAGCGGGCTGTGATGAAGCGAAAGATGACGTCGCAGAGTTGGTTGAATTCTTGCGCGATCCAGGTAAGTTCCAGCGTCTCGGCGGCCGGATTCCACGTGGTGTCTTAATGGCCGGCCCTCCAGGAACCGGTAAGACGCTCCTCGCGAAAGCGATCGCGGGCGAAGCGAAGGTGCCATTTTTTACCATCTCGGGTTCTGATTTTGTCGAGATGTTCGTCGGTGTCGGCGCGTCGCGTGTACGCGATATGTTCGAGCAAGCGAAGAAGCAAGCGCCCTGCATTATCTTCATTGACGAGATTGACGCGGTCGGCCGTCAGCGCGGCGCAGGCCTTGGCGGTGGACATGATGAGCGTGAGCAAACGCTGAACCAGCTCCTCGTTGAGATGGATGGATTCGACGTCAACGATGGCGTCATCGTGATCGCTGCGACTAACCGCCCTGATGTGCTGGATTCTGCCTTGCTTCGGCCAGGTCGATTTGACCGCCAAGTGGTGGTCGGGTTGCCGGATATCCGTGGCCGTGAGCAGATTTTGAAGGTGCACATGCGTAAAGCGCCAGTCGCACCTGAAGTGGATCCAGCGATTATCGCCCGTGGGACACCTGGATTCTCTGGTGCGGATTTGGCGAACTTGGTCAACGAGGCGGCCCTCTTCGCTGCGCGTTCGAATACCCGTGTGGTGGCGATGAGCCATTTTGAGCAAGCAAAAGATAAGATCATGATGGGTGCTGAGCGCAAGTCCATGGTCATGAAGGAGTCGGAGAAGCGCAATACGGCATTCCACGAGGCCGGTCATGCCATTGTCGGTCGCATGGTGCCTGAACATGATCCCGTCTATAAGGTGTCGATCATTCCACGGGGCCGGGCGCTCGGTGTAACCATGTTTTTGCCAACAGAGGACAAGTACAGTCATTCAAAGCGCGGCTTACTGAGCCAGATTTGTTCGCTCTATGGCGGGCGGATTGCCGAAGAGCTGACATTGGGCGCCGAAGGGGTGACCACGGGTGCATCGAATGACATCCAGCGTGCCACAACAATCGCACGCAGTATGGTCACTAAGTGGGGCTTGTCTGAAAAGATGGGTCCTCAGATGTACGATGAAGAAGACAACGAACCGTTCCTTGGTCGCTCCATGAGCCGACCAGCTAATGGCCAGTCTGATGAGACCGCTCGGATGATCGATGAGGAAGTTAAAGGCATCCTTAACGACTGTTATTCGCGAGCTAAGCAGATCCTTGAAGACAATATGGACAAGCTGCACCTCATGGCGGATGCCTTGATGGAGTATGAAACCATCGACGCCAAGCAGATTGATCAGATTATGGAAGGGAAGCGGCCGGGTCCTCCTGAGGGATGGGATGACCACAATAAGCCGCAAGGTGGACAGCCTGAGGTCCATGACGATCTCAAAGAAGCGGTGGAGACGCATCCGACCGACTCTGAACCGAAGGATGGTTCGCTGCCAACGAACTGATGAGCGTAACCCGTCGTCTCTGGCCTGATCTGGGGTTTACTGCGCCCCAGATCATGGCTGTTCTGAATGTCACTCCAGATTCTTTTTCCGATGGCGGGCTGCTCTATGGCACAGACGTGCCTTTGGATGCGGTGATCGATCATGCAGCCCTGTGTGTGGCTGAGGGTGCCACCTTGCTTGATGTGGGCGGCGAGAGCACGCGTCCCGGAGCGACGCCCGTGTCGGTTGAGCAAGAGCTTGCGCGCGTGGTCCCTGTCATCGAGGCACTGTCGAGTCGGTTCGATGCCGTGATCTCTGTGGATACCTCGACGCCCCAGGTAATGACGGAAGCGGCGCGTTTAGGAGCAGGCTTGATCAACGATGTGCGTGCGTTGACTCGACCCGGCGCATTAGAAGCTGCCTATGCTAGTGGGCTACCGGTGTGTTTGATGCACATGCAAGGCTCACCGGACACCATGCAGCAGAGTCCGCAGTATCAAGATCCCGTTGATGAGGTCTTGGATTGGCTGATGAAGCGTGTTGAGGTCTGTGTGGCTGAGGGCTTTGACCGTCAACAGTTAATCCTTGACCCTGGATTTGGTTTTGGAAAAACGCTGGCGCACAATGTGTCGCTATTCCAGAACCTAGCTCGTTTTATTGAAACAGGCTTCCCCATCATGGTCGGAGTCTCAAGGAAGTCGATGCTGGGCGAGATCACCGGTCGCCCTGTGGAGCAACGAACCACAGCGAGTGCTGTTGCAGCGGCGATGGCCGCCGCCGGCGGCGCTGCGATTGTGCGCGTCCATGATGTGTCGGAAACTCGGGATGCGGTGAGGGTGATGCACACACTGATGCAAGGAACGCAGTAAATGTCGCGACAATATTTTGGTACAGACGGGATTCGGGGACGCGTTGGCGAAGGCTGTATTACTGCTGAGTTTGTTTTGAAGCTCGGCTGGGCCTTTGGACAGACGGTTCGGCAACGACATCCGGGTCGGCCCAGGGTCGTGATTGGTAAAGACACGCGGTTGTCAGGCTATATGTTTGAAACGGCGTTAGAGGCGGGTTTGATTGCGGCCGGAGTTGACCCGGTCATGCTGGGCCCAATGCCAACACCTGCGATTGCATACCTGACTCGCACATTCTCTGCAGCCGGTGGCATTGTCATCAGTGCCAGCCATAACCCCTATGACGACAATGGCATCAAATTTTTTGATGAAAACGGCACCAAGCTTCCAGATGCAGTTGAGCTTGAGATCGAACATTGGGTTGAGCAACCGCTCGCAACGGTCAATGGCCCGTTACTGGGCCGCGCGTCGCGCGCCAATGATGCGGCCGGTCGCTATATTGAGTTTTGCAAACACACCTTGCGTCTGGGGACCGACCTCAGTGGTCTCAAGCTGGTCGTCGATTGTGCCAATGGTGCGGCTTATCAGGTGGCGCCCAAGGTGTTCCGTGAGCTCGGTGCCGAAGTACAGGCAATTGGTGTCACCCCAGACGGATTGAATATCAATAACGGATTTGGTTCCACCGCGCCAGACGCATTGATTGAAGCAGTGGTCTCCAGCCAGGCCGATCTTGGTATTGCCCTTGATGGGGATGCGGATCGCGTTGTGATGGTCGATGAGACCGGCGCATTGGTTGATGGCGATCAGGTGTTGTATGTGATTGCTGCATCGAGACACCAGCGTGGGCGAATGGATGGTGGCGTGGTTGGCACGTTGATGACCAACTTAGGTCTCGAGCATGCGCTGGCCGACATGGGCATTCCGATGGTTCGTACCCAGGTTGGTGATCGCTATGTCATTGAAGCGATGGGGACCCACGGGTGGCGTCTTGGTGGCGAAACATCAGGACACATCATTTGTTCGGATTTGACCAGCACAGGGGATGGGCTCGTGGCTGCGTTGCAGGTTGTAAACGCACTACGGCAGTCAGGGCAAACCCTGAGTCAGGCGATTCAGGGGATGCAGAAATACCCACAAATTTTGATCAATGTGCCACTGCGTGACCGTGCGCAGTTGGAGCATGCCGATGTGCGATCCGCGGTATTGGCGGTCGAGCAGGAATTAGCTGATCACGGCCGTGTGGTCTTGCGCCCAAGCGGCACCGAGCCCGTGGTTCGGGTGATGGTTGAGGGGCGTGACCGCGATCAGGTCCAACGTCTGGCCGAGGCGATTGCGCTGTCAGTGGAAAAAGCCCACTAAATCGCGTACCTTACGCGCCCCAAGCGATGGATGGTTTGACGTGATACTTGGCAATTGGAAAATGCATACCACACGTGAGTCGGCGCTGACGCTGGCGTCTGCGATGCGTGACCTGGCTACACAGTCGGACGTTCCTGTCGGGATCTGCCCCCCTGCTGTGTGGCTCGACCCAATTTGTCAAACGCTGCGGGATAGCCGTCTATGGGTTGGTGCGCAGGACTGCGTCGGCGATGGCTTCGGTGCACATACGGGGTGTGTGAACGCTGCGATGCTTGCTGATGTGGGCTGTCAGTTTGTGCTGTTAGGGCATTCTGAGCGGCGTGCGCGATTTGCAGAACACACCGATGGATTGTTGCCTGCGGTGGCCGCGGTCTTGGAAACCGGAATGTTTCCAGTGCTGTGTGTGGGTGAGTCGTTGGCTGAGCGGCAGTCGGGTGATGCGATCTCTGTTGTGGAATCGCAAGTACGGCCGTTGTTGCAAGCTGGATTGGATTTGAGTGGTGTGGTGTTGGCGTATGAGCCGGTCTGGGCGATTGGGTCGGGGTTGACAGCGACGCCTGCAGATATTGCGGAAATGCATCGCGCGATTCGGGCGGTGCTCGGCTTGGATGATGCAGTGGTGTTATACGGCGGCAGTGTGTCGCCGGATTCGGCAGCTGAGATTTTCTCAGTGCCTGAAGTGTCTGGTGCGCTCGTCGGTGGCGCATCACTTGATGTGAATAAGTTTGCAGCGGTGATCGCTGCTTGGGAACAGAGATAATGGAAGCAGTATTATTGATTGTGCACGTTCTGATTGCCGCAGCGGTAATTGGATTGGTGTTGATCCAGCAAGGGAAGGGCGCGGATGCAGGTGCGTCTTTTGGTGGTGGAGCGTCCCAGACCGTGTTTGGTTCAGCAGGTGCTGGCGGGTTTCTGGTGAAGCTGACCGCAGGCCTTGCGGCTTTATTTTTCGTCACCAGTTTGGGTCTTGCGATGCTCGCGAAGCAAAAAGCGGTTTCGGCTGGCACGGTGGGTTTGCCTCTAGCTCCGCAAGTCAGTACCGAAGCGCCTGCGGCAGATCCGAGCGCACCGAGAACGGTTGACTGATTTCTTGATTTTTTAAGCGCAGGTCTTTAACCTGCGCGTCCCTTGCCGAAGTGGTGAAATTGGTAGACACGCTATCTTGAGGGGGTAGTGAGCATAGCTCGTGCCGGTTCAAGTCCGGCCTTCGGCACCATCTTCCTAACGCTCGACTTGATGCCATCGTGTATGTGCTCGATCGGAGCCGTCGACGCATTCTTACGTATCGATCGGAGTCGGACCTGAGGCCCCTCGTGGCATGCTTTGGGTGACAAACACCGTTTGTTTTGCTGCATCCGTATTGCGCTCTGTGTCATCAATTGGCCAAAAATCCCTGTTACGATGAGCGCCTGTTCACCACATGATAGATGCACAGATTCGGGGGCGAGATGGGTAAACCGGGTAATCAAGGGCTGACACGGATCATCAAGGCGGCAGGCTATTCCGCGAAAGGTTTTCGTGCTGCATGGACCTTTGAATCAGCCTTTCGCCAAGAAGTGGTGCTGACCATTGCGCTGACGCCACTGGCATTTTTGCTTGGCCGCACGCCAGTTGAGATCAGCCTTTTGATCGCGAGCTTGTTGCTGGTAGTGATTGTTGAGTTGTTGAATTCAGGGATTGAGGCCGTGGTGGATCGTGTGGGTGATGAGCCGCACGCGCTGTCAGGTCGTGCCAAGGATCTTGGTTCTGCAGCGGTCTTCCTCGCCTTGGTCCTGGTACTGGTTGTTTGGGGTGGTGTCTTGGTCGACCGGTTATGGTGAGACCTCTTAGACCATCCCGCGTTGAAAACCCGATGGGGTCTGTCTAGACTCGGAGACCGAATCAGACGACAGCCATACAATAACGAAAACCCCATGGAGACAGGCTGATGTTAAAAATCAAACGGCTTGGCCGACGCAGTTTTGAAGTGTTCCGCAACGGTGCCCCCGTTGGGCTTGTCATGTTTTTGAAAGATCTGCATATGTGGAGTTTCAAACCCTATCCGGTCCTTGGGCGCGAACATGAAGCGGTCGAGAGGCGAGATGGTGTGTTGCGAAACCTACTGTGCGCAGAGGGTGAGTATTGTGCGGTCGATCGAAGCGCGAGTGCTTCACCTTGATTTCTAGGTAAGCGATCGGCATAATACCGCCACTTTTGACGAGGGGGCCCCGATGAAGCTGCGTTTCATGGGTGGCAGTGAAAAGTGAATACGCAGACCGTGACCCCATCTTGGGGTTTTTTCATTTTTGGCAGACCGAAATGACACCGAAACAGCAACAACTTTTCGATTTGCTCGCGCCAAGCGTGCGGGCATTGGAGCTCGAGTTGTGGGCGATTGAGGTCATTGGGCGAGCCAATCGGTCGACATTGCGTGTGGTGATTGATCATCCGGCTCGTCCGGTGACAGTCGAAGACTGCGAGCAGGTCAGTCGGCAGATCTCGCGTGTATTGGATGTTGAGGATCCGCTTCCCGAGCGATACACATTGGAAGTGTCATCACCTGGGATCGAGCGGTCACTGCATCAACTCGATCACTTTGAGCGCTTTGTAGGTCACCTTGCGAAGGTCAAGCTCAAGGTCCCCTTTGAGCGGCGAAAGAATTTTTCTGGCGTGATCGTCGGAATAGAAAATCAGTCGGTGTTGCTACAACAAGACGAAACTGAATATGAGTTTCCGATTGAGCACATCGAGCGTGGACAATTGATTGTGACAGATGTCACCGAAGCAGGCGGAAGCAAGCATGGGAAGTAAGGAAATTCTTCAGGTCGTCGAACTCTTTTCAAATGAGAAGGGTATCCCGAAGAGCGTGATATTTGAGGCGATTGAGCAGGCGATTGCGACTGCAACCCGCAAGCGTTTTGATGAGGAAGAAGAGGCCGACATTCGGGTGGTGATTGATCCTGCCACTGGCGAGTATGAGGCGTTCCGTCGTTGGTTGGTCGTTGCAGATGACCAAATGGCGATCCTAGGCTCCGAGCTGACTACTGAAGAAGCGCATGAGGTTGATCCCGCGCTTCAGGTTGGCGATATCCATGAAATCCCGATTGAGTCAGCAGAATTTGGCCGGATTGAGGCGCAAACAGCCAAGCAAGTGATCGTACAAAAGGTCCGTGAAGCTGAGCGTGAAAAAGTCGTTGCCGACTATGAGAGTCGCCTGCACACACTGATCAACGGCTCAGTGAAGAAAGTGACTCGGGACGCGATCATTGTCGATTTGGGTGGCGTGGCCGAGGCTTTGTTGCCACGTGAGAACTTAATTGCACGCGAGATCTTCCGGGTGAACGACCGTGTGCGGGCGATCCTGCATGAGATCCGGGCAGAGGGTCGCGGACCGCAGTTGATCTTGTCGCGGAAGGCCCCTGAGTTTTTGATTGAGTTGTTTAAGATCGAAGTGCCTGAAATTTCTGAGGAAACGATCGAGATTCGTGGTGCCGCTCGTGACCCGGGCCTGCGTGCGAAAATTGCCGTGAAGACCAATGATGGGCGGATCGATCCTGTCGGTGCCTGTGTGGGTATGCGCGGATCGCGCGTTCAAGCGGTCTCTAACGAACTCAATGGAGAGCGCGTTGACATCGTCTTATGGGATGACAATCCGGCGCAACTCGTGATTAACGCAATGGCTCCGGCTGAGGTGTCATCGATCGTGATGGATGAGGACAACCGCTCAATGGATGTCGCGGTGACCGAAGATAATCTGGCACAGGCTATTGGCCGTGGAGGCCAGAATGTGCGTTTGGCATCTGAGCTGACAGGCTGGAAGCTGAATGTGATGAGCGAAGAGCAAGCTGAAGAGCGTCAAGAAGCAGAGTCTGAGAAGCTTCTCAACATGTTCATGGTGCGTTTGGATGTGGATATCGAACTCGCACAGGTTTTAGTGGATGAAGGATTCACCTCGATTGACGAGGTGGCCTATGTGCCGATCGAGGAGATGCTGGCAATTGATGGATTTGACGAGGATCTCGTCGAAACACTCCGTGCACGTGCACGTGATGTGTTGCTGACTGCAGCCTTGGCGGGTGAAGAAGCCAAAGAGCCGCAGGATGACCTGTTAACAATGGAGGGGATGACGCCCGGATTGGCGTATCAGCTGGCAGATCGTGGTGTAAGCACCATGGAGGATCTGGCCGAATTGTCAGTGGACGAACTGACTGAAATCGAAGGCGTTGATGAAGCATCCGCCGCGGCACTGATCATGAAAGCACGTGAACCTTGGTTTGCGGATGAAACGGATCAGAGCGCCGAAACACAGACCGAACAGGAGTAAGTTTTGTCGCAAACAACAGTGAAACAGCTGGCATCCCTCGTAGGAATCGCCGCTGAACAACTTCTCGCGCAGATGGCGGAAGCAGGGGTGTCGAAGACATCACCAGATGATGTCGTGACCGACGATGAGAAGCAGAAGCTCTTAGCGCATATCCGCTCTGGTCAAACCCGTGTGGCTGCAGAGCCTGCGAAGGTGACCCTGCGTCGGAAGTCCACCTCGACCGTGAGAACCGGAAGTGGTGCTGTGAACGTTGAGGTTCGAAAGAAGCGCACCTATGTGCATCGTGATTTGACCGCTGAGGCTGAGAAGCAGCGTGAGGTCGAAGAGGCGAAAGAGCGCGAAGTGCAAGAAGCAGCTGCGCGTGCGATCGCGGAAGAGGCGGCCAAAGCAGTTGCTGAGGCCAGCGATACGCCAGCGACTGACACGGATGCAGTTGCCGAGGTCGAATCTGCCCCAGTCGCGGTGGATGAGCCGGTTGTGTTGCCTGCTGACGTGCTGGTTGACCCGGCAAAGGATGCGGATCCGAAGCGCCACAAAAAAGAGCTCCATGGTCGGAAAGAGCGTGACGATGACGCTCCGCGTCGGCATGGAAAGCCCACCCTGAAGCGTGATGAGAAACGTGGTGTCGGTTTGGTCGATGATGGTCGTGGACCGAAGATGCGCGGCCGGCGCAAGCCAGGCAAAGCGGCTGAAGAGTTGTCCTCGCATCGATTTGAAAAACCAGCGGCGCCAATTATTCGTGAAGTGAAAATTTCAGGTCCTGTCACGGTCGCTGAGTTGGCGAGCCAAATGGCGGTGAAATCCGGTGAACTCATCAAAGTACTCATGAAAATGGGTGTGATGGCGACAATCAACCAAATTCTCGATGAAGACACTGCGGTGTTGGTGGTCGAGGAAATGGGGCACAAGATCGAAGTTGTCGCGGCCGATGCGCTTGAGCAGTCGGTCAAGTTTGATGTTGATGAAGTGGTTGGTGATCGGACGCCAAGAGCTCCGGTCGTGACCGTGATGGGTCACGTGGACCATGGTAAGACCTCACTCCTTGATCGCATCCGGAAGGCGCGTGTTGCGGCCGGTGAGGCGGGTGGTATTACCCAGCATATCGGTGCGTACCACGTCACCACTGACAACGGCATGATTACCTTTATTGATACGCCCGGACACGCCGCTTTTACGAGCATGCGAGCACGTGGTGCGCAGGTAACCGATGTTGTGATTCTGGTCGTCGCGGCTGATGACGGTGTGATGCCGCAAACTGAAGAAGCTGTCCAGCATGCGAAAGCCGCTGGTGTGCCGATCGTTGTGGCTATCAACAAGGTGGACAAGGCTGAGGCTGATCCCGATCGTGTGAAGAATGAATTGGCGGGTCGCGATGTGATTCCTGAGGAATGGGGCGGTGATACGCAGTTTATTCCTGTCAGCGCGCACACCGGTGAAGGGATTGAAGCGCTTCTGGACGCCGTCTTGCTCCAAGCCGAACTGTTGGAATTGACTGCAGTACATGAAGGCCCTGCGCGTGGTGCGGTGATTGAATCGCGGCTTGACCGTGGTCGTGGCCCAGTGGCAACTGTGTTGGTGCAACATGGTTTATTGAAAGTGGGTGATGCCATTTTGGTTGGCGAGCAGGTGGGACGTGTTCGTGCCTTAGTCGATGAAAACGGCAAGCAAACCAAGGTGGCCGGGCCATCAATTCCAGTGGAAATTTTGGGATTGTCAGGCACCCCGGATGCCGGTGATGAGTTGATGGTGCTGGAGAGTGAGCGTAAGGCGCGTGAAGTCGCTGAGTTCCGTGCCCAGCGCTCGCGTGAGACAGAGCACAAGCGTCAGCAGGCAGCCAAGCTCGATCAGATGTTCGCGAATATGGAAGCCGGTGAGGTGGCAAACCTCAATCTGGTCTTGAAAACTGATGTACGCGGAACCTTGGAAGCCTTGTCGGCTGCACTATTGAAGCTTACGACAGATGAAGTGCGAGTCAATATTATCGCCTCAGGTGTGGGTGGAATCACCGAATCAGATGCATCCCTTGCCTCGAGTACGGGTGCGACCATGATGGGCTTCAACGTCCGTGCCGATGCGGGTGCACGTCAGGTGATCGAGCGTGATTCGGTCGAACTGCGCTACTACAGTGTCATTTATGACATTGTGGACGACGTAAAAGCGGCGATGTCGGGTCTATTGGCGCCTGAGCTGCGTGAAGAGATCGTTGGTGTGGCTGAGGTACGTGATGTCTTTAATTCACCGAAGTTTGGTCAGATTGCTGGCTGCATGGTGGTTGAAGGCATTGTCTATCGGAACAAGCGGATTCGTGTTCTTCGCGATAACGTGGTGATCTATGAGGGCGAGCTTGAGTCGCTTCGGCGCTTTAAGGACGACGTCAACGAAGTGCGCAATGGCACCGAGTGCGGTATCGGGGTGAAGAATTACACCGATGTGAAGCCGGGAGACAAGATCGAAGTCTTCGACGTCCGAGAAGTGGCGCGTCATCTCTAATGCCGGCTGAATTTAGTCGCACACAGCGTCTTGGGGAGCAGATCCAGCGGGATCTGGCTCTGCTCATCCAGCGCGAGCTTCGTGACCCTCGGGTCGGAATGATTACCGTGAACTTTGTCGAGCTGTCGAAAGACTTGGCGTATGCCGATGTCAACGTCACAGTGTTGGTCGCTGATGACACAGACGACAAAATTGTCGAAACCATGAAAGTGTTGAATGAGGCCTCGGCGTTCTTGCGCACGCAGTTAGGTCGCGGCCTCAAAATTCGTAAAGTCCCGCATCTGCGTTTCCATTACGACGATTCGTTAAAACGCGGTGCGCACATCAATGCGCTGATTCATCAGGCGATGCGTCAGTCACCGGGTGACTGATGGCTCGGCGCAAGCAGGGGCGGCCAGTGCATGGCGTTCTTGTCGTCGATAAGCCGAATCGGCTGTCTTCCAACTTTGTTGTTCAACGCTTAAAGCGTCGGATGTGCGCCCAGAAAGCGGGCCATACGGGTGCGCTTGATCCCATGGCGACCGGCGTGCTCCCCATTGTGTTTGGTGAGGCGACCAAGTTCAGTCAGTACGGTCTTGATGCAGACAAAGCCTATTCTGCTCGGATCCAACTCGGCCAAGCCACAACGACATTGGATCGAGATGGTGAGGTGACTGCAGAGCAGGCTCCAATTTCGCTCGATCGAGACAAGATTGAAGCCGTTTTAGCGCGCTTAACTGGCGTGTTGATGCAGATCCCACCGCTGATTTCTGCGCTAAAGCAAGATGGTAAGCCTTGGTACAAGCTGGCGCGCCAAGGCGTTGAGATTGAGCGTCGACCTCGCGAAGTCACCGTATATGTGCATGAGTTGGTGGCATTTGATGCGGACGCGCAGACCATTGATGTGGTGATTCGCTGCTCGAAGGGAACCTATATCCGAAGCCTCGCTGAATCGGTTGCCACAGAACTCAATACCATCGCGCATCTCAGCGCCTTGCGTCGGCTAGATGCTGGAGGATTGGATTTGCGCTTAGCGACACCGCTTAACGTGCTTGAGGAACGGTTGGTTGGTGATCCAGAGGCGTGTGATGACTTGATGTTGCCGATCGATGGATTGTTAACGCATTTGCCGCGCATCGACTTTGGCGAAGAAGACTGCATGACGTTGATTCAAGGGAAAAAAGTCTTCGGCGAGACCGCCGAGTTGTGCCATACTATGCGCGCGTATTTGCGTGATGTGGGGTTCATTGGTTTGGTGCAAGCCGACTCCGATGGCGTCATCTCTGCAAAACGGATGTTATCTCCGGCTGCTGCTGGCATGCGTGGCAGTTCGGATTCCGGGCCTTAGGGTCAGGCATGCCCTATGAGGAGTAAATGAGATGGCTCTTACAGTTGAGCAGAAAGCAGGAATCGTTGAAAAGTTCGGACGCGGTGAAAATGACACCGGGTCTCCCGAAGTTCAGGTTGCGTTATTGACCGCGAACATTGAAGCCCTTCAGGGTCACTTCAAAAAGAACATTCACGATCACCACAGCCGCCGCGGCTTGATCCGGATGGTGAATCAGCGTCGGAAACTTCTCGACTATCTGAAGTCGAAAGATTTGAATCGATACGCCGCTTTGATCAAGGAACTTGGTCTGCGCCGTTAATCGGTTCAAAACGAGAACGGCCCTTCGGGGCCGTTCTTGCGTTTTAGCTGGATGGAATCCAGCGTGTTGGAAGTAGGAAATAATGGAAAAGCAAACAGTACAATTTCAGTTCGGCGGGCAAGATGTCACGCTGGAAACAGGCGCGATCGCGCGTCAGGCCACTGGTGCCGTGATGATTACAATGGGCGACACCCAGATTCTCGCGACTGTGGTTGGCGCAAAGAACGTCAAGCCAGGTCAGAGTTTCTTCCCATTGTCAGTGCACTATCAGGAAAAGACATATGCGGCAGGGAAAATCCCTGGCGGCTATTTCAAGCGCGAAGGGCGCCCCACTGAGAAAGAAACCTTAACGTCACGACTGATCGACCGTCCAATTCGTCCGCTGTTCCCCAAAGGGTTCATGAACGAAGTTCAGGTCGTTTTGACTGTGATGTCAGCCTCCAAGACACATGATGCAGATATTGCGGGCATGTTAGGTGCATCCGCTGCGTTGTCGATTTCGGGTATTCCGTTTAGCGGGCCACTCGGATGCGCACGTGTCGGTTTCTCAGAAGATGGTCAGTACATGTTGAATCCATCGTTCGAGCAGTTGACTGAGTCACGTTTGGACATGGTTGTTGCTGGTACCAAGGACGCGGTCCTAATGGTCGAGTCTGAAGCTGACGAGCTAACCGAAGAGCAGATGCTGGGTGCAGTGATGTTCGCGCACAAGGAATTCCAAGTAGCAGTTGATGCGATTGCCGACTTTGCCAAGAAGTACGGAAAAGAGGCGTGGACTTGGGATGCGCCTTCGATCGACGAGTCGTTGTTGGACAAGATCAAGGCCGACTATCAGCCCCGTATCGTTGAGGCCTACCAAATCTCTGAGAAAATGGTGCGTTACAACGCACTTGGAGAGATTCGCAATGATGCGATCGCAGCCTTGGGTGGTGCCGAAGGTGAATTGGCTGAGGCAGTGGGTGAGCTCTTCAACAAAGTAGAAAAGAATGTGGTTCGTAGCCGCATCATCCAAGGTATGCCACGGATTGATGGTCGAGATCTGACGACAGTACGTCCGATTCATTGTGAAGTGGGTAAGCTGAAGCGTGCGCACGGTTCGGCTGTGTTTACACGTGGCGAAACCCAAGCGATCGTGGTGACCACTTTAGGTGCACTTCGTGATGCGCAGGTTGTGGACGGTTTGATGGGTGACGAGAAAGACACCTTCATGTTGCACTACAACTTCCCTCCATACAGTGTGGGTGAAGCGGGCATGATGTCTGGTCCAAAGCGCCGTGAAATCGGCCATGGTCGTTTGGCGCGTCGTGGTGTGTATGCCATGTTGCCAGATGAAGAAACCTTCCCCTACACCATCCGTGTCGTCAGTGAGATCACTGAGTCCAATGGATCGTCTTCAATGGCGTCTGTCTGTGGTGCGTCGATGGCGTTGATGGATGCGGGTGTGCCGCTGCGTGCGCCAGTCGCTGGTATCGCCATGGGCTTGGTCAAAGAAGCCGAGGGCTTTGCTGTTCTGACAGATATCCTAGGTGATGAAGATCACTTGGGTGACATGGACTTTAAAGTTGCGGGTTCTGCTGACGGTGTCACAGCACTGCAGATGGACATCAAGATTCAAGGGATTACTGAAGAAATCATGCGTGCGGCTTTGGCTCAGGCGCAGGATGCTCGGTTACACATCCTTGGTGAAATGAATAAGGTCATTGGAACTGCACGTGATGAAGTCGCCGATACGGCACCTCGCACGTATAGCTTCCGCATTGATCCAGATAAGATCCGTGAAGTGATCGGCAAGGGCGGAGCGGTTATCCGGAACATTTGTGAGACCTCCAGCGCCACTGTTGATTTGGATGATGACGGTCTGGTTCGTGTCTATGCGGAGACCAAAGAGGCTGCGCAAAAGGCGATCTCAATGATCGAAGCCATCACAGCCGAAGCTGAGATCGGTGGCGTCTACAAGGGTAAGGTTGAGCGGATCGTTGATTTCGGTGCGTTTGTGAATATCCTGCCTGGCAAGGACGGCTTGGTACACATCAGTCAAATCTCCGAAGAGCGTGTTGAAAATGTTGAAGACCATATGAAGGTCGGTGACATTGTCAAAGTGAAGGTGCTCGACGTCGACGCGCGTGGTCGCATCAAGCTGACGATGAAGGACATGTAAGTCGTTGCATTGTCTTTGATCGATGTGAGTGGAAAAAGCCCCGATTAGTCGGGGCTTTTTTATGGGTTACGTTTTATAGATCAAGGATTGAGGTCGACGACGAGATTGTCGATGAGACGTGCCTTACCTAGCCTTGCTGCGACCAGAATCACCGCCTGTTTGGCTTCATCGGCGCCGCGCGTGAGGTCCGTTGCATCACGCACTTCGAGATAATCGAGATCAAAGCCTGCAGCCTTGAGCGTCTCCCTTTCTTGCTTGAGTTGATCCGCGAGGCGCTCACCCTTGGTCAGTGTTGTGCCGACTCGTTGTAAGGACGCGAACAGCATCGCTGCTGTGTCGCGCTCCGTGTCAGTTAAATAGGCATTACGGCTACTCATGGCCAATCCAGAGGGCTCACGGGTTGTATCTGCACCCACGATCTCAACCGGCATAAGGAGATCCGAAACCATCGTTCGGATGACCTGCAACTGCTGGTAGTCCTTGTTACCAAATACGGCCACATCGGGTTGCACAATATTTAGTAACTTGTTGACTACGGTGGCGACACCCTTGAAGTGTCCGGGCCGATGATGACCGCAGAGAATGGTCGAGAGACCTGGGACGTCAATTTCTGTATTGACCCCTTTGGGGTACATCTCTCGTACCGTCGGTGCAAAGACGACCGAACAGGCTGCCTCCGCCAGTGCGTGGCAATCCACGTCAAGCGTGCGTGGATAGGCATCAAAATCCTCATGCGGACCGAATTGCATGGGATTGACGAAGATGCTGACGATCACCTGGTCTGCGAGGTGTCGAGCGCGCTCAACGAGGTCAAGATGCCCCTGGTGCAGATTTCCCATAGTCGGTACAAACGCAATGCGCTGCTTGGCTGACCGTAGTTGATCGAGGTGGGTACGAAGTCCCGATACAGTATTGATGACGATCGGTGGGTTAGTTGGCAAAGGTGTGCTCCGGCGCTGGGAAGGTGCCTGCTTTGACGGCCTGATCAAACAGGCTGAATGCATGCTCGATGCTCTCTGCACCCTGCATAAAATTTTTCACGAACCGTGCGGGCTTTCCGGGTGTGATGCCGAGGAGATCGTGCATCACCAACACCTGGCCAGTGCAATCAGGTCCTGCGCCGATGCCGATGACGGGGACTGTCGTGACCTGCATGATGTCGCGGGTGACTTCATTAGGCACGCACTCGAGCAAAATCAAATCGCATCCAGCTTGGTCGAGTCGATGTGCCGCTTCAACCAACCGTTTTGCCGACTCATCCGTACGGCCCTGAACCTTGTAACCGCCAAACTGGTTCACAAACTGTGGCGTCAGACCAAGATGACAGCAGGTGGCCACCCCCTGATCTCGGTACAAACTGATCAGGTCGACAAGATTGGCACCGCCCTCAATTTTTACAACCTGCGCACCTGCCTGCATCAGCGTCCGTGCGGCATTGACGGCGTCTTGAGTGGTCGCTGAGGCCATAAATGGCATGTCACTGACAATCAGGCAGTCCGGTGAGGCTGCGGCCACACAGCGTGTGTGATAGGCAATGTCTTCAACAGTGACAGGTAGCGTACTGTCATGTCCCTGCAGGACCATGCCTAAGGAGTCACCGACCAAAATGCTGTCGATCCCTGCGCTTGAGGCGAGATGTGCGAAACAGGCATCGTAGGCCGTGACCATGCTAAACCGAGTGTTCGCGGCGCGATGGCTTCGCAGTTGTGTCAGTGTAATGCGGCCCATACGTGGTCCTTATTGGCTGTCTATCCGTGTCAGAGAAGTTGGATCGTAACGCCTTCGATCCAAGCGGTCACCTGTTGGCGTGACCGCCGATGGTATGAGATCGAGTAACGGAAAGACCACAAATGCACGGTGTAGAATTTCAGGGTGAGGAATTTGCAGTCGCGGTGTTTGGATTCTTGCGTTACCAAAATACAGGATGTCGATGTCGAGCGTACGTGCGCCCCATCGCTCTGATCGCACGCGACCTTGTGCTGTTTCGATGGATTGACATAGATTCAGCAAATTGTCCGGTGTCAGACCTGTGGTGCCTGAAACGACGGTATTGAGGTAATCCGGTTGACCCTCTGGCCCGAGAGGTTTGGATTGGTACCAAGGTGCCACCTCGAGATCTGCCAGGTGCTGCTGCAAGGTCTCGATGGCAGCCTGCAACTGCTTCTGAGGATCTTCGAGATTGGAGCCGAGGCCAAGAAAGACCTCAGTGTGCATCGACCGCCCGTCTGGGTCGTTTCCGCGCGCGTCGCTTCGGCCGTGCCTCGTCCTCATCGGTCGGAACGGACGCAATCAAGGACCGGCGCATGGCTTCATCTGCGATTTGGTATTGCGTCCACCATTCTCCGAGTCCACCGGGAATCTCGCCCGCTCGTTCGCGAAGCAACAAGAAATCATAGCCCGCGCGGAAACGTGGGTGTTCAAGTGTTGAGTCGGGGCGACGTCCATGACGTTTTTCCAACTTAACTTGCAGGTCCCATATTTCACGAACCGTCATTGTGAAACGTTTGGGGACGGCTACGAACTGTTGGTTGAAATCCAGTGTCTCTGATCCGGCAATCAATAGACTGCTACTGCGGTTATTGCCCTCCGCTTCGAGCTCTTCCCAACGACGATGCACCTGCGGCCAGTAAAGGGCTGCGTATAAGAATGCAGGGGTCACTGACTTACCCTCAGCTAGGCGGCTATCGGTGTTGGTCAAAGCGAGATGAATCAAACGCTCGTAACTCGGCTCATCATTCTCTTTGAGAAGCGCATCCGTTTGCGGGAACAGTGGACGTAATAGATCGTATTTGACCAACTGCTTGAAGGTCGCGAGCCCGTGTCCCGCTTGCAGGAGTTTGAGTACCTCATCAAATAGCCTGGAGGCAGATACATCTCTTAAGAGTGGCGCCAAGCGCGCGATTGGTTCTGCGGTCTCTGGCGCTAAGCTGAGCCCCAATTTGCCCACAAAACGCACCGCTCTGAGCATGCGCACAGGATCCTCGCGGTAACGCGTATCCGCATCACCGATAATTCGGATCACTTGATCCTCAAGATCGTCATAGCCGCCCACAAAGTCGATGACTTCATGATTTGATGGGTCATAGTAGAGTGCGTTCATAGTGAAGTCGCGTCGCACTGCGTCGTCTTCAACTGAACCGAATACGTTATCGCGAACCAACATGCCCGATGCGTTCGCTTGCTGATGATCGCTGTTTTCTGCAGATCCTCGAAATGTCGTGACCTCGACAATCTCGGCGCCCATGCGGACGTGGACGATCTGGAATCGACGGCCAATGATGCGCGATTTCCGGAATAGAGCTTGCACTTCGTGAGGTTTGGCGCTGGTGGCGACGTCAAAGTCTTTCGGATGCTTGCCAAGTAACAGGTCTCGGATCCCACCGCCGACCAGATAGGCTTCAAATCCAGCGCGTTGCAGGATTTCGATCACGCGCAGACTGCCAGAGGATAAATCCCGATGTTCGATGCCGTGGTATTCCTGCGAGATCGCATCTCGATAAATGTCGATGGGTGTGCCTCGCTTGTGCTGTTTGAACAGTGAGAACAACGTCTGCTCCTCTGCCGTAAAAGCAGCATGATAGCAGAGCCGGACAATAAAAAAGGGGCCTAAGCCCCTTATGATCACGCAGTTATTTATTGTTATTGTTGGCGTCGTTTCAAAATTACCTTTCAGTGTGCAATCTGAACCTCAAGCTGTCTTCCGTATAACCAGAGCCTATCCGACTTTGCGTTCTTATTTTTATCGGCTCTAAGAGACATCATGTCTCCCCGAAGCACAGTTCTCACAGTGAACCGTAATCTTATTCGGTGTCTGTTGTTATTGTTTTTACCGTTCTGTTCTTTTTTATTGCTCTTATAGCGAACACATTACTAGTAGCACGTGCTGTGCCAATAATCTCGTTGCTTTAATGTCAATTAAATTCAGTAGGTTAGCCCAATGCATGCCGCGCATCTAAACTAAAGTCGAGTGCAAAAAGCACACGTTGTGTTACCAAGGGTTACGCAAGGTAACAATTTGTTCTACGCCTTAAGTCGGGCCGTCTTCGCGCCGTCGTGGTATCCCGAGACGCTGTCTGCGCTCCCAAAGGCTTTTTCTGCTGATGCCAAGTCGCTTCGCAAGTTCCGTTTCACTCATGTGATCCTGATGGCTGACGACAAAATGTTGGAAGTAATCCTCGAGCGACATCATCGCGTGTGTATCTGACGGCGCGCGTTGTTCGGTCCCTGTGAAGTGCGGCTGTGTTCTGAGCGGATGATGCGCGCGTTTGAGTCCAAGATCGACCGGCTCAATGACGGGGCCATCCGCGAGAACGGCAGCGCGTTCAATTGCATTTTGTAGCTCTCTGACGTTGCCAGGCCAAGGATGCTCAAGCATCGCCTGCAAAGTGGCATCGCCAAATCGGAGTTTCGGTCGATCCATTTGCGCCCTGGCTTGGCTCAAGAATGCATTGGCCAGTAATAAAATATCGTCCCCTCGGTCACGGAGGGCAGGGCAGTTCAGTTCGATGACATTGAGCCGGTAATACAAATCCTCACGAAACGTTCCTTTGCTGACCATGTCGAGCAGATTGCGGTGCGTGGCTGCAATTAATCTGACATCGACATAGGTGCGCTCCGTGCTTCCGACGCGGCGAATTTCACCCTCCTGTAAGACCCGGAGCAAACGAGCCTGGGCTTCTAAGGGCAACTCGCCGATCTCATCGAGAAATAAGGTGGATTGATGTGCCGCCTCAATTAATCCAGCGCGATCGGCGGTGGCGCCAGTAAACGCGCCTTTTACATGCCCAAACAACTCGGCTTCTATCAGACTTTCTGGGATCGCAGCACAGTTCACCGAGATCATTTCATGGGCACTCCGTTTGGATTGGGAGTGAATTGCTGTAGCGACCAGTTCTTTACCAGTACCGGACTCGCCGCCAACGAGAATCGTTGTATCCAGTGGGGCGACCCGGGCAATCTGTTGACGAAGGGTTCCGATCGCGACTGAGTTACCAAGCATTTGGCCCGGAGAAAAAGTGGAGGGCTGTGACTCAACTGCGCGCTGGATCGCGCGAATCAGCTCCTGATGATCGACAGGCTTTGTCAGGCAATCAAATGCGCCGCGCCGCATGGCAACGATACCCTGCTGTAACGACACCTGTCCGATCATCATGATGACTGGGCAACGCTTTGCGTGATCAATTAAGTCAATCCCATTGCCGTCAGGAAGCCGGTGCTCACATACGATACAGTCGACGTCCTCAACCTGTTGGATTGCGTCTTGGAGGGACTCAGCCACCTGAACCCTGAATCCGGCGTGTTCGAGACCAATGCGCAGTGCTTTCTGCAGGATGCTCTCATCTGTGACGAGAAGTAGCGTGGTCATGTATGTGAGGACCTCTTTTTTTTGCAGTCTAGCTTGTTTTGTTTGTGATTGCCGAGAGCGCGAGTTCCCGCGGCAGAAGCAATGACGGGTCGCCTAGGGTCACAAAGTACTGCACCCATTCTGCACCGGACGCAGCGGGGCTGGGTGTATCCTTTAGTAACAATAGGCGCGCGATCTGTGCATACGCCCCGCCTGGGTTTGTTGGATCGACGGGTGTGGCAAAGGTTTGCTTGGAGAGTTTTGCGCCTGTGGCATCCACCAACACACCGAAATGCCCATATTCAGGAGCCTGTTGTTGTAAGTGCATCATGATCAAACGCTGCATCGGCGTCGATGCCAACAGATCGACGCCACGCACCACATGGCTAATTTGATCGAGTGATTCATCGACGGCACAGGCCAACTGATACGCAAACAACCCATCGCGTCGTTTGACAATAAAATCGCCAGACGGATCCGTCTCAATACGTCCTTGGATCCGATCGTTGACCCAGAGGTCAATGCCTTGACTGTCGATACGCACAGTTTTGCTGACGTCGACCGGTTCACCCAAGTGCGTGCGACATGTGCCCGGATAGGCGCCGCGAGGAAGGGCTTTTCGAACGCAGTCGCAGTGATACAAGAGGCCCTGTGTGCGCAATTGATCGAATGCGTCTCGATAGGCCGCAAGACGCTCGGATTGATAGCGTGGTGGCCCATCAGGATGTAGGGCAAAGGCATCGAGCGTCTGCAAAATTGCCTGTGCGAATGCGGGTTTGCAACGCAGGCGATCGAGATCGTCGATGCGTAAAAGCCACAACCCCTGATGGAAGCGAGCGTCGAGGTAGCTGATGAGGGCGGCAAATATTGAGCCGAGATGCAAAGGGCCGGTCGCAGAAGGTGCGAATCGGCCTCTGTAGGGCATGATCAATTAGGCGCCGAGTTGTTTTTCGCGCAGTTCGTCGAGGGTTTTGCAGTCCACACACTGTGTTGCGGTGGGCCGTGCCTCGAGCCGACGCAGACCGATCTCAACACCACAGGTTTCGCAATAGCCGTAGTCATCTGTGTCGATGGCCTCAAGCGTTTTGTCGATCTTTTTGATCAGTTTGCGTTCGCGATCACGCGTGCGGAGCTCAAGACTAAACTCTTCCTCCTGCGTCGCACGATCTGCGGGGTCGGCAAAATTCGCTGCTTCTTCCTTCATGTGTGACACTGTGCGGTCGACTTCTTCCATCAAGTTTTGCTTCCATTGCTGCAAGATCTTGACGAAGTGCGCGCGCATCGCTTCACTCATATACTCTTCGTTTTTGGCTTCCTGGTAGGGTTCCACGTAACCTAAGAGCGATTCGTGTTTTTTTGTTGCCATCGTCGGCGGACTCCACACAAAAAATTAAGACGCGGAAAAGTAGCAGAACAGGGTCGACTGTACCACCTTCTTTCAAGAGGAAAACCAATTGAGACCATTTGATGCGCCAGCGCTCGCAGGGCGCGTGCAAGCGATTCCGCCATTTCATGTTATGGAAGTGGTGCGCGAGGCACAACGTTTGGAAGCGCTCGGCACCGATGTGATTCACTTAGAGGTTGGCGAGCCTGATTTTCTGTCCCCTGAGCCGGTGGTTGCGCGCGCGATGGATGCGCTTGAGTCTGGGCGAACGCGCTATACCGATGCGCGCGGGATTGAGCCGCTTCGACGGGCAATTTCTGAATGGTACGCTGCCCAGGGGATGACTGTACCGGCCGAGCGAATTCAAATCACCCAAGGTGCGTCTGCTGCCTTGCTGCTTGCCCTCGCGGTGACAACAAACCCAGGTCAAGGGGTCTTGATGGCCGATCCAGCCTACCCCTGTAATCCTCGATTTATCGAAACTGTGGGTGGTGCGGTGCATTGGTTGAAAACAGATGCCTCAACAGCGTTCCATCCCACGCGCGGGCAATTGGAAGCGGAGGCGTGTCCGTCAGACTGCGCACTCATGCTCGCACATCCTGCGAATCCGACGGGCATGGCTGTGCCGCATGATGATCTTGCAGCGATGCTTGGGTGGTGTCGAGATACAGGGCGTCACGCCATTGTCGATGAGATCTACAGCAATCTTTCATTCAATGGGATGCAAAGCAGTTTATCGATCTCGGATCAGCATTTTGTCGCTGGCAGTTTCTCAAAGTATTTCAATATGACCGGCTGGCGTTTGGGATGGTTGGTGGTGCCTGAATATGCGCTCGATGCGACACAGAAGTTGGCGCAACATTTATTCATTTGCGCGCCATCATTTGCGCAGGAAGCGGCGGTAGCCTGTTTTGACGCACCCGTGTTGGCGTTGGCTGAGTCGCGTCGTCGCGAACTCGAGGCACGGCGTGACATGTTGATTCCCGCGCTGCGCGGCCTTGGCTTTGAGATTGCGACTGTTCCCGATGGGGCATTCTATCTCTTCGTTGATGCGCACAAATTAACGCACGATGCACAGGAATTTTGCCTCGACTTGATCCGTGAAACCGGTGTCGCGGTCACGCCAGGAATTGATTTTTCGGCCTCGTTACCACCCACTTGGCTACGAATCGCCTACACACAGCCGATTGCCCGCTTGCATGAGGCCGTCCAGCGTATAGCCACATATCTCGATGCTCGCGTTTGATACTCCACTGGTCGAAGCGCGGTTCCGATCGCGTTATCAGCGATTTTTCGCTGAGGTTGAGTTGCTAAGTGGTGAAATCGTGACCGCGCATTGTGCCAACACGGGCCGGATGACAGGCCTGTTGTTACCGGGTCATCGTGTGTGGATTCGCCAACAGCCACCTGGACGGAAGCTGTCCCATGCGTGGGAGTTGGTGGAAACCGACTCAGGCCTTGCGTGTATCAACACGGCACGCGCAAACCCCTTGGTGGCCGCAACAGATCTCGGGCTTTGGTTGCCCGGCACGACCTTCGTCCGACGCGAACCGCGCATGGGGGCGCATCGGTTTGATCTTGAGCTCTCCCGAAATGGCGCGCCGGTGTATGTCGAGATCAAATCAGTCACCCTGTGCGAGGAGAATATTGGCTACTTCCCAGACGCGCCTTCGGCGCGCGCTGTCGCGCATATTCAGTTGCTCGCTGAGCTCGCCCGTGAGGGTATTGAGACGCACGTTATCTTTGTCGCGATGCATGCGGGAATCTTGGCTGTGCGACCGGCATCCAAGATTGATCCTATATTTGCCACAGCCTGTGTCGATGCACAGGCTGCCGGCGTTAGGTTCTCTGCGCTCTCTGTGACGCTGACCCTAAATGCGTTGTCCATTCAGGGTTTGATTCCGTGCGAGATCTAAGATCCAGTTTCACGCGCAATTGCGCGGTAGCCGATGTCGCGACGGTATTCGGCGCCTTCGAATGCCACCGCCTGAAGCCTCTCATAAGCATGTGCTTGCGCTTCTTTGACGGACGAACCGAGTGCGGTGACGCACAATACCCGACCACCTGAGGTCACAACATGGTCATCAAGCACGGCGGTACCGGCGTGGAACACCCGCGTGTCGGTCATGTCCTCGCCAAGCGTGATGGGTGCGCCCGTTGGATAGTCACCAGGATAGCCCGGTGCAGCCATCACAACACCGACAGCGGCGCGGGAGTCCCAGAGCGCAATTTGCTCACTCAGCTGACCATGGCAGGCTGCTTCAATCAGATCCAAGAGATCGGTTTTCAATCGAAAGAGGATTGGTTGTGTTTCAGGATCACCAAAACGGCAGTTGTATTCCAATACCTTGGGGGTGCCGTCGGCGGTCACCATGATGCCTGCATACAGGAATCCACGGTACTTCAAGCCGTCGCTGGCTAAACCACGGATGGTGGGTTGAATCACTTCGGCCATGATTCGGTTATGGCAGTGTTGGTCTACCACAGGAGCGGGGGAGTAGGCGCCCATCCCGCCCGTATTTGGACCGGTGTCGCCATCATAGGCCGCTTTGTGATCTTGCGATGAGGCGAGCGGTAAGACATCTGCACCATCGACCATCACAATAAAGCTGGCCTCTTCACCTGTCAGAAACTCCTCGATCACCACCCGATGACCTGCCTCGCCGAATTGGTTGCCATCGAGCATGTCGGTGACGGCGGCTTTGGCTTGATCCAAGGTTTCAGCGATGATGACGCCCTTCCCAGCTGCTAAGCCATCGGCTTTGATGACAATGGGTGCACCGACTTCGTCGAGGTACGCATGCGCAGCCTGCACGTCGGTAAAGGTGTCATAGGCAGCCGTGGGGATATTGTGGCGTGCGAGAAACGCTTTGGTGAAGGCTTTTGAACCCTCGAGTTGGGCGCAGTCCTTGCGTGGTCCGAAGCAGGCAAGACCACGCTGCTCAAATGCATCCACAATGCCTGCAACCAGCGGCGCCTCTGGGCCGATGACTGTGTACGCAATCTGCTCTGTCTCTGCAAATGCAATCAACGCCTCGATATCCAGTGGATCGATTGCGACATTTGTGACGCCGGGTTCTAAATGCGTTCCTGCATTTCCCGGTGCGACAAACACCTGTGTGACGCGTGGCGACTGAGCCAATTTCCAAGCCAACGCATGTTCGCGACCACCGCCGCCAATCACCAATAGTTTCATCGTGAATCCTTAATGTCGGAAATGCCGCATGTCAGTGAAGACCATCGCTAAACCGTGTTCGTCTGCTGCCGCGATCACTTCGTCATCGCGGATCGAGCCACCTGGCTGGATGACTGCAGCGATTCCTGCATCGGCGGCGGCATCAATGCCGTCTCGAAATGGGAAAAACGCATCGGATGCCATCACAGACCCAGCGACTTCGAGTCCTGCATCTTGCGCTTTGATCGCTGCGATGCGGGCGGAGTACACCCGACTCATCTGGCCCGCGCCGACGCCGATTGTCTGCAATGCATTGCAGTAAACAATGGCGTTGGATTTGACGAATTTTGCCACCCGCCAAGCGAAGAGTAGATCGTCAAGTTGCGCGGCTGTCGGCTGTTTTTTTGTCACGCATTTGAGGTCGGCCAGTGTGCGCACGCCCGTGTCAGTGTCTTGCACTAACAAGCCACCCTGGATGCGTCGATAGTCGAGTTGTGATGCGGCCTGCGCCAACGGCCCAACTTCTAACAAGCGGACTGAAGGCTTACTTTCAAACAGCGCAGCAACGCCCGCTTCGACACCTGGCGCAATAATGACTTCCACAAATTGTCGCTCGAGGATCCGTGCGGCTGTGGCGTGATCAAGTGGCTGGTTAAACGCAATGATGCCGCCAAATGCGCTGGTTGGATCTGTGGCAAAGGCACGTTCGTAGGCTGTCAGTAGGCTATCGGCAACGGCCACCCCACAGGGGTTGGCATGTTTGACGATGACGCACGCAGGCGCTTGAAATTGTCGCACGCACTCGAGAGCCGCGTCGGTGTCGGCAATGTTGTTAAACGACAATGCCTTGCCCGCTAACTGCTTGGCGGTGCCTGTGACAGCCGCGGTGACGCCGGGCTCACGGTACACAGCCGCTGACTGGTGTGGGTTTTCTCCATAGCGAAGGACCGCATCACGCTCGAAGTGCATGAACAGGGTTTCAGGATAATTCGGGTGCTCTGCATCCTGACCGAGATAGTTGGCGATGGCACCGTCATAAGCGGCTGTATGCTGAAATGCGGCTTTGGCGAGCGCGCGTCGGGTGTCCCAAGACAGTCCGCCGGCCTCGATTTCGCTAAGGACTTGATCGTATTGCGCTGGGCTTGTGACGATGCCCACAAAGGCGTGATTCTTAGCGGCGGATCGCACCATGGCCGGCCCACCGATATCGATATTCTCGATAGCATCCGCATCGCTGCAATCCGGCCGCGCAATGGTCTCGCGGAAGGGATAGAGGTTGACACAGACTAGGTCGATTGGCTCGATGCCCTGATCGGCCATCACGTCAACGTCTTGGTCGCGTCGGCCGAGGATGCCACCGTGAATTTTTGGATGGAGCGTCTTAACGCGGCCGTCCATCATTTCTGGGAATTGGGTGACTGAGGCGACTTCTTCTGCGGGAAGTCCTGCTTCAGTCAGTGTGCGGAAGGTTCCGCCGGTGGAGATCAGCGTCACACCCTGTGCATGCAAGCCGCGGGCAAAATCCAAAAGCCCTGCTTTGTCGGAGACACTCAATAGCGCTCGACGGATTTGAATTCGGTCTGTCAATGACATCCGAGTCTCCCCTGTAAAAAGCAGGGGAGTATACCAGTGTCATCGGCTCTAGGAGAGCATTCCGAACAGTTTCATCCGTGTGCGGAGCGTGCCGCGACTGATGCCCAGAATGTCTGCTGCCTTGGACTGGTTAAATCCAGTGCGCTCTAGCGCCGACAGTAACAGCGCGTGCTCAACCTGTCCGATGACTTGGTCGTACAGATCTTTCGGCAACTCGTCATCGAGTTCGTTGAAATACTGCTCAAGCTGCTGCTTGACCAGTTCTTTGAGTCCCATCGCGGAGTCCTCCTCCGTCTATTAATTCTAAGAAGCGCTGAATCTGTTCTTCCGGATCCGTCACGCTGTGTAATTCTGACCATGCTTTGGCTCCATTTGCAAACCGTTTTAGGAACCATTGCAGATGTTTCCGCGAGACGCGTACGCCGAGCACCTCGCCGTAGAAAGCTTGGATCTCTGTAATCAGTGTTGCCATGGTGCGGATTTGCGTCGCAATGTCGGGACGTTGCCGCTGCCCACCGGCTAATTCGGCGGCGATAATTCCAGGAAGCCAGGGATCGCCTTGCGTGCCGCGCCCAATCATCACAGCGTCGGCTCCGGTCTCCCTGAGGACGCGTCGCGCGGTTTCGGTATCGACAATATCGCCATTGGCGATTAACGGAATCTGTAAGCGCTCGCGGGTGTATTTGATGGTGTCGTATTCGGCGTGGCCTTTGTACATGTCACAGCGTGTGCGCCCATGCATGGTCACCGCTTGAAGACCAAGGCTTTGCGCCATCTCAGCAATGACGGGCCCGTTTCGATGGTGATGGTCCCATCCGGTTCGCATTTTGACCGTGACAGGGACATCGACCGCTGCCACCACGGCACGAAAAATATCAGCCACCAAAGCCTCGTCACGCATCAAAGCCGAACCGGCTGCTTTTTTCAGTACTTTCTTCGCCGGGCAACCCAGATTGATGTCGATGATATCGGCGCCATGTTCGACATGTGCTCGCGCAGCATTGGCTAGCATCTTCGGATCGTAGCCTGCGATCTGCATACTGATTGGCCCCGGCTCATCGCTGTGATCCAGTCGGTGGCTGCTTTTGCGTGTATGCCATAGCGCTTGATCCGCGTGCACCATCTCACTGATGGCCATGCCAGCGCCGAGTGCTCGACACAGCACTCTGACTGGGCGATCGGTGACGCCTGCCATCGGTGCAAGCCAGACAGGGTTTTCGATGTCGAGATCACCAATTCGCATGATTGGGCCTAGTGACGTGTGCCCGATAAGCGTGTCCAGCCCTCGCGGCTGATCGGCGGATCGAACACAACCTCTGGATAGGCGGCTTGAACCGCATCGGCTTGGTTGTCGAGAAGGCCTGCGAGCACGATGGTGCCACCGGGTTTGACCAGTGCTGTCAGGGTCGGTGCCAGCTCAATGAGCGGATTGGCGAGGATGTTGGCAAGCACCAGGTCATAGTGGCGGTCTGGGGTTTGCTCGGCTGTTCGGGTTTCGATTGGTAATGCGTTGAGTGCCGCATTACTTTCTGTCGCCAGTAGCGCTTGAGGGTCGATATCAAGACCCGTGAGATGCGCTGCGCCAAGGCAGCCTGCAGCGACGGCGAGGATGCCTGAGCCGCAACCAAAATCCATCACCTCTTGACCGACTGGCGGGTGGTCGCTTAACCACTCAAGACACAGTTGGGTCGTGGGATGCATTCCCGTCCCAAACGCGAGCCCAGGGTCAAGGCGCAGTAGGGTGCAGTCTGCTGGGACCGGATCGTCTCGCCAAGATGGCCGCACCCAAAAGCGCCCAATCTGTAACGATTGAAATTGGTCTAGGGAGACGCGCACCCAGTCTTCATCCGCGATCTCGACAAGTTGCTTGGGTAACTCAAGGACGAGCCCCGCGGCTTGGCAATACTGTGCGAGCTCAGCCAAGATTTGCGCATCGCCACGGTCATCGTAAAACAGTGCTTGTACGCGTGTGAGCGGCCAGACAGGGTGCGTGCCAACGGGTGGCTCAAAGATGGGGGTGTCGCCGTCATCCACCAGCGTGACGGCCTGCACATCGCATAGAAACAGGAGTTCTTCCAGTAAATCGACTTGGTCACCTGGACACAAGAGTGACGCTTGCCGAAACACTGTCATGACAAGCCGAGCTTTTTCTCGAGGTAATGAATGCTCACAGGCCCGGCAAGGAAGGTGGCGTCTGTCACGATGTCACGTTGCAATGGAATGTTGGTTTCGATGCCATCAATCAAAGACTCTGATAAGGCGATTTCCATCCGCTTGAGGGCCTCTGTGCGCGTTGTGCCGTGGGTGATGAACTTGGCGATCATCGAATCGTAATGGGGAGGCACGGTGTAGCCTGAGTAAATATGTGAGTCAACGCGAACACCTGGGCCGCCCGGCGCATGATATCGGGTGATGGTGCCAGGGCTTGGCATAAAGGTCGTTGGATTCTCTGCGTTAATTCGGCACTCGATGGCGTGACCATTGAGTTGAATGTCTGCTTGAGTCATCGACAGCGGGTGGCCGGCAGCGACTAAGATTTGCTCCCGGATGATATCAACACCGGTCACCATTTCTGTCACAGGGTGCTCGACTTGAACGCGGGTATTCATCTCAATGAAATAAAATCCACCATCTTCATAGAGGAACTCGAAAGTTCCTGCGCCGACATAGCCCATGTTCTCGCAGGCAGTGACGCAGGCCGCGAGTACGGCCTCCCGTGCATTGGAGTCGATATCTGGCGCGGGCGCCTCTTCCAAGACCTTTTGGTGTCGACGTTGTAACGAGCAGTCACGGTCATAGAGATGCACAGCATGGCCATGGGTGTCCGCCAGCACCTGCACTTCAACATGTCGAGGGCGCTCGAGAAATTTTTCCAAATAGACTGTGGCATCGCCAAAGGCGGACTGCGCTTCAGACTGCGTGATTTGGATGGCGCTCAGAAGATTTGATTCGCTGTGCACCACGCGCATTCCGCGTCCACCACCGCCCGAGGCTGCTTTGACAATCACCGGGTATCCGATGCCTTGGGCGAGCGCGAGGTTGGTCGCATCGTCAGTACCGAGAGGTCCGTTGGAACCTGGAACCGTCGGAACGCCTGCAGCACGCATGGCTTCGATGGCGGCCACTTTGTTACCCATCAGACGGATGGTAGCCGCCGATGGTCCGATGAATTTAAATCCAGACTCTTCGACACGTTCTGCAAAATCTGCATTTTCCGCTAAAAATCCATAGCCTGGATGAATGGCTTCGGCATCGGTGATTTCAGCGGCAGCAATGATCGATGGAACGTTCAGATAGCTTTTGCCTGAGGGGTTTGGGCCGATACAGACAGACTCATCAGCCAACTTGACGTGTTTCAGGTCGCGATCGCAGCTCGAGTGGACAGCCACCGTCTGAATCCCAAGCTGGCGGCAGGCACGTAAGATGCGGAGCGCGATTTCGCCACGGTTGGCGATAACAATTTTCTTGAACATGAGGTTACCCGATCACCACCAATGGCTGATCAAATTCAACGGGGTCACCATCTTCGACCAGAATCGCGAGAATCGTGCCGGAGGCGTCTGCTTCGATCTGATTCATCATTTTCATGGCCTCGATGATGCAGATGGCGTCGCCTTTGTTGATGGTTTTGCCGACTTCGATGAAGGCAGCTGCGTCGGGTGATGGCGACCGGTAGAAGGTGCCGACCATGGGTGACTTCACCTGATGTCCTGCGGGCTCTGATGGCGCGGTTGTTGCTGCGGCCGCAGGGGCTGCCTGTGTGGGTGCAGCCATCATGGGTTGGCTGACGGGCATTTGTGGACTTTGAACGAAGACCTGGTTGCCGCCTGCGCGCGTAATGCGCACACTTTCTTCACCTTCAGAGATTTCGATTTCGGCGACATCAGTGTCGTGCAGGAGTTCGATCAGCTTTTTGATCTTGCGGATATCCATCGATTATTGGTCCTTCAAATGTTGATGTAGTGTGGTCAGGGCAAATTCATATCCCTGCAAACCGCACCCGGCAATCACCGCGAGTGCGAGGTCTGAAAAATACGAGGTGTGTCGAAAAGGTTCGCGCGTGTGCACGTTGGAGATGTGAATTTCGACAAACGGAATTCGCGTGGCTGCTAGCGCATCACGAATCGCAACGCTGGTATGGGTCCATGCGGCAGGATTGATGACGATCCCAGACACAGGTTGATCGAGCAGTTGCTGAATTCGCTCAATCATCTCGCCTTCATGATTTGTTTGAAAAAATGTCAGCGACATATCATCTGGAGCTTTTGCGACCAGTGATTGTTCAAGCTCCGGTAGGGTTGTGGCGCCGTAAATGTGTGGCTCGCGCCGACCTAACAAGTTGAGATTAGGTCCGTTGAGAACAAGAACTTCTGCCATGCCGCGCCCTAAAAATCACAAAAGTGTCGTTATTTTGCGCGAATTAACGCGAAAAAGACAGTTCTGTCTGCACGGGCGGGTAACAAAAACCAATGTCAGCGCATCCCTGATAGTGAAGGCGGACTGTATCCTCAGGGGAGCCCAGCGTCAGTTCAACCACACCCCGATGGATCGGCGTCGGTCCAAAGATCGGATCGGCATAGACGCTGGCCTCAGGACGGCTTGTTTGAATCTCGATACCGTCGGTGGATTCGACACGCGTGCGTTCATCGTAAAGATAGACGCCTTCAGCAATGCGAATCTCAATCACCTCGGGCGACAGTCGACTGATTTGGAATGCCTGTTCAACCGGCAACACGCTCGGGGCCTCAAAAGCCGATCCGAACGACCCTTGGCTCAGACTCGTCTGTGGCAACACCATGCTGGCTAACACAACAAAAATAAACGCGCCGCGTTGCACTGTTTCTCTCCGGTTGTCATATTGCACAAGCATACTCGCAAAAACACCAAATGAAACGGAAGACTCATGCTTGAATCCTTGAAAAATCGATTGGGACAGTGGACCGGTCGCTCCACCTGGACCGCAGCAATCGCCGGTGCGCTGTCGTTGTATTTGGTTGGGGCATTACTACTCGGGATTCACTGGAGCCAGCCGCCAGAGCAGAGTTCGGTTGAGGCAATTTTACTGAAGACCCAGCCAGAGGTGGCTGCTCCGACAGTTGGTAATGCCACCGTCGGTGCATTGATTCATGTGACCGAGACGCTGCTGACAAAGCCCGGTGGCTATCTCTCCAATGACATCACGCCTCCGGGGCTGTGGCTCGATAACATGCCAAATTGGGAATTCGGTGCCTTGGTGCAAGCCCGCGATTTGGCTCGTGCCTTGCGTAAAGATCTGTCGCGTAGTCAGTCACAGTCGACTGAAGACGCCGATTTAGTGATTGCCGAGCCGGCTTTGAATTACGACAGCCAGAAATGGTTTCCGTCTGCCGAGTCGAGTTACAAGAAAGCCTTGGTTGCATCACGCCGTTATCAGAACCGACTGGCCACTCAGGGTGACAATGCACAATTTTACGCGCGAGCTGACAACCTGCGGAATTACCTCTCAGATGTCGAAACCCGTCTGGGCTCATTGAGTCAGCGTTTGTCTGCAAGCGTTGGGCAGACCCGCTTTAATACAGATTTGGCTGGAGACCCTGCGGCAAGCCAATCGACATTCGATTTGGCGGAGCGGCAGGTAAAAACCCCCTGGCTCGAGATCGATGATGTGTTTTTTGAAGCGCGCGGCTCCGCCTGGGCGCTGTTGCATTTCTTAAAGGCTGTGGAGCACGATTTTGCTTCGGTGCTGGAAAATAAGAATGCGCGCGTATCGCTTCGGCAGGTGATTCGGGAATTGGAGGCCACACAGCAAACACTGTGGTCGCCCATGGTGCTCAATGGATCTGGGTTTGGGTTGTTCGCCAATCACTCGCTGGTGATGGCCAGTTACATTTCGAGAGCGCACGCAGCCCTGTCGGATCTGCGTGCTCTCTTGTCTCAGGGCTAAATTACTTCTTAGCCGCTTCAACTGCCGCGATGACGGCATCGCGGGCGGCATCGGATCCGCGCCAGCCGTCAACTTTGACCCACTTGCCCGCTTCGAGATCTTTGTAGTTCTCAAAGAAATGCGCAATTTGATCCAACAACAGGCTTCCGAGATCCTGGGGTTCCTTCACCTCTTTGTAGAGCGTTGTCAGCTTGTCGTGAGGCACCGCGAGTACTTTCGAGTCCCGACCGGCTTCATCGCTCATATCCAAAATACCAATTGGACGACAACGGATGATCGAACCAGGCTGCACCGGGTAGGGTGTCACGACGAGGACATCGAGCGCGTCGCCGTCATCGGCCAAGGTATTTGGCACGTAGCCGTAGTTCGCTGGGTAGAACATCGGTGTGGCCATGAAGCGATCGACAAACAGCGCGTCGTACTCTTTCTCAATCTCATATTTGATCGGTGTCGAGTTGGCTGGGATTTCAATGGCGACATAGATGTCGTTCGGGATGTCCTTTCCCGCGGGGATGTCGTTGAAACTCATAGGGTCTCCGTTGAGTCAGTTAAAAGTCGGTTACACCGTAAACGGTGGCAATTTGGGTTTCACCAAGTGGTATTGCAACCGAACATAGTCCGGTAAGCCATTGTGAAATGGTGGAAAGGCCTCACCCGCAATTAATGGTGCAAAGTATCGACGCGCTTCCTCAGTGATGGAAAATCCATCCTCGCTGATGAATGCATCCGGCATGGGTCGCTCAACGTTTGCGACCTCTGATAGCGGCGCATGGCTTAATTCGTAGGTGTAGGGGGCATCGTTGGTGCGGACAATGGTGGGCATCACCGCATTGGCGCCCTGATGTGCGAGTAATGCCGCGTGACGTCCGAGCGCATAGGCCTGATCGACATCGGTTTGTGATGCGATATGGCGCGCAGAGCGCTGAAGATAATCCGCAATCGCATAGTGATATTTCAGACCCAGATCATCACGGACCATTTCAGCCAGTCGTTGGGCGACTCCGCCGAGTTGCGCATGACCAAAGGCGTCGCGCACACCGGTTTCTGCAACAAAGCGCCCGGAGGCATCCCGAATGCCCTCACTGGCGACAAGTGCGCAAAATCCATGTTCGGCAACTGATTCGGCGATTTTTGCCATCACTGCGGCACGGTCAAAGGTGCGCTCGGGGAACAAAATGAGCTGCGGAGCAGGGTGTCCATCGGTCTGTGCAAGACCCGCGGCACCTGCAATCCAGCCCGCGTGACGTCCCATGACTTCCAAAATGAACACTTTGGTTGACGATGCGGCCATGGACTCCACATCCAGCGCCGCTTCACGAATTGAGGTGGCCACATACTTGGCGACCGAGCCAAAGCCTGGGCAACAGTCGGTATGCGGTAGATCGTTGTCGATTGTCTTCGGTACGCCAATGCATGTGATTGGGTAGCCCAGAGTTTCTGACAGTTGGCTGACCTTGTGCGCCGTATCCTGGCTGTCGCCGCCGCCATTGTAGAAAAAATAGCCAATATCATGTGCTTTGAAGACGGCAATTAAACGCTCGTATTGTGCGCGCTGTTGGTCAATGTCTTTGAGCTTGTATCGGCAGCTGCCAAAGGCGCCGGCTGGGGTATGCAGCAGCCCTTGCCGTTCGCGTTGACTGAGTTTGCCGACATCGATGAGTTCCTCGGTCAATGCGCCGATGATGCCGTTCTTACCAGCGAATATTTGGCCAAAGGTTTCTGGATGGGCATCGACGCCGTCAAAGACGCCAAGTGCAGACGCGTTGATGACGGAGGTGACGCCGCCCGATTGCGCGTAGAATACGTTTTTACCAGCCATGGACAGTCCTTGTACGATGGCGTGATTGTGCAGAAGCAAAACGAGAGTTTCTAGTGAGAATTCATATTCTAGGTATTTGTGGCACCTTTATGGGCGGATTGGCGCAACTGTGCCGCGAGTCTGGCTGGGAGGTGACGGGGTCGGATCAGCGTGTGTATCCGCCCATGTCGGACCAACTGCGGCAAGCCGGGATTACGCTGACCGAGGGCTATGATCCCAAGGTGCTCGACGAGGCCCCCGACTTGGTGGTGATCGGTAACGCCATGTCGAGAGGTAACCCCGTGGTCGAAGCGGTGTTGAATCAGAAAGTCCCATTTGTCTCCGGCCCTGAACTGTTGGGGCAGCTCACCCGTGATCGCACGGTTCTGGCCGTATCAGGGACCCACGGAAAAACCACGACCAGCAGTCTGTTGGCGTGGATCCTTGAAGCACAGGGTCTGGCGCCTGGTTTTTTGATCGGTGGTGTGCCGAAGAATTTCGGAGTGTCAGCACGGTTGGGCTCAGGGGACGTGTTTGTTGTCGAGGCGGATGAGTACGACACCGCATTTTTCGATAAGCGGTCAAAATTTGTGCATTACCACCCCGATGTGTTCGGGCTGAACAATCTTGAATTTGATCATGCGGACATTTTCAGCGACTTGGCAGCCATTGAGACGCAGTTTCATCACGCCATTCGACGCGTGCCAGGTGATGGTTTTGTCGTTGCGCGAGCCGGAGTTGCGTCGATTGAGCGAGTGCTGGCGCGGGGCATCTGGTCCCAACTCGTTCGAGTCGGGGCCGACACTGCAGTGCAGTTCGACGCGGACTCCGAATGGATCTCAGATCGCGCAACCGGTCAGCGCGTCGCGTGGTCGATGCGTGGCCAACACAATGCTGAAAATGCGGAATTGGCCGTCGCCATGGCGCATGCAGTCAATGTGCCCATGGACCGTGCCGTTGCTGCACTGGCCGGGTTTGAGGGAGTCGCGCGGCGCTTGAATCTGCTGTTCGAATCGGAGCGGTTGCGGGTTTGGGATGATTTTGCCCATCATCCGACCGCGATAGCCTTTACCTTGGCTGCGATTCGCGCTGAGGCGCCGGATGAAACCCTGACTGCAGTGATTGAGCTTGGCTCCAACACGATGAAACAGGGTGTCCATGGTCAGGCGCTGTGCGACGCTGCGTCCTCAGCGGATCGGGTCATCTGGGTGGTGCCAGCAGACGTGAGTTGGGATCTCGGGATTCTCGAGCGGAGCGATGGCTGTAGTGAGGTTGTGCGAGATGCAACAACACTGGCTGAGCCAATCGCGGATGCAGCCGAGGGTGCGCTGGTCTTTATGTCGAATGGCGGGTTTTCTGGGCTGCAGGCGCAGGTGGTTGCCCGCTTGCGAGACCATTGATATTTCAGGCGTTGACCCAAGTATTCGGAACATGATGTTCGAACCATTAATGCAAGAGGCGGTTGTGACCAAACCCTTATTCCCATTGCCACTCGTGGTGTTTCCGGGAGGTCGCTTGCCGCTGCAAATTTTCGAAGCGAGATACCTCGATATGATTGGCGCATGCATGCGTGACGGCAGCAATTTCATCGTCACTATGGTGCGCGCAGAAGGCTTTGCTGATCAGGGTTGCGAGGTGTCGATTCGAGATTTTGACCAGCTCAGTAACGGGCTTCTGGGTATTTTGGCTGTGGGCGAACGGAAGCAGCAATTGTTCCACCCCCGTCAGCAGGAAGATGGGTTGTGGTTGGCGGACTCGGCTGAGTTGCCTTTAGAGCGCGCAATCGCGGTGCCAGAGGCACATTTGGGCTTGGTCGAGCTATTGAAAAGTTTGCAAATGCACCCGGCTGTCCGTGGCCTGTACACCGATGTGGACTACACCGATGCGAGCGAACTTGGTGCGCGGTTGACTGAGCTGCTGCCGATCGAGAATGAGCGCAAGCAAGAGTTATTTGAATTATCAGACCCCCTGCGTCGTTTGATCGAGCTCGAGTCCGATGTGAGCGGATTGCAATTGCGCGGTCGACGTCCCTAGGATCGCTTCTGGCGGGCGGTTATACTGCTGCCATCTAGAGGGATTTGCATGTCGTATCAGGAATTTAATGGCCAAGCCAGGGCTGCCCTTGGCGTCATCTCGACCGCCTCTTCTGCGGTCAAAAATCATGCGCTTGAGGCCATCTGCCACGCGTTGGATGCGGGTCGCCAGACCGTGTTGTCTGCAAACCAAGTGGACCTAGAGCACGGCCGGGTCTCAGGGCTCGATGCCGCGTTGCTTGATCGGTTATCGCTGAATGAATCGCGCATTGATGCGATGATTGAAGGCGTGCGGCAAATTATTGCTTTGCCAGATCCCGTTGGTGAGGTGAGTCAGTTGCGCCGTCGCCCCTCGGGGATCGAGGTGGGCTTGATGCGTCAACCACTTGGCGTGATCGGGATCATCTACGAGTCGCGTCCGAATGTGACCATGGATGCGGCCGCACTGTGTTTGAAATCAGGCAACGCGTGCATCTTGCGTGGTGGCAGTGAGGCCTTTCATTCCAATCAGGCCATTGCTGCTTGCATCAGTGAGGGCTTGGTGGCTGCAGGCTTACCGACGGCTGTTGTCCAAGTTGCGCCGACTGCTGATCGGGACTTCGTCGGAGCCATGATCGGTGGGTCTACACCACTGTGCGATGTCATCATTCCGCGTGGTGGGAAAGGCTTGATCGCACGCATTGCAGAAGACGCCCGGGTGCCAGTGATCAAGCACTTAGATGGGAACTGTCATGTGTATGTTGATGCGCATGCGGATCTGTCGCGCGCGCTGCCGATCCTTGAGAACGCCAAGACACATCGCTATGGGGTCTGTAACGCGGCCGAAAGTTTCCTAATTCATGAGGCATTGGCTGAGGTCTTATTGCCGCAAATCGGCGCCTGTTTGGCGTCCCACCAAGTCGAGATCCGAGGCTGCGCTGCAACCTGTCGACTGATTTCTTCCGCGGTGCCTGCGGATGAAACAGACTGGTCGACAGAGTACTTAGGGCCGATTGTCGCGATCAAGGTCGTGGCTGATCTGGATGAGGCCATCGCACACATTAACCAATACGGATCGCACCATACCGATGCCATTCTGTCCGAGAGTTATACGGCGGTTAGGCAGTTTATGCGGGCGGTGGACTCAGCGTCTGTGATTGCCAATGCATCGACACGTTTTGCAGATGGATTTGAGTACGGGCTGGGTGCAGAGATTGGGATATCGACGGATCGCATCCACGCGCGGGGACCTGTTGGCCTGGAAGGATTGACCAATCAAAAGTGGGTTGTATTTGGTGATGGGCAGGTCCGCACCTAGTGCAGATCTTATTTGGTGGCACCTTTGATCCTGTCCATAACGGCCACGTTGCGATGATTGATGCGCTCAGCTCGGCGTTTCCTGACGCGGCTGTGCATGTCATTCCGAATCGATTGCCACCACATCGACAAACTGTTGCCTCATCGAGGCATCGCCTTGAGATGTTGCAGCGGGTCTTTGGCGAACAAAGTCAGGTGCAGGTGAATTGCATTGAAATGGAGCGTGCGGGCCCGAGCTACTCGGTCGATACCTTGGCTGCGTTTCGCCAAAACATCGGCCCACATGAGCCTCTCATACTCGCTCTCGGAGCCGATGCGGCCGCCGGACTCGGTCGCTGGCATCGACCTGAGGTGATTGCTGGCTTAGCGCACGTGTGTGTCCTCGATCGGGCTGGAGAGACGGCCGATCTGCCAAGCGTAATGGATGCATTGGTGGAAACCGATGATGCCCATCAATTGGAAACCACTCCGTCCGGATACGTGTTTCGTTTAAAAACTCCCGTTGTCTTGGTGTCCTCAACCGCAGTCCGTGAGAAACTGCAGTTGGGCGCAACGCAACTGCCCGTTCCCGATGTGATCGCGGACTACATTCATACACATAGGCTGTACCGGAACTTGAATGATTGAAGATACTGAACTGACGCGTTTGATCGTCGATGCCTTGGAAGACCTTAAAGCCCTCGATATCCGCATTGTGGATGTGCGCGGGCAAACATCCGTGACCGATTGGTTGGTCATCGCCAGTGGAACCTCCAGCCGGCATGTGAAATCGCTCGCCGACCACGTCGCACAGGATTTAAAAACGAAACATGGAATCGCCGCCCTTGGCAGCGAGGGTGAAGATGCCGCCGAGTGGGTGTTGGTTGATTTCGATACGGTCGTGTTACACGTAATGCAGCCGCCAATCCGTGAGTTTTATGATCTCGAACGGTTGTGGGAACGTCGGGGCAGAGAGCCTGACGTCGCGCACTGATGAGTGAGGTGAGGCTGATCGCCATCGGGCAAAAAATGCCAGATTGGGTTCAGTTAGGGTGTGCCGATTACCTGCCACGATTCCGGCATCAGTTTCGGCTGGTGCTTGAAGAACTCCCAGCCTCAAAAAAGGCTGCAGAGGCAGCACAAGCGGAGCATGCGAAGCGGTTACATGATCGGCTTAAACCCACCGACTTTTTGATTTTGTTGGATGAACGGGGCTCGCAATTTTCGACAGCAAGCTTGGCAGAAACACTCACGCGTTGGGAACTCTCGGGCCGTTCGCTTGTCTTTGCTATAGGCGGTGCAGATGGGTGGGATGCTGCGACACGTGAGCGGGCCGACTGTGTGTGGAGTCTCTCGCCCTTGGTTTTCCCGCATCCGCTGGCGCGTTTAATTGTGATAGAACAACTGTACCGTGCGGACTCGGTCCGTCAGGGCCATCCTTACCACAGGAGTTGAGTTGGAACTCAGAACCGGCATTCGGGAACGTCAGTTAATCAGCCAGCGGGTTGTCATTGCAGCTCTTGGCGGTGCTTTTTTATTGATGTTGCTGATCATGCGACTGTTTTGGTTGCAATTAATTGAGCACGAACGCTTTGTGACGGCCTCTGAGGCGAATCGACTGCAAACTCTGCCTGTGCCTCCTGCGCGTGGGCAGATCATTGATCGCAACGGAGTTGTGCTTGCGGAAAATATCCCGCGATTGCAGTTGAGCGTGATTCCGGAAGAGTCGGACGATCTCCGAGCACTGATCATCGAGATCCAATCCCGCATTCCGCTGTCTGACGATGAAGTACGGACCTTTGAAGCCAGTCTCAAAGCGCGCCGAAGACCACGTGAGCCGGTCGTTATTCGTGATGAGTTGACAGACGAGGAAGCGGCGCGACTTGCCGTCGATGCATTTTTATTCCCCGAATTACGACTGCAGGCGAGTCCGCGGCGCTACTACCCCTTTGGCGGGTTAACCGCACACACACTCGGCTATGTGGGACGTCTGTCTCTCGATGAGCTGCAAGACATTGACGAGCGTCGGTATGCCGGGACACAGATGATCGGCAAGCTAGGCGTTGAAAAGGCCTATGAAGAGGCGTTGCTTGGTGAAGTCGGTATCGAACGGGTGGAGACCAGTGCGCGCGGTCAGATCATGCGAACGGTGGATCGTCAGGACCCCGCGCCGGGTACCGATATTCCGGTGTATCTCGACATCGGACTGCAAGCCAAACTCTACGATATTCTCGGGGATCGGCGTGGTGCTGTGGTCGCTCTCGATCCCAAAACAGGGGGAGTGTTGGCGCTCGTGAGCGCGCCAAGTTTTGATGCCAATGTGTTTACCAGTGGGGTGTCCAATCAACGCTATACAGCGCTGCAACAAGACCGCGATACCCCGTTGTTTAACCGTGCACTTCGGGGACAGTACCCGCCGGGATCCACAATCAAGCCGATGCTTGGTTTGGTCGGTTTGCATCATGGCGCTGTCACCTGGCAGACGCAGATCAACGACCGTGGGTTCTATCAATTGCCGGGTATTGAGCACAAGTACCGGGACTGGAAGCGTTGGGGTCACGGGCGTGTGGGTATGGACAAAGCGGTGATCGAGTCCTGTGACACCTACTTCTACGAAATGGCTGTGCGGCTTGGGATTGACAACATGTCCGCGGGCATGGCGGAGTTTGGATTTGGCAGACGACAGGGGGCCGATGTGATTGGTGATGTTCCTGGGATCCTGCCGAGTCGTGATTGGAAGCGTTCTGCGCGGCGTGAGGCTTGGTATCTAGGTGAGACGGTGATTGCTGGGATCGGTCAGGGGTATTGGGTGACCACACCTTTGCAGTTAGCCACAGCGACCGCCACCATGGCGCGTCGTGGCGAGTTCATCGAGCCACACTATGCGGTGCGTCCCGACTTAGAAGAGGGCCGCTCTACCGGCTTGGGTACAGAAAGCGATTGGGAGCGGATGATCGACGCCATGGAGTTGGTGATGCACGGCGAGACTGGTACTGCGCGCGCATCTGGGCGAAATGCACCCTACCGGATCGCGGGCAAGACAGGCACCGCGCAGGTCATTGCGATCGCTCAGGATGAAGAGTACGACGCCGATGCCATTGATGAACGATTCAGGGATCACGCTTTGTTTGTTGGATTTGCACCGGCTGATTCACCCAGTATTGTGGTGGCCTTGATCGTTGAGAACGGAGGGTCTGGCGGCAGTACCGGCGGTCCCATTGCGCGACAAATATTTGATTATTGGTTACTGGCCCGAAGCGAAGGGAGTCTCCCGCCCGATATGCGTTTCGTTGAAGAGGTCAATGCGCGGGTAATTGCGAGGACTTATGCTGACGGCGGCTGAGACAGGGCAATTTGAATCGTTTCGACCGAAACGGTTTGCGCAACGCTACGGATTGGATCCATTCCTGACACTGATGCTGTTCGTCACGAGTGTTTTCGGACTGGTGGTGCTGTATTCGGCCTCAGGACAGAGCGAATACATGGTGATCCGTCAGGCAGCACACCTAATTGCAGGCTTTTGCTTGATGGCGCTGTTGTCGCAGATCCGTCGCGAGGTGATCATGCAACTGACGCCATTGGTGTTTGTTTTCGCCTTGTTGCTGTTGGTAGCGGTCTTGTTGTTTGGTGTTGGGGCCAAGGGTGCGCAACGCTGGTTGGACCTACCGGGACTGCCGCGTTTTCAGCCGTCTGAGCTAATGAAACTGGCGTTGCCGGCGATGGTGGCTTGGTGGCTCACGCGGCATCCGTTGCCACCTCAACACAGTCATTTGCTGATCGCTGCAGTGATGCTCGTAATCCCTGTGGGACTGATCGCAAAGCAACCCGATTTGGGAACCAGTATCATCATTGCCGGTTCCGGCTTCTTCGTGATTTTTTTGGCTGGCTTATCCTGGCGAATCCTCGGCTTGTTGTCGGCGGCAGGCTTGGCCGCTTTGCCGATTTTGTGGAGCGTGATGCGTGACTATCAAAAGGCGCGGGTGCTGACACTGCTAGACCCGCAAAGCGACCCGCTTGGTGCTGGCTGGAACACGATCCAGGCGATGACTGCTCTTGGCTCAGGCGGCTTACTCGGCAAAGGCTATGCGGAGGGTACGCAGGCGCAGTTGAAGTTCTTACCGGAATCACACACCGACTTTATCGTTGCGGTGATCGGTGAGGAGCTGGGCTTCTTAGGTATTTGTTTGCTGCTGCTAATGTATGGTTTGATTTTGGGACGTTGTTTGTTGCTGACATCTCGCGCAGAAAGTCATTTTGGTCGGCTCCTGTGTGGGTCGATTACCCTGACCTTTTTTGTCTATGTGTTTGTCAATTTAGGTATGGTCAGCGGCGTGTTACCTGTGGTGGGTGTGCCATTGCCGCTGATCAGTTATGGTGGAACCTCGGTGGTATCCTTACTGATTGGCTTTGGTCTGATCATGGCCATGCAACGAACGAATCGAGTGTTATCGGGAGACTCTTCATGACCAATCCGTATGTACGCGTGTTACTGGGCGCAGTATTTTGCATGGCCACAGGAGCTGCATCCGCGAATTATGCCAATCGTCCAGAGGTCCAAGCGATGGCCGACCGATTGGTAGCCCAAGGCCTTGATCGCGCCGAAATTCTGGCATCCATGCAGGACGCAAAGCGTTTGGATTCAGTCATTGATGCCATGAATCGGCCAGCCGAGCGCAAGGCATGGCGTGACTACCGTCCGATCTTTTTGAAGCCGGCGCGAGTTCAAGCAGCGGGGGCTTTTTATCGCGAACACCGCGATGCGCTCCATCGTGCTGAGGAGAGTCTTGGTGTCCCAGTCGAGGTGATCCTCGCCATCATTGGTGTGGAGACTTACTACGGACGCAATAAAGGCAGTTTTCGAGCGATCGATGCGTTGGCCACACTGGGGCTTGATTATCCGCGTCGTGCGGCCTTTTTCCTTGGCGAACTTGAGTCGCTATTTTTGTTGGGCAAAGCAGAGGGTTTAAATCCCCTGGAGCTCAAAGGATCGTACGCTGGAGCGATGGGCTTTGGGCAGTTCATTCCATCGAGTTATCTCGCCTATGCGATCGACTTTGACGCGGATGGACGTCGCGATCTGATCAACAATCCGATCGATGCAATCGGCTCTGTAGCGAATTATTTGGCTCGTCATGGTTGGAATCCTGATTATGGGATTGCGACGCCCGTGGGCGCCGCTTCAGGGTATGTCGACAAAATGGAAGCCCCGATCAAGGTGGAGCACTCTGGTCGCGAGCTGGCACTCGCCGGTGTCACTGGCATCCCAACGGAATGGGCAAGCTTGCAGCTCGATGTGCTCGGGTTGGAGGGAGCCAATGGGGCTGAGTACTGGGCCGTGACTGAAAACTTTTATGCCATAACGCGTTACAATCGAAGTCCTTTATATGCCATGGCGGTCACGCAGTTGGCGGCGGACATTGCAAAGGATTTGGAACTGTAAATGCGACTGTGGGGACTACTTGGGTGTCTGGTACTGTCTGGATGCACCTCGATCAACGAGTGGGTTGGTGACTTTCGCGCACCGGCAGAGCCCGCTGAGACGCCCGTCGCCGAAGCGCCTGATGGCCCGCCATTGTTGGCATCGGTTGATGTCTTCGCGTTGCCTGAGCCTGAACCGCGTGATGAGCCATTGGCAAAATATGGCAACCCGCCAGAATATGCCGTGGACGGCATTACGTATCGCGTGACTCCTGTCGAGGAGGGCTTTTCTGAAACGGGAGTCGCCAGTTGGTATGGGCGGAAATTTCATGGTCGGCTGACATCTTCGGGCGAGCCCTTTGACATGTTTACCTTCACCGCCGCGCATAAGACCATGCCGATTCCTGCTTGGGTTCGTGTCACAAACTTGGAAAACAATCAGTCGCTGGTCGTCCGCGTCAATGATCGGGGGCCATTTAAGCCGGACCGAGTATTGGATTTGTCTTGGGCCGCAGCGAAGCGACTAGGTTTTGATGACCGCGGGACCACCGCGATTCGGTATGAGGTTTTGGAAATCCCAAGTGATGCACCGGGGATCGTTGCCAATCCGCTTGTGAAGCCTGTGCAGGCCGTATTGCAAGTCACTGCTGTGTCCAGCGATGTGCAGGCACAAAAAATTGCCGATGACTTGGCGCGCACAATTGCCGTATCCGATGCGAGTGTGCGTGTTGAAGCGACTGGAACAGGACTGTATCGCGTGCAGGTGCTGCCGCAGACCGATGAGTCCGTCATTCAATCGGTCATGAATCAACTAATTGGATTGGGTTGGTCGCCGCAGCGGTTAGTGGCCCGTTCAGAGCAAAAGTAAATCAAGGAGTCTTGTGTGCGGATAGTGTGGATTGCGTTGTTATGGATATCGAGTGCGCTCGCGCAGGCGAATGTGCCGCTGACCGAGGCCCTAGGAAATGGACCACCGATTCCAGGCGCGCCAAAACTCGCTTCCACTGGGTATTTGTTGATCGACGCACGCAATGGTGAAGTGCTGGTTGAGCACAATGCGGACGAACGGCTTCCACCGGCGTCCTTAACAAAGATGATGACGGCGTACATCGCTGAGCGTGAGTTGGCCGAAGGCCGAGCAAGCTTCGATGACATGGTGCCAATTAGCGTAAAAGCATGGAAAACCGGTGGCTCGCGCACCTTTGTCCGTGAAGGAACTGAGGTTCGGTTTGAGGATCTACTCCGCGGCATCATCATTCAGTCGGGTAATGATGCGAGCGTTGCAATCGCAGAATACATTGCCGGATCAGAGGACGTGTTTGCCGATGTGATGAATCAAACGGCCGTCAGTCTGGGTATGGCGAACTCACAGTTCCTCAATGCAACCGGTCTCCCTGCGGAAGGCCATTACAGTACGGCACGTGATTTGGCCGTGTTGGCTGCACGAACCATCGAAGATTTTCCGGAGACCTATCCGATTTACGCGGAAAAAAGCTTTACCTTCAACGGGATCAAACAAGCGAACCGGAATACCTTGTTGTTCCGTGATCCGAGTGTCGATGGTCTGAAAACAGGCCATACGGAAGAGGCTGGATATTGTTTAGTGGCCAGCGCCATGCGTGATGATTTCCGTTTGATTTCGGTTGTTATGGGTACCGACAGTGAGAAAGCCCGCGAGCAGGAAACCACCAAGTTAATGCAGTATGGGTTCCGTTATTTCAGTGGAAAAACGGTCTTTGCCGCCAACGAGGTCTTGCCAGAGAGTGTGCGCAAGGTGTGGTTTGGTGAGGCCGAAACCGTGGAATTGGCGACCGTGAATGCGCTGTATGTGACCTTGCCTTTGGGTCGTGAAAGTGCGATTCAGGCGACCTTAGATGCGCCTGAGACACTGGAGGCACCCTTGGCCGCTGGGGATGTTGTCGGCACAGTGAAGATTATGCTCGGTGATCGTGTGCTCGCTGAGTCACCCGTGGCTGTTGCAACGGATGTACCTGAGGGTGGGTTCTTCAAGCGGTTGCTTGATTTTGTGCTGAGATTATTTGCATGACCCTGTGTGCGCTCAATGGTGAGATCATGCCGCTTGCTGATGCGCACATCTCGCCGATGGACCGCGGATTCCTTTTTGGCGATGGTGTCTATGAGGTGCTGGCCTGTGTGGATGGCCAAGTGCGAGCGCGGTCATTGCATGAAAAACGGTTGGCGCAGAGTCTGGCGATGATCCAGTTGGACGTCGACATTGCGGCGATCTTCGCTGATCTGGATGCACTTCAAGCGGCTTCGGGATTAAAAGATGCCAAGCTGTATGTGCAAGTGACCCGTGGGGCAGCACCGGTGCGCGATCATGCGTTTCCGACGAATATCCAGCCAACCGTTTTTTTGAGCATCTCGCCATTTACGGCAAAGCGGATGGAGCCTGCGGCCGCCATTGTCCGCGAAGATATCCGTTGGCGTCGTAATGCGATCAAATCTGTGTCGTTGTTGGCAAACGTGCTGTTGATGCAAGAAGCGCGAGCAGCGGGTGCCGCTGAGGTGATCTTGCATCTTGATGGTTGGGTCACAGAAGCATCGACCTCAAATGTCTTTTTCCTAAAGGACGGTGTGTTGTCGACACCCCCGTTAAGTAACGCGATTTTGCCAGGCATCACCCGACATTTGGTGTTGGAGTTGGCCGAGGCGCAGGGGCTTGATGTGCAAGAGCGGCCTTTGGCTGTTGGCGAGTTGGCTGCCGCAGACAGTTTGTTCGTCTCGAGCTCGACCCGTGGATTGATGCCAATTGCCTCGATTGATCCTGGCGGCACGCTGCGAGCGGATGCTCCCCAAACTGATTTTTCGCAGTTGGCAACAGCCTACGATGCGCTTTTACATGAGCATCAGTGATCATGACAGAACCCGTCGCGCCAAAAATTGAATTTCCCTGCCATGGGTATCCGGTGTCTGTGGTGGCCAACACCACCGACGGCTTCACAGCGATCCTCGAAGACATCGTGCGTCGTCATTGTCCTGAGTACGATCCAAGCACACTGCGTGTGACCGCCAGTCGGAATGGGACCTATCAAAGTTTTCGCTTTTGTGTGGTTGCACACAGCGAAGCGCAACTCACGCAACTGCATGAGGAACTCAAAGCCACAGGCTGCGTTCACATGGTGCTGTAATGCCGCAGGTTCAATTACACACGCTTGGACGCAGACCGTATCGCGAGGTGCACGCGGCGATGGCCGAGCGCGTCAATGCACTGAAAGGTGGTGAGCTCGCGGAATTGTGGTTGGTGGAACATGATCCCGTATTTACCCAAGGCCAAGCGGGTCGTCCTGAGCATGTGTTAGACCCCGGGAACATCCCGGTGGTGCAATCGGATCGTGGTGGGCAGGTGACCTATCATGGGCCCGGCCAAGTGGTGCTCTATACCCTGATCCCTCTAAAAGCATTTGCGCTTAACGTGCGTGAACTGGTGAGCCTTTTGGAGTCCTCGGTTGTGGACTGTCTCCAATCGCTCGGGATTGAGAGTGCCGCGCGTCCGGATGCGCCTGGTGTGTATGTGGGTGATGCGAAGATTGCCAGTCTGGGCCTACGGATTCGGCACGGCGTCTCGTTTCATGGGGTGGCTCTCAATGTCGCCATGGATCTCGCGCCCTTTGCGCGGATCAATCCCTGTGGCTACAGTGGTCTAGAGGTCACACAGGTCTCGGATCACAGCGCACAGAAGATCGATTCAGAGGCCCTCGGTCTGACACTGGCCGCGCAGGTGGAAGGCCACTTAATCGCCCGGCTCTAACGCGTCATCGCATGCCCAGCTAATCCCAGCAACACGTCTTTTAGCATCAACCACGCAGGCTCTGCGCTGGCACCTTTGATGGAGCGATCTGTCTCATGACAGAGACTCAGCAGTCGCCGGAGTTGAATCAGACTCAGCCTGTTGACCGCGGCACGAACCAATCCCTCTCGTGAGCGCCAGACGCGCAAAGCCGAAATCGCTTGATTGGTGGACTCACCTTGATCGATCCGGTGACGAATTTGTAACAGCAGGTCGACCTCGCGTGAGGTCGCCCACAGCGCACTCATTGCATCGATGCCCTCGGCTTTTAGGAGATCCGCGATCCGATTGAGGCCAAGTACATCGGCGCGTAGCGCATGATCAACCAGGTCATACACGGTGTACCGTGCGCTTTGTGTGAGCGCCTCCATCACGGCATCGAGTCCAAGTGTTGAACCACTTAAGAGATCCGGTTGCACCAATTTAAGACGCTCAAGCACTTGCCCGGCTGCCAGCAAATTGCCCTCTGTGTGGCTGATTACTGCGGTCTTCGCATCCGGTGCTAACTCAATCTGTTGTCGCGCTAACTCACCGTCAAGCCAGCGTCCGAATTGTGCCGAACCCACAGTGACGGCATCAATCCAAGCCTGGCGTTGGTTGAGTTGCTTGACCCAGTCCTGATTGGTCTCAGCCTTACCAAGGGCTGGACCGAGAATGAGGAGCCGTTTGTCGTCTGGGGTCTGTTGGATCCATGCGTCGATTGCGGTTCGCAACTGCGCGTCGAGCACTGTTTTGTTTAGACGCAGCTCGACCAACCCCTGGTCCGAAAATAGAGACAGGGCTTCGCGTTCGTCGCGGAGTCGCGCCGCAGGATCGGCTTCACTCTGATCAATGACAACTCGTTCACTAAATCCCTGGGCACGACCGAATTTGCGCCACAGATCGCCGAGTCGGGTAATGAAAAAAGCCTCGTCACCGATCAGTGCCGTGACAGGCCAGAGTGCTTGGCTCCATTGATGGCCATCAAAATCATTGGCTTTGATGGCCATCGGTTATGGGGCCTTCGGACTCGAGAGTTTGAGCGCTTGGGCGTAGCGGACCCGAATCGAGGAGACCACTTGCCCCAATAGATCGGTCTCAAGACCGCGACGCAATTGGGCAACCCGGCTGTCCTCCGCAGAGGTGTCGGCGCCTGAGTCCACATAGATCAAGCTGGCTTTGACCGGTGTTTCTGGAATCAGTTGCGTCATATTGGGCGCATCCATTTTGTAGGTCATGGTCAGAGCGAGTTCCGTCTGATCACCACCGGTCACCGGACCGAGGACACGATCTTCCAAGCGCGGGAGAGTCAGCGTCAATGTTGGGACGCTGGTGTCACGATCCACAATCTCTG
>CAZVNX010000003.1:0-14145 GCA_964628665.1 uncultured Pseudomonadales bacterium | reverse complement strand
CGCGGGAGAGTCAGCGTCAATGTTGGGACGCTGGTGTCACGATCCACAATCTCTGTCCCTTGGTCTTCGAGTTGGCGGATGATTGTTCGAATCAAAGGTGAAAAGGGATCTGCGGTCACAATGCGTAGTTTCGGTGGCAACTCTCCGATTTGGGGTCCGGTGCCACGCAGACGAAAACCGCACCCAGTGAGAACGGTTGCACCGATGCCTAAAAGTACGAGTCGACGAGAAATCATGCGGGAGTTACCACCAAGTTCACTAGTTTGTTCGGAACGACAATGGCTTTTTTCTCAACCATGCCCTCTAAAAATTTGGCAACCTGCGGCTCAGAGCGCGCCATGTCTAAGATCACATCCTGATCGGCGTCTGCAGGTACGTCAATGCGCGCCCGCAGTTTTCCATTCACCTGCACAACGAGGGTGAGACTGTTGCGACTGAGTGCATCTTCTCGAACCGTCGGCCATTGCACAGCGGTGAGTGATGAGTCGTGTCCTAGTTGTTGCCACAGGTGCTCGCAGAGGTGTGGCGTAATTGGTGACATCAGGATGACAATCGCATCGATCGCTTCACTAAGTACAGCATGATCGTGCTCGCTGACGGCTTCGAATTTCATCGTCTGGTTGGTCAGCTCCATCACCGAAGCGATCGCGGTATTAAAGTGATAGCGTCGGCCGATGTCGTCTGAGACCTTGCCGATGGTTTCATGCACCTTACGGAAGAGATCACGTGCCGGTTCTGACAGGGAATCGAGTTCCACAGTTCGACGGGCGCGATAGTCGCCATAGTGGCTTACTAGGTGATGCACTCGCTTCAAGAATCGGTGTGCGCCAGCGACCCCTTCGTCGGACCACTCCAGTGATTGCTCAGGCGGTGCAGCAAACATTGTGAAGAGACGCACAGTATCTGCGCCATACTGGTCGATCAATGCCTGCGGGTCGACGGTATTGCCCTTTGACTTTGACATCTTTGAGCCATCTTTGAGCACCATGCCCTGGGTTAGCAGTTTTTTGAACGGCTCATCGGATGTGAGTAATCCCAGATCCCGCAATACCTTGTGGAAGAAGCGCGCGTACAACAGGTGCAGGATTGCGTGCTCAATTCCGCCAATATACAAGTCGACAGGCAACCAGTGGTTGGCATGCGAATCGAGCATTGCATCCTGAGAAAACGCACTGGCAAATCGCGCGTAGTACCAGCTTGATTCCATAAAGGTATCGAAGGTATCGGTTTCCCGTCGCGCGGGTCGACCGGTCTCTGGATCGATGGTGTTGATGAAATCCTCGCGCTTCGCAAGTGGGCTGCCAGATCCGTCGACCACCACATCTTCAGGGAGTACGACAGGCAAGTCTTCATCGCGAACAGTTTTGATCCCTTCATCCGTATGCAATATGGGAATGGGACAACCCCAATAACGCTGTCGGCCCACGCCCCAATCTCGGAGTCGATAGTTGGTGGTCACCCGGCCAATTCCGGCATCTTCCAACGCACTCGCGACCGCCTGAAAAGCCTCTGCGAAGCGAAGCCCATCAAAGGCGCCCGAGTTGATGGTGCGGCCGGTCTTTTCACACCAGGCCTGCTGACTCAAGTCATAGCTTGGGTCATCACCTTCTGGCGCAATAACCGCACGCACGGGCAATCCATATTGACGAGCGAATTCCCAATCACGCTGATCATGAGCGGGGACCGCCATGACAGCGCCAGAGCCGTAATCCATCAAGACAAAGTTGGCGATCCACACGGGAAGCTCTTCCCCTGTCAGGGGGTGGATCACTTTCTCGCCCGTATCGATCCCTTGCTTCGGCGCCTGCGCAAGATCTGCTTCGGCGACGGACATGTGGCTGCAGGCCTCGATAAAAGAGGCAATCTCTTCTGAGCGTTGCGCAGCCGCTTGGGCGATCGGATGTTGGGCTGCGACCGCCACATAGGTGATCCCCATGATCGTGTCTGGTCGCGTGGTATACACCTCAAGTCGGTCTATATGCCCCACGCGTTCAAAACTGAATTCAACACCTTGGCTTTTGCCAATCCAGTTGCGTTGCATGGTTTTGACCTGCTCAGGCCAGTCAACGGTGTCGAGGTCATCAAGTAGTGCATCGGCATAATCGGTGATCCGAATAAACCATTGTTCAATCTCGCGCTGTTCGACCAAGGCGCCTGAGCGCCAACCACGCCCATCAATGACCTGCTCGTTTGCAAGGACGGTTTGATCGACCGGATCCCAGTTCACACGCGCCTTTTTGCGATAAGCCAAGCCCTTTTCCACCATGCGGGTAAAGAGCCACTGCTCCCAGCGATAGTATTCCGGCGTGCAGGTGGCCAGTTCGCGCGACCAGTCATAGCCAAACCCGAGCCGTTGCAATTGGCTGCGCATGTGGTCGATGTTGTCATAGGTCCAGGCCGCTGGCGGCAACTGATGTTTGATGGCCGCATTCTCAGCGGGCATGCCAAACGCATCCCAGCCCATGGGTTGCAGGACGTTGTAACCTTGCATGGTCATGTATCGGCTGATCACATCTCCGATGGTGTAATTCCGCACATGCCCCATGTGCAGTTTGCCGGACGGATAGGGGAACATACACAAGCAATAAAATTTGGGCTTGGATGGGTCATCTGACGTGGCGAACACGTGCTGCTCGGCCCATTGCTGTTGAATCGCTGGCTCGATGGCCAGAGGTTGATATTCGCGCTCCATGAACTCGTGGCGTTCCTGCAAAATAAAAGAAGCAAGGATAACGGTTCGATACCCTGGGGGTAAGGGCTTATCTGGAAAAAAGCCAGTTAATGCGGACGCTTGGCGTCGTTACGTCGGGTCAGTGTGAGCAGAATAACCAAGATCAGAATCAGTGGGGCCTCCCCCGCAGCCGCATAGGCTGTGCGAGTCGTTGCTGGGGTGACGTCAGAAAATAAGACGCCGGCCTCAAAGCGTGGCAGAGCATCCTGAATCTGTCCGCGCGCATTGATCACCGCGGTCCAGCCGTCATTGGTTGCACGAATCACTGGTTTGCCAAGCTCACGTGCACGGATCCGAGCGATTTCAAGATGTTGATCTGGACCGATTGAGTCGCCAAACCAGGTGTCATTGGAGACGGTGAGTATGACGTTTGCCTCGTCAGCCCGTTGACGTGCGAGGCCGCTGTAGGCGATTTCATAACAGATCAATGGCGCCATGATCACCGCGTCATGGCGTAACAGCTCCTGCCGAGTGCCTGGAACAATGGCCGACATGGGGAGGTCAAAAAAGGCGATGAGACCTCGTAACAAAGATTCAAGCGGGACGTATTCACCGAACGGAACCAAGCGGGATTTGTCGTAGGTGCCACTGCCCTGACCAAAGGTCATCAGCCGATTGGTGTATCGCCCATCATCCTGCCCAAGCACGCCAGTGATGAGTGTCTGTTCATCACGGACCAAAAGTGCATCGAGATCGGGCAAGATTCTGAGGGCGCGCTGATCGGTCATTGGTAAGGCGGTCTCAGGCCATAGGATCACATCGGCATCCGATGGAAGCCCATTGCGGATATGGTTTGCGACGATCCCGTCTTGGTACTCAGGTTTCCATTTTTCCGCCTGCACAATCATGGGTTGCCACAGTGCCACGCGCACAGTCTGATCGAGTAGCTTGGGCGTGTACTGTGATTGGGCGAGTATGCCTGCAGCAAGGATCACCGCAGGAATCGCGAGTAAATGCCAACGGCGCTCGCGTAGGGTGGCGACCACTGCGGCTGCGACGAGTGCAAGCATCAGCGACCCGCCCAGAGCACCAAGCCAAGATAGATAGCCCTCAAATGGACTGTCGAGCGTGCTGTAGCCCATCAGAAGCCATGGGAATCCGGTCAGAATCCAGCTGCGAAGTGCCTCCATGGTGACCCAGGTTGCGCTTAACAGAACGCCTTGCCCAAAAGCGGTCGGCCATCGCCGAGACCAGAGGGAGTACCCCCAAGAGGCGAGGCCTGGAAAGACAGCCAACCCGGCGGCAAAAAAGCCGGTCATCAGGCCGGCGAGGCCAAAGGAGGCACCGCCATGTTCGATCATACTGACCGAGACCCAGGACACCCCAGTGACAAAGAAACCAAACCCGAAAACGTACCCGATGGCAAAGCCAGGCCAGCGGATACTGAGGATCATCCAGCACATCAGGCTGAAGGGTGCCATCCACCACCAGCCAAAGGGTGCGAATGCCAGGGTCGCCGAGGCGCCGGCAATCAGCGCACAGGCCAGTCTAAAGATCGGTTGATCCATGGCGTCGGACCTCGAGCAATCGGATTCGGCGATTGTCTGCATTGAGGACCGCGAATTCAAAGCCACCAAACACGGTCTTTTCACCACGGGTCGGTAGATGCCCAAACGCATGGGTGACCAAGCCGCCAATGGTGTCGAACTCGGTATCGGAGAATGTGGTGCCGAATTCGGTGTTGAAATCCTCGATTTCCGTGATGGCTTTGACCAGACTGGCGCCATTGGCTTGGTGTCGGATGCTCAGATCTTCATCGTGATCATGTTCGTCTTCAATCTCGCCAACGATTTGCTCTAGTACATCCTCGATGGTTACAAGGCCTGCAATGTCGCCATACTCATCAATCACGACCGCCATGTGTGCACGATTGTCACGGAATTCCTTCAGCAGCTGATCCAAGCGCTTACTCTCAGGGACTCGACGGACAGGGCGTGCGACTTCTTTGATCGCAAAGCGCTCAAGGTCCTGACTGATGAGGAAGGGTAGGAGGTCTTTGGCGAGCACGATTCCAAGCACTTCACCGGGTTGCTCCCCGAGAACCGGGAAGCGCGAGTGTGCGGATTCGATCACACGAGGGAGGAATTCATCCGGACGCTCGTCAACCCGGATTGCCACCATTTGGGTGCGCGGAATCATGACCTCACGCACCTGCATTTCAGAGACGGACAAAGCGCCCTCGAGAATGGCGAGGGTTTCTTGATTGAACAACCCACGCTCTTTGGCATCGCGGAGCTCGTCAATGAGCTCACTTTTGGTACCAGCTTCTCCAGAGATTACTCCGGCTAAACGATCGAACCAGGATCTTGAATCCTGGTTCTCGGGACTTCGTCCGTCGTTCATGTAAGGTCGTCTTCCTCGCTAAGATACGGATTAGAATAGCCGAGTTTTTGCAGAATGCCGATCTCTTCGCGTTCCATCACCTCAGCCTCTTCGTCATGCAGGTGATCACGGCCCAGCAGATGCAGCGTGCCATGGACAATGAGATGCGCGCTGTGCTGTTCGACCGTCTTCTTCTGCTCGGCTGCTTCGCTGATCACAACAGGCCAGCACAGGACCAGATCACCCAAAATGATCGGACCCTCGGGCAGGTCGATTTCCGCAGGAAATGACAGCACGTTGGTGGCGTAATCTTTGTCACGATACTGCGCATTTAATTGGCGGCCTTCATCGGCATCCACGATGCGCACGGCCAGCTCGACATCTGTCGGATGGAGCGCTTCTTCAAGCGTGCACTGAATCCAGTGTGTGACAGTGATTGCTGTCAGGCTGCATTGACCGGTGGCGTCATCGAAGTCAATCGCCATCCTGGGCCCTTTCATAGGCGTCCACGATGCGGCCAACCAGGGGATGTCTGACCACATCTTTGTATGTGAAGTGGGTCATTGAAATACCAGGAACCGATTTCAGCACGCCCACCGCATGGGTGAGCCCTGAGTCGCTTTTTCGTGGTAGATCGATCTGGGTCGGATCACCTGTAATCACAGCGGTCGAGCCAAATCCCAAGCGCGTAAGAAACATTTTCATCTGTTCCCGGGTGGTATTTTGCGACTCGTCTAAAATGATAAAGCTGTGATTCAGGGTGCGACCGCGCATGTATGCGAGCGGCGCAATTTCGATGATCTGCCGCTCGATGAGTTTGCTCACCTTGTCAAAGCCCAACATTTCGTAGAGCGCGTCATACAGCGGGCGCAGATACGGATCGATCTTTTGTGCCAAATCACCGGGTAGAAAACCGAGTCGCTCACCGGCCTCGACGGCAGGTCGGACCAGCACAATGCGCTCGACCCGGTCGCGACGCAGTGCGTCGACCGCGCAGGCCACAGCCAACCACGTCTTGCCCGTACCTGCAGGTCCAATACCAAAATTCACATCATGGGCTTGCACGGCCTCGATGTAGCCTTTCTGGTTCGCGCCACGTGGCTTAATTTTCAGTTTAGGGGTGTCGATGAGCATCTCACGATGGTCATCAAGGGCATACGCAGATGCTTCTTGGAGGGCTAAATGGACCAGATCATCGGACAGCTCGGTGTCTCGTGTCTCACGATACAGCTGATCCAGTAATCGAACACAGGCGCGGGTGGCGTCGGTCTGCCCCTCGACCTCGAATTGATTCCCGCGATTGCGGATCTGTACCGGCAGTCGTGATTCGATCAATCGCAGGTGAGCATCTTCGCGTCCACACAGATCAGCAAGGCGACGCGCATCATTCGGCTCTAACACGCACTGACGTACGTCCACTACCAGGGAGCCCTATCGGTCAGTTGGCCACGGAGTGAATTCGGGTATGCCTCGAGGATCTCGCATTCAACAAATTGGCCGATCAAGTCCGCACGATCGGAGCGGAAGTTCACGACGCGGTTATTTTCTGTGCGTCCGGAAAGTTCACCCGGGTCCTTCTTCGAGGGCCCTGTGACTAACACGGACTCACGATTGCCGACCATGGATTGACTGATCGATTGTGCATGTTGCGCGATGCGTGCCTGCAGGGCCGCGAGTCGCGCTTTTTTCTCATCCATGGAGACGTCATCAGGTAAATCCGATGCGGGCGTGCCGGGTCGTGCGGAGTAAATGAAACTGAAGCTGACATCAAAGCCGACGGTCTCGATTAGCTGCATCGTTTTCTCAAAGTCGGCTTCGGTTTCACCAGGAAAGCCGATAATGAAGTCTGATGACAGGCTGATGCCGGGTCGCAACTCCTTGATCTTACGAATCTTTGCTTTGTATTCGAGCGCGGTGTGGCCACGCTTCATGGCCGCTAAGATCCGATCACTGCCTGACTGCACGGGTAAATGCAGATGGCTCACCAGCTTCGGGACATCGGCATAGCACGCAATCAGCGCATCTGAAAATTCCACCGGATGGCTGGTGGTGAAGCGAATCCGCTCGATTTCCGGGATGTCCGCGATGATCCGGATGAGATCTGCAAGATCTGCGGTTTCGCCGTCATCCGATTCACCCCGATAGGCATTGACGTTCTGTCCTAGTAAGTGGATTTCACGTGCACCTTGCTCCACGTTGGCAAGAATTTCATTTAAGACCTGGGTCAGAGGGCGGCTGATTTCTTCGCCCCGGGTGTAGGGCACCACGCAGAAGGTACAGTATTTACTGCAACCTTCCATGATGCTGACGTAGGCGCTGGGGCCCTCAAGTTTCGGCTCAGGCAAGCGATCGAACTTCTCAATTTCAGGGAAACTGATATCGACCTGCGCCTCACCCTGGGTGCGTCTGGCTTCCAACATTTCAGGCAGTCGATGCAGCGTCTGGGGCCCAAAGACCAAGTCGACAAAGGGGGCTCTTGCGCGAATCGCTTCACCCTCTTGGGAGGCAACGCAGCCGCCAACACCAATGATCACATTGGGGTTTTTCTCTTTCAGGGCGCGATAGCGGCCGAGCTCAGAAAAGACCTTTTCCTGTGCTTTCTCGCGGATCGAGCAGGTGTTGATCAGAATGACTTCCGCATCTTCTGGTTGCTCTGTTAAACCAAGAGCATGACTCTCCTTCAACAGGTCAGCCATCCGATCAGAATCGTAGGTATTCATCTGGCAACCATGTGTTTTTATGAAGAGCTTGGCGGACATCCGATCTCCTTAGGTTTCGGGCGCGCGAGTATAAGCCGAAGTCGTTGAAATTGCACGGGTGTTCTTGACGCCCATAGTAAACATCGACAGACTGTCGCCCCTCTGTTGAGGATCATCCATGGCAAAAGCACCCGACCCTACCTTCCGCGTCCAATTTGTGAGTCAAGACAAGGTCTATGAGGTGTTCGCACGACAAATCTACTCTAGTGATTTGTATGGATTTATCGAGGTTGAAGAGTTTGTTTTCGGCGAGCGGAGCGGTTTATTGGTCGACCCCGCCGAAGAGAAACTGAAGGCCGAATTTCAGGGCGTCAAAAGAAGTTACATTCCAATGCATGCAGTGATTCGAATCGATGAGGTCGAGAACTCAGGCCCTGCGCGCATTCGAGACAGCAAGGGTGGCTCAGTGACCCCTTTGATGGTGCCGCCTAGAGCCCCGCGAGACGCGGATTAAGCGCGATATCGTCGAGCAATATCCGGGCCGACTCAATCAGCGACGCATCGTCGTTTGGATCCGCTTCCGCGGCAGCGACTGTCTCTAACTCACTAAATGAACCCAACGTGTCGAGGCCGAGTGCGGCTCGCCGCGTATTCTCAATTGCCAGAGCGCGTTGATTGTTGGTCTCTCGCTCTTTTTGTCGCGTGGTGAGTTGCAACGAAACCGCATCGGCCTCGGAGAGTGCGCGTGCACGCTCTGTGCGCTCAAGCAATGCGACAAAATTCGGATCCTGTGCAATCCGCGCTTGGTGTTGATCGACCAAGATGGGTACGCGTGCCGCGGGCACATCTAAGCGATTAAACCGTAGAGAGCGAATTTGGTCCCATGGAAGTGCGGTATCGAGCGCGCTCTCGCCGATCTCAGTGGGATCAAACGCGGACGGGAAGGCAATATCCGGAACCACCCCTTGATGCTGGGTCGATAGGCCAGAAATCCGATAAAACTTGGCAATAGTCAGCTTCAATTGGCCGGCATCGATTGGCAGCAGCGCTTGCACAGTGCCTTTGCCAAAGGTTTGCGATCCAAGTACCAATCCACGCCCATAGTCCTGCACGGCGCCTGCAAAGATCTCGCTAGCTGATGCACTGAGGCGATTGACCAACACGGCCATTGGAGCCTCCCAAGCAATGTCGGGATCGCGATCACCGCGGACATCTGTGCGCCCACCTGCGCTTTGGATCTGCACAACAGGTCCGCGCTGGATAAACAAACCAAACAGTTCATAGGCCTCTTGCAAGGACCCACCGCCATTGTTTCTGAGGTCGATGATCAAACCATCGACCTTGGCCTCACGGAGCTCTCCGAGCAGGCGACGCACGTCGCGCGTGGTGCTCCGGTAATTTGGATCGCCAGCCTGTTTTGCCGTGAAGTCGGAGTAAAACGTTGGAATGGTGATGACACCAATTGTTCCACGCGCATCCCCAAGGTCGAGAATCGTGCTCTTGGCAGACTGTTCCTCAAGCTGCACGCGGTCACGAATCAGGACGATCTCGCGGTGTGGCGCATCGTCTCCAGTCTGCACTTCAAGGCGCACCTGTGACCCCTTAGGGCCACGGATCAGCTGGACAACCTCATCTAAACGCCAACCCACAACATCCTGAATGGCCTCGTTTCCTTGCCCAACGCCGAGGATGCGATCTGCTGGCTTTAGTCGACCGTCGAGTTCTGCCGGACCACCGGTGATCAAACTGACGACCTTGGTGAATTCATCTTCGGTTTGCAGTACCGCGCCAATACCCTGTAATGACAACGACATATTGATGTTGAAGGTTTCACTGTCAGCCGGCGGTAAATAGGATGTGTGTGGGTCATAGGCGCTGGCATAGGCATTGATGACGGCTGTAAAGACGTCGTCAGGTCGTGTCTGCTCGAGTCGATTTTTTTGGCTCTCAAACCGACGGGTCAGTGCGTCAATCGTGTCCTCAAGCGTCCGATCCGCGAGCAACAGATTGATCGCTTGATTTTCAAGTTGCTTGCGCCACAAATCCTGAAGCTCAGAGGGGTGGTTAAGCCATGGTGACTCTCGATCTCGGATCGGGAGATTCTCATCATCGGTCAAGTTCAAACCGCGCGTGCCTTGCGCGAGTGTTTCCAGCCAGTAGTCGAGCCGTGCCTCTGAGCGATTCAACATGACACCATAGAGCTGGTAGACCGTTTTGAGTTGTCCGCGTTCGATGGCTTCAGGTAGCGCGCTGACTTCGATGCGATCTAGATCCGCTGTCGTCAGAAATGAACGACTGGGATCGATCGCATTCAAGATCATGCCGCCAACCATTGGTCGACGCATCTCAAACAGGGTGTCAGAAGCTAAATGCCTGCGATCTAGCTCTTCGGCAATGAGTTGCGCCAGTCGGCGTTCCGCGTCGGACGGCTCGACAACCACCGCGTGACTGGTGCTGACCAAAATCCAGCCGAGCGCGAGAACGCCCATGCGCGAAATGCGATGCCACAAAGTTTGAATGCGCAACTTGTCTGCCACCTCAATGAACCTTAATTATGCTGTTATGCTTCCTCCTACCATAGAACGCAACCCCTGGAGAGACAACTTGAATCCGCGCCTACCTTCCCCTTTGATTGAGCGCTTGATGCACTTCCTGGATCAATCCCCCACGCCTTGGCACGCGGTGAGCGTGGTTTCTGAGCGATTGGCGCACGCGGGTTTTGTGCAATTAGATGAGCGGACGCCTTGGCATTTAGAGGCAGGTGCTGGGTATTTTGTTGTGCGCGCCGATGGCGCGTTGATTGCGTGGCGGCAGCCGCAGGATGTCGTGGGTTGGACATTGTTTGGTGCGCACACGGACAGTCCGAATTTGCGCCTGCGGCCAAACCCAGTGATCAAGCGTCATGGATATTTTCAGTTGGGTCTCGAGGTTTATGGCGGCGCACTGTATGCCCCCTGGTTTGATCGTGAGTTATCGATTGCTGGACGGGTTGCGATCGCCAATGGTGGCGCGGTAATTTCTGAGCTGTTCGATCTGCGCCGGCCACTGGGGATGATTCCAAGTTTGGCGATTCATCTGGATCGTGATGCGAATACAGGCCGAAAAGTGAATCCCCATGACGAACTGGTGATGCTCATTGGGCGCGCAGAGAGCGACGCGGAATTCGATTTTAAACGTTGGCTGGCGGAACAGATGGATCGGACTGAGGCCGACATCAGTGCCTTTGAACTGTGTGCATACCCAGTTGAAGCCGCGACTCTCGCCGGTCTCGAGGGTGAGTTTTTGCTCAGCGCGCGGCTCGACAATCTGTTGAGCTGTTATGTCAGTATCGAAGCCTTGATCGCCAATGACAGTGCGGATGGTGTGATGGTGGTCTTAAATGATCACGAAGAAGTTGGGAGTGTCTCAACCTCTGGAGCCGATGGCCCATTTCTTGAGTCCGTGCTCCGTCGCGCGTCGGTGGCCACTGATTTTGAGGCCGTTCGCGCGAACAGCCTGATGATTTCCATTGATAACGCCCATGGTGTCCATCCGAATTACGCCAGTAAACACGATGAAGGGCATCGGCCGCTGTTAAACGAGGGGCCGGTGGTCAAGATCAACGCGAACCATCGCTATGCGACCACAGCACTGACACAGGGTGTGATTGAGCAGGCTGCTGAGCGCGCCGATGTGCCGTTGCAATATTTCTCAGCGCGATCTGATTTGGGTTGTGGCAGCACGATTGGACCGCTGACGGCAGGACGATTGGGCATCGATACGATCGATATCGGATGCGCTCAGTTTGCGATGCACTCGGCACGTGAGACCTGTGGTACCCGGGATCCTGAATTGTTATTCCGACTTTTAAATGAATTGACGCAGCGAGATGTGAACTGATGCACGCATTACCAAAAGACCATCCTCCTGTACCGAGCCCGAAGCTTGGTGTGTTACTGATCAACTTGGGGACTCCAGATGCGCTCGATTATTGGTCGATGCGTCGCTATTTGGGTGAATTTTTAAGCGATCAGCGTGTCGTGGAGTTGCCGAAGATCCTGTGGCAGTTGATTTTGCAGGGACCGATATTGACCTTCCGGCCGAAGAAATCAGCAGCAGCCTATCGGGCCATTTGGAACACTGAGCTTGACGAATCACCGCTCCGAACAATCACGCGCGCGCAAACCGAAGCGATTGCTGAACGGATGCCTGATGGTGTGCAGGTTGAATTTGCGATGCGTTACGGCAACCCATCGATTCCGTCTGTGATGGAACAGATGTTCAAGGACGGATGCTGGAAGATTCTCTGTGTGCCGCTGTATCCGCAATATGCATCGAGTACCACGGGCTCTGTGGTGGACAAAATCGGCGACACACTGAAGGCCATGCGTTGGCAGCCGACGGTTCGCGTCTCGCCTCCGTTTTATGATGACCCGGTTTATGTCGCGCAATTGGCATCATCGGTGCGGCGTCAACTGGCCGCGTTGGAGCATGAACCCGAGATCCTGGTGGCGAGTTTCCATGGCGTGCCAAAAGAGTACCTCTTGAAGGGTGACCCCTATCACTGCATGTGCCAGAAGTCAGCGCGATTGTTGCGTGAAGCGCTCGACTGGCCAGAAGAGCGTTTTCGTGTGGCCTTTCAGTCACGGTTTGGGCCGAAAGAATGGCTCAAACCCTATGCCGATGAGCTGATTAAGGAGTTGGGTGAGCAAGGCGTGCAACGTGTGGCTGTGGTCAGTCCGGCGTTCATTTCTGACTGCGTTGAGACCCTTGAGGAAATCGCCATGGGACTGCAGGAGACCTTTGAGGAAGCGGGCGGTCATGAATTGATCGCACTTGAGTGCCTCAATGCGTCCGATGAGGGCATCGCGTTTCTTGAGCATTTAGTGCACCGCGAACTCCAAGGTTGGCTGCCTCCGGATGCCTGACACTTCGGTCTGGCGCACGGCACTGCGTGACTCGGCGCCGGTGTTCTTTGGGTATTTGCCCTTGGGGATGGCTTTCGGTGTGTTATTCGCGGGTCTCGGTTACCACTGGTTGTATGCGCCGCTCTCGGCCCTGGTCATTTATGCCGGCTCTGCGCAGTTTCTGGCAGTGGCGCTCTTGGGTGCGGGAGCGGGTCTAACCGAAGCCTTTGTTGCCACATTGCTCCTGAATGCGCGGCACATTTTTTATGGCTTGTCTGTACTCGATCGCTATCCAAGGCGTGGTGTCAGTAAGTGGTATTTAATCTTCGGCTTAACCGATGAGACCTATGCCCTGGTGACTGCCAAGCGTCGTGATTCTCAGCGCATGGATGTTCCGTATTACGTTGCGCTGACACTCTTGAATCATGGCTATTGGGTGCTCGGTTGTGGACTTGGCGCGGCGCTGCAACACCTTGTGGCCTTCGACTCATCGGGTTTTGAATTTGCACTGGTGGCACTGTTTTTGGTGCTCTTGATTGAACAACTGCGCGCATTCAATCAGCCGGTCTTGATTGGCATTACGACCATCGGCTCGGCGTTACTTGCCCTGGTGCTCGGTACCGATTTTCTGCTCGTGGCCTGTGCGCTGTGTTTAATTGTTGTGATGACGGATTATCGGCGCAGGGGGTCACATGGTTGAGTGGGAGCTTTTGGCATTTTTTGCGGTCATGGCGGCAGCGACCTTCCTCACCCGAGTGATCCCATTTATTGCCATGCACCGGTTTTCTGATCATCCAATCGTGGCTCACGTGGGCGCCTATTTGCCACCGATGCTGATGGCCGTTCTTGTGATTTACGGTGTGATGACGCTCGGCCAACACGGTGTGGCGGGGCATGGATTGACGGCTATTTCGGTGCTGGTCACTGTGGGCGTGCAATGGTGGAGCCGCCAGCCCCTACTGAGTATTGTCAGTGGGACTGGGCTCTACGTGTTTGGTGTGCAGGGGCTTGGACTGTAATCAGTCGAGCTGCTTGTGTTGCCGTTCGAGGTCGTGCTCTTCGACTTCTTCGATCAATAACAAGTCTGCCAGCAGTTGCTCGCGTGTTACATCGTGCTCAGTGCACGCTTCCAAGATTGCCTGACGAATCGTTTCAATGCGGCTGTGATAAATATGCTGTTTTTGTTCTGACATCGGTGCCTCCGTAATTGCGGTCGAATCATGCAGCGGTTTTTATGACGGTGCAATCGTCAATCGATGTCTATCGTGGTTGCAACTGTCATCGATCTGCGTGTTCATTAAGGTTTTGTCAGGAGGTGAGTGATGTGTTGGAAAATTCGACTGATGATCGCGCTGTTGTTGAGTGCGTTTGCAGTGCAGGCAGCCGATGATGAAGAGGAAGCACCGGTTGCGAAGAGTGTGTTGACCGAAGTGCGTGCGCTGATTGAAGCCTCGGATTATGCCGCGGCCTATCAGCAATTACTCGAGGTGTCACCGGCTGAGACTGA
>CAZVNX010000002.1:0-111089 GCA_964628665.1 uncultured Pseudomonadales bacterium | reverse complement strand
ATTTGGTGGCCGGGAATCAGCCGTTGCAGGCAGATCTCTCTGCCTTGACCTACGGGCAATCCGTCACGGATGCCTGTATTGGCTGGGACGAAACAGAACAATTGTTGGCAGCGCTGGTCGCCGGTTAATCATGCGAGGCGAACGCAGTTCGTGTTTTTTTAAGGTTTCGGGAAGAAATACGGGTGAATCTGGGCCCGATCGAAACCTTGTCATATTTATGTAACATAAGGCGGTTACAAAGGGCGGGTGTCTGTTGCCGGCCTGTTTTGGGTGTTGGGCGACGGCTCAACGAAAAAAACCCATGAAGGAGTTCTCCATGTTTGTTCGTATCGCTACATCTGCCGCTTTGGCAGTTGCGATGAGCTCAGCTGCTGTAGCACGTGACTACATCTCAATTGCTGGATCATCTACTGTACTTCCGTTCGCAACGATTGTTGCTGAGCGTCTTGGCCGTAACTACAACCAGAAGACACCTGTTGTTGAGTCTGGCGGTTCTTCTGTTGGTAAGAAGGGCGTGTGTGACGGAATTGGAACCGAGTTCATCGATATCGGTAATGCCTCTTCACGTATGAAGACAGCTGAGCTTGAGTATTGTGACAAGAACGGCGTGAAGCTGACTGAAATCAAAGTCGGTTATGACGGAATCGTTGTTGCAAGCTCAAAGGCTGGTCAGGATCTGAACATTTCTTTGTCTGATCTTGGTAAGGCATTGACTGCGAAGGTTCCTAATGCGGATGCAACAGGCTTCATTGATAACCCATACAAGAATTGGTCTGACGTGAACCCAGCTCTTCCAAACGTAGCCATTCGTGTTTACGGTCCTCCAACAACGTCAGGCACACGTGCTTCGTTTGCTGAGATCGTGAATGAGAAAGCATATTGCGGCAAAGACGACGCAGCGAAGAAAGCATTGAAAGCAGTTGGCGAAAAAGCCAAGGTCTGCCGTGCAATGCGTACTGACGGTGCATTCGTTGAAGCGGGTGAGCAGGACAACCTGATCGTACAGAAACTGATTGAAGACAAAGACGCGTTCGGTATCTTCGGTTTCTCATACCTCGACCAGAACTCTGACACCCTGAAAGGTGCTGCGTTGTCAGGCGTTGCTCCAACGTTTGAAGCAATCGCTGATGGCTCTTACAAGGCATCACGTGCACTGTTCTTCTACGTGAAGCACCAGCACATTGGTGTTGTGCCAGGCGTTGAAAATTACATGGCTGAGTGGACTAAGCACTGGGGCGACGATGGCGCACTGGTTGACGCTGGTATGATTCCAATGCCGAAAGCAGAGCGTGACGAAATGGCTGCTCGCATGAAAGATCTGCCTGTATTGGTTGCGGCTGATCTGAAGTAATTGGTCGTCTGATCGATTGCAACACGGGGGCCGACGAGCAATCGCCGGCCCTTTTTCACTGGAGGAAAACCAACCGTGTCGATGTTAAATCTTGCTTTGGCTATTTTGGTCATCGCTGCAGCAAGCTACTACCTATGCCAGCAAACCATCTTGGCGACGCGCGCGCGCGGGCAGGTGAAGTTGCATTCTCTACCGCACTATTACGGGTGGTGGGGAGCGAGCATGGCCGCTGTGCCAGCCTTACTATTGTTGTTGGTGATGGGCAGTGTTGACGACATCCTCTTTAAAAATTGGTTAATTGAATTCTATCCACCCGAGTTGGTTGGTGATCGCGTCGAAGAGGCCATTGCCTTTGCGAAGGTGATGAATGTTGTTCAAGGGATTCTGTTTGGTACGCCAGACCCGTGGTTGCAAACTGCGGCGGATGCCTATGTTTCTTGGACGCAGACCTCGACTTGGGTCATTACCGTGACGGTTTTGGCAACGAGTTTGACGGGTGCATTGTTTGCTTTTTCTCGGGTCAATCCAGAATTCCGCTCCCGCAACGCGGTTGAGCGAATTATGTTGTGGACACTCGCGTTCAGCTCAACCGTCGCTATTCTGACCACAATTGGCATTGTTTTGTCGGTGGTCTTTGAATCCGTTCGCTTTTTCCAGTTGGTGCCATTTGACGAGTTCGTCTTAGGATTGACCTGGAATCCGCAGTTCGAAGGCGCTGAGCGCGCAGGATCTGGCCAGATGGGCATCGCGACTTACGGGATGCTTCCGTTATTTGCGGGAACCTTTTTGATTTCTGCGGTTGCCTTGGTTGTTGCGGTCCCTGTGGGCTTGTTTAGCGCGATTTATCTGGCGGAATATGCTGGACAAAAGACTCGTGCGGTCGTGAAACCATTGCTTGAAATCCTAGCGGGCGTCCCGACGGTTGTGTATGGATTTTTTGCCGCATTGACGGTCGCTCCCCTGGTAAAAGGCCTTGGGGAAAGTGTTGGTTTAACCGTTGCATCTGAATCAGCACTGGCTGCCGGACTCGTGATGGGTGTCATGATCATCCCATTCATCTCCTCACTAGCCGATGACGTGATCAACTCGGTTCCCCAAGCGCTGCGTGATGCGGCCTATGGTCTTGGCTCCACACACAGTGAAGCCGTGCGTCAGGTTGTTTTGCCAGCCGCGCTTCCTGGAATTGTAGCCGCGATCATCTTGGCGGTTTCCCGCGCAATTGGTGAAACCATGATTGTAGTGATGGCCGCCGGACTCGCTGCCAACCTATCGTTTAACCCACTCGATGCTGTAACCACAGTGACAGCGCAGATTGTGACTATTCTGGTGGGTGATCAGGAATTTGAATCTGCGAAAACGCTGTCAGCGTTTGCGTTGGCGCTATTACTGATCATCATCACGCTGGGCTTGAATTTCTTTGCACTGCAAATCGTCAAAAAATACAGGGAACAGTATGACTGATACGACAATTCGGGGACTGAGTCCCCAAGAGGCCCGTAACCGGGTTGAAGAAACGATTGCTGCGCGAAATGCTCGCGAAACACGGTTCCAATGGATCGGAAAGTCTGCGATCGCGTTGGCGTTAAGTTTCCTTGTTCTGCTGTTTGCCGCAATTTTCACAAACGGCATACCGGGGATGTTCCAACATTATGTGACTCTTGATGTGACCCTTGATCGTGAGCGACTGGATCCGAAGGGCGACCTGTCGGAAGAGTCACTGTTCGGTGGGGACGCAGAAGGGGTAGTGAGAGACGCGTTGTTCGCTGCGATCGGCAATCCTGAGGGTCGCCAAGCAAAACGTGCTGCACGCGGCATTTTGTCTACGGGATCCTCACAGCGCTTGATCGGATTCATCCTAGATAACCCTGGATTAGTCGGTCAAACAACGACTGTGAAGTTTGCCTTGGATGATGATATCGATTCGTTCCTTCGCGGATTTATTTCCCGCGATGTGCCAGAGGCAGACCGTCGCGTTAGCGACCAAACCATCGGCTACATCGACCAACTGGTCGCTGCAGATCGCGTCGCCTTTGAGCTGAGTGACTATTTATTTTTCGGATCCGCGTCTCGGGATGCTGAAATGGCAGGTATCAAGGGTGCGTTATTCGGCTCCATTCTTACCTTGTTCGTATGTATTTTGATCGCATTTCCACTTGGGGTGGCAACCGCTGTGTACCTCGAAGAAATCGCGCCAAAAAATCGGTGGACTGAGATTATCGAGATCAACATTAACAACTTGGCCGCGGTGCCTTCGGTTGTATTCGGTATTATGGGTCTGGCGATATTCATTATCATTTTTGGGATGCCGCGCTCGATACCGTTGGTCGGCGGCATTGTTTTGGCATTGATGACATTGCCGACCATTATCATTTCATCGCGCGCTGCGATTCGTGCGGTTCCGCCAAGTATTCGCGATGCGGCCTTGGGTGTGGGAGCATCAAAGATGCAAACCATCTTCCACCACGTCTTACCACTCGCGATGCCCGGCATGCTGACCGGAACTATTATTGGTATGGCTCAGGCCTTAGGTGAAACAGCGCCATTGCTGATGATCGGCATGGTGGCCTTTATCGTTGATATACCTGGTGGAGTAACTGAGCCTGCGACTGTGTTGCCGGTACAGATCTTTATGTGGGCGGATTTCGCGGAGCGGATGTTTGTGGCCAAGACCAGTGCCGCAATTATTGTGTTACTCGCCTTTTTGATCACAATGAACGCGGCAGCGATCTTGCTTCGTAAGAAATTAGAGCGCCGTTGGTAAAAGGATTTAGATGATGGAAGCAACCATGACAGACACAGTGACAGCTGCGAAAGAGCAAAAGATGGAAGACCGTTTACTTCCTGATAAGACCATCGGCGAAGTACACGTTGATGATGCACGGATGACCGCGCGTTCAGTGGATGTGTATTACGGTGATAAATGCGCAATCAACAACGTCACGCTTGATATCGGTGTTGGTCAAGTGATCTCGTTTATCGGACCATCTGGGTGTGGTAAGTCCACGTTCCTGCGGTGTTTGAACCGCATGAATGACACGATCGATATTTGCCGTGTCGACGGTGAGATTAAGATCGACCAAGACAACATTTACGATCCAAGAATCGACGTGGTCTCGCTTCGGGCACGCGTGGGTATGGTGTTCCAAAAGCCAAACCCCTTCCCGAAGTCGATTTACGACAACATTGCTTATGGTCCTCGGATTCATGGCCTGGCGAACAACAAGGTTGAGTTGGACGAAATCGTTGAGTTGTCGCTCACTCGTGCAGGCTTGTGGAATGAAGTGAAAGATCGTCTCGATCAGCCAGGTACTGGCTTGTCAGGTGGTCAGCAGCAGCGTTTGTGTATTGCTCGTGCGATTGCGGTGAGTCCTGAAGTGATTCTGATGGATGAGCCTTGCTCTGCACTCGACCCAATTGCAACTGCCAAAGTGGAAGAATTGATCCACGAGTTGCGTGAGCAGTACACGATTGTGATCGTGACGCACTCCATGCAACAGGCGGCCCGTGTGTCGGATCGGACGGCCTATTTCCACCTTGGAACGTTGGTGGAAGTTGGTGAGACCAAGCAGATCTTTACCAATCCAACCCACGAGTTGACCCAAGACTACATCACAGGACGCTTCGGTTAATTATGGGCGACCTGAAAGAGGACTTTGCCCGCCACATCTCGAGTGAGTTTAACGAGGAGCTTGAGGAGCTTTGCGCCGATCTCATGAAGATGGGCGGTCTCGCCGAGCGTCAGGTCCGACTTGCCGTTGAGTGTCAGGAGCAATTTGATTCCGCACTAGTGGATCAAATTCGCTCTGCTGAGAATTCGGTGAATGCGTGGGAGATTCGGATCGATGAGTTGGTTGCAGGCGTCATCGCCCGCCGCCAACCGACTGCTTCGGATCTTCGTTTGGTGCTAGTGGTCTCAAAAATCGTCCGTGACCTTGAGCGCGCAGGCGATGAGGCCAGTAAGGTCGCGTTAATGGCACAACAAGCGCATGAGTCCGGTCGGACCTCCACTGTGGGTCTGGTTGAGGTGCGTTCCATTGGTGAGCAGGTGATTCGTCTACTGGGCGACTCATTGACCGCATTTGCACGACTCGATGTGGATATGGCACTGGATATCGCTCGACGCGACAAAGAAGTGGATCGGGTGTATCAATCGGCACTCCGGTCGCTAGCGACCTTTATGATCGAGGACCCACGTGAAATTGGTCATGTACTCAACGTGATGTGGGTGCTTCGTGCGCTTGAGCGCGTCGGTGACCATGCCACGAACATTGCCGAGCACGTGATTTATTTGGTTAAAGGCACAGACGTTCGACACTTATCGGTGACAAATGTCGAAGAGACGCTCAAAAACCAATAACTAAGCAGATGCCGCAACTGATTTGATTGCGGCGATCCGCTCACTTGGTAACACACAACGAAACTCAGACCCCTGTCCGGGCTTTGAATCGATCTCTAAGCTACCACCGTGGCGCAACAAAATATGTTTCACGATGGCTAGGCCAAGCCCCGTGCCTCCAGTGGCCGGCGAGTGGCTGTTGTCTACACGATAGAAGCGCTCTGTGAGCCGCGGAAGATGTTCAGGCAAAATGCCAGGCCCATTGTCTTTCACTGTGATCACGCCCTGGCCATCACGGAGCTCGAATCGCAAATTGATGTCAGCACCGTCTGCGGAATAGCGAACGGCATTACATGCCAAGTTATTAATGGCTGAGGTGAGCTCATTCCAGTCCCCAAGAATGTCAGCCTCGATAAGGTTACTGATCTGGATCTGTGTCCGCTCGCGCTGCAACGCCTTTTTCAATTCGTTGGCCTCGCGAACGGCATGCTCAAGGATATCCTGCACGTGGATCTGAATCGGCTTTGGATCGGGTGCTGTGGTCTCGAGCTGTGAGAGGAGAAGCAAATCTTGTAGCAACTGGTTCATGCGCCCCGCTTGCTTGATGGCTTGCTCCACAGCACGCACGCCTTGGTTACTGACGAGTTCGTTATCCAGAATGGTTTCCAAATATCCGGTAATCACCGTTAGGGGTGTTTTCAATTCGTGACTCACGTTGGCCACAAAGTCGGATCGCATACGCTCCAGTCGCGTAAACCGAGTCACATCGCGAACCACCAAGAGATACCCAGAACTGCGGATTGGGCAGACCGTGTATTCCAGCATGCGACCTGTTGCGATCGGTGAAGGCAGTGTGATGGGCAGCTCAAAGTCGTCTTCTTCCACGTAGCGGATCAGTTCTGGAGTGCGCACTAAGTTAAATAAAGCCGCATCCGTGTCCGAACTCTCTCGCAACCCTAAAAGCCGAGTCGCGGGCGCGTTCCACCAATCTATCTTCCATTCGGTTGTGAGATGCACTAGGCCCGCGTCGAGGCTTGAGAGTGCTTGGTGAAGATTAACCAGTTGAGTTTGGGCTTCTTGACGGGCTTCAATCAAATTCCGCTCGCGATGAATCACGCGTTGCGTCATATCCACCCACATACCAGGCAAGTGACTGATTGGCACGCCAGGACGTTTTTCCAACCAGTGATACATTTGATTGCGCCGAATGACGGAGATAACTAAGGCGAGACTGACAAAAAACAACGTGGTTTCAAGCCAGCGACCGGAAATTTGTCCAAAGGTCAAAATGGCGGCGGTCAGAAGACCGGCTTGGATGACGGTTGTGCCAAAATATCCGTACATTGTGCGCTTTTGCCTCGCGTTGGCGTTGTGCTGACCACGAACTTAGTTGAACATAGAGACGCTAGCATAACGCACCATTGATAGGATCTAACGTGCCCTCGTACCCCTTTCTCGAAAAAGAATTGAGTTGGCTCTCATTCAACCATCGCGTGTTGCAAGAAGCCATGGATAAAAGCAATCCGCCCATTGAGCGCGCGCGCTTTTTAGGGATCTATTCGAGTAACTTAGACGAGTACTACCGGGTCCGTGTGGCCGACGTACGTCGCCGTATCCTCTTGCACCAAGAGGTCGGCGGTGACCCCCATGCGCGCGCACTGTTAAGTGCGATTCAGAAGCGCACCATGGAATTCAACACCGATTTTGAAATGGCGCATCTGGAGGTGATCCGGACGTTGGCGCGGCACAACATTTTTCTCGAAAACGAAGACCAATTGAGTGAAAGTCATCGTGAATGGCTACGACGCTATTTTCACAGTCGGATTCGTCAATTCATTTGCCCTATCTTAGTGGAGCCGCGGGTCGATTTAGGCGACGTGCTGGCCGATGATGCGACCTATCTGGCAGTTGAATTACGCCGAGGCGATAACTACCGCTACGCACTGATTGAAATTCCGACCGATCACCACTCGCGCTTTATTGAGTTGCCACCTGAGACAACACGAAGAAAAAAACCCTTGGTGCTGTTAGACAATGCGATTCGGCTGAGCCTGCCGGATATCTTCGAGGGATATTTTGAGTTTGATGAGGCTCAGGCCTGGTCGATGAAGATGACTCGTGATGCCGAGTATGACCTCTCTGATGAAATTGACGAAAGTTTGCTCGATCGGCTGTCAACGGGTTTGAAACAGCGACTGACCGCGGAACCGACACGTTTAGTGCACGACCGAGAAATGCCTGAGCGTGTTCTTGATATGTTGAAGGCTGAACTTGGGATCACGCGCATGGATGCGATTATCCCCGGAGGGCGCTACCACAACATGAAGGACTTCTTATCCTTTCCATCGATTGGTCGCGCGTCGCTGCAGAATCCTTCGATGCCTGCAGTGGCCTCGAAGCATCTGGATAATCAGCGAAATTACTTCAATGTTATTCGTGATCAAGATGTGTTGCTGCACTACCCCTATCATGATTTTTATCATTTCACTGAATGGTTGCGCCAATCCGCAATGGATCCAACAGTCGAGTCGATCCGCATTTCGCTGTATCGGGTTGCCAGCTCATCCCTGGTAATCAAGGCACTGTTGGATGCCGTGGCCAACGGAAAAGACGTGTTTGTGATTGTGGAACTCCAGGCGCGGTTTGATGAAGAAGCCAACATTCGCTGGTCTAAAGTACTGACCGATGCAGGTGTCCATGTCAGTTTCGGTATCGCCAACCTGAAGGTGCACTCAAAACTCTGTTTGATCACCCGGAATGAGGGCGGTGAACGGGTGCGCTATGCACACATCGGAACCGGCAATTTCAATGAAAAGACGGCACGGATCTATACCGATTTTAGTTTGTTGACTGCGCGCCCTGAGATCACTGAAGAAGTACGCGACGTCTTCGCCTTCATCCAGGCACCCTACCGCCCAGTAACATTCAAGCATCTGTGGGTCAGCCCGCTAACACAGCGCAGTGAGATCAGTCGGCGAATCGATCGTGAGATCGCCTTGGCGGAGTCAGGTCGGCCTGGTCGTATTCTGATCAAGGTGAACAATCTAGCCGATCAAGATTTGGTGACCCAACTTTACGAGGCGAGCCGAGCGGGTGTACGGATCGATGCCTGTGTGCGCGGTATGTGTACGCTGGTTCCCGGCATACCGGGGATGAGTGACCGCATCCGCGTCATCAGTATTGTGGATCGTTTCCTTGAGCATCCGCGCGTTGCGATTTTCTACAATGATGGAGATCCTGAGGTCTTTATTAGTTCGGCCGATTGGATGACACGGAATCTCGACAATCGGGTTGAAGTTGCGACACCGATTTATGATCCAAAGCATAAGAAAGCCATCATGGATTTGATGGAGCTGCAGTTTAAAGACACCACCAAAGCGCGGGAAATTGATGAAGAGCAAACCAATCCCTATGTCGATCGCGGGAATCGCCGTAAACTACGCGCACAAATGAGCACCTACAACTACATCAAACAACTTGAAAGCGAATGAATTAGAGGCCTCGGCCAAAGAACGTTTGGTTGCGGCCGTTGACCTTGGATCGAATAGTTTCCATGTGACTGTTGCGCGCCTGACGCCGTCTGGATTGCAGATTTTGGTCCGTGATCGTGAGCGTGTGCGTCTCGCATCTGGTCTTGGTGACGACGACATGCTCTCGACTGATGCGATCGCCCGCGGAGTGGATACCCTGGCTCGGTTTGAAGCGAGGCTTCAGTCGGTCGCGACAGAGGACATTCGGGCAGTTGGCACACACACGCTTCGCGAGGCGAGTAATTCGTCTGAGTTTTTGGATCGTGCAGCGGAGGTGTTTCGGGCACCGATTGAGATCATCTCCGGTCCTGAAGAGGCGCGACTGATCTTCCATGCAGTGGCTCATACGCAGCCAGTGGATGGGCCATTTTTGGTCTTCGACATCGGCGGCGGATCGACTGAGTTTGCCATCGGCCAAGACTACGCCCCCTCATTTTTATCATCACGCTCGTTAGGCTGTGTCACCTACACCAATCACTTCATGCAATCGGTCACCTCGGAGGCTTTCGCGCAAGTCTCGCTGGCAACCAAGCGTGCGTTGGAACCCATTGCCGAACGCATTCGTGCGCTGCCCTTTGTGACGGTCTTTGCAACTTCAGGGACGGCAAAGGGTGTTAGCGCGTTGGGTGTGCATCTGGGCTTTGGCCCGCAGATCACACGCGAGTCGATCGCAGCCTGTCAAAAGTTTCTATCGAAGGAGTCGAACCGCAACCTGACCAATATTCCTGATGTCAGCGTTGAGCGGATGCAGGTGCTGCCAGCCGGCGTTGGCATCATGGCCGCCATCCTCGAGGAGCTCGCACTTGAGCAGGTTGTATTTGCAGACAGTGCACTGCGTGAGGGTGTGCTCTACACCATGGATGATCGGTTACGTGCGACCGACATCCGTGAGCGGACAGCTGTCGATTTGATGGGGCGCTATGGAATTGACCGAGAGCATGCCGAGCGGGTGAAAACAACGGCTGAGCAGGTGTTTGACCAAGTCGCTAGTGATTGGGACTTGCATGAAGACGATCGACATATGTTGGTCTGGGCGGCGATGCTGCATGAGACGGGGCTTCAGATCAATTACTCCGGATTTCATCGCCACGGCGCCTATGTGATCGCCAACACACCTTTGCCAGGATTTAACCGTGAGCAACAATCCGTATTGGCGACCTTGGTCCGACTGCACCGGAAGCGCTTTGATATCTCAGTGATTCCAAGCCTTCGATATTGGAGTCAGTCGCGGATGATCCGCTTGATTCGAATCTTACGTCTTGCATCTGTATTACGACTTGCGCGCCACGACGCGCCGGTCCCTGAGTTCAAGGCCACCGTATCCGGTGAGCAACTTGCGTTGGTGTTTGCGTCTGATGCCCTCGCGAATGACCCAGTGATGGCGCTCGATCTAGAGGACGAGATGCGTCGGCAAGCCGATGCAGGATTGATGCTCTCGGTGTGCTAAACGGCTTGAAACGACGCGTCAGCGAGCGGGGCAAACCGGTATCCGGTTCCACGCACGGTTTCGATGAGATTTTCGTGTCGGGCGCCGAGTGCTTTCCGTAGACGGCGGATGTGCACATCGACCGTGCGCTCTTCAACATACACATCACCACCCCAAACACGATCTAACAATTGTCCGCGACTGAACGCCCGTTCAGGGTGGGTCATGAATAGCTGCAACAAGCGGTACTCGATCGGGCTGAGTGTTAACGGAAGCCCTTGGCTGGTGACACGTTGCCCGACAGGGTCTAAGCGAAGCCCATCGAACTCGACTGGCTCTTCAATGCCTTTTGGCGTGGTCCGCCGAAGAATCGCCTTCAAGCGGGCGACTAACTCACGGGGTGAAAACGGCTTTGTGATGTAATCATCGGCGACTTCAAGGCCTGTGATCTTGGCATCTTCTTCACCGCGTGCAGTCAATAGAATCAATGGGATGTCTGCGGTGTCTTGATTGCGGCGCAGTCGCCGGCACAACTCAAGCCCAGAGACATTGGGCATCATCCAATCCACTAGCATGAGATCGGGGATTCGTGCTGTCACTTCGGCAAGTGCCGATTGCGCACTGTCCGCTTCACGAACTTCAAAGCCGGCCATTTCCAGCGCAACTGCCAACATTTCGCGGACAGCAGGCTCATCGTCTACGATGAGAACGCGACGGGAAGGTTGCTGATTCATGAAAGGCCCTATCTGACTTCTAACCGCGATGAAACCACAGCTTTATGACGATTTCGTTACATCATGTAAGAAACTGTAACATGGCGTCGAGAAGGACCCCAGCAAACAGACTGGCACCGAAGCGGTGGTTCTCGAGAAAGGCGCGAAAGCAGTTATCTCGCGCCCGGTTGGCTGCAATGCGTTGCTGATGCATTGCAAAACCTGCCGCTGCAATGATGCCGAGGTAGCTCAGAGGATGCACGTTGGCCAACCAAAAGGCGGCGCCAAATGCGAGCAATGCGACCACTTGGCTCAAGGCAATTCCCAACAGATCAAAACGTCCGAGCGCGATGGCGGTGGATTTCACACCAATTTGAATATCATCATCACGATCCACCATCGCGTAATAGGTGTCATAGGCAAGTGTCCATGCCAGGTTGCCGAGAAATAGGCACCACACGATCGCATCAAGCGGCGCGTTATGTGCCGCGAAGGCCATTGGGATTGCCATTGAAAAGGCCAGTCCTAAACCGATTTGCGGCCAAAATGTGATGCGCTTTAACCACGGATAGATGACGGCTAAGGCCAGCGCGATCACCGACAGCCCGATGGTGGTCAGATTGGTCAATAACACCAGCCCGAACGCCATCAATAACAACACCACGGCTAAGAAAATGGCCTCCCGCGTCGACATGTTGCCTGAGGTAATGGGCCGAGTTCGGGTCCTTTTGACGTGGCGGTCAAAGTTCCGATCGGTGAGATCATTGACAACGCATCCCGCGCTTCGGGTGAGAATGACGCCAGCGGTGAAAATGCACCACAGAGTGAATGACCAAGACGTTTGCTTTGCGGCCAGTACCAATGCAATCCAGGTTGGCCAGAGGAGGACGATCCAACCAACCGGCCGATCTAGCCGTGTGACTTGAACCCAAAATGGCAGCCTGCTTGCAAGTGTGCGGAATCTAGACATGCGCAAAGTGTTCCTCATGACCGATCCAACGTGCAATCAATTGGCTGCGGGTCTCGGGTTCCGAGACGCGGATGGACTCCGCGACACTGGCAACTTGATCCAGCAAGTCTGCATGTTTTGCGAGGTCAGCTACACGGAAGCTCAAATCGCCCGTTTGTCGGGTTCCACTGACATCACCGGGTCCTCGGAGTCTGAGGTCCGCTTCTGAGAGTGCAAAACCATCGTGCGTGTCTTTCAGCAGGTTCAGGCGTTCTCGTGAGGTCTCGGAAATCGCATCGCCACAGAGCAGCATGCAGTAACTGACGCGGCTACCGCGCCCGACTCGGCCACGAAGCTGGTGCAGTTGAGCAAGCCCTAAACGTTCTGGATTTTCGATCACCATGATATTCGCATTGGGTACATTCACGCCGACCTCGATCACAGTGGTTGCGACCAGTAGGTCAAGCGCACCCTGTGCAAAGGCCTGCATCACGGCTGTTTTTTCATCCGATTTCATGCGGCCATGAACCAGCCCGATGCGTCGATGCGGTAACCAGGCCTTGAGCTTTTCTGTCCGCGTTTCAGCGGCTTCCGCTTGGCTTTGCTCGGTTTCCTCAATGAGCGTGCAGACCCAGTATGCTTGGCCTCCAGCATCAAATTGCGCATCCAACCGGCTTGCGATCTCTTGACTGCGTGACTGGCTCAACACCCGTGTATCCACAGGGGTTCGACCCGGCGGTAGCGCGTCAATCACTGAGACGTCGAGATCCGCGTACTGTGTCATCGCGAGTGTCCGTGGGATGGGTGTGGCGGTCATGATCAGCTGGTGTGGGGTCAAACCTTGACCCTTTTCACGTAAGAGCAGTCGTTGCGCGACACCGAATCGATGTTGCTCATCAATGATCACAAGGCCAAGGCGTGCGAATTCGACTTGGTCTTGGAACAAGGCATGTGTTCCCACGACCATCTGGCACAGCCCCTCGCGCAATTGTTCCAACATGGTCCGTCGGGGCGCGACTTTCATCGAGCCGGAGAGCCAACCCACCTTGATTCCTAGGGGCGCGAACCAGTCATGGAACTGTGTCGCGTGCTGCTCCGACAGCAGTTCAGTCGGTGCCATCAATGCAACTTGATACCCAGAGGCCAGGACAGGCAAAGCAGCCATTGCCGCCACCAGCGTTTTGCCTGAGCCCACATCACCTTGCAAGAGACGCAACATGGGTTGAGGACGCGTGAGATCTGCGTCGATTTCACCGAGGACGCGCTCTTGTGCGCCGGTCATCTGGAAAGTCAGTTGCGCCAACAGGGCGTTACGTAAGTCGTCAGCGCTGGCGACAACTTGCGGCGCGGCATAGGCATCATAGAGGTCACGTCGGGTCAGTAGCAGTAACCGATGTGCCAACAGTTCTTCAAAAGCGAGACGCTCGACGCAGGCTTCAGGTGGGTAGCCTTTAGCAGGCTGATGTAGGGCCACCAATGCATCCCAAAGCGCCGGTCGATTCCGAGTTTGCTCTGGGTGCAGTAATTCAGCTAGTGCATAGGCAGATTGCCCGCGTTGGATCGCTTGCTGAATCAGATCGCGCAATTTGCCTTGTGAGATCCCATCGGTGACCGGATAAATCGGCGTCAGGTGATCGGTGAGTGGTGGTGGATCCTGTTTGAAGACTTGAATCTCCGGATGAATGAACTCGACGGCCCCCTGATGCATGCGTGGCTCACCAAAAATCCGCACTCGGTGAGCGCCTTTTAAGGTCGCAAGATAGGCGCGCGAAAAATGAAACAGGCGGATCCGTGCCGCACCTGTCTCATCCTCAAAGGTGAGAAGTGCCTGCATGCGTCGCCCGGGCGCAATGGATTGCGCTGTGATCTCGCCTTCTAAGAGTTGCGGGAGGTTGGGTTCAAGATCTGACAGCGAGACACGTTTGGTGCGATCCTCATAACGCAGTGGCAGGTGAAATAGCAGATCACGCGGGCTTTGGATGCCGAGTCGGCCGAGTGCTTCTGAGACCCGTGGGCCGACACCCTGGAAGGATCTTAGGCTGTCAGTCTCCGGAGCGTGTGGCATGCAATCGTGGTGCTACCTGCTCAGAAATGACGCGGATCAGCAACTCAATCGCGTCGGTTCTTGGGAACTGCCGTCTCCAAGCAACGCCAACCGTGCGCGAGGGAACTGGATCGGTAAATGGCCGCGTGGTGAGGTATCCGGGTGCATAGTTCTCAAGGCCCGACGCGGACGCTGGAAGCACGGTCACGCCGAGTCCTGAGGCGACCATGTGGCGCAAGGTTTCCAGTGAACTGCCTTCGACCACCAACCCATGCCCATGTCGGGAGCTTCGCGAGAGTGCTGGACACGCGTCGATCACTTGGTCTCTGAAGCAGTGGCCCTCGCCCAACATCAGGACGTCATCAGCCACCAGGCGTTTGGCCGGAATGGCGCGATCGGCAGTCCAGGGGTGATCGGCTGGGAGTAAGACCTGAAACGGCTCGGTATACAGTGGCCGGACTTCACAATCGGGTTCGGTGAAGGGTAGCGCGACAATGATGGCGTCGAGTTGTCCCTTTTTGAGCATCTGTCTCAGCACACCGGTGAAATTTTCTTCAATAAACAACTTCATCCGCGGCTCTGCACTCTTCAGTGCAGGCAACAGGGTCGGGAATAAATACGGTCCAATGGTGTAGATCGCTCCAATACGAAGCGGCGCTAAGAATGGATCCTTCACTTGATCGGCAGTATCTTTAAATGAATCCACGTCACTTAAGATGTTGCGTGCTTTTTCAACTAGAGCTTCGGCAACCGACGTCAGGTGGACGCCCGTTTTACTGCGCTCGAATAGCGTGACACCGAGCTCATCTTCCAGTCGCTTCACGCCGATAGACAGCGTAGGCTGACTGACAAAGCAGCGAGCTGCAGCGCGTCCAAAATGTTTCTCGTCGGCTACTGCCACGATGTAACGTAATTCAGTGAGGGTCATTGTCGTGTCAAATTCTTGGGATATCGTCATCCTAGGCTGTGGTCAGTTAGGTGGCAACCTGAAAACACAGCTCGAAGCGGAAAAATATCGGGTTTTGGGTGTGAGACGCTCACCGAAGCCAAATGACCCGACCTGGATGTCTACGGATTTGGATACCGTTGCCGCCTGGGAGCAGTTGGCCGCGTTGCCCATCCATCCAGATGCGGTGTGGGTTGGCATCGTCACCCCAGATGTGAGAACGCCTGAGGCATACCGCACGCGGTATCTTGGGGTCGCAGAGCGATTGCGTCAGTTGGCGAGTCTTCCGGGTCGACAGCATCCTGTGGTGTGGGTGAGTTCGACCGCTGTTTTTGGAGATCATCAGGTCGGTGTGTTGGACGAATCGATCACGCCTACGCCCGACAATTGGCGCGGTGAAATCTTGCGTGAGGCAGAGCGCGCCATTGAGCAAGTCGCGCAGCGAAAAACGATCTTGCGCTATACCGGGCTGTACGCGTCAGAGTCGTTAAGTCGGTTGGCTGATCCGGTTACTCGTGCGCGTTTACAACCAGACACTGTGTCGAACCGTATGCACCGAGACGATGCGGTGTCTTGGCTTCGGTTTCTCGTACAAGCGCATCGCTTGGGGCAGTCCGTGCCAGAGCTGGTTCACGGTGTCGATCAATGTTCGGCAACCTATGCGGATGTGTTTGCCCGCATCGCAGGCGAAGTCGCTGAGCTTAAACCCGCTAAGACTGGACGTATGATCGATTCCTGTCATCGCCAACTGATGCCAGCGCTTCGCTATCCAACCCTCGATCAGGTGCTGGCGTCTAGCTGACCATAATGCCATCGACTTCGACACGCGCAGCCTTCGGGAGCTGTGCGACGCCAATCGCGGCGCGGGCTGGGTAGGGTGCCTCGAAGAGTTCTTCCATGACCTGATTGATGATTGGGAAATGGCTAAGATCGGTCAAAAAGACATTCACTTTCACCAGGTCATTGAGACTGCCGCCGGCTGCTTCGCAAACGGCTGTCAGATTCCGAAACGCTTGGCGCACCTCGGCTTCGATGTCTCCACTCACCAGCTCACCTGTGTCAGGCACTAGTGGAATCTGGCCAGACAAGAAAGTGGTCTGACCGACCTTTACAGCCTGAGAATAGGTTCCGATCGCAGCCGGTGCTTCGGCTGTCGCGATAAAGCTTTTGTTCATGTGTTTAAGCCCGTATCCGTGAGATTTTGATGACCGACTTGATGCGACGAATATGGCGCACCACGTTGGCAAGATGTTGGCGATCCCGTACCCCGACTTCGAGCACGATCACACTGGTTTTTGCATCACGTTCTTCGCGATGAATGCGGTCAATGGCTGCTTCAGATTCCGACACTGCAGAGGCAATGTTGGCGATGATGCCGGTTTCCGCGCTGACAAGAATTCGTAAGGCGGTGTAGAACTCGCCTTGCAGCTCCTCATCCCAAGCGAGGAAGACACATTTTTCGGGATTCTCGCGGATATCAGCAACGTTATTGCAAGTCTCGTGGTGAATCACCATGCCGCGACCCTTGGAAATGTGACCGACAATCGGGTCACCAGGAATTGGCCGGCAACATTTGGCATAACTGGTCAACAGACCCTCAGACCCCTTGATAGCGAGGGGTCGCGCATCATGGCTCTGCGACAACATAACGGGCTCGGCATGGGTATCGGGCAACAGCCGTCTGGCGACGGAGTAGGCAACGCGGTTTCCAAGGCCAATTTCTTCCAAGATGTCATCGAACTCAGTCATGTCAGTTTCAGACACCAACTGTTGCTTGGTGAGGTCCGATACCTTCTCATAGCTCGCGCCCAAGTTGGCCAGCGCCCGACCTAACAAGCGTTGTCCGAGACTGACAGATTCGGAGCGTTGTTGATTTTTCAAGAAGTGACGAATGGCTGAGCGTGCCTTTCCGGTGACGACAAATGAGAGCCAAGCTAGATTGGGTTTGGCATGTTTGGCGGTGACAATTTCAACAGTTTGTCCGGACTGCAAGACGGTTGATAAGGGTGCGAGGGCTTTATCGATTCGACACGCCACACACCGATTACCCACATCGGTATGCACCGCATAAGCGAAATCCACAGCGGTCGCACCGGTGGGTAATTCCATGATTCGGCCTTTCGGCGTGAAGATGTACACATCGTCAGGAAAGAGATCGATCTTCACGTTTTCGATGAACTCGAGCGAGTTGCCGGCCCGTTGCTGAATCTCCAACAAGCCTTTCACCCAACGATTGGTGCGTTGCACCGCTGCAGTTTCGTCAGAGCCCGCTTTGTAGAGCCAGTGTGCGGCAATGCCACCGGAGGCCATCGCATCCATCTCTGAGGTACGGATTTGGATCTCGATGGGTACGCCATGCATCCCAAAGAGCGTGGTGTGCAGACTTTGGTAGCCATTGGCCTTTGGAATTGCGATGTAGTCTTTAAACCGTCCAGGTTTCGGTTTGTACAAATTATGCACAACACCCAGTGTGCGATAACAGTCATCAACTGAGTCGGTGATGATTCGAAACGCGTACACATCCATGATGTCGGTGAAGGATTTACGCTGATCACGCATCTTTCGATAGATGCTGTTGGCCGCCTTTTCGCGCCCCTCGATGCGTGCTTTGATGCCGACTTGGTCGAGCGCCGTTTCAAGGGATTCAGAAATCTCGGCGACAATTTTTTTCCGGTTTCCGGAGACCTGCGACACCGCGCGCTCGATCCGCTCGATTCGCATCGGATACATGGCACGATAGGCGAGCTCATGCAGCTCACTACGTACCTCATACATGCCGAGCCGATTGGCAATAGGGCTGTAGATATCGAGCGTCTCTCGGGCAATACGGCGACGTTTTTCTGGATTCAGAGAGCCGATGGTTCGCATGTTGTGTAACCGGTCCGCCAGTTTCACGATGATCACGCGAATATCGCGCGCCATCGCAAGTGTCATTTTCTGGAAGTTTTCGGCTTGCGCCTCGGCACGCGTCTCGAAGCTGATGTGGGTTAGCTTGGAGACACCATCCACCAAATCCGCGACCGCGTCGCCAAATTGGCCTTGCAGTGCATCCTTTGCGATGCCTGTGTCTTCGATGACATCGTGCAGCATGGCTGCCATGAGGCTCTGATGATCCATCCGCATGTCGGCAAGGATCTCTGCAACCTGCAAGGGATGGATGATGTAGGGGTCGCCCGAGCGTCGTTTCTGCCCATCATGGGCCTGCTCGGAATACAGATAGGCGCGTCTGACCTGACGAATCTCGTCGTCTTCAAGATAACGGGTCAGACGGCTACATAAGCCGTCAATTGTCTCGACGGCGGCGTTCATCGTTAGAAGTCGGTATCAAAAACCGGCTGGCGTGGTTCGAACCGTGCACGCGCCATTTCAAGCTCTGCTTCCGTCCGCGCATCTTCAGCGTCTAGCGCTTCGCGGTTGATCAACCCCTCAGCGATTTCACGGAGTGCAACAACGGTGGGCTTGTCGTTCTCTTCGGGAACGAGCGGATCTTTGCCGCCAGTTGACAGTTGCCGCGCACGGCGCGTGCCTAGCATCACCAACTCAAAGCGGTTCTCGACATTCTCAAGACAGTCTTCGACGGTCACTCGAGCCATGGGTCATCCTCAATCAATAAATCCAGCGGAACGTCACAGTATATGGGAATTACGCTTGACCGAGAAGTTTTTCGAGAAAATTCAGTGATTGCGCGCGGACGACCTCGCGTCGCGTTCGATATCCAATGATCAGCGCGCGGAGTTGATCGAGCGCCACTTCAAAATCATCATTGATTACCCAGTGATCAAAATGCGGTGCTTGCGCCATGGTTTCATCGGCCTCGGCCATGCGTTGGTCGATGATGCTTGGGTCGTCTTGACGACGCCCGATCAATCGCTCACGCAGTGCCTCGCGCGTTGGCGGCAGAATAAACACCGAGATCGCGTCCGGCCAAATGGCACGCACTTGCGCGGCACCTTGCCAATCAATCTCAAGGATGACATCGGTCCCCGATTGCAATTGCTGCATCACGCTATCGCGCGAGGTCCCATAAAAATTGCCAAACACTTCGGCATGCTCAAACAGCGCTCCCGCGGAAATGAGCGCTTGGAATGCCTCAGTATCAACGAAATGATAGTCACGACCGTCTTGTTCGCCCGGTCTTGGCAGCCGGGTAGTGTGAGACACGCTCACAGTCAGGTGTGGCACGCGCGCGAGTGTCGCTGCGACTAAACTGGTTTTTCCTGCACCTGAGGGTGCAGAAATGACAAAAAGCTGGCCCTCTGGCATGGCGGATCCGTTCAAGATGGTCATAATGGCGACAATTTGAAAGCTTAGTCCAATTTATGAGGTTCTGCCATGCGACCCAGTGGCCGCGCACCGGGTGCGCTCCGTCCGATTTCCTTTACCCGACAGTTTACCCGTCATGCGGCCGGCTCTGTCCTGGTGTCTTTTGGCGACACGCGCGTGCTGTGCACCGCCTCGGTCAGCGACCAGGTTCCTCGATGGATGAAGGGCAAAGGTCGTGGTTGGGTGACCGCTGAGTACGGGATGTTGCCGGGCTCAACCCACACTCGGAGCGACCGTGAAGCGGCGCGCGGTCGGCAGAGCGGCCGGACACAAGAAATCCAGCGACTGATTGGTCGGGCGTTGCGTGCATCCGTGGATTTAAAGCGGCTTGGCGAACGGCAAATCACCATTGACTGTGATGTCTTGCAGGCCGATGGCGGGACCCGCACAGCCGCTATTACAGGCGGCATGGTGGCCTTGGTTGATGCATTGAATACGTTGCAGCGCTCAGGCCAACTGACTGAAGATCCGCTGATTGGATTTGTTGCGGCCGTCTCAGTCGGCGTCTATCGCGGCACCCCGGTGTTGGATTTGGACTATGCGGAAGACTCCAACGCCGATTCGGATTTGAATCTGGTGATGACAGAAGCCGGTGAGCTCATTGAGATTCAAGGCACCGCAGAAAATGCGGCCTTCACTCGACAGGAATTGAATGCCTTGTTAGATCTTGGCGAGACTGGGATTGGTGCGTTAATCCAAGCACAGCACCACACGCTGGCCGAGGGCTAATTGTCCTCGGAATCGTTCAGATCAATCTCGTAATCGACAATCAAGGGAACCCGATCGTCAAATAAACGCTTACTGACATATCCCGCGGTCAGTACGCGTTTTGAGAGTTCCTGAGACACCAGTTGCAAGTCGGTCCGCCAACCACCTGGATTGGTCATCTCGAAGACCTGCTCACTTGGGAACCAACTGTAGGCCGGTTCATTGCTAAAGACGGCACGGAATGCATCCACATAGCCTGCTTCGTTGAGTAGTCCGTCCAGCCACTGCCGATCTTCCTTCCGAAATCCCGGTGAGCCATTGTGTTTATGCCACTCTTCAAGATCGACTGTCCGCGCAGCGACACCGAAATCCCCGCAGAAAATAAAGTGCCGACGCTTTTTGCGGATTTTTCGCATCCAGCCATCGAGCGTTTCAGTGAACGTCACCCGCTCATCAGACGTGTCTTCCCAAGGGGCTGGCGGCAGCACTGACACCACGCTGACGTTGTCGAAGTCCGCTTGGATATAGCGACCATCGCGATCGAGTTGATACGAACCGAGACCGCGCATCACCGCCTTTGGCGTGTGTCGCGTCCAGATGGCCACGCCACCTGTGTGCTCATCTTCACCTTCAAAGTAAAATGGTGTGAATCCTTCGGGGCAAAAACGCGGGTCATCGACCACTTTGTACTCGCGCACGCGCACATCCTGCAGACAAATCACGTCTGCATCTTTGCTTGCCAACCAATCGATAAGCCCTTGCTTGGCCGCAGAAACAAGGCCGTTGCAGCGCAGGCTGATAACTCGCATCAAAGAAAACACATCCTTGTTTGAAGCACCAAACCACGGTCTGGTGTACTATTTTTAACCGTATTAAAGCAATGTTAGACGTGTCTTATGGCCCCATACAAGCGTTCCTTTCTCGAATTGGCTCTGAATGCCCATGCGTTGAAGTTTGGTGAGTTCACTTTGAAATCGGGTCGTGTCAGTCCGTACTTCTTTAATGCCTCTGCATTTTCCACCGGTCAGCAGCTCAAAACCTTAGGTGAGTGCTATCGTGAGGCCATCGTGGATTCCGGTGTCGCGTTCGATGGATTGTTCGGCCCAGCCTATAAGGGGATCCCATTGGCGACCGCCGTGTCTGTCGCGTTTGCTGAGCAGTTGAAGGATTTCCCAGTCTCGTTTAATCGCAAAGAAGCGAAGGCGCACGGCGAGGGGGGACGGTTACTCGGCGCTCCGCTAAACGGGCGGATTTTGGCGATTGATGATGTCGTCACGGCAGGAACGGCGGTGCGAGAATCGGTCGAGTTTATCCGTGCTGAGGGTGCTGAGTTGACCGCATTTTGTGTCGCTGTCGACCGCCAAGAACGCGGACAAACTGGGACTCAGTCGGCACTTGCAGAGTTGGCTGCAACGTTCGCCTTGACCCCAATCTCGATCGTGACGCTTGATGACATCCTGGCGTTTGCCCTCAACGATCCGCGGGTTGATCCGTCTGTGGCGCCAACCATTGAGGCCTATCGCGCGCAATATGGCGCGATGACCTGACGACGTCATTATCCAGTGCGCTTTCTAAGAATTTGTGTACCGACACCCTGATCGGTAAAGATTTCCAATAAGACCGAATGCGGTACCCGGCCATCGACAATGTGCGCACTGTTGACGCCAGCGTTGACTGCAGACAATGCACAGCTGACTTTTGGCAGCATGCCGCCTGAAATTGTGCCGTCCGCAATGAGCGATTGCACCTCTTCGGCAACAAGACCCGTGACCACCTGGCCCTCCTTATTCAAAACGCCCGCGGTATTGGTCAACAACATGAGTTTTTCTGCTTTTAAAACCTCAGCAAGCTTGCCGGCGACCAGATCCGCATTGATGTTATACGACTCGCCATTGGGTCCGACTCCGATCGGAGCAACAACTGGGATCACGTCGTTTTCTGTCAGCATCGTCAAGATGCGTGTATCGATCGCCTCAACCTGTCCGACATGGCCGATATCAATAATCTCGGGGGCTTCAAGCTCAGGCGTTTTCCGCTCGATCTTCAACTGACTGGCGCGGATAAATTGACCGTCTTTACCGGTCAAGCCCATGGCGCGACCACCCGCTTGGTTGAGTAAGCTGACGATATCTTTATTTACTAGGCCACCGAGCACCATTTCCACCACGTCCATGGTTTCTTCGGTTGTCACTCGCATCCCGTCGATGAATTTGGACTCGATGTTCAAACGCGACAACAGGTCTCCGATTTGTGGACCACCACCGTGCACTACGATGGGCCGCATGCCAACTGTTTGCATGAGCACAATATCGCGCGCAAAGGATGCTTTAAGGGCCTCGTCCGTCATCGCGTTGCCACCATATTTGACGACAATCGTGCGTCCAGAAAAACGCTGAATGTACGGCAGTGCCTCGGTGAGGACCTGAGCCACTTCAGTGGCGCGTGCAAGGGTTAGCATAGGGTTTCAAGCTCCAGAGTCGGTTCCGCTTCTTTCAGCGCACTGAGCATTTCCTGACGGATTGACTCCAGTGCGGTTTCAGATTCGGCCTCAAATCGTAACACCAGATTCGGCGTTGTGTTGGAGCATCGAATCAGCCCCCAACCCGAGTCTAAATCCACACGCACGCCATCGATCGTCGCGAGCGGAAGACCGCGTGCGGCGATGATCTCGGCGACACGTTCAACAATGGCGAACTTGTCTGTGTCGGCCACTTCGATATTCAGTTCAGGAGTCGAGACATCATTTGGAATCTCAGCAAACTGGGCAGAGACCGGCATGGATGCCTTGGCAAAAATCTCCAGCAAACGGGCGGCGGTATACAGTCCATCATCGAATCCGAGCCACCGTTCTTTGAAAAAGATATGGCCACTCATTTCACCGGCGAGCAATGCGCCGGTTTCTTTCATTTTGGCTTTAACCAGGCTGTGTCCCGTTTTCCACATCAAGGCTTTGCCACCCGCTTTTTCGATCACAGGCCCCAGATGGCGGCTGCATTTCACATCATAGATCACGGTAGCGCCGGGGTTGCGGTGGAGCACATCTTCAGCCAGCAACATCATGAGCCGATCCGGGTAAATGGATTCGCCCGATTCGGTGATGACCCCAACACGGTCGCCGTCACCATCGAATGCAAGACCAAGATCACAGCTGTGCGCTTTGACCGCCGCAATGACATCGACCAAGTTTTTTAGTTTCGATGGATCTGGGTGGTGGTTTGGAAAGGTGCCATCGACCTCGGTAAACAGGGGTACCACATCGCAACCGAGTGCGCGGAACAAGGACTCAGCACAGACTCCGGCAACACCATTGCCGCAATCAATAGCAACCCGCAAGGGTCGCTCCAACTGGATATCACCCAAAATGCGCGCCTGATAGGCAGTGAGCGCATCTTGGTGCGTGATGCGGCCAGCGCCGGTGCGTAATTGGTCGGTTCGGATCGCGTCGTACAGACCTGTGATGTCGTCACCATAGAGTGTGTGGCCGGCGATCATCATCTTGAACCCGTTATAATCTGGCGGATTATGACTGCCTGTCACCATCACGCCAGACCCCGTCCCAAGGGTCAGGGCTGCAAAGTAAAGAACCGGAGTGGGTACCATGCCGACATCGATGACATCCACACCGGATGCACACAGACCTCGATTCAGGGCGTCCTGCAGTTCGTGACCTGACAGCCGTCCATCTCGGGCGGTGACGACGGTATGTTCGCCACGCGCTTGCGCGAGGCTTCCGATAGCCCGACCCAGGCGTTCAACGACTTTTACATTGAGTTGATCGGGTACTGTGCCGCGGACATCGTATGCGCGGAAGATTGTTGCATCCATGTCTGACATCAGCGTGTTCCTGTGTGTCCAAACCCGCCTTCACCTCGATCAGTGGCTTCGAAGGCGTCAACCTCAACAAATACAGGCTGTATGACTGGGGTGATGATGAGCTGCGCAATGCGATCACCCGGTTCGATGACCTGTGCCTCAGGCCCGCGGTTCCAGGTGGATATTTTCAGTTCGCCTTGGTAATCCGAGTCGATCAAACCCACCAGATTTCCGAGCACCAGGCCTCGATGGCCCAAACCGCTGCGGGGCAGAATCAGTGCGCAGAGGCCTGGATCGTCCAGATGAATGGCAATGCCAGTCCCGATCAACACCGTCTCGCCCGGAGTCAGCGTGAGTGGCGCGTCAAGGCATGCCCTGAGATCCACACCGGCGGAGCCTGGAGTGCCAACTTCTGGAATCGGCCAATCGGTTCCCACACGGGGATCAAGGCGTTTGAACTTCAGTTCCATCTTGGGTCCTTTCAATCACTATCGGAATCAGATTGTTGATCAGGTCGCGTGCAACGCGGTGCTTGTCACCGTGAAAGCGGATGTGTTGTCCGTCGTGTCCAAGGAGCTGGCAGTCAGTGTCATCGTGCGCGAACACCTGACCTCCGGAGACGTCGTTTGCGATGATGAAGTCGAGCGACTTGGCGACGAGCTTCTCTCGTGCATGGTGCCCGAGGTTGTCTGTTTCGGCTGCAAAGCCAACGACCACAGACGGTCTGTGTATGTGCTCGGCGACCTGTCGAATGATGTCTGGATTTTCAATCAGCGCGATCTGCGAGAGATCATCAGTGGACTTTTTCAGCTTCTGCAGCCCGACGTTGGCCGGACGCATGTCGCTGACGGCGGCGGCACCGATAAAGAGATCCACGTCACCCAGTGCATTGATCACGGCGGAATGCATCTCAAGCGCCGTTTCGACCCGAATACAGTCAACTCCTGATGGCGTATCGAGATGGACGGGTCCTGTGATGAGTGTCACCTGAGCGCCCGCATCAGCGGCGGCCTGAGCCAGCGCAAACCCCATCTTGCCGGAGGATCGATTGGCCAGATAGCGGACGGGATCAAGGGGTTCATGTGTGGGCCCGGCGGTAATCAGCACGTGACGACCAGTGAGCGGCTCGCAGGCAAGCTGGCGGAGTAAAAGATCGATGATCTGGGCTGGCTCAAGCATCCGTCCAGGTCCCGTGTCGCCACAAGCTTGTAAGCCGGCTGCAGGGCCGAGAATCAGATGTCCGCGGTCTGTTAGGTGCTGCAAATTTTCCTGTGTCGCTGCGTCACTCCACATCGCTTGATTCATCGCCGGCGCAATGGCCTTTGGACAGGTTGCGGCCAACCACAGGGTACTGAGTAAATCTGGCGCCTGACCCTGTGCAAGGTTTGCCAGCGTGTTGGCAGTACAGGGCGCGACCACGATGAGATCGGCCCACCGAGCGAGCTCAATATGACCCATTCCAGCCTCAGCGGATGGATCAAGGAGGGATAGGCGCACTTCGCGCCCAGTGAGCGCCTGAAAGGTCAGTGGTGTGACAAAGGCAGTCGCCGCCTCAGTCATGACGATCTGGACGATAGCGCCCAAGCGCCCCATTTCGCGGGCAAGCTCACAGGCTTTGTAACAGGCGATGCCACCTGTGACGCCTAAAATCACATGCTTGTTGTGTAACCAGGAATGCGTGCTCACAGTGACCCCAAATCCATTTGCTTAACAATATCACGAAGCAGACAAGACACCGATCCCACAAAGGCGTAGTCTATGCCGCAGTCGACGGGGCTTCGAATTGTTGCTTGTGGTTTTTACAGGGCAACGGTATGATTCGCGTCCATTTTTTCACGGTCTGTGTAACAGAGGCGGATCCAGTTATGTCAAAGGTGTGCCAAGTAACAGGGAAGCGCCCTGCAACCGGCAACAATGTGTCGCATTCGAACATCAAAACGCGTCGGCGTTTCCTTCCGAACCTGCATTGGCATCGGTTCTGGGTAGAGTCAGAGAAGCGTTTTGTGCGTCTGCGCGTCTCGACCAAAGGGATGCGTATCATCGATAAAAAGGGTATCGACACCGTATTGTCTGATATCCGCTCACGTGGCGAGAAGGTGTAAATCATGCGTGACAAGATCAAATTAGTGTCATCAGCAGGAACCGGTCACTTCTACACGACCGACAAGAACAAGCGGAACACACCAGATAAGTTGGAGTTCAAAAAGTTCGATCCTGTTGTGCGTAAGCATGTGATGTACAAGGAAGCGAAGATTAAGTAAGGGCGTATGCCTGAGCTTCCAGAAGTCGAAACCACCGTGCGGGGCATCGCCCCGTACTTGGTGAACACGTGTTTCGACTTCGTTCGCATTCACCATGCTGGCTTGCGCTGGCCGATCCCCTCTGAATTCTCTGCCCTCCTGACTGGTGCGCGATGTGTGCAGGTTGAGCGTCGGGCCAAATACATCCTGATCCATACAACCGAACGCACCGTACTCGCGCATCTTGGCATGAGCGGATCATTTCGGTTGGTCGCCCCCGGCACGCCGTTGAAAACCCACGACCATGTGCAGATTGGGCTTGGTGAGTTGGAACTTCGATACCATGATCCGCGCCGATTTGGCTGCATGTTGTGGGCGGACTCTGAGCGGGGTCAGACCCTGCTCTCTGCGCTCGGTCCAGAACCTTTAACGGACGCCTTTGACGGGCTCGTGTTGTATCGCGGTGCGCGATCAAAGCGCATCGCGGTGAAGAATTACATCATGACCAATCAGGTCGTGGTTGGCGTCGGCAATATTTACGCCTCTGAATCCCTGTTTCTAGCCGGTATTCGGCCGACACGTGCCGCCAATCGGATCAGCCTAGCGCGTTATCAGCGGCTTTCGGAGACCATTAAACAGGTGCTACGTCAGTCCATTGAGTCCGGCGGCACCACCCTTCGAGACTTCGTCAATGGGCAGGGAGAGCCGGGCTATTTCCAGCAGACCTTGCAGGTCTATGGGCGTCAGGGGCAGGCCTGCCGGGTTTGCGAAACGCCTATCCAAAGTCAGGTGATTGGCGGTCGGAACAGTTATTACTGCCCGCAGTGCCAGCGTTAGTGCGCGGTTTGGAAGTGGTCGCGAAGGGCCTTGGCAACGGGGTCTGGAACGAACGACTCAACCTGTCCGTCAAGCCGCGCAACTTCTTTCACTAAACTGGATGAGATAAAGCTGAAGTGCTCGACGGGGGTGAGGAAAAGACTTTCCAGCTCGGGTGCCAATTGTTTGTTCAAATTGGCCAGTTGCAGTTCGTACTCGTAATCGGCGACGGCACGCAAGCCCCGCAAGAGCACCCGCGCTCCGACCGCCTGCGCAAAATTCGCAAGTAAGGTGTGAAAGCCCCGAATTTCGACATTGTCCACGTGTTCTAAGGATGCCTCGGCGAGACGCACGCGTGTGTCGAGGTCGAACATCGGTGTCTTATGCGTCGAACCGGCAACGCCGACCACCACACGATCAAAAATGCGTGCCGCGCGTTCAACGACGTGCACATGGCCATTGGTGATGGGGTCAAATGTGCCTGGGTAGACGGCAATGGTCATGGCGTGATTCTCAACAGGTACACGCTGTCGATACCTGCATGTAGGGTTCTTAACACCTCAAATCCTTCCGTCCGCAGTGGCTCAGTGCGCTCGCACTCGATAATCAGCCGCGAGTCTGGCTGAAGTTGCGGCCGAATCCAAGCCAGAAATGCCTGACTTATCCCATGGTGGAATGGAGGGTCTGCGAAGACGATTTGCGCGTGGCCAATCTGTGTAGGGTCTTGCTGCAACACATCGCCTTGTATGACATCCGCGCGTTCGTCCAGTCCAAAACGCGTCAGATGATTTCGGATTTGGCGACAGGCTGCGGCGTCGGTTTCGACAAATGTGGCCTGCAGGGCACCGCGCGACAGGGCTTCAAGTCCCAAGGCTCCTGTGCCCGCATAGCAATCCACAACACGCGCCTCCGGTAAGCTCGGCGCAAGCCAATTGAAGATGGTCTCCCGCACGCGACTCGGCGTCGGTCGAAGGCCGGGGCGATCGAGTACATCAAGCTTGGAACGCTTGAGCTGGCCGCCGATGATCCGAATCGCTCCAGGCGGACTGTTCGCCGTCTCTCTTTTCATGTGCAGATGGTATCATTGGAGCCTGTGAAATGAGGGATTCCCACCATGCTAACCATTGAGCTTCTGATCGGAGCCGGGGCGCTTTGTCTTGTTGCCTTGCTCGTTTTTTGGATGCGATCACGACAGCGACCGTCCACAGAGGATGCACGTTCTGATGCAGTGTCATCCGGTGACGCCGCCGCAGTAGCGACAGAGGTGGCCACACCACCCGTGAGCTTTTTCAGTGCGCTGTCGAAATCCCGAGCACAGTTTGGCAAGTCGTTACGTGGGCTATTTTCTGGAGGGCTCGACGAGGCGGTTCGTGAGGAGCTGGAGTCGGTGCTGTTGTCCTCGGATGTGGGTGTTGAGACCACCGATTGGATTCTCGAGACCTTGGTTGAGCGCGCCACAGCAGAGCGTGTGTCGGATTCTGAAGGTCTCATTGCACTCTTAAAGCAGATTTTGGCGGAGATTCTCAAGCCGACCGTCGTTCCACTGGATTTGAATCAGCAGGCGCCCTTTGTGATTCTGATGATCGGCGTCAACGGCGTTGGTAAAACCACCACCATTGGAAAGCTCGCGCATCGCTTTAAAGCCGAAGGCCGTTCCGTACTGCTTGCTGCCGGAGACACCTTCAGAGCGGCTGCGGTTGAACAGTTAAAATCATGGGGCGAACGCAATCAGGTCCCCGTGATCGCGCAAGACACAGGGGCCGACTCTGCATCGGTCCTGTACGACGCGTGTGAATCCGCGCGGGCTCGGGGTGTTGAGGTTGTTCTCGCAGACACCGCGGGTCGTTTACAGAACAAAGCCAACCTGATGTCTGAACTTGAAAAGATTGGCCGTGTGCTGGGCAAGCTTGAGATGGGTGCGCCGCATGAAGTGATCTTGGTGTTAGATGCTGCGACCGGCCAAAATGCGGTCAGCCAAGCGCGGGAGTTTGCCAAGGCCATTCAGCCGACTGGGATCGTGTTGACGAAATTGGATGGCACCGCCAAAGGCGGAATCATCTTTGCGCTTGCGCGCGAATTCGCACTGCCGATCCGGTTCGTTGGGCTCGGTGAGCGGGCCGAAGATCTGCAGCCCTTTGATGCGGAGGCCTTCGTTGAGGCACTGTTTGCGGAGAGTGCTGAGTGATTGAGTTTGAGGCGGTTAGCAAAGCCTACAGCGGCGGCCGTCAAGCGCTGACAGACGTGAATTTCCGTCTGGCTCCCGGGGAAATGGCATTTCTGACTGGGCACTCTGGAGCGGGTAAATCGACACTTCTTCGATTACTGCTGGGCTTAGAAAAGGCGTCTACCGGCGCGGTGCGTGTGGCTGGGACCAATCTGGCTGAGCTGTCTGGCGAAAAGCTCGCAAAATATCGTCGCCGCGTCGGTGTGGTGTTTCAAGACCCGAATCTGGAAGACGATTTGAGTGTATTTGACAACGTGGCGCTACCGCTTCGGATTGCGGGATTTCGGGAAGAAGACATTCCAAAGCGGGTCAATGCAGCTCTTTCGCGTGTGGACTTATCGGATCAAGCCAGCGCCAGTCCGCGGATCCTGTCAGGCGGCCAACAACAGCGGGTTGGAATTGCGCGGGCGATTGTGCATCGCCCCGCATTATTAGTTGCAGATGAACCCACCGGGAACCTCGACCCTGAGCTGTCGGCGCGTGTGATGCGGATGTTTACGCAATTCCAGCAGCTGGGTGTGACGATTTTGGTCGCTACGCACGAACGTGCGGTGGTGGAATCCCTGCCATTTCGGCGCTTGGTCATCGAGCGTGGTCAGCTGGTCTCTGACGGACTTGGGGCGAATCGATGACGCGTTGGATGTTGGATCATCGCCATGCGTTGGCAGATGCCCTTAAGCGGACGGGCGACCGGTTAACACAATTTATTGTGTTGGTTATTTTGCTCGGTGTGTTGCTTGCGATTCCAGGGTGGCTGGCGCAGATTTGGATCGGCATGTCGACGCTCGTGCCGCAATCGGCTGTGCAGAGCGAGTCCCTCATCTTTTTACAAACACCCCTCGATCTTGAAGCACGGATCGATCTCGAGCGGACTTTGGCAGAGAGATCGGATGTTGAACAGCTGAAGTTCGTACCGAAAAGTGAAGCGCTCACAGCACTCAGTGAGGTGGACGGTTTGGCGCCGATTGCTGAGTTGGTGGCAGATAATCCCTTACCGGATGCGCTGAGGTTACGGTTTCAGTTGACCAGTGAGGCCACGAGTGAGTCGGCGTTGATGGCATCACTTCAGTCGGATCCACGCGTTTTATCCTTGCAGTACTATCCTTCGACACGTGTGCAATATGCGGCCTTGGTTCAAACGCTTGGATGGCTCGGATTTGGGCTGACATTCTTAACAGTTGCGGGTGTCTTAATGACTGTATTTTTGGTCTCGGCTGCAGATGTCGTTGATGATCGGCGGCGGATCGAACTATATACCCTGCTTGGCGCATCGCGACGCTATATTTTGCGGCCCTATCTGTACCGAGCGACCTTCCTTGGTCTCTTGGCGGGAGTGCTCGCATGTCTTGTGATTGTGGTCCTAAATGGGGTATTGTCCGAGGTTCTCGCATCGAACCTTGAGTCACTCGATACACGACTCGGTTCAGTTCCCATGGACGGTCGAATCCTGCTCAGTGTTGCAGTGATTGCCGTTTTGGCGAGCTGGATTGGTGCGGAACGCGCTGTGAATCACCGTCTTAAAGCCCTTCATTGATGACAAAAGGGCGTGAGTCGGGGTTGATTTTCGGCGTATTGGAACTAAATGACGCAAATGCGGTCTATATACTACGAAAGGCTATACAGGGAGGTTGGCGACAGTACAGATGCAAGAGCTAGCTGAAATGGAGTGCTTCATGCCGAAAAAATCAAATTTACCTGTGGAAGTGTTGCTTCCTGGCGGTCAGATTGAAGCCTATATCCAGGCTGTGAGTCAGATTCCGATTCTGACGGCTGAGGAAGAGAAAGAACTCGCAGATCGCTTGTACTATGAAAGTGATCTTGATGCGGCACGTGCCCTCGTGATGTCTCATCTGCGCTTTGTTGTGCACATCGCGCGCAGTTATTCAGGATATGGCTTGCCCCAAGCGGATTTGATCCAAGAAGGCAACGTTGGTTTGATGAAGGCGGTTAAGCGGTTTAACCCAGAAATGGGCGTGCGCTTGGTGTCCTTCGCTGTGCATTGGATCAAAGCCGAAATGCACGAGTACATCCTCCGTAATTGGCGGATCGTCAAAGTTGCGACCACGAAGGCGCAACGGAAAATGTTCTTCAATCTCCGCAGCGCGAAGAAAAAGCTCGCATGGTTCACCGCGGCTGAGGTCTCCTCGGTTGCGAGCGATCTGGGCGTCAGTGAAGACGTTGTGCGGCAGATGGAAGGCCGCTTGGCGGCGCAAGATATGTCGTTTGACGGCTACAGCGACGATGATGATGATTTGTCGATGGCGCCTGCACACTATCTTGAAGCGTCAAACGCCGATCCAGCGCAGATTCTCGAGAAGCAAGATTGGACAGATGATTCGACAGATCGCTTGTACCAAGCGCTTGGTGATCTAGACGACCGCAGTAAGGATATTCTGGCCAGTCGTTGGTTGTCGGATCAAAAATCCACCCTGCATGAGCTCGCAGACAAGTACAATGTCTCGGCAGAGCGGATACGGCAGCTTGAAAAGAATGCCATGAAGAAAGTGAAGACTGCGTTGGTTGCGTGCTGACGCGAAGTCGACTGAGAAAGGCCGCGAAAGCGGCCTTTTTTTATGAAGGATAGGTCATGAAGCTCCGAGTCAATGGAGAAGAGGAAGTCGTCGATGCGATGACATTGGCTGACTATCTTGCACGACGTGAGTTAGTCGGGAAACGGATCGCGGTTGAGCACAACGGTGAGATTGTGCCGAAGTCGGCATTTGAGACAATCCAATTGTGCGACGGTGATGTGTTGGAAATTGTGCATGCAATCGGTGGAGGTTGAGTGGTCACAGCGTTGAAGGTGGGGTCTTACACCCTGAAGTCCCGCTTATTAGTGGGAACAGGTAAATACAAGGATTTGGCCGAAACGGGCGAGGCCATTGCAGCCAGTGGCGCCGATGTCGTGACCATGGCTGTGCGTCGCACAAACCTCGGGCAAAACCCAAATGAACCCAATTTGTTGGATGTCATCTCCCCGAGCCGCTACACCCTGTTACCAAACACTGCTGGATGCCACACCGCTGATGACGCGGTCCGTACTTGTCGGCTGGCTCGCGAGTTACTCGATGGACACAACCTGGTGAAACTCGAAGTCATTTCACGCTCGCGGACACTCTACCCAGATGTGGTGGAGACTCTGGCTGCCGCACGGACGCTGGTTGCCGAAGGCTTTGAGGTGATGGTCTACACATCAGATGATCCGCTGATCGCCATTGAATTAGAGCAGATCGGCTGTGTTGCTGTGATGCCCCTTGGGGCGCCAATTGGTTCGGGACTTGGCTTACAAAATCCTTACAACATCCGCGAAATCCTCGAGCAATTGTCTGTCCCTGTGATTGTCGACGCGGGGGTTGGTACCGCGTCGGATGCGACGGTGGCGATGGAGCTTGGGTGTGAGGGCGTGTTGATGAATACAGCCATCGCAGAGGCCCGTGATCCGGTGAAAATGGCAACGGCCATGCGATTGGCGATCGAGAGCGGGCGATTGGCGTTTGAAGCGGGCCGCATGCCGCGCAAACGCTACGCTGATGCATCCAGTCCGGAAACAGGCCTGATTGAATGACGGAAGATGCGACGCCGCGCCGAACGGTGCGCAGCTTTGTCTTGCGTGCCGGTCGGATGACCGATGCACAGGACAAAGCCTATCAAACGCTGTGGGATGCGTACGGCCTCGTTTGCCAACATCACCGCTTGGATCTGAAATCGACCTTTGGGCGGACGGCACCTGTGGTGCTTGAAATCGGTTTTGGCATGGGCGACTCCCTGTTAGAGCAAGCCATCGCCGAACCTGAGCGCGATTTTATTGGTGTTGAAGTGCATAAACCGGGCGTCGGTCGACTCATGAACGAAGCCAAAAAAGCCGGCGTGACCAATTTACGGGTCATTTGCGAGGATGCTGTGGAGGTGCTTGCAGATGGTCTTGGCCCGCAATCGTTGGCTGGTGTGCAAATCTATTTCCCAGACCCATGGCACAAAAAACGCCATCACAAACGCCGACTGATCCAGAGTGCATTCATCGATCTCTTGGCGCATCGCGTTGAGTTGGGTGGGTTCTGTCATTTGGCGACAGACTGGGCCCCCTATGCACATTGGATGGTCGAAGTGTTCAGCCAAAGTGCGGCCTGGGAGAATACATCGCCCGAGGCTGACTTTGTGCCACGCCCCGATCGCAGACCATTGACGAAGTTTGAGCGACGCGGGGAGCGCCTTGGTCACGATGTGTTCGATTTGGTCTATGTCCGAAAGGCCTCAGACCAACATCTCTAAGAGTGCATTCAGGTGACGCCACCCGAGTTCGGTGGCTTGAAATCGACCGGGTACCAAGAGCCCCAGACTGTCTGCGCGGCCCAAGTACTGCGCTCGATAGCGATCTGCATCCAATCCAGTGCGCTCGAAAAAGAGGCTCTGACTGATTCCAGCCTGCAGCCGCAGTCCGTTCATCAAGCACTCGGTCGCCAACTCCTCCACAGATAGACTGTGCTCTTGAGCGGCTGGATCCACACGACGCAAATAATGATGTGGTTGCCGAGTGCGTGTGGTCCGAATGACGCCATACTCTGAGGTGATCTTGCCATGGGCGCCCGCACCAAGGCCGAGGTAATCGCCAAACTGCCAGTAGTTTAGGTTGTGCTGAGCCTCCTCGCCTGCCATGGCATAGGCGGATACTTCATAGTGTTCAAGCCCCATCGCTGCGATCATGTCACTGCCAAGGGCTTCGCATGCGTCGAGGACTGGCTCATCCGGCAACACCGGCGGGCGATTATAAAACGCCGTATTGGCCTCGATGGTCAGTTGGTACCACGACAGATGTGAGAGCTTCAGTTGACGGATTTGTTCAAGGTCACGCCGGACATCCTCGACATCTTGACCTGGAGTCCCGTGCATCAGATCCACGTTGATGCGAGTGAATCCATAGGCTTGCGCCTCTTCAATCATCGCGATGGCGTCCTCCCCCGCATGGATACGCCCGAGGGCCTCGAGCTGTCTGGATTGAAAGCTTTGCACGCCAATTGAGAGCCGGTTGATCCCCAGCTCCCGATAACCTTGCAGGTGGCCTAGATCGCGAGTGCCCGGGTTCGCCTCTAGTGTGACTTCAGTCGCCTGATCGATGAGACCGCGCGCATGCAGCGCGTGCATGAGTGGTTCAAGCGCAGACGGCGGCATCAAGCTCGGGGTACCGCCACCAAAAAATACCGAGACAAAGGGAGTCTCGCCATAGCGGGCGAGATCGTGATCCAGATCGCTTAATAGACTCTGCCCATACTCGGCAAAGGGTGGATCGGCGGCTTCGTGACTGTTGAAATCACAGTATGGACACTTGCGGATGCACCAAGGGATATGGACATAGAGTGCGCGTGGCACCGGTGTCATTGAAGCTGTGCCAAGAGATGTGCCACTGCCTTACCGCGATGACTGATCTGGTTTTTGATTGCTGGGTCCATTTCCGCTGCGGTCTGCTCGCCGCCTTCGGGCAAAAAGATCGGATCGTAGCCAAAGCCACCCTGACCGCGTGGTGTGTGTAATAGCTCGCCATGCCAGGTGCCGATGGCGATGATTGGGTCGGGATCATTGGCGTGCCGAAGGAGCGCAAGGGCGCAGATATAGTAGCCGCGACGATCGGTGTCAGACGCGTCGGCTAAGCGCTCCAGAAGGCGCTCTATATTGTCTGCATCAGAGGCATTTAGCCCTGCATAGCGCGCGGAATACAACCCAGGCTCTCCGTCTAATGCGGGCACGACTAGGCCTGAATCATCTGCCAGCGCGGGAAGTCCTGTGGCTTGGCTTGCATGGCGGGCTTTTAACAGCGCATTTTCAATGAAGGTCAGGCCTGTTTCCTCGGGCGATGGCACCCCTAACGCCGCTTGGCTGAGGACTTCGCACCCGAAGGATGCAAACAGGGCGTTGAACTCTTTGAGTTTGCCGGTGTTATGACTGGCTAATACCAGTTGTGACTCAGTCCACATAGACCTGGTGTCGAAAGTCGACCTCAATGGGACGACTGTCAGCCGGAGTCACCTCAAGAACGATTTGAATGGTCTCTTGATTGGTGACCCGAACAGGCGCGAGGTAGTAAATCGCACCCTCTCCCTCATCGATCTCCCGAAACGACAACGTTTGCGTTTGCCCCAGCAGGTTTTTGACAAATCCAGTCACAGTCGCAGGTACCGCACCACGCGCACTTCCGTCTGGTTGAATCTTCAACGCCACAACGTTGAGGAGCGCTTGTCGGCGGCTCCGCTCAAACCCATAGGTGCTGGCGACCTTGGGTGTCAAAAACGTCGAAGGAAATGGTTGCACTTGGACTTCAAATCCCTGCTCCCGGATCACCTCGGTCGCCTGTGCAAGCCCAACCCATAAGCTCAACAGGCAGATCAATAAACGCATCATTAGTGCTCCTTGGTGAGACGGTACAGTGCAACCTCACCGAATAGGTTGGGCCAAACCCGCCCGAGCCAAGTGCCTTTGCCGGATAAATTCGAGGTGTCTGTGTCTAGAATTCGGATGTGTAATGCAGCACAGAGATCTTCAAAATCCCGGAAGGTCGACAGATGGATGTTGGGTGTGTCGTACCATGGATTTGGCAGCTGCGGATTCACCGGCATATGGCCGGCGAGACCGAGCTGGATCCGGTTTTTGATGTAGGCAAAGTTTGGAAAGGTTACGATCGCTTCGTTGCCGACGCGTAACATTTCATCGAGCAACAGATCGGGTCGCCGGATCGCTTGCAAGGTTTGCGTCATGATGACGAAATCAAACTGCTGGTTCCTAAAATTACTGAGGCCGCGGTTCAAATCCTGCTGGATCACAGACAAGCCCTGATCAAGACACACAGCGATCTTGTCCGGTTCGAGTTCAAGACCGAGGCCTTTGACCTGGTGCGAGGCGATCAGCTCGGCCAATAGCCGTCCTTCCCCACATCCAAGGTCTAGCACACGACTGCCATGCGCGACCCATTCTGCAATACGCTGCGAGTTGGTAATCATAATGCCCCCTCGATCTCGCGGTGGACGCGATCTAAAAAGGCTTTGAACAGCCGCGCATAGGTGGCATCTGGGATCAGAAACGCATCATGCCCATGGGCCGACTCGAGCCGAGTGTAACTAACTGGGCGATCGGCCTGAATCAAGGCATCGACGATCTCTTCAGATCGCGATGGCGAAAAGCGCCAGTCGGTTGTAAATGACAGCACCAGAAACTTGCACTGTGTGGCTGCCAGTACTTCGGCTAATGGCTGTGACTCGTTATGCGTTGGATCGAAGTAGTCCAGCGCGCGGGTCATTAAAATATAGGTGTTGGCATCAAAGCGTTCGCTGAATTGCTGCCCTTGGTAGCGCAAGTACTGCTCCACCGCAAAGTTGGCGCCGTCAACGTCTCGGTCAGTTCGAGGGAGTTGGCGACCAAATTTCTCGCCCATGGCCTCGTCTGAGAGATAGGTGATGTGGCCCACCATGCGTGCCAAGCCGAGTCCAGATCCTGGAATCACTCCCTGAGCAGCATAGTGGCCGTCATGGAAATTGGGGTCACGCATGATGGCTTGCCGCGCGACTTCATTAAACGCAATATTTTGCGCGGTGAGTCGTGGGGCCGCAGCAATGATGGCGACGGCTTTGACGCGGTCTGGGTAGGCGATCGCCCACTGCAGTGCTTGCATGCCACCGAGTGAACCGCCGACCACGGCCGCAAAGCAGGCAATCCCCAAACGATCCGCCAACCTTGCTTGGCTGGTCACCCAATCACCCACGGTGACTTCTGGGAACTCCGGGCCGTACGGGTTTCCAGTGGCTGGGTTCAATGACAGCGGTCCAGTGGATCCCGAGCAACCGCCTAAGTTGTTTAGCGACACGACATAGAATCGGTCGGTGTCGATCGATTTTCCTGGTCCAATGTAGTCATCCCACCAGCCAGGCTTTGACTCACCGGCATGCAAGCCGGCGGCATGATGATCGCCACTGAGTGCGTGGCAAACGAGGACCGCATTGGACTTGTCTGCGTTCAATTCACCGTAGGTTTCGACCACCAGATCATAGCGTGCCAGCTGGCCGCCTCGCTCAAGAAGCAGCGGTTCCTCGAAGGCTAGGGTAAAGGGGGTTACAACCCCAAGGGATGCTGCCATTAACCGAGGCCAACGAAGAACTGTGCCACGGTTGAAGACAGTCCCATCGCACGCGCGGGTCCATTGATCACAGCGCCTTCAACGATGTTGATCACGACAAATAACAAAATAGGCGACAAATCGAGCCCACCCAAGTCGGGCACGATCCGACGAAATGGCGCTAAGAATGGCTCCGACAGCTGGTTCACAAGTTCGGCACCAGGGTGGCTGGCTTGCGGTGCAAGCCACGACAGAATAATCATGCCGAACAGGGCATAAAACACCAGATTCAGCATCAATCCAACGACCGAGAGCACTGACCAAATCAGAAGCTGTGCAATGCCTGGAAGGCCGCCGAGTAAGACAAAGCACAACCCTGCGCCAAGTGCTTGGATGGTGATGGCTGCGACCAACACGCCCGTGTTCACGGGACCAATGACTGGGAGCGCTCGGAAGGGTGCGATCAAGGGCGATGTAAAACGGTTCACACCCTGACTGATTGGGTTATAGAAGTTGGCTTGCGTCAGTTGCAACAGAAAGCGGAGGCTGACCAATGCGACCAGCACCGAAATGGCTGTGTTTAAGACGTAGAACACCAAATTTGCTTCCATACCCGTTCCTTTGTGTAGCCGCTAGACTAGCGTAATTCTTAGCCAGCGTCTTTCGACAACGCGGTCGCTCGGTCTCTCGCAGCAATCAGTGCGCGGTCGACTAAATCGGCAAAGTCACCGTCCTGAAACACGCTCAGTGCCGCTTCAGTCGTACCGCCAGGCGATGTCACTCGCTGTCGTAGGATTTCGGGGCCAACATCCGATTGTTCAACCATGGCGGCGGCACCTTTGGCCGTTTGCTGAACCAATTGCTGTGCGGTTTCAGGTTTGAGGCCCAAACGCGTCGCGGAACGCACCATGTGCTCGATCAGCAAAAAGAAATAGGCCGGTCCGGAACCAGAGACCGCAGTGACTGCATCGATATCGTCCTCATGCTCAACCCACAAGGCCTCGCCGCATGCTTCAAATAGCCGAGTGACCGCGTCTTTGACCTCGACTGTCAGATTGTCGTTGCTCACTAACGCACTCATCCCAAGACCGAGCAAGGCGGGTGTGTTAGGCATCACACGGATCACTGGCTGGTGTGTGAGGGCGAGATGTGTCTTCAGGCTACTGATGGATACGCCGGCAGCGATTGAGCAAAACACCTGAGACTCACGCACCATGGGTGCGAGGGTGGTGGCAACGGTGCGCATGATTTGTGGTTTGACAGCCAATACGATCAGATCAGCCTGTGCCATGAGAGCTGTTGCATCCGAGGCTGCGGCCACACCAAGCGCCGCGAGAGCGTTTCGGCAGTCTGGATTTGGGTCTGAGACCCAGATATCCGACGGGTTGGTGCCTGCGGCGATTAGCCCGGTGACGATCGCTTGCGCCATATTGCCGCCGCCGATAAATCCGATACAGCTGTTCATGCAGAATCCTTAGGCGTTCTTGCGCCAAATAATGCCGTCCCAATGCGCACCATGGTGCTGCCATTGGCAATGGCCAGTTCCAGATCGTTGGTCATGCCCATCGACAGCGTATCAAAATCGCTCGCGACCCGTCCGCTGTCCCGCAAGCCATCAAAGAGCGCTTTTAGGTCTTGATGTGCACGACGCAATGCGTCTGCGTTTTCAGGGTCAGGAATCGACATCAGTCCACGTAAGCGCAACTGCGAACACTGTATGACATGCGCAACCAGTTCATCGAGGTCCTCCGGAAGCACACCCGATTTCGTCGGCGCATGATCCACATTCACTTGGATGAGAACGTTCAGTGGGGATCCCGTCCGTGACTCATTGAGACGACTTGCGATCTTGGCCCGATCGAGGGTGTGCACCCAATCAAAATGCTGCGCGATGATCTGTGTTTTGTTGCTTTGGATGTGTCCGATGTAGTGCCATGTGATTGGCAGGTGTCGCATTGCTTCGATTTTATCAACCGCTTCTTGGACATAGTTTTCTCCAAATTGGCTGAGACCGAGTTGATGTAGACCTGCGATGTCTGAGGCCGGCTTGGTCTTCGAGACAGCCAAAAGTTGGACGCTATCCTGAGCCCTGCCAGCAGAGACCGTGGCATGGGTCATTCTGTCTGCAATTGCGTCGAGGTTGGTTTTGAGATCCTGGAGACGGTCCATCAGTTAAGTCAGTGCGGGGCGGCCGGCGACCCATACTTGCGTCACCAACCCAGTCAGCGTGCGACCGAGTACAGGACTATTGTGGCCTGCACTTTTGAGACGCGCTGTGGTGACTTCGAACGACTGTGTTGGGTCAAATAAAACACAGTCTGCGATACCACCGTGCGTAATTGAGCCGCTGGCGGCCTCGCCGACAAAGGCAGCGGGATGTGTGCTCATGGCACGGATTAACGCCTCGATCGGCATCCCAGAGTCCTGTGCCAGTGACCACAATAGCGGCAATGTGACATCTAAGAGGCTCATGCCGGCTTCGGTTTCTGGGAAGGGTGCGAGCTTCGCGCCTGGCTCGTGCGGGCTGTGGTCAGTGATGATCGCATCAATCGTACCGTCAATGACGGCAGCACGAAGTGCGTCGCGGTCACCACGAGTCCGCAAAGGACGCTGCAAGTGGAAGACTGGATCGAGATCAACCAGATTGTCCTCGCAATACAGTAGGTGACTCAGCGTGACATCGCATGTGACAGGGAGGCCCTGCGCCTTTGCAGACCGGATCCGTTCGACCGACCGTGCTGTTGTCAGTCGTGAAAAATGTGCACGTACGCCCGTTGCTTCGACCAACTCCAAGTCGGCTGCCAGTCCAAGGGTCTCCGACAGCGGTGAGTTCAGCGGTAAGCCGAGACCTGTCCCCACGTGTCCAGCATGGGCGCAGCCACCCGAGAAATCGGAGCTTTCGGCATCGAGGAAGACTGTGATGCCAAGACTGGCTGCATACTTCAATGCGTTGTACTGAATCTTTTGTGACACAAAGGGCCGGTTGCCCTGTGAGAGCGCGATACACCCCGCATCCATCAGCGCGGCCATTTCGGACAAGTGCGTGCCGGCACCGCCTTGGGTCAGCATGGCCGTCGGCAGCACGCGGCAATGGCCCTGCGCACCGGCTCGCTCGAGAACCAAACGGACATCCGCTGGGGAGTCGACGACAGGGTCGGTGTTTGGCGTTGCGACAACTGTGGTCACGCCACCGGCGACTGCGGCGCGTGTCTCTGACGCAATGGTGCCCTTGTGTTCGAGGCCGGGTTCACGCATCTCGGCACGCAGATCAATCAGTCCTGGGAACAGCCACTGCCCTTTCCCGTCGATTGTGGTCGTTGCCTGAAAACCTGTTGCATCCACAAATCGGCCCTGATCGATGGCAACTTCAGTGTGTCCATGTAACGGACTTCCCGGCGCACAGATCTGGACCTGTTGGATTAACACACTCATGCCAGTTCCTGCTGTGTTGAGAGCGTCATTGCCATGACGGCCATTCGGATCGCGATCCCATTGGTGACCTGGTCAAGAATCACGGCCTGGGGACCATCGGCAACTTCGTTGGCGATCTCGACGCCCCGGTTGATCGGGCCGGGATGCATCACGATGGCGTTGGGGCTTGCCAGCTTTAATCGCTCTTCGGTCATGCCATAGAGGTTGAAAAATTCCCGTTCACTGGGCAGAAGCGCGCTACTCATCCGTTCTTTTTGCAGCCGCAAGAGCACCACAACATCGGCGCCGGCAAGTCCGTCAGCCAGTCGGTGAAATGTGCGTACGCCGAGTGCATTGAGGTCAGACGGGAGTAACGTGCCAGGCCCAATTGCACGGATATCAGGGCATCCCATGCCACGGAGTCCATGGATCAACGAGCGCGCTACCCGTGAGTGTTTAAGATCTCCAATGATGGCAACCGAGAGGTTGGCCGGGTCCCCTTTGTGCTGCCGAATCGTCATTAAATCGAGCAGTCCTTGGGTTGGGTGTGCGTGGGTCCCGTCACCGGCATTGATCACAGCGATGTTCGGTGTCACGCGATTGGCGATAAAAAAGGGTGCGCCGCCTGCACTGTGGCGCACAACGAATACGTCGGCTTGCATCGCCTCGAGATTCTTCAGCGTGTCAAACAGCGTTTCACCTTTGGCAGTTGAGCTGGTGCGGATGTCCAGTGTGACGACATCGGCACTGAGCCGAGTGGCCGCAATGTCAAAGGTGGTCCGAGTCCGAGTTGAATTTTCAAAGAATAAGTTGACGACAGTTTTGCCGCGCAGCAGGGGCACCTTTTTCACCGGCTGTCCCTGCGACGACAGGAAGCTCTCTGCGGTATCCAGTAGCTCGGTGATCAGGGTTTTGGGAAGGCCTTCGGTCGTCAGGAGATGCTTCAATCGTCCATCAGCGGTAAGTTGAAGCGCAGCGGGACCGTGCATGGCTCTCCTTATTCCGAGCGCGGTGCGGTGAGCACCAGTGGTTCAGGTCCGGTGAGTTTACACCGTCCAGTGCCATCCGTGCCAAGCGCTTCACCAAGAAAACGTGGTTGGATGGGTAATTCTCGTCCGCCCCGATCAAACAGGATGGCTAAATCGATGCTTCCAGGACGCCCATAATCAAACAGGACGTTGAGTGCGGCACGAATGGTTCGCCCAGTAAATAGCACATCATCCACCAACAAAATTGTGTCGCCGTTGAGCTGTGGGGGCATCCCTTCAGTGGTTCCAGAACGTTTTAGGCCCGTGGTCTCAAAATCATCTCGGTACAGCGAGATATCGAGGGTGGCAGGGGCAGGCCAGCCCAAGCGCTCGCAGACGGCTTCTGCAACCCATACGCCGCCTGTGTGCAATCCCACCACCAGAGGCGGCTCTGGGTAGGCCTTGCCAATGGCGTCGATCAGGATATTTAAAGCCTGTTCCACCTCGGCCGCGGAGCGGACATCAGTCATCATATTCTCCCAGCCAACGTTCGAGGATAAGGCTCGCGCAGGCTGCGTCGAGGGCCCCGGTTTGTTGGCTCGCTTTTTTTTCAAACGCGGTCAAATGCCGCGCTTCGCGAGTGGTCTCGAATTCATCGACATAACGCACATCGACACCAAATCGGCCGTGTAAACGCTGGCCAAATTTCTGTGCTCGCACGGCCATTTCGCTCATTGCCCCATCGGCGTGCAATGGCAGACCAACCACAACAACATCGGGTTTCCACTCGGATAACAGGTTGCCAATGTCAGTCCAGTCCGGGATGCCGTCACGTGCTTTGACTGCGCCAATGGGTGTGGCTGTGCGCGTCAGTGTTTGGCCGCTGGCGACGCCAATCCGAGAGAGGCCGTAATCAAAGCCGAGGGCCAGAGGCATCACGCGTGTCCTGCGCCCTGCGAGATTTGAATTGGGTCGATGCCAAGTTGCGCCAATGCGGCGCGCTGACGGTCGGCTGAAGGAAATTGAAACACCACATCGGCATCCCATGGCACGTTAAGCCATGCGTTACCTTGCATTTCCTGCTCCAGTTGGCCTTCGGACCAACCTGAGTATCCCAACACAAAAATCGCATCACCTTGATTTAGCGCATCGACCGCGTTTGGCAAGACATCGGGGCTTGAGGCTAAAAAGAGACCGTCGAGCACTTCAACCACGTCGTCACTGATCGGGTGATTGCTCAGTAAAAACCCGCGCTGGGGCTCCACCGGACCGCCTGTCATCACCGGAACGTCTGGATCCAAATACGCAGCCGTATCAATCCCCAACTGCTCAAAGATTTCTTGAACCGAAAAGTCGGTGGGTTTGTTGACGATAAAACCCATCGCACCGGTGTCGTTGTGTTCGCATACCAAAACCAGCGATGACTCAAACACCCCATCACGTAGATCGGGCATCGAGACTAGAAACTGTCCCTGGAATTGCGGGCTGTCTGTGTGTAATCCCATCTGCGCTCCTAATTCCTCTTACCCAAGACTTGAGTGTAGCTCACTGATCGAAAAGTGCCGTGAAAAAATCCCGTCCGATCTGGCTTCCGGTCTGTGCATCAATTTCTCTCACGCAGGTTGGACTGGTCACGTTGATTTCAGTCAAATGGCCACCGATTACGTCGAGCCCGACAAACACCAATCCCCGCGCACTCAGTGTGGGCCCAACCGCCTCGGCAATGGCCCGCTCTGCATCAGAAATCGGCATGGCCACACCGCGGCCGCCTGCGGCTAAGTTGCCGCGAGTCTCACCCTGTGACGGAATGCGTGCCAACACGTGCTCGATGGGTTTTCCATGCAATACCAAAACGCGGCGGTCGCCTTCGGCAATTTCAGGTCGATATTCTTGTGCCATCACCAGCCGCGACTGATCCGGTGATAGGGTCTCAAGCACCGCGCCCAGATTCAGGCCATCGGCTGTGATTCGGAAAATGCCCGATCCACCCATGCCATCCAGCGGCTTTAAAATGATATCGCCTTGGCTTTTTTGGAAGGCCTTGATGTCGTCGTGCCGGGCTGACACCAGGGTTTTCGGCATCCATTCTGAGAATTCGGTCGCGAACAGTTTTTCGTTGCAATCACGGATGGCACGCGGATCGTTCATCACCCGGAGTCCCTCGCGTTGCGCGCGTTCAAGAATCTGCGTTGCATAGAGATACTCACCATCGAATGGCGGATCGACCCGAATCATCACCGCGTCGATCGCTGCGAGCGGTTGTGTGATTGGCGCGCCCAACGCGACAAAGTCTTCAGTCTGATCGGTGACTGTGACCGGGATCATCTGTGCGTGCGGCTGTCCTTGGATCAGCGAGAGGCCATTTTTGGGCAGGTACATGATCTGACAGCCAAGTGACTGCGCAGCCAACATCAGCGCAAAGCTGGTGTCTTTATAAGGCTTGATCTGGGTGATTGGGTCCATCCAAAACCCGATTGTGTATGCCGTCATCCTGAGTGCCCTTGATTAATACTGCCCATAGCGTTGGCCTAACAAGGTCAGGCCAACAATCGCTGCGGTTTCCGCTCGTAATATTCTGGGGCCAAGTGCCATCGGTTTCACCTGCTTTTTCAAAAGCATTTCGACCTCATGGGCGTCAAAGCCACCCTCGGGGCCGATCAATAGCCACGCGGGAGATGTCGGATCGATTGCATCAGTCGTTGTTTCTGGATGTGCGAATACGGCTTGCTGATCCCCAAAGTCAAGGGCATCGAGCGAGGTGACAGGGTGAAGTTTGGGTAGCCAGTTATTTTCCGACTGCTCGCAGGCATTGACTAAAATTTCCTGCCAATGCTGGACCTTTTTTTCCAGCCGCTCGCCTTTTGGTGGTGAGTCGGTATAGGCGCTGATCACCGGTGTGATGGCAGTCACGCCGAGCTCGGTGGCTTTCTGTAAAGCCCAGTCGAATCGGTCGGATTTGATCACGCACAGGCCAAGTGTCACCGGCAGGCGGTGATCTGGCATTGCATGGGGTGTTTCTTGGATCACGACCGTCTGGCGTTTGTCGATCGCATGGATGGTGGCGGGAGCCACCTGTCCTTCGCCGTCAAACAGCTCTAACGTCTGACCGATGCGTGCACGCAAAACGCGCGCGAGATAATGATGGTTGCGTTCAGAAAGAACCACCTCGCCCGCAGCCGACGCGAGAGCGCTGACATACAGGCGAGGTTGCCGCATCTTAGTACTTGTACGAATCCGGCTTAAACGGACCCTCAACAGCGACACCGATGTACTTCGCCTGGTCTTCAGTCAGCTGCGTGATCACGCCTCCAAATCCTTCGACCATGCAACGTGCCACTTCCTCGTCGAGGTGCTTTGGCAACACTTCGATTCGTACTTGGCCAGGCTTCTCTGCTTCAGGCAGGTTGGCAAAGCCACGCTGATAGACCTCAATTTGTGCCAGCACTTGGTTTGCAAATGAGCCATCCATAATGCGTGATGGGTGACCTGTGGCGTTGCCTAGGTTAACCAAACGACCCTCTGCCAACAGCAGCAGGTAGTCATCCGCTGCATCTGAGCGGAATACCAGGTGGACCTGTGGCTTCACTTCTTCCCAGCGCCAGTTGGCACGCATGTACGCGGTGTCGATTTCGTTATCGAAGTGTCCGATGTTGCAAACGATGGCACCCTTTTTCAGGCACTGCAGCATGGCGCTGTCGCACACATCGATGTTGCCTGTTGTGGTGACCAGGATGTCGGTGTCTTCAAGCAAACGGACGTTGATATCTGCCAACTGCTTGGTTTTGATGCCCTTGTTGTATGGGCTGACGACTTCAAATCCGTCCATGCAGGCTTGCATCGCACAAATCGGGTCGGCTTCTGTGACACGCACGATCATGCCTTCTTGGCGCAAACTTTGTGCAGAGCCCTTGCCCACGTCGCCGTAGCCGATGACCAACGCACGCTTACCTGACAACAGCATGTCTGTGCCGCGCTTGATGGCATCATTCAATGAGTGACGACATCCATACTTGTTATCGTTCTTGGCCTTGGTGACTGCATCGTTGACGTTGATCGCTGGGATCTTCAGTTCGCCCTTGGCAACCATCTCATGCAGGCGGTGTACACCGGTGGTGGTTTCTTCGGTGACGCCGTTGATGCGTGACAACATTTCTGGGTACTTCTGGTGCACCATGGATGTCAGATCACCGCCATCGTCGAGCAGCATGTTGGCATCCCAAGGCTTGCCATTTTTCAGAATAGTTTGCTCAACGCACCACTCGCCTTCTTCGTTGGTTTGGCCTTTCCATGCATACACAGGGATTCCGGCAGCCACCATGGCCGCGGCTGCTTCGTCTTGCGTTGAGAAGATGTTGCAAGAGCTCCAACGCACTTCGGCGCCGAGCACCACAAGGGTCTCAATCAAAACAGCTGTTTGCACCGTCATGTGAATACAGCCAATGATCTTGGCGCCTTTCAGCGGCTGCTCGACCTTGTATTTCTCACGCAGACGCATCAATGCAGGCATTTCGCTCTCCGCCAAGCGGATTTCGCGACGGCCCCAATCTGCCAGAGACAGGTCTTTAATTTTGTAGTCGCCGTTTAAAACGTCGTTTGCTAATGCGCTCATGGTGTGCCTCGTATCGGTCGTTGTTTACAGCGCGCGTGCCGCGGCTGCCAGTGCGTCAGCGCGATCGGTGCGCTCCCAAGTGAGATCCAGATCATCGCGCCCAAAGTGCCCGTAGGCTGCTGTTGGTCGATAAATCGGACGGTTCAGGTCCAGCATCGTCGAAATGGCGCGTGGACGTAGGTCAAAGTGTGCTCTGACCAGTTGGTCGAGCTGTGCGTTGGTCAAATTGGATGTACCAAAGGTCTCGACGCGAATTGAAGTGGGTTCTGCAACACCAATGGCGTAGGACACCTGGACTTCACAACGGGACGCTAGTCCGGCCGCAACCAGGTTTTTTGCCACGTAACGTGCTGCATAGGCCGCCGAGCGATCCACCTTGGATGGATCCTTGCCTGAGAAGGCGCCGCCGCCATGGCGCGCCATACCGCCGTACGTGTCGACAATAATTTTTCGACCGGTCAAGCCTGCATCGCCCACAGGTCCGCCGATGACGAAACGACCGGTTGGATTAATGTGATATTTGGTCTGCTCAGTCAGCCATTCTGTTGGCAAGACCGGTGCAATGATGTGCTCTTTAACGTCACGCTGCAGTTGCTCGAGCGTCACATCCTCGTCGTGCTGGGTTGAAAGAACAACAGCGTCAATTCCGACGATGGTGTCGCCCTCGTAAGCGAACGTGATTTGGCTTTTGGCATCAGGACGCAGGTACTTGAGATCACCGTTTTTACGCACTTCTGCCTGTCGACGGACAAGCTTGTGCGCCAAATCGATCGGAGCAGGCATAAGGCTTGGTGTTTCGTTGGTGGCATAGCCAAACATCAACCCTTGGTCGCCGGCACCCTGTTCATGAAATTGGGTTTCATCGACACCTTGCGCGATATCTTGCGACTGCTTGCCGATGCCGTTTAGGACTGCACAGGTGTTGCCGTCAAATCCGAGCGAAGAGTGGTCGTAGCCAATATCTAGCACCACTTGGCGGATGATGTCTTCGATGTCGACCCAGGTATCCGTTCGGACTTCACCTGAGACCAGAACCAAGCCTGTTTTCACCATGGTCTCAATGCCGGCGCGTGTGTGTTTGTCGTCGGTGATGAGCGCATCGAGAATGGCGTCAGAAATCTGATCCGCCATTTTATCCGGATGTCCTTCTGAAACAGATTCCGATGTGAAGTAGGTTAATTCGGTCATTGCAGTGGTCCTGACTGAGTAAAAGCAAACATAATTGTATAAAGATATCTTTATATGTCAATGTTCGGCGTCAACTCATCCCTTGTGGTTCTGCTTCGGTTTCATAACAATGCCGGTTCAGATTTCTCGAACATCACGAAGGACGTCATATGACTGACCGCAGGACGCTTGCGAACGCCATCCGTTTTCTCAGTATTGATGCGGTGCAGGCCGCGAACTCCGGACATCCCGGCGCGCCCATGGGCATGGCTGATATTGCTGAGGTGTTGTGGCGTGACCAGCTGAAGCACAACCCCGCCAACCCACAATGGGCCGACCGCGATCGTTTTGTGCTCTCAAACGGTCATGGCTCGATGCTGATTTATTCGCTGTTGCACCTGACCGGTTATGACGTCACTTTGGATGATCTGAAGGCGTTTCGGCAATTGCATTCCAGAACGCCAGGGCATCCTGAATACGGCTACACCGCCGGTGTCGAAACCACCACTGGGCCTTTGGGTCAGGGCCTTGCCAACGCCGTGGGTATGGCGCTCGCCGAGCGAACCATGGCCGCTCAGTTCAACCGCGACGGGTTCCCAATTGTGGATCACTACACCTACTGCTTCGCGGGTGATGGCTGCTTGATGGAGGGCGTCAGCCACGAAGTATGCTCACTCGCTGGGACGCTGGGGCTTGGTAAGCTGATCGTCTTTTACGACGACAATGGGATCTCGATTGATGGCGATGTCCGTGGATGGTTCAGTGACGACACCGCGATGCGCTTTGAATCCTATGGTTGGCAGGTGATTCGGCATGTCGATGGGCATGACTCGGAAGAAATCCAGATCGCGTTGAAAACCGCCCGCCAGACAACGGATCGCCCAACCTTGATTTGCTGTCGAACAGTGATTGGCTTTGGCTCACCCAATCTTGCCGGTAGTGAGAAAACCCACGGCGCACCTTTGGGAGCCGACGAGATTGCAGCCACCCGCGAGGCATTGGGCTGGGACTATGCGCCTTTCGAGGTGCCGACGAGTATCCGTGATGCGTGGGATGCCACTGCAGCAGGCACCGCAGCTGAAGCTGCTTGGACGGAGCTATTCAATCGCTATGCGGCGAGCCATCCAGAGCTTGCAGCAGAATTCACACGCCGCATGGCTGGTGAGCTACCTGCTGATGCGCTCACGCGATTGGATCAGGCCATTGCCGAGAGTCAAACGGCTTCGCCCAAGTTGGCAACACGCAAAGCGTCCCAAGATGCGATTGCGGCTGTGACCGCAGTGTTACCAGAAGTACTCGGTGGTTCCGCGGATCTTGGTCATTCCAACCTCACCGTGTGGTCTGGCTGTGAAGCCAATACGGCGGCCAACCCTGGTGGGAATTATGTTCACTATGGTGTTCGCGAATTCGGGATGTGCGCGATCATGAATGGCGTGGCCTTGCACGGTGGACTGTTGCCATTTGGCGGCACCTTCCTGATCTTTATGGAATATGCACGCAACGCCGTGCGAATGGCAGCGCTGATGCAGCAGCGGGTGATTTATGTCTTCACCCACGACTCGATTGGTTTGGGAGAGGACGGACCAACCCACCAACCAATCGAACAATTGGCGAGCTTGCGCGGTACCCCGGGTCTGCAAACCTGGCGTCCGTGTGATACCACGGAGACCTTTGTGGCGTGGCGTGAGGCCGTGGCGCTCAATGGTCCAACTGCGTTGGCGCTGTCACGCCAAGGCTTGGCCAATCAGCCGCGAACAGAGGCTCAAGTCTCGCATATCGCGCGCGGTGGCTACATCCTCAAAGACTCGGATGGAACACCGGAGTTGATTTTGATTGCCACAGGATCTGAGGTTCCACTGGCGATGGATGCGGCCGCACAAATTGGCGCAACAGTGCGTGTTGTGTCTATGCCATGCACGGCGCGCTTCGACGCGCAAGATGCGGCCTATCGTGAGCAGGTATTGCCGGCTGGCTGTGTGAAGCGCTTAGCGATTGAAGCCGGACACCCCGACGGTTGGTATAAATATGTCGGGCTTCAGGGCGATGTCATCGGCATGAAGACGTTCGGTGAATCCGGTCCTGGCGATGCGGTGATGGCGCATTTTGGCTTCACCGTGGATCACGTCGTCGCACGCGCGAAGGCGCTGTAATTGGCTTGGCGTCTTGGCATTAATGGCTATGGGCGAATCGGGCGTTGCGTTGTTCGCGCGCTCGCTGAACGTGGACTGTTGGAGCGCATCCAGCCGGTCCTGATCAATGATCCGGCAGACCCCGACAGTTTGGTGCATCTGACGCATTACGACTCAACACACGGGCGCTCTGAGCGCTTATTTCAGACCGACCCAAACGGTGGATATCTTCTAAATGGGCGCTCGATCCAATTAACGCAGGCGCCTGCGCCTGCGCAAATCAACTACAGCGACTTTCCGGTCGATGTGGTCCTTGAGAGCTCGGGTCGATTTGCATCGCGTGCAGGTGCCGATTCGCATCTTAACGCGGGGGCGCCTCGGGTCTTGATTGGCGCCCCCGGTGGACCTGATGTTGATCGAACAGTCGTTTACGGCCTCAATCATCTCGATATCAGCGCGACAGATCGGGTGGTGTCGGCTGCTAGTTGTACCACCAACTGTTTGGCCATGGGGGTTTCTGCCTTCACCGCAGACATGCACATTGAGCGCGGGTTTTACACCACAATCCATGCAGTCACGAACGATCAAGTGTTGATTGACAGTGCGCATCGCGATCCACGGCGTGGTCGGTCTGCGGGTAGTTCGATGATTCCGACCACGACCAATGCGATTCGCGCACTGGAATGGGTCATGCCTGAGTTGGCTGGACGGATCCAAGGATTTTCAATGCGTGTACCAACCCAGAACGTGTCCTGTGTCGACCTGACGGTTCTGTTGGATCGTGTGGTGACCGAGGCAGAAATTTTGGATGCCATGCGGCGATGGAGTCAGGTGCAAGGAGCGCTTTTTGCGGTCAATGACGAACCCTTGGTCTCAATTGATTTTAACCATCACCCCGCATCGAGTATTTTCGATGCCACTCAACTGATGGTGAATGGACCGCTGGTGAAATTACTGTTTTGGTATGACAACGAATGGGGCTACTCAAATCGGGTGGTGGATTTACTGCTGCATTGGCAATCAATATCAAGGGACTAGATGATGATTAAGACGCTGTCAGATATGGCTCTGAAGGGCCAGCGTGTGTTGGTTCGTGAGGACCTCAACGTGCCGGTCAAAAACGGCCAAGTCACCTCGACCGCACGGATTGATGCGGCACTTCCGACACTTCGACACTTGCTGGATGCGGGCGCTCAAGTTGCGGTCATGAGTCATTTGGGTCGGCCCGAAGAAGGTGTGTGTGAGCCTGAATTTTCGTTGGCACCCGTGGCGGCTGTGTTGTCAGAGAAACTTGGTCGAGCGGTGCCGCTGATCACCGATTGGATCGATGGCTTTGAGCAGACGGAAGACCTGGTCTTATTGGAAAACGTCCGCTACCTCAAAGGGGAGGGCTCCGATGATCCCAAGTTGGCAGCCAAAATGGCGGCGCTCTGCGACATCTATGTCATGGACGCCTTTGGAACCGCGCATCGCGCCCAGGCATCGACCCACGGGGTCGGGCTCTTGGCCAAAGAGGTGGCTGCTGGCCCCTTGATGGCGGCTGAGTTAGAGGCATTGGGCTTGGCGCTCGCCAGTCCTGCTCGGCCGGCTGTGGCGATTGTCGGTGGCTCAAAAGTATCGACTAAGTTGGACGTGCTCAACGAACTCGCAAATCGAGTGGATCAGATCATCGTCGGTGGTGGCATTGCGAACACCTTTTTGGCAGCGGCGGGGCATCCGGTCGGGAAATCCCTGATGGAAGCCGATTTGATCGAGACAGCCAAAATACTGATGACCCGAGTTGATATCCCGTTACCGGTTGATGTAGTGGTTGCCAAAGAGTTCTCTGCAGAGGCCCAAGCGACTGTGAAATCTGTGGCGGATGTCGACGAAGACGACATGATTTTGGACGTGGGTCCGGTGACAGCTGCGTCCTATTACGGGCTGATGGCCGATGCGCAAACAATTCTGTGGAACGGCCCGGTCGGTGTGTTTGAGATTCCGCAGTTCGCTGATGGAACCGAAGCGTTGGCGCGCGCGATTGCTGCGAGCTCTGGGTTTAGCCTTGCCGGCGGCGGCGATACGCTGGCTGCCATCGATCAATTCGGTGTCGGCGGGGACATCAGTTACATCTCAACCGGCGGCGGCGCCTTCCTCGAATTTGTCGAAGGAAAGGAACTTCCGGCGGTTGCCATGCTCAAATCAAGAAATGAGGGATAAGGAGTCGACATGGCTTTAATCAGTTTGCGTCAAATGCTCGATCATGCGGCAGAACAGGGATACGGAGTGCCTGCGTTCAACGTCAATAACCTAGAGCAAATGCGTGCCATCATGGAGGCCGCTGATGCAGTCGACGCACCCGTGATCGTGCAGGCGTCCGCGGGTGCACGTAAATATGCGGGTAGTCGGTTTTTAAAACACTTAATTGAAGCGGCCATCGAAGAGTTTCCGCACATTCCGGTATGCATGCATCAAGATCATGGCGCGTCACCGGATGTGTGCCAACAGTCCATCGCCTTGGGGTTCTCCTCGGTCATGATGGACGGCTCGCTGATGCCTGACCAAAAAACGCCAGCGACCTATGACTACAACGTTGAAGTGACCGCATTAACGACCCGTATGGCCCATGCCTGTGGGGTGTCTGTAGAGGGTGAATTAGGTTGTCTTGGCTCTCTGGAAACTGGGCAAGCAGGTGAGGAAGATGGCGTCGGTGCTGAAGGCACCTTGTCACATGACCAGATGTTGACCGACCCTGATGAAGCGGCTGATTTTGTAAAGGCGACTGGTGTGGATGCGCTAGCCATCGCGATTGGAACCTCGCACGGTGCGTATAAGTTCACGCGTCCGCCGACTGGCGATATTTTGGCGATCGACCGGATCAAGGCGATTCATGCGCGCATCCCTGATACCCATCTGGTCATGCACGGTTCGAGCTCGGTCCCACAGGATTGGTTGGCTGTGATCAACGAATTTGGCGGTGAAATCCCAGAAACCTATGGCGTGCCTGTTTCTGAAATTCAGGAAGGCATCAAGCATGGTGTGCGTAAGGTAAACATTGATACCGATCTGCGTTTGGCCTCGACCGGTGCGATCCGCCGGGCACTGGCACAAAATCCGTCCGAGTTTGATCCGCGGAAATATCTCAAAGAAGCCACCAAGGCTATGGCGGATATTGTCAAAGCGCGCTACGAGGCATTTGGCTGTGCAGGACAGGCTTCGAAAATCAAAGTGATTGGTTTGGAAGCGATGGCTGCTCGGTATCTGACCGGTGAGCTGGATCCCCGGATCAGCTGATCCGCATGGGCTCCCGCGGGCGATGCCCAGCGGGAGTTGTCTCGGGATTTAGAACAGAACCCGACAGCGGATTGTGCCTTCGATTTCTGAGAGCTTTTCCAGCGCGACATCTGAGTAGTCACGATCGACATCAATCACCACATAGCCAATCTTGTCAGAGGTTTGCAGGAACTGTGAGCCAATGTTGATGGCGTTTTCAGCAAACACGGTGTTGATTGCCGACAGGACCCCTGGCCGGTTTTCATGCACATGCAACAACCGGTGATGATTTGGGTGTGGAGGCAATGCCACCTCAGGGAAGTTGACGCTGGTAAGGGTCGAGCCATTGTCGGAATAGCGCACTAACTTATCGGCCACTTCGACACCAATGTTCTCCTGGGCTTCCTGCGTTGATCCACCCACGTGTGGAGTCAGAATCGCATTATCAAATCCGCGCAATGGGGACTCAAATTCATCGTCATTTGATTTGGGTTCAACTGGGAATACATCGACCGCCGTACCTAACAGGTGCTTTTCATCGAGTGCCTTGGCCAGCGCGTCAATGTCGACCACGGTGCCGCGCGAGGCATTGATCAAAATACTTTTCGGTTTCATTTGGCCAATGCGCTCTTGGTCCATCAGATTCCGCGTCGAGGCGAGATCAGGGACGTGCAACGAGACGATGTCACTTTGGCCAAGCAGTGCCTCAAGCGATGCGATTTGCGATGCGTTACCCAGTGGCAATTTAGACACCACATCATAAAACACAACCCGCATTCCTAAGCCTTCTGCGAGGACAGACAGTTGTGAACCGATTGAGCCGTAACCGACGATGCCGAGCGTTTTGCCACGGATCTCAAACGAATCAGTGGCCGACTTCAACCATACACCACGGTGTGCTTTGGCATTTTTTTCAGGCACGCCCCGCAACAACAAGATCGCTTCTGCAAGCACCAGTTCAGCGACAGAGCGTGTGTTCGAATAAGGCGCGTTAAAGACCACAACGCCATGCTCTGTCGCAGCATTGAGGTCGACTTGATTGGTGCCAATGCAAAAACAACCGACAGCCACGAGTTTTTCGGCAGCTTCAAAGACGTCTCGCGTGAGCGTGGTGCGCGAACGAATCCCCAAAAAGTGAACGCCGTCGAGTTTTTCGATCAGTTCGGCGCCGGACAGCGCAGTTTTCACTGTTTCAATATTCGCGTAGCCGGCATCACGAAAAATACGCTCTGCGGATGGATGAATGCCCTCGAGGAGCAAAATTTTCAATTTGGATTTATCAAAGGATGTGGTCATGGCTATCAGTCTCTTGAAAATTCGAGCACGTCTGTCTCGGTGGCAAGGAGAAGAAGATCGGCAGGTCTGCGGGCAAAGAGGCCGCAGGTGACAACGCCTGGAATCTGGTTGATTGCGAGTTCGAGGCCCTTGGGGTCTGTAATCGATAGGCCATGTACGTCGATGATGATGTTCCCGTTGTCGGTGACCACCCCTTGGCGGTATTCCGGATCGCCACCCAATTCGACCAACGCGCGTCCCACGAGGCTTCTGGCCATCGGGATCACTTCAACGGGTAATGGGAAGTGACCTAAGACATCGACCCGTTTGGAGTCATCGGCGATGCAAATAAAGACTTGCGATGCCTCAGCGATGATTTTCTCACGTGTGAGCGCGGCACCGCCGCCTTTGATCAGGTTGAGTCGAGGATCCGCTTCGTCAGCGCCGTCGACATAGACTGGCAGGGTGCCTGTTTGGTTTAAGTCCAACAACTCGATACCGTAGTGGGTCAAGCGCTCTTCGGTCGCTTTTGAGGAGGCCACTGCGCCGAGCACTTCGATTTTGCTTTCGGCCAACACATCGATGAAGTGGTTTGCGGTCGAGCCGGTGCCGATCCCGATCGGGGTATTTGCGTCGAGTTGGTTGCGCACGCGTTCAAAAGCGGCTTCGGCCACTCGGCGTTTTCTGACGTCCGGCATCGTCCTGATCTCCATGAAGGGGGGCGAAATCATAGCTGTTAGAAGGCTCAGACGCTATGATAGCGAGCTTCACAGTGGAATTCTCATGTTAGATAGTTTGATTCGTAAAATCCTTTCGGCGCGTGTCTATGACGTTGCGATTGAATCGCCCGTGCATCAGGCGCCGTTTCTGTCGTCGCGTTTGGGTCGCACGATTCTCTACAAGCGTGAGGATTTGCAGCCGGTTTATTCTTTCAAGTGTCGCGGTGCCTACAACAAAATGGTGGGTATCGATCCCGCTGTGTTAGCCAAGGGCGTGATTGCGGCCTCAGCAGGGAACCATGCCCAGGGTGTGGCTTTGGGCGCACAGAAACTGAAGATTCCTGCGGTGATCGTCATGCCGACCACGACGCCTGCGATCAAAGTCCGTTCGGTGAAGGCGCGGGGCGCGCAAGTGGTGTTATTCGGCGATAGCTTCGATGAAGCGTTCACCAAGAGCCAAGAGATGGTGGCTGAGTATGGATACACCTACTTGCATCCCTTTGACGACATCGAGGTCATTGCGGGACAAGGCACGGTCGCTGTGGAACTGCTTCGTCAAGTCACGCGACCCATTGATGCGGTCTTTATCCCCGTCGGCGGCGGCGGTTTGGCCGCTGGAATGGCGGCCTACATTAAATACGTGCGGCCTGAGATCAAGGTGATCGGTGTCGAGCCAGAGGATGCCGCCTGCCTAGATGCAGCGATGCGTGCGGGGTCGCGTGTGGTGTTGCCGCAGGTCGGTCTCTTTGCGGACGGTGTGGCGGTTAAACAGATCGGTGAAAATACCTTCAATGTGCTGAAAGACCACTGTGACGAGGTCATAACAGTCACCACTGACGAAATCTGCGCTGCCGTCAAAGACGTCTTTGATGATGTCCGCAGTGTCAATGAACCGGCCGGCGCATTGTCGGTGGCAGGTTTGAAGAAATATGCGGAACGCGAAGGTCCGGGCGAAGCCCTGGTGGCGGTCTTGTCCGGTGCCAATGTCAATTTTGATCGCATCCGGCATGTTGCCGAGCGTGCTGAGGTGGGCGAGCGTCGGGAAGCGATTCTGGCGGTCACGATCCCAGAGCGCCCAGGCGCATTTAAGGCGTTCTGCGAGCAGATTGGCCAGCGCAACATCACTGAGTTTAATTATCGCTATGCAGATTCCAGCGAAGCGCACATTTTTGTCGGCGTCACGACCGATCCAACGAGTGACGATCGAAGCAATTTAGTGGCGCGCCTCGATCAGGCCGGCTTGCCAGTCGTCGATATGACAGATAACGAGCTTGCGAAATTGCACATCCGACACATGGTGGGTGGTCGCAGTCCTGAGGCAGGGTCTGAGTTGGTGTTTCGCTTCGAGTTCCCCGAACGCCCGGGTGCTTTATTGAAGTTTCTCAACCGGATCGGTTCGCGTTGGAATATTTCGGCATTTCACTATCGCAACCATGGCGCGGCCTACGGTCGGGTGCTGGTCTCGTTACAGGCGACCTTCGCCGAGCGTGAAGAGCTGGCGAGCTACTTTGACGATATTGGTTACACCTATTTCGATGAGACCGAAAATCCTGCAGTTAACATGTTTATGAAAAGCTGATTTTGTAAAGGGAAGTTAACTCACTAGAAAAATTGACATTTTTATTTTTGGTCGTATGCTGTCGCGAAATGGTCATTGATGAGAGCCCATGAACACGCGTGATCCAATGAAAATGTTGATGCTGATTGGTGGACTGATCCTTGCGGTGACAGTCGCTCATAGCGCGATTACGGGCGGATAATCTCGCACTCAGACACAATTAGATCAAAGGGTTGATCCCAAGGTTCGGGTTCAACCACCGCCTCTTGTAACGCAAAGGCTACGCCGATGCGCAATGGTGCCCCCGGAGATTGCTCGGCAAGGCGCCGGTCATAGTAGCCCCCTCCCATCCCCAGACGATGTCCGCGCCGGTCAAACCCGCTGCACGGAATCAATAACGCGTCGAAGGTTTCGATTGGCGTCGGTTCCTCTGCAATAGACGTCTGGATGCCGTATTGGCCTGCGATAAGCTCATCCGCCCCGTTCAATGCGACAAAATCCATGTGCGTTTGCGAGCGGATTTTCGGCACAAATAACGCACCACCGGCGGACCAGATTGCGTCGTGTAGCGCATCCAAATTGACTTCAGAGCCAACCGCTAAATAGCTCCCAAATCGTCCGTGAAGCGGTGCAAGCAGTGCAATGAGTTGGTGACAGATTGTGGCGGATGCCTCGGCGTGCACATTCTTTGGGATGCGGTCGCGGAGAGACAACAGGTGTTGACGGTCAGTTTGCTTCGACATAATGCCCCAGGTTGCCGCTGTCGGTTTGGCCCTTGAACCCACAGGTTCAAGGCGGGAAACGCGGATGCGCGTTAGGCTTTCCGAGAACGGACCTGCGCACAGCGCACCCTGTGCTTCCCTAGGTAATGATTATCGGCTCGAGGACATAACCAACTGGCGCACAACCTAGGATTGGTTGGAGTATATCAGCCTGCTTCGGTTGCAGACAGTCGTTCGAGCGTTGTGCCGATCTGTTCGGCCAATCGCTTCAATTCCGCATCTGCGCTGTGTGTATCGCCGCTTAAGTGTGTGTGCGCAATATTCAGGGCCGCCATGACGGCAAGACGCTCCAACGCATTGGTACCCGTCTTCGTTTGAATCTCGCGCATCTTGTCATCCACGAATGCCGCTGCCGCCTCAAGCTCGTGCTCTTGCCCTGCGGGACAGGCCACGGGAAATTCGCGGCCTAGAATTTGCACCCGAACGGTGGCGATTTCGGTCATGACAACACCTCATAATTTTTTAGCCGAGTGAGTATGGCATCGACATGTCCGCGTGCGTCATCGCGTTGCTTTAGCAGGGATGCCCGATCACGCTTCAACTCGGTTTGCTGCTTTTTGAGGTGCCGATTTTCCTGATCTAAGCGCTCGGCAAGTTGGATCAGTTTCTGAACTTGCAGTTCCAACTCCGTCAAATCATTACGCATTCCGTCACCTCCAAGGCTCTGGTTGCATGATACGTCCGTGCCCTCTTCGGTACAACAGACGTGATAGCATAATGGCTCGGAATTGGGGGCCTACAATGGATAGATATCGCACGCTCGACAACTGGTTGGTGGATCAGGACGCGGACATTCGTGCTTCAGAAATGCAGGGTTTATTGGCCGGTTTGTTGGCCGCCTCGCAGCATGTCAAACCGGAAGAATATGTTGGGCGATTGGCGGAATATGCCGATGTGCCGGTGACACAGTGGATCGGCATTCAGTCTGAGCTCGAGACCTTGTATCGCGATCTCAAAACCAGCTGGGACGGGCTAGGTCTCGATTTTGAGTTGCTTCTGCCGTCTGATGATGAGTTGATCGAAGAGCGGGCAGATGCGCTTGGTGCTTGGTGTGAATCGTTCTTAGCGGGCCTTGGTTTATCGGGCGAGTTGACGCGCGATCGTGCCCTCACTGAGGATGCGCGGCATGCACTGGAAGATCTGTCTGAGATCGCCCGTATCGAGGTCACTGAGGCCGATGAAGGCCTTGAAAAAGCCTTTGCTGATGTCAGTGAACATGTGCGTTTGGCGGCGTTATTAATCGCCACCGAGTTAAAGCCAGCCACTGGAGCGCCCTCCGGTGGTCCAATCATGCATTAATTGAGGCCGGTGATGTTGGGATTGCATGTCTATGAAGAGCGTCGGCGTCGTCTGAAGGCAAGCCTGCCTGCGCAGTCGATTGCTATCATTGCGGCGGCGCATGAGGTCATTCGGAATCGCGATGCAGAGTATCCATTCCGTCAATCGAGCGATTTTTGGTACCTGACTGGATTTACTGAGCCCGATGCCGTGTTGGTTTTGGCACCGGATCAACCTGATTGTTTGTTTGTTCGACCGCGCAACCCTGATCAGGAAGTCTGGACCGGTCGTCGTTTAGGTCCTGAACGGGTGCATGCGCATCTGGGCATTGATCAAGGCTACCCCTTGGACGCGCTTGCCAGTGAGCTTGAAAGTCGTCTCGCCAGTGTCAGTTGGCTTGAATATCCCTTTGCTTGTCCCACGTCGACAGCCGTCGTTGAGTCGGCGCTGAAAGCACGCGCGAGTCGCGCGCGACGTCAGGACTTGCTGTCGCATCGGGTTGATCTGAGTCGCCATCTGCAAACTGCGCGGATGATGAAGTCGCATGAAGAAATTGATCTCATGCGGGAGGCCGGTGCGATCTCAGCGCGTGGCCACATTGCGGCCATGCAAGCCTGTCGCCCAGGGATGACCGAGGATCAGTTGGCCTCGGTTGTTGAGCACAGTTTCCGGATGCAAGGCAGTCCGTCGGTGGCTTACCAAACCATCGTTGGCGGGGGCGAGAACGCCTGTATTCTGCACTATATTGACCGCGCAGATCGTTTGGTCTCCGGAGACTTGGTGCTGATTGATGCTGGGTGTGAGGTCGAAGGCTATGCCGGCGACATTACACGGACCTTCCCAGTCAACGGTCAGTTCACCTCGGCCCAAGCTGAGTTATACGATGTGGTGTTGGCGGCACAGACCGAAGCGCTGGAAGAGATGCGTGTTGGTAAATCCATTAAGTGTTTTCATCAGTCGGCGTTGCGCACCCTGACGCAAGGTCTGATCGATTTAAAGATCATCGAAGGCTCGCTCGAAGAGGCGCTGGAAACCAAACGCTACCTACCCTACTACATGCATGGAACCGGACACTTTTTGGGCCTGGATGTGCACGACGTGGGTGTCTATGAGGAGGCACAGGAGCCGACGACATTGGCGGCTGGCATGGTGATCACCTGTGAGCCTGGTCTCTATATCAGTCAGCACTCCGACGCACCGGCACGCTATCGCGGTATTGGGATCCGCATTGAAGACGATGTTCTGATTACCAAACGGGATCCAGAGGTTCTGACCGGTTTGGTGCCCAAACAGCGGGATCAGATTGAAGCGCTGATGCGGGAGGCCTGATGGAGGTTGCCATCATTGGTGCCGGTCCCATTGGGTTGATCGCGGGTCTGACCTTGACCGCGTCTGGGCATCGAGTGCGCGTCTTTGATCCCAGCACCGAAAAGCCAGCGATGTCGTTGGCGCTGGCTGAATCCAGCCTTCAGTTACTCGCGCGTTTTGGTGTCGAAATCACCTCCGGCGAGGCATTGACGGAGATCCATATCTCAGAGCGCCAGGTGCCTGGTTCGGCTGTGCTGTCTGCGCATCAGCTGGGTTTTTCCCGATTTGGCCGCGTGGTGTGTTCGCACGATCTCGAGTCGACCTTGGCTCACCACACGGCGGGCTTGGTTGAGCCCAAGGCCGTCGCCAGTTTGCGTGCGCGCGGTGCACACAGGCCTGCCGAAGTGACCTTGGAAGACGGTGAGCAGCTGCATCCAGATTTGGTCATTCTGGCAGACGGCGGTCGAAGCACCCTTGCCGAGTCACTTGGATTTGTTGCGCAACAACGGCCCTTTGGACGCACCGCACTCTTGGGTCGCGTGCAGCTCAGCCAGCCAATTTTGAGTCGCGCCTATGAACGCTTTGTTGGCACCGGTCCGCTGGCGTTGCTTCCCTTATCTGGTGGTGTGTACGGTTTTGTGTGGTCGCTTTCACCAACACAGGCGGCGCACTTGGCGGATGATCAGAGGGCATTGATGGATGCCTTACAGGCAGCCATGGATCCCGCACTGGGCGCGGCCACGTTGGTCAAAGCGCCGGTCCAGATTCCTTTGGTCGAGCGGTGGATTGATCAGCCCTATCGGCCCGGTATTGCCTTGTTGGGTAATGGTGCGCAAACGATTCATCCGGTTGCGGGTCAGGGGTTGAACCTCGCGTTGCGTGGATTGGCACACCTCCTTGAGGCATTCGCTGAGATGCCCGTCGACGAGGCTGTGCAGCATGCATTCCAAAGATGGCAGACCGACCGTGATCGCACCCGATTCGCCTCCTCGGCTCTCGAGGCACTGTTTGATGTGCCGCGCGGATGGCGACGGGCGGGTACCGCTGTCGGTATGGCGCTCTTTGATCAGAGTCCGATATTGAAGCGGCGATTGGCTGAGGCGGGAATGGGGCTTCTGTCATGAATGTCGCGATCATTGGTGCGGGTACCATTGGACTGGCTTCGGCGCTGGCCGCGGCCGCAGCCGGTCATTCTGTGACCATCTATGATCCACATGGATTTAAGGCATTGGAGCCCGCTGGCGAGATGAGTCCGCGGGTGTGGGCCTTGGGCCCGAAAGCCATCGCTTTGTTAACGCGGTTGGGCGCATGGCGTGAGGATGATCGAGTGTGTGCGTATCAATCGATGCAGGTAATCGATTCTGGAAGTGATGCGCAGGTACGTTTTGCAGAGTCTCAGTTGGGTGTGATCGTCGAGGCCGATTGGGTGAAGTGCCGCTTGTTGCAGCAGGTGCAAGGCCAGCCCATTAGCTGTCGAACTGACACTGTTCAGCAGGCGACCGAGGGCGGTGTGTTGACGCTGTCTGATGGTTCCGAAGCAGCCTTTGATCTGGTGGTGTTTGCCGAAGGGCGTGCGGGTCAGACTGCCAAAGCTAGCGGTTTTGTGCAGGTGGATGGTGGTTACCATCAGGCTGCCTTAGTCGCTACGCTCGCCGCCAGCGCACCACATCAGCGTGAAGCCTTTCAGATATTTACCGAGATCGGTCCGCTCGCGCTCTTGCCCCTACCAGATCAGGCGGGTGCCCATCGAGTCAGTCTGGTGTGGTCGATGCCCGAATCCGAAGCGGCCAGTTTGCAGACGCTGTCACACACAGCACTGGCAGAACGTGTGACGCGTGCGTCTGAGAGCGTGCGAGGTGAGCTGGACTGGATTTCTGAGCCGATCTGGATCCCCATCTCGCAGCATGCGCTAAAGCGCGATGCAATCGGCCGGTTGTTGGCCGTGGGTGACACCGCGCACGGAATTTTGCCGCTGGCTGGGCTTGGGGCCAATTTGGGTCTGGCCGATGTGGCCGCGTTGTACGACGTGTTGCAGGACCGGCAGACTGATGGCGCGCGGGTCGCGCGGACGGTCGAGCGGATGCGGCGTTTTGATCAACAGGCGGTGGCCTTCACCATGGGACTCTTTTCTGATGCATTTTTGGCAAAGAGTCCGCTCGCGCGGCTCGGACGCAGTTGGGCATTGCGCACGGCCAACCAACATGGCAGTTTGCGTCGTTTTGTGCAGGAGTTGGCAAGCTGATGTTTACTGGAATCGTGCAGGGTTTGGGGCAGGTGACTGCAATCGCCGATCGCGGTGGCATCCGTCGCTTGACCGTACAACTGCCTGAAGGGCGAGGACACAGTCTCGAGATCGGCGCTTCAGTGGCCATCAACGGAGTTTGCCTGACCGTGGTTGGCTTTGATGCAGACAGTGTGTCGTTTGATGTCATCGACGAAACGCTGCGTTTAACCAACTTGGGTGGGCTGAGCGAAGGGTCTTTCGTGAATACCGAGCGCGCTGCGCGCTTTGGCGATGAGATTGGCGGTCACGTCCTATCAGGTCACATCCATGCGTTGGCGGAGGTGGTGCGGGTTGAACCTACTGAAGCCAATTTGGCGATTTGGTGGCGTGCTCCAGACAACCTGCATAAGTACCTCATGCCAAAAGGCTATGTTGCGCTGAATGGATGTTCTCTGACCCTCGGTGACACCCCTTCAAACGGTTTGTGGAGTATCCATCTGATCCCAGAAACGCGTCGGTTGACGACCTTTGGCACGACCGAGCCCGGTGATTGGCTCAACCTCGAGATCGATAGTCAGACCCAAGCGATTGTGGACACCATTGAACGGGTACTGGAACACCGTCAGTGAGTATTTGGCAGCAGCATTTGCGTGAAGCGATCCGTTCGCCGACCGAGTTGTGCGCGATGCTCGGTCTGTCGGAGTCGAGCCTCGGGTTGGATGTCAAACCTGATTTTCCCTTGCGCGTGCCGCGCCCCTTCGTTGCTCGGATGACGCCCGGTGATGCACAGGATCCGCTGTTAGCGCAGGTCCTCTCAGTCCGTGCCGAACGTGAGGCTGTGACGGGTTTTGTGGCGGATCCCTTAGATGAACATGCTGGGGTGTTGCCTGGGCTGTTACACAAGTATCGCTCGCGGGTATTACTTATCTTCCGCGGCGGTTGTGCGATTAATTGCCGCTATTGTTTTCGGCGTCATTATCCCTATCAGGCAGAGACCCTGAGGCGCGAGGATCTGGGTCAGGTTGTCACCTACCTGCGTGCGCATCCTGAAGTGAATGAAGTGATTTTTTCCGGTGGCGATCCGCTGATGGCTGATGATCAGGCCCTGGCAGACGCGATGCAGACCTTGGCTGCACTGCCTCAGATTCAACGATTGCGGATCCATACGCGCCTGCCGGTTGTGATTCCTGATCGCATCACCTCGGACCTGATCGCGACGATTGCCGATCTGTCGGTGCCCGTGATCACGGTGTTACACATCAATCACGCCCAAGAAGTCGATGCCGCCTTGGCGGATGCTGTCGGCGCCCTACGCAGTGTCTGTCGATCGGTCTTGAATCAGGCCGTGGTGCTGGCGGGTGTGAATGATGATGGTCAAACTCAGATTGCACTGTCCGAAGCGCTCTATGCGGCCGGCGTGGATCCGTATTACCTGAATGTCCTCGACCCCGTGGCCGGTGCGGCGCACTTTTTTGTTGAAGCCGACAGAATCCGTACAATCTATCAGGAGATGCTGGAGGCCTTACCTGGATTTTTGGTGCCGAAGCTTGTGAAAGAGCTGCCTGGAGCGGGTCATAAGGTGCCATGGATGGAGACATTGCGTCGATGATGACGACCCTATTGATTTGGATTGCAGGTGCCTGGGCGGCCGGACAAATTGCACGCTGGCTGTTACTTCCACCTCTTGTGGGCTATCTCATCGCAGGCGCTGTCTTCGCCGCCAATGGCATGGATGACGCGGCCGGTTGGCTGCAAACGCCTGCAGCCATTGGCGTCGAGTTATTGCTGTTTGCCATCGGCTTGAAGATGAATCCAAAGACGTTGTTCCGCATGGACGTGGCCATGGGGACGCTGTTTCATTTACTGATCACGGCCTTAATCCTGCTGCTTGCCTTCACGCAGCCCCTGTCATTGGAGATGAAAATCGCCTTAGCCATCACGCTTGGCTTTTCAAGCACCGTGGTGGCGGCGAAGGGTTTGGAGGCGCGCCGAGAAATCCGTGCATTTCATGGTCGTCTCTCAATTAGCATTTTGGTTCTGCAGGATCTCGTGGCGGTCGGATTGATGGCACTTGGCGGCGACACGCAGCCATCGCCCTATGCACTTGGGTTGTTGGCACTGCCATTACTGGCACCCTTGGCCCGAAATCTCCTAGGTCGGCTCTCTCCTGAGCCCGAGCTGCAATTACTGGTTGGGCTATTGATCGCGCTTGTGTTGGGCGCTGAACTCTTTAAAGCACTGGGTGTTAGTGGTGAGCTTGGTGCCTTGGTGATGGGCATGTTGTTTGCCAATCACTCGGCCTCCAAAGCGATCGCGAATCAATTGTGGGGTTTGCGAGAAATCCTCTTGATTGCATTTTTCTTACGTGTCGGCATGCAGGTTCCTCTCGATTTGGCTGTTTTGGCAGATGCTTGGCCGTTCTTGCTGTTATTGCCGGTGAAAATGGCCGTGTTATTTGCCTTATTACTGGCCATTCGGCTCCGAGCGTACACCGCATTTTTGATGAGTATGACGCTGTTTTCGTATTCGGAGTTTGCGCTGATCGTCGCCGCAGCATGGGCTGAGTCTGGGCTGATTCCCCAGTCTGTGTTGCCTGTGATCGCAGTGGTTGTGACCTTGAGTTTTATAATTTCGGCGCCGCTGAATCGGTTTGCGCATGAGTTGTATGCACGCGCTGAAAGAACCCTGCATCGGTTTGAGCGAAGCGATCGGCACCCGGATGAGCAGCCCCTGACACTCGGTGGTGCTCACGTCTTGGTGATCGGATTGGGGCGGATTGGAACGGCGGTGTTCGACAGTCTGATGGATGCTGACGTCAAGGTCGTTGGGATTGATGCCGACCCGAGTAAGCTCGAGTCACATCGCAGTGCGGGCCGCCGTGTTGTCTTCGCCGATGCTGAGGACCCGGGCTTTTGGGCCAATCTGCGATTGGGTAAGTTGCGCGCTGTGGTCCTGACCATGCCTGAACCTGATGCGCAGAGCTGGGCGACCCGACGGCTTCGGGATGCTGGCTTTGAGGGCGTGATTGCGGTCAGTACCCGTTCACGCCACACCATTGCACAGGCCGAAGCCGCTGGTGCGACCTTGATTTATGATGCGCATGACGCTGCAGGGCTTGGCCTTGGACAAGCCTTGATCACGCGTCTGGATGACGTGCCAACAGAAAATCCCGAGCCTCGTTGATCAGCGCGGCAAGATAATCGGTGCCATCTTTGTCCGGGTGCATTTTGCCCATCAACTTTCGGTGCGCTGAACGAATCTCTGCGATGGAGGCATCTTCGGTGACACCGAGGATCTCGGCGGCACGTTTTTGAGTCATCGGTTGATCTGAGGGCCGAGCCGCTTGGTTGGTCTCGGCATGTGCCGAACCTGCTGCCCCGGCAGCAGCACCCAAGCCCAAGATGCTGCGCAACTGTGGAAACATCGAAAGGAGTCCACGCAAACTCCAAAGCTTCCGTCCAAACGCGGCCACCGGAGCCGCCAGTGCGGCTAGTGCGGGTAACTTGCCAGTCACGACTAGTAACAAAATACCGATCGCAACCGCACCACCAATGATTTTCCAGCGATTGGCTTGAACCCATTGCACGTTGGACTTGCGAGTGAGCAAGTACATGAGCGCGAGGACGACGAGGACAATAATTAAAAAGCGCATCTTCACCAAATGTCTGGACAAAAGTAGGACAAATTCGCCACACTGTGGATATGGCAGTTCTCGAAAGTATTTCAAGCATCGACACCGAACCACGGCATCCCATTCGCTTGGTCGCAAATCGCACGGGCTTAACCGTGGACCTGATTCGCGCTTGGGAGAAACGATATCAGGTTGTCGAGCCGGCAAGAAGCGATACCAAGCGTCGGCTTTACAGTGATTATGATATTGAACGTTTGCGTTTGATGCGCATCGCAAAAAATGCCGGGCGTCGTTTAGTCGATATCGCGCCCTTGTCGCTTGAGTTGTTACGTGATGTCGTGTCTGAAGACAGTCGCTACGCAGAACTGAGCGATGCCGCTCCGGTGCATCGGCCGAGTTGGGCTGATACCTCTGCGGACGCGGGTGAGCATGAAGCCGTCACAGAGATGCTTGATGCGATTGAGCGCATGGATCAATTTCGGTTTGATCAGCTGTTGCAAGAAGGCTTGGTGCGTCAATCAGTCCCATCATTCTTAGAAAAGACGCTTGCGCCCTTGTTGCGAGAAATCGGCGAGGCCACACGATCTGGTGTGATGCGCATTGCACACGAACACATGGCCACAGCCCACCTACGGACCTTTCTCGGCGCACTGAGATTCCGGGAAGTGTTTACAGGCACAGAGCCAAAGATCGTTATCACAACGCCCACTGGGCAATTGCACGAGTTAGGTGCACTGATGATTTCTGCCTTGGTGTCGGTGGATGGTTGGTTGCCTGTGTATCTCGGGCCGAACACGCCAGCCGATGAAATCGCAGCTTGTGTGAAGCACAGTGGCGCGCGTGCGGTGAGTCTGTCACTCACCTATCCAGCCGATGATCCACGGATTCCAACCGAGCTGACGCGTTTGAAGGCGCAATTGGATCCGTCGGTACCCGTATTCGTCGGTGGTGCTGCGATGGATGCACACCGTGAGTTGGTGGATCGCTTAGGCATTGAAGCACCGACGTCCCTACATGCCTTGCGGCAGTCCCTGCAAGGCCTGCGTGACGGCCGATTTGGACTGAAAGCTTCATGACACTGAAAGATCTAAAAACACTCTTGGCCGGTGGCACCGAGCCGGTACTCGAAATCCATGCCTTTGAAGGCATCATCTATCTGGTCAAGGTCGTCACTGAAGTGGGCGAGGCGATGTTGAAAAATGATGTTGGAGATAATCAGGTCTTTAAGTCGTCAACACAGGCTGGCATTGCCCTCGCACAAATCGGTGCAACCGAGGCAGTGGTCGTGCATCAGTGCGCCTACGACGAGGTCATTGGCCATGAACCCTGCCTAGACGAAGATCCTTCGATGCGCACGCCGATGGATTTACGCCTACTCGGTGCGCTCGGTTAAATTCCGAGTTGATTGCGGCGATCACAGAGGCTTGCGTACTGTGGCGTGGTATCCCCGTTTAACAGACCGTGCCGGATGGCAAAGTCGATAATCACCAAATTACAGTTGTATTTGAATGCGTCGGTGTGTTCGATGAGGTGCAGGACCTCATCCATCGGTCTTCGTTGAAAGGATTCCACCTCGCCGTCTTGGCAGACCGGTTTGAAATCGGCTGAGAGCTCTAAGTCAAAGCAGTACAACACATCACGCTTTAAACCACGTCCATCACTGTGACAGTAACTGATGGTGCCGGTCGGGATTGCTTGGCGTGCCATGGCTTCCGGAATCCCCGCTTCTTCATGACATTCTTTGACGAGATTCTCCAGTAAGCCGATGCCCGCCGGTTGGCCACCGCCAACCATGTTGTCGAGCATGCCTGGGAAGGTGGGTTTGTTTACTGAGCGTTTTGCAATCCAAAGCGCGATGCCCTGAGGTGTGTTGACATAGCCATTGAGGTGTACACCGAAGGTCAGGCAGCCCAGCGGTGCGGTGAGGGTCCGCTCCATGACAAAACGTGTCGGCTCCTCAACCGAGGCTTTGACCGGAAAAGGCTCGCCAACCCAGCTGGTCAAAAGCCCTTCTGCAAAGGCGGTCTCGGCGAACTCGGCAAAGGCGTGCGTGAGCTGGTCTGCATCGGTTGCACAGGTGGTGAGGCGGCCATCGACCTCCTTCCATACGCCAAGGCGCTCGCCATGGATCCGAAATGCGTCCTGCACGTAACCGAGGAGATCATGGCCCTGATACCAAGGTGTCCAGGTGCTTAAGTCTGCATTGTGCGCGCGTTCAAAGTGTCGAAGCATTAGGTCCGATTCCAATAGGGGGCTGAGAGCGGAATGATGGCCCCCATGGCCAGCACTCGAACAAGATGGTGTGTGGTGACATACAGGCCATCAGCGCCTGTTGCTAACGCAATCACGGGCATCACCTGAAAAGCCCCTGGCATAAACCCAAGAATGGCATCCATCAGCGGGAAGCCAAGCAAGCGATGCACACAGTAGGCACCCAACAGTGCGCAGACGAGCGCAAACGCGGTTGAGGCCGCCGCGGCCGGGATGGTTTTGATCAATACCCGCAGGCCTTGGTGCAGTGTGTCGGTGCCGATACGCCAGCCAAATAACATCATCGCAAAGCCGATAAATAGCTCTGGGGTCTGAATCCTTGCCCAGCCAAATCCGCTGACCGTGCCGGCGATACAGACCCCTGCAATGAGCCCAGGCGTTGTGATGCTGAGTGATTTGAAGAGCTGCGTGCAGATCCAACCGATACTGAGCATCAAGATCCAAACCGTAAAGTCATCGGCAGTGAAGATCACAGGGGCCTTGGTGGACTCCGGAATGGTAAAGAAAAAGGGCACCAAAAGCGTCAGAAAGGCCAACCGAAGGCTTTGGTAGACCGCGACTTGGGACAGTGCACCGCCGTAATGCTCCGTTACTGCGAGGGCTGATGAGAGGTTGCCAGGAGCGGCTGCCATGTGTGCGCTGACGGGATCTAGCGACAACATCCGTTGGTTCAGTCGTCCACCAAGCCACAGAATCAAGACCATCGTCACAATCAGTACGGTCAGGCTGGCGGGCCACAGGATGATCTGTGAGAACAAATCCGCAGAAACTTGACTACCTAGTGCCAAGCCGATCATGAGGATCGCAGCGTCGTGACTGATGGCGCCTGGTGAGACAATCTGTTTGGTGAGGTGACTCAACATGGCGATGCCAAGCATTGGTCCGATCATGGCGCCCAAGGGCACATTGAGGAGCGAAAAGAGGACGGCCGCAACACAGGCTGTGAGCGAAAACCAAACGGGATGTAGTGCGCGCATCAGTCTTCGAGAGCGAGCTCAACGATACCGTTTTCGGTGATTCGGATTGGGAAGGTCGAGACGGCGCCATAGGCAGGTGCGGACAGGGCCTGACCCGTTTTGACACAAAAACGCGCGCCATGACGTGGGCATTCAATTTCCCCATTCAGGTACAGACCTCCGCAGAGTTCCGCGCCATCGTGGGTGCACAGATCTTCAATTGCGTAGAGATGATCGCCTTCCCGAAACACTAGGACGTCGACATCTGCAAACGCAAACCGTTCATATTCACCGTCTGGAAGTGCTGAGAGGTGGGCAATTTCAATCCATTGGCTCATTGGTGATTCCTTAAAACAGTCCGGCTTCGAGCCGTGCTTCTTCTGTCATTCGGCTGGCATCCCAAGGCGGGTCAAAGACCATGTGGATGTCGGCCTGATCGACCCCGTTGAGGGCCTGTATTTTCTCTTTGATGTCGCGGGCCATGATGGGCCCCATGCCACATCCCGGTGCCGTCAGTGTCATATCCACCGCGACATGTGTCCGCCCGTCAATCAGTGTCGAGATCCGAAGATCGTAAATCAAGCCAAGCTCGACAATATTCACGGGAATTTCTGGATCGTAACTTTGCCGTAAGACATCCCACACCTGCTCCATCAGATCACCGGTTGCGTGTGGTGGCGCACCCTGCGGCTCTGAGACCCCTAATTTTGCAAGATCCGTAGTCTCGATGCGCGCCAAACGACCGCCGAGATCGACCGTTAAGGTGTCTCCAAGTGCTTGGGTGACAGTGACCTGATCACCCTCTGCGATGCGGATTTGCACGCCCTGTGGCACCTGTTGCCCAGACAGCGGCCGTTGCGCGGTCAGCTGTTGGCCTCGTTCTAACGACTCGAAGGCCCGCATTAGCCGGTCAACATCTCAGTCACCCGGTCGAGAGCGACGAAGAACTGCTCGATCTCGGCGTCTGTATTGTAAAACGCGAGTGACGCGCGCACGGTACCCGGCAGACCAAAGTGCTCCATGGTTGGCATGGCACAGTGATGGCCGGTTCGCACCGCGACACCAAGTTGATCGAGAAGGGTTCCGACATCGGTGGGATGTGCACCTTTGACATTAAACGAGCAGACCGAGACCCAGTGTTTCGGATGCCCGAGTACCTGAATCTGATCGCGTGCCTGCATACCCCGGATCAATTGTTCATGGATTGCAGCTTCATGCGCCATCGCGCCTTCGAAATCGATGGATTCGAGATAATCGAGGGCGCTGGCAAAGGCGATTGTATCGGCGATGTTGGGCGTACCTGCTTCAAATTTCCAGGGTAACTCGTTGTAGGTAGTGCCAGAAAAACTGACCCGTTCAATCATGTCACCGCCGCCTTGCCATGGTGGCAGTGCTTCTAATAGCGACAGTCGTCCAAACAGCACACCGACACCGGTTGGACCACAGCACTTGTGTGCGCTGAGGGCATAAAAATCAGCATCCAGTGCCTGGCAGTCGACGCGGAAGTGTGGAGCGGCCTGCGCACCGTCGATGACCGAATAGGCACCCACGGACTTGGCGAGCGCGACAAAGCCACTGACATCATTGATCGCACCGATGGCATTACTCACATGGCCCACAGCGATCACTTTGACCGGATGGGTCGCGGTTAACGCACGCGCTTGCTCCAGATCTAAGGTACCAGAGTCATCAACCGGGATTGGGACGACACGGACGCCGATGCGCGCTGCCAATTGTTGCCACGGGACAATATTGGCGTGGTGTTCGGTCTCGCCCACGAGAATCACGTCACCGGCCTGTAGGGTGCTAGAGACGCAGTTGGCGACCAAATTCAGTGCCTCAGTTGCACCGCGTAGCAAAATGGTGGTGCGGGGATCGGTCACGCCAAAGAAGCGCCCGATTCGGCCTCGGGCCCCTTCATATGCGTCAGTCGCTTCACCGCTTAGGGTGTGGACGCCGCGGTGAACATTGGAGTTGGTGTGGTCATAGTAGTGGCTGATCGCATCGATCACCGCCTGCGGTTTTTGACTGGTCGCCGCGTTATCGAAATACACCAATGGGTGACCGTGTACCTGGCGCTGTAAGATCGGGAAGTCGGCGCGAACCCGTTCGATGTCAAACATCCACTGAGTCCTTCAGTTCAGCAATGAGCTCGCCGTGCTTGAGCTCGCCAAGAAGCCGCATCTCGACTTGCTCACGAATCGCTTGGTCCTGAATTTCCTCAACGATTTTCTCGGCGAATGCGTACTGTAAAAAGGCCTTGGCATCGGCTTCTGAGAGCCCGCGACTGCGCAAATAAAACAACTCTGTTTGGCTCAGATTACCAACCGTGCAGCCGTGTGAAGCCGTGACATCATCTGCGTAGATTTCCAGTTCAGGTTTCGGATTGATCCGGCCTGTCTCTGACAGCAGCAGATTGGCAACCGATTGCTCAGTTGCTGAGCGTTGCGCATCTTTGCGGATCAACACACGCCCATTAAAGGTCGCTTCCCCTTTGCCATCCACCATGGTCCGAAAGGCCATCGCGCTTTGCGTGTCACCCACGGCGTGATCGACGGCCAGATGGGTGTCGTGATATTGGCTGCCACTGGTCACGGCCAACCCGTGAAGCTCGGTGCGTGCATGTGCGCCTGCCAGTGTGACCTGAATGTCCGTACGCGCGAGCTTGCTACCAAAATCAATGCTCTGTAACGCGTAGCTTGCGTTTTCAGCGACCTGCACGTCCAAACTCGTAAAGGTGTGTGCACCGTCATTGGCTGCTTGCACACGGATGTGCGTGCCACTGGCGTCGCGCTCAAGCATCCAAAGGATGCAAAGGGAGTCGAGGTTGGTATCGGTCGCTTCAGAGTTTTCGAAGGACTCGACCAGGGTCAGCTGCGCGCCTGCTTCGACCCGAATCACCAGTGTTGCAAAACCCGCCTCCTGGGCTTGATTGGCTAACCGCGTGAGCATCACTGTCTGTGATTCAGACCTCGGCACGCGGAGGACCAAGCGCTGGTGCTGAAGTGCTGCATGGGTCAGGGCAAATCCCTGCGCGTGAAACAAGGCATCCAAGCGCTCGGATTCGATGTCGGTCAGTTTGGCGTCGGACACGGCCAGTGCATCAGGTGCCTTTACAAACTGTCCTGCAGTCAGGGCAAACCCTGTGGCCGTCCGCGGTTCAGCCTGTACCCAGGCTGTGCGGGTCAGGGTGCGGGTTGGCATGTATTTCCAGGATTCCACACGCTGCGTGGGCAGTCCGAGTGTCTGTGCCTCGCGTGCGATTGGCGACGCATGCGCTTGTAAGAGGGTGTCGAAGCCGCTCATGCTGCTTCGATTCCTTCATAGCCCTCTTTCTCGAGTCGATGTGCGAGCGTGTAATCGCCAGACAGCTTGATCTGTCCATCCGCAAGTACGTGCACAAAGTCGGGTTTGACCGTATCGAGAAGACGCTGGTAGTGCGTGACCAATAGTACCGAGCGCTCCGGTGAGCGCATCCGGTTGATGCCTTCGCCGACAATTCTTAAGGCATCCACATCGAGTCCTGAGTCAGTCTCGTCGAGGAGCGCGAGTGTGGGCTCGAGCAGTTGCATCTGCAGGATTTCATTGCGCTTTTTCTCGCCGCCCGAGAAGCCTTCATTGACGTTGCGATGCAGAAACGCTTCATCCATCTGCATGATTTTTAGCTTCTCACGCACCAATTTCAGAAATTCCGCCGCCTTCAACTCGGGCTGACCGCGGTGCTCGCGCATGGCGTTCACAGCGGCCTTCAGCAGATAAATATTCTTCACCCCAGGGATTTCCACTGGATATTGAAAGGATAAAAAGATGCCCGCCCAAGCCCGTTCCTCAGGCTCAAGTGCTAACAGATCTTGGCCTTGATACAACACTTCGCCGGCCGTGACTTCGTAGTCATCACGTCCTGCGAGGATCGAGGACAGCGTGCTTTTACCGGCACCATTCGGGCCCATGATGGCATGCACTTCGCCTGGATTGATCTCCAAGTTGATGCCCTTGAGGATGGGGGTCTCGTTGATTTTTGCGTGTAGGTTTCGAATCGATAGCATTAGCCAACGGCTCCTTCGAGTGTGATTCCCAATAAGGCTTCGGCTTCCACCGCAAACTCCATGGGCAGTTTTTGGAAGACTTCTTTGCAGAAGCCATTGACCACCATATTGAGCGCATCCTCCTCGCTCATGCCGCGTGTTCTTAAATAGAACAATTGGTCATCGCTAACCTTCGAGGTGGTGGCCTCGTGTTCAAGTTGTGCAGTCGGTTCTTGTGCTTCCACATAGGGGAAGGTATGCGCGCCGCATTGATCACCGATCAATAGCGAATCGCACTGGGTGAAGTTCCGCGCATCGACTGCACCGGGCAGGACCTTGACCAGACCGCGATAGGCATTTTGTCCCCGCGCTGTGGAGATTCCTTTCGAGATGATGGTCGAGCGCGTCCGCGGCCCGATGTGAATCATTTTCGTACCGGTGTCTGCTTGCTGCTTTTTGCCAGCCACTGCGACGGAGTAAAATTCGCCGACCGAATCAGCGCCTCGCAGGACACAGCTTGGATATTTCCAGGTAATGGCAGACCCTGTTTCGAGTTGCGTCCAACTGATCTTGGAGCGGTCGCCACGGCACTCGCCTCGCTTCGTCACGAAGTTATAAATGCCGCCCTTGCCTTCGTCGTCTCCTGCAAACCAGTTTTGTACGGTGGAGTACTTGATCTCTGCGTCGGCCATCGTGACCAGTTCCACCACGGCGGCATGCAACTGATTTTCGTCACGCTGCGGCGCAGTGCATCCCTCGAGATAGGACACATAAGAGCCTTCGTCGGCGATGATCAGTGTGCGTTCAAACTGCCCGGTGTTTTGTTCGTTGATTCGGAAGTAGGTCGACAGCTCCATCGGGCAACGCACGCCCTTCGGAATGTAGACAAACGAGCCATCCGAGAAGACCGCTGAGTTGAGCGCTGCGTAATAGTTATCCGACTGCGGCACGATGGTTCCCAAATGCGCTTTGACGAGCTCTGGGTGGGTATGTACGGCCTCGGAGAGCGGGCAGAAAATAACGCCGGCCTCACTTAATTTTTCTTTGAACGTCGTGACCACGCTGACGGAATCAAACACGTAGTCCACCGCGACGCCCGCGAGCAACTTTTGCTCTTCAACGGGGATGCCGAGCTTGTTGTAGGTTTCAATCAGGACCGGGTCGACGTCATCGAGACTTTGCGGGCCATCACCTTGTTTTTTTGGTGCCGAAAAATAGCTGATTGATTGGAAATCAACTGGTGGATAGGTCAAATGCGGCCATTCTGGCGGCGTCATTTCAAGCCACTTCCGAAATGCATCCAGTCGCCACTCTAAGAGCCACTCAGGCTCTTTTTTGCGACGCGAAATTTCTCGGACCACATCTTCGTTGAGCCCAGGTGGCAGGGTGTCCGACTCGATGTCTGTCACAAAGCCGTATTTGTAGTCTTGATCAACCAGCTGGTCGAGTTCTTGATTACTCATCTCAATGCACCTCCATTGTCTCTATGCGACGTCCATCTCTGGCATAGAGTGCATAGGGATTGATCAGGTCTTGCAAGGTCACGCGTGTCAGCATGTCATTGACCTGATCGCCCAGTTCACGCCACCGCGACATCACTGTGCAGTGGTCTGTTAATCGGCAAAGTGCTTCATCCGTTCCGCACTCTGTAATCGCCATCGGTCCTTCGATTGCTTCAATAATGGTTTTGACCGGAATCTCCGCTGGTGCCCGCGCCAGACTGTATCCACCGCGCGCGCCTTGGGTTGAGACTAAGACCCCGTGTCGTGCCAGTTGTTTGAGCAGCTTCGTGCAGGTCGGCTTTGGCACATTTGAACGTTCTGCCAACTGACTCGCAGTCCACAAGACCTCTGGGTCGCGCGCCATCGTGGCGAGAACAACCGAGGCATAGTCTGTCAGTTTGGATAACCGAATCACCGGCTGCGCACCTCAAAATCTCTGGATGCGCATTATATAGGACCTGTGCAGTCCTATATCAAGTGGTTAGTGTGCCTTGGAGAGCATTTCTGCCGCTTCGGCCTTCAATCGCGTCAGCATGGAGGCGAGACCGTTGGCGCGTGTTGGGGAGAGATGCTGAGATAGCCCAAGGGCGTCCACGAACTCGGGCTCTGTCTGGAGAATTTCGTGCGCACTGGCACCAGAATAGAGTCTAACCACAAGCGCGATCAGTCCCGACACAATGGCGGCATCTGAGTGCGCCCGAATCTTGATCGCATCCGCCGATCCTTCTGTCAGCATCCATACTTGCGATTGGCAGCCGCGTACAAGATTCCGATCAACCATGTCCTCCGGGTCAAGCGGGGGAAGTTCACGACCGAGGTCGATCAAGTATTGATACTTATCCATCCACGAATCGAAAAATTGAAATTCGTCGATAATTTCCTGCTGTCGCTCGCGCAATTGCATGTTGGCTCTCACTTTCTCTTTCCACGACAGGGTATACTCCGTGGCGTCATTCTGAAACTCACAGGTTGTTATGTCCGACGCTTATTCAATCCAAGTTACTTCGCAAACATTTGAAACAGATGTGTTGCGGAAGTCCCAAGAAACGCCGGTTTTGGTGGATTTTTACGCAGATTGGTGCGGCCCTTGCAAGAGCTTGGGACCCATTCTGGAAAAACTGGCAGCAGAGTATCAGGGCGCTTTTGTGCTGGCTAAAATTGATGCGGATGCTGAGCAAATGTTGGTTCAGGGCATGGGCGTTCGGTCGTTGCCAACGGTCGTTTTATTTAAAAATGGCCAGCCAGCGGATCATTTCATGGGCGCTCTGCCTGAGGGTGAGATCCGTGCAATGCTGGATAAGCATGTCGAGCGCCTCGAGGAATCTCCGGTTGAGCGCGCCGAAGCCCTAGTTGAGGCGGGCGAGTATGACGAGGCGATTGCGCTCTTTCAGCTCATCACGGCCGACGATCCTGAAAACTACGATGTGTATTTAAAAATGGCACAGGCGCTGTTGAAGAAGGGCGATTTGGGTAGTGCTGAGGCGATCATCGAGCGCTTGCCTGAGGCCCACAAACTGGACCCACGTGCCAAGGCGGTGCTGGCCGGCAAGGTCTTTATGGAATTGCTTCAGGGTGCGCCAGATCGCAAGGCTTGCGAGTCGAGACTGACGTCTAATGCAGACGATTCAGAGGCGCGGTATTTCCTCGCTGTGCACGACATGATGAGTGATGCCGTCGAGTCCGCGATTGACGGTCTGCTCGCCATCGTTCGTTCCGATCGTGCCTTTAAAGAGGATGGTGCTCGGCAACTCCTCTTGCAGATCTTTGATCGATTGGGCGCCGATGATCCCCGAGCGCGTGCTGGTCGCAAAAAGCTTGCAGCCATGTTGATGGTGTAAGCGTGAGCGAGAAACCAACGAACTTTATTCGTACAAAAATTGCCGACCAGTTAAAGCAAGGGCAGATCACGGAGGTGGTCACTCGCTTTCCGCCGGAACCGAATGGCTATTTACACATTGGTCATGCGAAGAGCATTTGCCTGAATTTTGGTCTGGCTGAAGAGTTTGGGGGTCGTTGTAACCTGCGTTTTGACGACACCAACCCAGAGAAAGAATCGCAAGAATACATTGATGCCATTGAGGCCGATGTGCGCTGGCTTGGCTTTCAATGGGCTGATCTGAACCATGCAGCCGATTATTTTGACCAACTCTTCGAATGGGCTTTGCACCTGATCCGCCAAGGGGATGCCTATGTCGATGAACAATCGGCTGAGGAGATGCGCCGGACGCGTGGCACCTTGACCGAAGCGGGCATCAACAGTCCGTATCGTGACCGCAGCCCAGAAGAGAACGAGGCGTTATTTCTGCAGATGCGAGACGGCAAACTCCCTGAGGGTGCCGCCATCCTGCGTGCGAAAATTGCCATGGATAGCCCTAACCTGAATTTGCGCGATCCCGCGTTGTATCGGATTCGACACGTGTCGCATCCGCGTGCGGGTGATGCGTGGTGCATTTATCCCACCTATGATTTTGCGCACGGCCAAAGTGATGCGATTGAAGGCATCACGCACTCACTGTGCACACTTGAGTTTGAGGACCATCGGCCGCTGTATGAGTGGTTGTTGAAAAAATTGCCGGTACCGAGTCGGCCAAAGCAGACCGAATTTAGTCGGCTTGAGCTGGAAGGGACTGTCACCTCGAAGCGTAAGCTCAACGCGCTTGTGCAAGAGGGTCACGTCAGTGGATGGGACGATCCGAGGATGCCAACCATTGCAGGGATGCGCCGCAGAGGGTATTCGCCGGAGGGGATTCGGCTCTTTTGCGAGCGCATTGGCGTCACCCGGAAGCCCAATACCATCGAGCTGCAAATTCTTGAGGGTGCTGTGCGGGATGACTTGGAAGGGCGTGCACATAAAGCGATGGCGGTTCTCGATCCGCTGAAGGTCGTGATCACCAACTGGGATCAAGAACCTTTGGCGCTTGATGTCCCTTGGCATCCGAAGCATCCAGAACTTGGCTCTCGGATGGTCCCGTTTGGCGGCGAGCTGTGGATCGACCGAAGTGATTTTGAATTAGAGCCACCGGAGGGATTCTTTCGCCTCACGCCCGGGGGTGCCGTGCGTTTGAAGTATGGCTTCATCGTCGATTTCGAGAACGTTGTGGCTGACGCCAATGGGCGGGTTGAGGCGGTCCATGTCCGTTACGACCCAGCAACGCGGTCGGGACAAGATCAGTCTGGGCGAAAGGTTAAAGGGACAATCCATTGGGTGCCCGGTGCGGCGCCGACTGCGCAGGTGAATCTGTATGACCGTTTGTTTACAGTGCCTGATCCGGGGCAGTTTGAGGATCTGTCGAGCTGTCTGAACCCAGATTCCCTGCGGGTCACGGAAGCCTTGGTCGAGCCGGCTTTGATGGAATTGATGCCAGCGGCCTATTTCCAGTTCGAGCGGGTTGGATTCTTTACGCAGGATCCGGCATCCGCTGCAGCGAAGGTGATTTACAACCGCTCTGTGACCTTGAAAGACGCATGGTCGAAAAAGCAGTAGAACTCCCGCCGACGGAGGCTGTCGATAGTGATCTCGCGGACTTTGATCAGCGTCCAGTGGCCGACCAGTTGCGTCTGCTCTTGGCCGGCCAAGCGCGCGCAATTGCAGCGGTCCACGCGTGTCTCGATCCCTTAACTCAGGCAGTCGAAGCGGCCAGTGAGCGGTTGCGCGGGTCTACAGGGCGCTTGATCTATGCGGGTGCGGGCTGTTCGATCCGTATTGGTGTGCAAGACGGCGTGGAGTTGGTCCCCACCTTCGGTTGGCCGTTATCTCGTCTGGCCTATCTGATTGCAGGCGGGCCTGACGCCCTGGCGGTGTCTGTTGAGGGCGCTGAGGATGATCAGCAAGCCGCAAGTCGGGACGTTGAGGCCATCGCTGTATCGGCCAATGACGTGGTGATTGGGATTGCGGCGTCTGGAAACACACCCTATACCTGTCAGGTGATTGCCGATGCGTCACAGTGCGGTGCACTGACAATCGGTGTCAGTTCCAATCCAACCGGTCAGTTGCTGCATCTTGCCGATCACGGGTTATTCACAGACACCGGTGCTGAGGTGTTGGCTGGCTCAACGCGACTGGCTGCAGGCACGGCCCAGAAAGCGCTATTGAACGCATTTTCGACGACTTTAATGACAGCTCTCGGGCGCGTTCTTGGCAACGAAATGCTGTGTGTGCAGGCCAACAATGCCAAGCTCAAGGATCGGCAGGCGCGAATTTTGATCGGGCAGGTACCTTCGATGGATCTGCAGTCCGCGCGTGAGCTCTTGTCGTCAGTCGGTTGGGATCTGCGGGTTGCCTTGCTTGTTGCGCACGGCATGGCGGAATCCGATGCGCACACGGCGATTGCCACAGAGCAGCCGTTTCGGACGCTGTGGTCGAACTATTCGGGTTGAGCCGGATCCAGTGTTTGCATCGCTTCGTGGTGTGACAGGAAGATCTGCCCTGTCAGGTGGTCTTTGAAGCCAACCCGATTCAATCGATCCATGACGGGCCCCTTGACCTCCGAGAGATGGAAGCGGATACCAAGGCCGTCGAGTCGTGCGTTGATCGACTCGAGGACTTCAAGGCCTGATGCGTCAATTTCGTTGATGCCATGACAGAGAAGCACTAAGTCGGTGAGCGCGTTGTTCTCACTAATCAGCTCGCCTACAGCATCCTCAAAGGTATGGCCGTTCAAGAAATACAGCATCTCATCGAGACGGATGGCCAACACTTTTTCACTTTGCAACACCGCATGGCGATTCTTGTTGCGGTAATGCTGGGTGCCAGGGATTTGTCCGATGACTGCAAAATGCGGTCGCGCGATCCGTGCTAAGAGTGAGCCAATTGACACCAAGATCCCAGCAATGATCCCCGCTTCGACCCCAATGCCAAGAACCACCACGATGGTGGTCGACATGGCTAAGAAGTCGCTCTTCGAGAAGATCCAAACCCGCCGAATGGCAGCAAAATCCACCAATGACAGTACCGCGACAATGACTGTGGCCGCGAGGACAGCCTTGGGGAGATATTCAAACCAGGGTGTGAGGAAGAGCGCGGTGAGCGCAATCATGACCGCGGTGAAAACACCCGCCATTGGTGTACGTGCGCCGGCATCGAAATTCACCACCGAGCGTGAGAAGCCTCCGGTGACAGGAAATCCACCACCCAGTCCGCTGGCGATATTGGCGGCGCCTAAACCGATCAGTTCTTGGTTCGGCCGGATCCGCTCTCGGCGTCGCGCTGCCAGCGTATGACCCACACTGACGGATTCCACGAAACCGACAAGGCTGATTAAGAAGGCAGCAGGGATCAGCTCCCGCGCGAGTCCCAGATCCAATGGGGGCAAGCTGGGTGCCGGCAGTCCAGCTGGAATCTCGCCAACGATCGAGACCCCGGTTTGGTCGAGTGCAAACAGGCTGACGATGGCCGTGGTCACGATCACGGCCAGTACAGGCCCAGCTTTTGTCAGGGTGCCGGCCAATTCCTCAGGCGCGCCGAATCGGAGCAAAAGTGGCTTCAGCCCGCTGCGAACCCAGAACAGAAAAATCACCGAAAGACTGCCAATGATCATTGTGGGGAGATTTGCATCGCCCAGGTGTGTCGCAAGATCGCTGAGAATCGAGGGTAAATCATGTCCTGAGACCGGTACTCCAAGCACGTGCTTTAACTGACTGAAGGCAATCAGGACGGCCGATGCGCTAATAAATCCAGAGATGACAGGGTGTGACAGCAAGTTGGCGAGGAAGCCTGCACGGGCCAATCCCAGCCCGATCAACATCACACCTGAGAGCAGTGACAACAAGATGGCAGCTCCCAAGTACTCAGGTGTCCCAGGAAGGGCCACTTGGCTGACTGCGGCCGCTGTCATCAATGAGATGACGGCCACAGGTCCGACTGCGAGGGTCATACTGGAGCCAAATAGGGCATAGGCGATCAGAGGCAAGATCGATGCATACAATCCAACCTCGGGTGGGAGACCGGCAAGTAAGGCGTAGGCCAAAGACTGCGGGATCAGCATGATGGTGACGATCAATGCCGCCATACTGTCGTCACTGAGCGTTGATCTATTGTACTGGCGGATCCAGTTAAAAAAAGAAGGCTTTGGCACGGTGATGTTGTTCGAGGGATCTCGTCCTTTGAGTCTGTTTTTTCCTAGCATCGTAAGGGATCATCTTGATCCCTTACGCCGGGCTATACGGGCGCTAGACCGATGAAGCGCTACAACCGATGTGCGATATCAACGACGCTCAAGCCCGTTTTATCAACGGTCTCAACGATGGTGTTGACGTCTTGCTTACCGCTTTCTGACAACGCCCACAACTTGGCGCAACGCGCGCCAGAGCGACAGTAGGTCAGAATGGGCTTTGGTAATTCAGCCAAGAAGGCCGCGTGCTGATCGACATCGGCATCTGTGATGTTGGCGCCATTGACCGGCAAGTAGCGAAACTCGATGCCCAATTCGGATGCGCGTTTGGCCATCTCGTCCGCAGTCGCATGCGGCTCACCTTCTTCGTCAGGGCGATTACAGACCACAGAAGCAAAGCCAGCTTCTTGGATGGCATCGAGGTCATTGACCTCGAGCTGGTCAGCGAGCGAAAGCTCGGCATTGAGTTGACGGATGATCATGGCGCCTCCTTAGACGGCATCGAGCGGAATTTTCAGATAGCGTACGCCATTGTCCTCTGCCGGTGGTAGCTCCCCAGCACGCATGTTGATTTGGACTGACGGTAAAATCAGCTTTGGCATGTCGAGCGTCTGATCTTTTGCGGTCCGCATGGCGACAAATTCGTCTTCAGAAATCCCATCATGCACATGGATGTTGTTGGCTTTTTGCTCGGCAACGGTGCACTCGTATTGCAGTTCACGACCATTGGGCATGTAGTCATGACACATGAACATCCGTGTTTCTGGCGGGAATGCGAGCAGTTTCTGGATGCTCTGGTACAGGACGCGGGCATCACCACCCGGAAAGTCGCACCGCGCAGTGCCGAAATCAGGCATGAACAAGGTGTCCCCGACAAATAAACTGTCGCCAATTTGGTAGGCCATACAGGCCGGTGTATGGCCTGGTGTGTGGATTGCGGTCGCGGTCAAGGTCCCGATATTGAATTGATCGCCATCGTGGAACAGGCGGTCAAATTGGGAGCCATCCCGACGAAACTCCGGCTCGACGTTGAATAGCGTGGCAAAAATATCCTGTACATCGGTGATGTGCGCACCAATACCGATGCCTCCACCCAGTTCACGATGCAGATAGGGTGCCGCAGAAAGATGGTCTGCATGCACGTGTGTTTCCAGAATCCACTCGACTGTCAGTGCGTTGTCGCGCACGAAGGCGATGACTTGATCGGCACGTTCTGTTTTCGTGCGGCCTGAGGATGCGTCATAATCCAACACGGAGTCAACAATTGCGCAGGCGTGACTGTTTGGGTCTTTAACCACATAGGTCAGTGTCCAAGTGGCTTCATCGAAAAAGGCATGAACATCGGGCTGCATCACAATTCTCCTGACACTTAAAACTTTTAGTAATAACCTTATATCCGTTTATGTTGTCATTCGACACAAATTCCAACTTATTGGCCTTGAGGTGCATCAATTATGACTGAATTTACGCCGATTCTATCGTTGGTTGGAGGGATATTAATTGGTCTCTCCGCCGCCGGTGGATTTTTCTTATTTGGCCGTGTGATTGGCATGACGGGAATCATGGCGCGAACACTGAGCTTTGATTTTGGTGAGTCGGCATGGCGGCCCATGTTCTTGATCGGGCTCATTGGTGTGCCGGCGATTTTGTCTGTGATTGCACCCTCGCCACATGGTTTTGAGGCGCCTAGTCTGTTGGCGCTTGTTATTGGTGGCTTCCTTGTGGGCTACGGTTCGCGGGTTGGCTCTGGCTGTACCAGTGGGCACGGGATCTGCGGTATGTCGCGGCTTTCTAAGCGATCGATTGTCGCGGTGTGTGTCTTTATGACTACTGCATTTATCACAGTGTTTGTGACCCGTCATGTCCTAGGAGGTGCGCTATGAACTCAATTGTGGCGTTAGTTTTGGGTGGCATCTTCGGTGGTGGTCTGTATTACGCAGGCATGACCAATCCGCAAAAGATTCTAAACTTCTTGGATTTGGCGGGGACTTGGGATCCAAGCTTGGCCTTTGTGATGGGTGGCGGAATTCCCGTTGCTGCCATCGGCTATTACCTGCTGACCAAGCGGGAATCTCCGGTGCTGTTCTCTGATATACAGATTCCCAAATTTGGTGAGGTGGATAAGCCGCTGGTAATTGGCAGCGGGATTTTCGGCATTGGCTGGGGGATTGCGGGGATGTGTCCTGGCCCTGCATTTGCTGCCCTTCTCCTTGAGCCGCAGGCCATCGTTGGCTATTTGTTGGCCTTGGTGCTTGGGAGTCTTGCGTACGAGCGTCTGCACCGGTAGCGTTTGGCGCTTTCCTGATGCGTTTTAAGGATGGCTCTTGACCGCGGTACCTGCTGAAGGCTTTGAACGCCTTGCACTGAAAACCTACACTGAAAAGGCGTACCTCGATTATTCGATGTACGTCATCTTAGATCGCGCGTTGCCGCACCTTGGCGATGGCCTAAAGCCCGTGCAACGACGCATCATTTATGCCATGAGCGAGCTCGGATTATCGGCGCAGTCGAAGCACAAAAAGTCTGCGCGAACGGTCGGTGATGTGTTGGGTAAGTTTCATCCGCATGGTGACTCGGCCTGTTACGAAGCCATGGTGTTATTGGCGCAACCGTTTTCGACTCGTTACCCGCTTGTCGATGGCCAGGGGAACTGGGGAAGTCCAGATGATCCGAAAAGTTTTGCCGCAATGCGCTACACCGAGGCACGCCTGACCCCGATCGCGAAACTCCTACTTGAGGAACTGGGCCAGGGAACGGTCGATTGGCAGCCGAACTTTGATGGGACGTTGAAAGAACCAAAGCTCCTGCCCGCGCGAGTGCCGAGTATTTTGTTGAACGGAACCACCGGCATTGCAGTGGGTATGGCGACTGATATTCCACCGCATAACCTCCGCGAAGTGGTCAATGCAGCGATTCACCTGTTGGATGATCCGGAGGCCAATCTCGATGACTTGATGCGGTTCATCCCAGGTCCCGATTACCCGACCACGGCAGAAATTATTTCGTCTGCGCGCGATTTGCGACAGATTTACGCCACTGGCAATGGGTCGGTCCGGATGCGTGCCACCTACGTCTCTGAGGATGGCGACATCATCATCAATGCGCTGCCGCATCAGGCGTCTCCTGCGCGCATCTTGGAGCAGATTGCAGGCCAGATGCAGGCGAAGAAATTGCCGATGTTGGTGGATCTGCGGGATGAGTCGGATCACGAAAACCCGATCCGTTTGGTGCTGACGCCGCGTTCGAATCGCGTCAATGCCGATGAGGTCATGACGCATCTGTTCGCGACCACAGACCTTGAGAAGTCCTACCGAGTCAATCTCAACATGATCGGTGTGGATGGCCGTCCACAGGTCAAAGCATTGCGTGAGATCCTGGTCGAATGGCTCGATTGGCGCCGCGATACGGTGACACGGCGGCTGACGCATCGCTTGGATCAGGTGCTTGATCGCTTGCATGTTCTGGAAGGATTGTTGATTGCCTTCCTCAACATCGATGAAGTCATTGCCATCATCCGCGAAGAGGACGATGCAAAGGCCGTGCTGATGCAGCGTTTTGAGCTTACCGAGATCCAGGCGAATGCCATCTTAGATCTGCGTTTGCGCCATTTAGCCAAGCTTGAAGAGGTGAAGATTCGCGCCGAACAAAAAGATCTTGCTGATGAACGTAAGCATCTCGAAGGCATCTTAGGGTCGCGCACAAAAATGACGAAGTTGTTGCGTGAAGAGCTGACGGCCGATGCGGAACAGCATGGCGATGATCGCCGCTCCCCGATCGTTGAGCGTGCTGAAGCGCGGGCACTGCGCGAAGATCAATTGATGCCATCGGAGCCTGTGACCGTGGTCTTAAGTGACAACGGCTGGATTCGTGCGGCGAAGGGGCACGATATTGATCCAACTGCGTTGTCGTATAAATCGGGCGATCAGTTTTTGACGGCCGTGCAGGGTCGCTCAAATCAGCCCTGTGTGGCCTTTGATGACGGCGGTCGCGCTTTCACATTGGCGACTCACACATTGCCGTCTGCGCGCAGCCAGGGTGAGCCGCTGTCAGGTCGGATTGATTTGCCTGCGGGTGCCCGAATTACACAGCTCGCACTGGCTGATGAGTCTGGACGATGGCTCTTGGCGACCGACCATGGCTACGGTTTTATTTGCCGCCACGCGGACCTCTTGGGTCGCAACAAGGCGGGCAAAGGGGTGGTCAATCTTGGTGATGCAAAGCTCTTAGCCCCTGTTGCCGTGGCAGATCTCGAACTAGCACGCATCGCTGTGACGGTGTCTTCCGGCCATCTGTTGGTGTTTGAAGCATCTGAATTGCCAGAGCTAGCCCGGGGCAAGGGAAATAAGCTGATCCAGATTCCGCCGGCGTTGTTGAAAGAGGGCCACCGTGTCACCGCTGTCACGGTCTTGCCACCCCTGCGCGCATTGCGGGTGATTTCAGGGAAGCGCCACGTGACGTTGTCCGCTGCCGATTTAGAGAACTTTGTGGCGGAGCGGGCCAAGCGCGGTAAGTTGCTGCCACGCGGGTTCCAGCGTGTCGATCGTTTGGAGCCTGAATCTTGAGAGCCTTATGGTTTGTCAGTGATCGTCAGCATCGACTTGCCTTGGAATCGTACCTGGATGCGCTTGGGTTTGACGGTGCCTTAACGGAGCTATCGGCCAGCTCATGTCAGGTCGCACCCAGTTGTGACTGTGTCAGTTTTACGGTGTCTGATGCTGCCGGGGCGGCCCTACAAGCAGCTGCCAGTGATGCAGCGACGGATGTCTTGTGTGTTGCCGGTGAGCGACCCAGATTGGCACTGTTTGATATGGACTCGACGCTGATTCAGCATGAGGTGATTGACGAACTTGCCGCACAGTTTGGGCTTGGTGAGCAGGTCTCGGCGATTACCGAGCGCGCGATGCGCGGTGAGCTCGATTTTGTGCAGAGTTTTACCGAGCGGTTGGGCTTACTTGCGGGCTTGGCTGAATCGGAATTGGATGGCGTATATCAAAGGCTTCAATTAATGCCTGGTGCGCAGGTCCTGATGCCAAACCTGTCGCACGCGGGTCTTCGGTTGGGCATTGTGTCGGGTGGATTTTCCTACTTCGCTGATCAAATAGGTGCGCGTCTTGGAATGGATTTTGTGCTGTCCAACACGCTGCAATGCGCCGATGGTGCGGTGACGGGGCAGGTCGTGTTACCGGTGATCGACGGATCGATGAAGGAAGCCACATTGCGTAGTGAGGCGAAGCGTCTGGGCCTGTCCTTGGCGCACACGCTAGCCGTCGGTGATGGCGCAAATGATATTCCGATGCTGAAGGCGTCGGGAATTGGCGTGGCGTTTCGTGCCAAGCCCAAAGTGCAGGCTGAAAGTCCAAATCGATTAAACCATCAAGATCTGAGTGCTCTGAGTTATCTGGGAATGCTCTAGCGTGCTTCAGCGCCTCACTGTTGGTACACTCGCGAGCTTTGCGATGGTGTACAAGGGACTGACGTGACTCGACCGAGTTGGATATTGCCAGATGGCCTAGAGGAATGCCTGCCTGACGAGGCCTGGGCGATCGAAGATGGGCGGCGGGCGTGTTTGGATTTGTTTCGGCACGCCCGATTTGGCCTCATCATGCCGCCGATGCTTGAATACCTCGACAGCTTAACCAGCGGCGTGGGTCAGGATTTAGCGGACCAAATTATGGTGGTGACCGATCGCGTCTCAGGGCGTTTGATGGGGATCCGTCCGGATATGACACCACAGGCCGCGCGGATCGATGCGCACGCATTGAATGAACCCGGCACCACACGGCTATGTTACTGCGGTAGCGTCTTGCGTGCCGTTGCAAGTGCCGGTGAGTCGAGCCGATCCCCGGTGCAACTCGGCGCGGAGATATTTGGTGAACCCAGTCTTGCCGCCGATGTTGAAGTGATCCAGCTGGCGATCGATACAGTCCGTTTGTTCACCGATGAGCCCTTGCTGGTCGATTTCGGTCATGCGGGAGCGCTACGTAACGTGCTAACGGATCTTTCTGACCACGACCGTCGTCAAGCGCTCGACGCCCTGGCGCGGAAAGATGTTGACGCGTTGTTGGCATTGCAAGCCAAGGTGCCAGAATTGGCGGTGCTACAGCATGCCTACGGTGAGCTTCAGTCGGTACTCGATTCGGTTTGCGAGATGGCACCGTTTACCCGGGCATGTGCGGATATACGGCATGTGATGTCGGCGCTACGGGTCGATTCCGTGGATTGGTATTGTGACCTTGGAGAGACCCACGGATTTCAGTATCACACTGGCTTAGTGTTTGGTATTTACGCGCTCACGCGTGATCAATTGTTGGTTCGGGGTGGTCGTTATGACCACGTCGGAGAGTCGTTTGGACGGGCACGTGCCGCTACTGGATTTAGTGCCGATTTGAAAACCTTGGTTCGGCTCGCGAACTAAGACAGGTTAAAAAACAATGAATCGAAATTTAGTCATCCTCGGCAGCCAATGGGGCGATGAGGGCAAGGGAAAGATCGTCGATCTGTTGACCGAAAAAGTCGACTACGTGGTGCGCTACCAAGGCGGACACAATGCCGGGCATACCCTGGTTGTGAACGGTGAAAAAACCGCGTTACATTTGATTCCCTCCGGCATTTTGCGGCCAAACGTGCGGTGCGTGATCGGTAACGGCGTCGTGTTGTCACCTGAGGCGCTGGTCACTGAGATCCAGAAGCTTGAAAGTCGCGGTCACGAAGTGGTGGATCGGTTGCATGTCTCGACCAACTGCCCTTTGATCATGCGGGTGCATGTGGCCTTGGATCAAGCGCGTGAAGCGGCCCGTGGCGATGCAAAAATCGGCACTACAGGGCGCGGAATTGGTCCCGCGTATGAAGACAAGGTGTCACGCCGTGGTCTCCGCGTTGCGGATGCCATGGATCCAGAGCGGTTCGCTGTCAAAGTACGTGAGCTGATGACCTATCACAATTTCATCCTTGAGCATCTCTACAAGGCAGAACCTGTGGATGTGGAGGCCATGATTGTCGAGACGCTTGAGGCAGTTTCGTACTTTAAGCGCGCAGTCTGTGACACCGTCGATTTGATCCATCGTGCCCGTAAGGCCAACAAAATCATGTTGTTTGAGGGTGCGCAGGGCAGTTTGCTGGACATCGATCATGGCACCTATCCCTACGTCACAAGCTCCAACACCACGGCCGGTGGTGTGGCCACCGGTTCTGGTCTTGGGCCACGGTATATCGATGCGATTCTTGGTATCACCAAGGCCTATGCAACGCGGGTTGGATCCGGACCGATGCCGACCGAATTGTTTGATGCGACTGGGCAGTACTTGGCCGAGAAGGGTCAAGAGGTGGGCACCACCACCGGCCGTGGACGTCGCTGTGGCTGGTTTGATGCGGTCGCCGTGCGGCATGCGATTGAAGTGAACTCGATCAGTGGGATCTGTTTGACCAAGCTCGATGTGTTGGATGGCCTCGACGAAGTGAAGATGTGCGTCGCCTATCGCTTGCCATCCGGTGAGCAGGTCGATTACCTACCAAGCGGTGATGCGTTTGCCGCGGCAGAGCCTGTTTACGAGACGTTGCCGGGTTGGACAGAAAGCACCTTTGGAACAACACAGCTTGACGACATGCCGGTTGCCGCGCGAAATTATGTAGCTCGGTTGGCTGAGTTGGTGGGTGCGCCCATCGATATCGTCAGCACGGGTCCCGATCGCGAACAAACGATCGTGATTTCTTCGCCTTTTGGTGTAGACTAGTGTGCAGGGGCAACATGCGTATTAGACCCCTATAACTTACAAAAACAATATATAGACAGGCAGTCGTGGGGAAACCCGCCTTTTCGGAGCCGCAGAGGATGATTGGCTCCACGACCGTCCGATATCGGGAGGTAATCATGTCAAAAGGGCACTCACTACAAGACCCTTTCTTAAACATCCTGCGCAAGGAGCGTGTGCCAGTTTCCATCTTTTTGGTCAACGGCATCAAATTGCAGGGTCAAATCGAATCGTTCGATCAATTCGTTGTGCTTTTGAAAAATACTGTCAGCCAGATGGTCTATAAGCACGCAATTTCAACTGTCGTGCCCGCGCGTAACGTGAAGTTGCCGGCGTCGGGACTCGAAGACGACGAAGACGACGATCGCTACGATCTCGACAGCTAACACCGTCTGACTTGCAATGGTCTCAGGGGTCGAATAGACTCCTGCGCCCTGCTGTCTAAGAGTTAGACAGTCTCCTTGTCGTTCGGATGGGCCGAATGATAAAACCCGTAAGGAGCTACGATGAATCATTACGAAATCGTTTTGCTGTTCCATCCGGATCAGTCAGAACAAGTTCCAGCCATGCTTGAGCGGTACACAAACACCGTGACAGAAGCCGGCGGATCTGTTCACCGCTTTGAAGATTGGGGCCGCCGTCAATTGGCGTATCCGATTAACGATTTGCACAAAGCACACTACGTGCTGTGGAACATTGAATGTTCTGTTGCAATTCTTGACGAGCTCACCACAACCTTCCGCTTCAATGACGCTGTGCTTCGCAACATGGTGATCAAGCGTGATGAGGCGGTGACCGACATTTCTCCGATCAAGGCCGCGGAAAGCCGTCAGGATCGTGACCGTTCCGAGCGTCGTCGCGATCGCGATGATGACCGATCTGACAACGATGACGAAGTTGCAACCGATGATTCGGATGCGGACATCGAAGCCGTTGACGAAACTGAAGCAGAGTAAGGAGCAGAAACCATGTCACGTTTTTTCCGTCGTCGTAAGTTCTGCCGTTTCTCGGCTGAAAACGTCAAAGAGATCGATTACAAAGATCTGGATACCCTGAAGCAGTACATCACTGAAACAGGCAAGATCGTCCCGTCGCGAATCACTGGAACCAGTGCGAAATACCAGCGCCAATTGTCAACAGCAATTAAGCGCGCGCGGTATTTGGCTCTACTCCCGTATACGGATTCGCACGACATCTGATTAAACGGGGGACCCCCATGGCACGTCTGGCGCACTATTTCATGGCGTCTGAGTGGCGAGCGGCGCTGATTGCGTCGGTGCTGTTGTTTTTGCCGCTGTTGTCATGGGCTGGTGCCTCTGTTGTGGGTCTCTACGCGTTGCGTCGGGGTCCGCAGAAAGCACCGCTTGTCACTGGATTGCCGTTGGTCGTGGCCACGGTAATGGCCTTCGGGTTTGGTGACTCTGCCATGCTAATTGTGTTGCTCGTGACGATTGCGCTTGCCGCGATTCTTCACAGCACCATGAGTTGGATGGTGGTATTACAGATTGCTCTGGCGTTGTCGATTGCATTGGTGTTCGTCGTCGGCTCCGTCTATGAAGAGGTCCTGAAAGGTCTCGTTGCCGCGATCAAACAAGTCGTTGCGGCACCAGAGCAGTTGGCCGCCTTGGGTGTCGAGAGTGCAATTGTCGATGCCTGGATGGGTTCGTTGGCGGTCGGTGCGTTGAGTTTTGTGCACATGGTGAGTGCTTTAATGGCGCTGGTCATGGCACGAGCGCTGCAAGCGCAAGCTTACAACCCAGGTGGGTTGAAAGCGGAATTTGAGGCCATTCGGCTGACGCCACTGTTTGCAGTGGGATGTTTGCTTCTGATGGTCTCTGGGTTTTTGGTCGGGCCGTGGATGGTGCGTTTCTCGCCAGTCGCAGCCTTACCATTGATGTTTGCCGGTATTGCGTTGGTGCACGGGCTGACAGGCATGCGAGAGTCCAAGGGATTGCTCGTGATGTTTTATGCGGCCATGGTATTTTTTACGCCATATCTGTTGTTATTACTGGCGTTTTTGGCTGTGATTGATGCGTTCGTGGATTTTCGGACACGCGCGCGCCAGGAACCGCCGCAAGATGAGGATGAGTAAATGGAAGTAATTCTGCTTGAGAAAGTGGGTAAGCTCGGTGGCCTTGGTGACCGTGTCACAGTAAAGGGCGGCTATGCACGGAATTTCCTGTTACCACAGGGCCGCGCAGTGTTGGCAAACGAAACCAATGTGGCTGAGTTCGAAGCCCGTCGTGCGGAGCTTGAAAAGGCTGCAAATGAAGCGTTGGCTGCGGCGCAGACACGCGCACAAAGCCTTGAAGGTGTGGTTGTTGCCATTACGGCAAAAGCTGGTGACGAAGGCAAGCTATTCGGTTCGATCGGAACACGTGACATCGCAGACGCTGCGGTCGCGCAGGGTTTGACTCTTGATAAGGCCGAAGTGCGTTTGCCTGAAGGTCCATTGCGCACCATCGGCGAGCACCCTGTTCAGGTGCAATTGCATGCCGAAGTATTCGCAACGCTGACTGTGGCTGTGACCGGAGAGTAATCCCATGGCAACTTACTCGACCAGTGAATTCAAGGCCGGATTGAAGATCCTCATTGATGGGGATCCGAATGCCATTGTCGAAAACGAGTTCGTGAAGCCGGGTAAGGGCCAAGCATTTAGCCGGGTGAAAGTGAAGAACTTGAAAACCGGTCGCGTGGTTGAAAAGACCTACAAGTCAGGAGAAACCGTTGAGGCGGCTGACGTCATGGACGTCGATATGGAATTTCTCTATGCCGATGGTGAGTTCTATCATTTTATGATGGAAGACGGCTCGTTTGAGCAACACGCGGCTGACAGTAAAGCAGTCGGCGACACCGTGAAGTGGCTGAAGGAGCAAGAATCCTATGTCATCACGTTGTTCAACGGCGCACCGCTGGCGGTCACACCGCCGAATCACATTGAGCTTCAGGTGGTGCAAACCGATCCTGGTGTGAAGGGTGACACGGCCCAGGGTGGATCAAAGCCTGCGACGCTCTCGACAGGTGCGGTGGTGAACGTGCCGTTGTTTATCGAAGAAGGCGAGATCCTTCGCGTCGATACACGCAGCGGTGATTATGTGTCGCGCGCGAGTAAGAAATGAGCTGGCGGCCCTCGGCCGCGCTTGAGCACTTGGAAGCCCGTGCCACCCTGGTGGACGGGCTTCGTCAGTTTTTCAGAGCGCGTGGTTCACTTGAGGTCGAGGTGCCGGCAATTGCGCCTGCCCCCGCGTCTGATCCTTGGATTGACAGTTTTTCCGTCGTGGATCCGGCCGGTGTACCACAGGGCTATTTGCTCAGCTCGCCAGAAACCTATCTAAAGCGCCTATTGGCCGCCCACAATCGCCCGATCCATAGTCTGGGTAAAGCCTACCGAGCGAACGAGCAAGGCCATCAGCATGCGATCGAATTCACGATGCTTGAGTGGTATCGACCGACCTCTGAGACGCCCTTTACGGCGATGTTGCATGAAATCACCGATCTGGTCGTTGCCGTCACGCCGTTTTCAGCGCCGACTGTGTGTCGCTATTGCGATCTGTTTGAGTCGGCGTTTTCTGTGAATCCGCATACTGCGTCTATCAAAGAGTTGGCGCGTTTGGCAACGCCCATCATCGGCGCGAAGACGGCGGCATCGTTGGACGTCGATAGTTTGTTGAATCTGTTGTTTTCTACCGAGATCGAGCCCGCACTGGATACCCATCTAGTGATCGAGTTTCCGGCTGTTCAAGCGGCCTTGTCCCAGGTTGTGACCGATGAGGCGGGGGATGCGGTCGCCATGCGAGCTGAACTATATTTGCGTGGCGTTGAGATCGCCAACGGCTATCACGAGTTGACCGATGCCACGGAACAGACGCGTCGATTTACAGCAGACCAGACCAATCGCGCGCGTTTGCATCGCCCAGAGGTTCCCACTGATCACGCGTTATTGGCGGCATTGACGGCCGGTCTACCGGCCAGTTACGGTGTGGCCTTGGGTGTTGATCGCCTATTGATGACAAGCCTCGGGCTTGAAAACCTTGGCGAATGCATGACGTTTTGGGAGTGTCCGTGAAAGACCCACAGAATTTGATTTGGATTGATCTCGAGATGACAGGCTTATCGCCTGAGAACGATCGGATCATTGAAATTGCCACCGTCGTGACGAACGCCAATTTGGACGTCTTGGCAGAAGGGCCGGTTATGGCGATTCATCAAAGTCCTGAGCGGTTGGATGCGATGGATGCGTGGAATACCAATCAGCATGGCCGTTCTGGACTCACTGAGCGTGTGCGCCAGTCCGCCATCACCGAATCCGAGGCGGAATCCGAGACGCTGGCGTTCTTATCTGACTTCCTCGACCCGCGCGTCTCACCGATGTGCGGGAATTCGATTTGCCAAGATCGTCGGTTTTTGGCGCGATACATGCCGAACCTCGAGGCCTTTTTCCATTATCGAAATCTCGATGTCTCAACCCTAAAAGAGCTTGCTAAACGCTGGAAGCCAGAGGCCCTCGAGGGCCTTACGAAAACCGGAACTCATCTAGCATTGGCGGATATTCATGAGTCGATCGACGAGCTCAAACACTATCGCTCGGTATTGTTTCAGCTCGACCCTTCAGTGCCGTCAGCGCCCAAGTAATATGGATATCAAGGGTGTCACCGAGATGCCCTTGTCGGCTGACCAGGGCTGAGACTATCTCTTCGGTGTGTGGGCCATTACCCAAACCGATCGCAATGTTTTCTAGGAATTTTACGTAGCCTGCGCGACGAATCGGGCTGCCCTCCGTGGCGTCTAGGAAGGTCGTCTCGTCCCAGCGAAATAGATCGACCAGACGCGCACGATCGAGCCCATGCCTGGGTTTGAAGGCTGGATCACCGACGCGGCTGTAGCGATTCCAAGGGCAGACCAACTGACAATCATCGCAACCGAAGATGCGATTCCCCATGGGCGCTCTCAGTGCTTCGGGAATGGGGCCTTTGTGCTCGATGGTCAGATAACTGATACAGCGACTCGCATCGAGGCGATAGGGTGCGACAAAGGCATTGGTTGGGCAGACATCGAGGCAGGCTGTACAGGATCCGCAGCGTGCTGACTCTGTGATCTCGGTGAGCGGTAAGGGGCAATCGGTGAGAATTTCCCCAAGGAAAAACCAACTGCCGCCCTCGCGTGAGAGCAATAGCGTGTGTTTCCCAATCCAACCAAGGCCTGCCTTTTCAGCCAGGTGTTTCTCCAAGATCGGTGCGGAATCTGAGAAGACCCGATATCCGTGGGGCGCAATGGTCTCCGCCAACCAACTGCTTAGTTGATTTAAGCGTTTGCGAAACAATTTGTGATAGTCACGGCCGAGTGCGTAGCGCGAGATATAGGCAAGATTCGGATCGTTGAGGACTGCCCAGTCATCCATGGCCTCAGGCTTGTAATCGAGGGCCACAGAGATGACGCGTTCGGTGTTGGGTTGTAGCGCCCGGGGATCTTCGCGCAGCCCCTGATGTGTCTGCATCCACTGCATCGAGCCTTGGTGCCCATCTGCTAACCATCGCCGTAGAAATGGGACGTGTGCACTCACATCGGCATCGGTGATGCCGACTTTTGCGAATCCCAAGCGTGTGGCTTCAGCGCGCAGGCTGACAAGAACTTCGGATGATTGGTGCCAAGATGCGTCCATGATCGGTACACTACCAGAGTGAGGCAGAAGCGGAATCCTCGATGCGCATTGAATTAACCGATGAGGCCATGACCCGAAAGCTCGGGAAGTGTTTGGCTAAAAGCTGTCCTAAGGCACCATTCCTCGTCACCTTGACGGGTCATTTGGGTGCCGGTAAGAGTCATCTTGCGCGTGCCTTCCTGAAAAAACTGGGCGTCAGTGATGCCATCCCTTCGCCAACCTATACCCTCTGTGAGACCTATCCGATTGACGATCAGCTGACCGTGTCACATCTCGATCTGTATCGGCTTGAGGATCCAGAAGAGCTTGAGTTTTTCGGTTTTCGCGAACTGTTAGATCACCAAGGCTTGTTAATTGAATGGCCCGAACGTGCCGGTCCGTTGCTCCCGGTCGCTGATCTGGATGTGCATCTGATGTGGCACGATCCAGGCCGGATGTGTGTGTTGACCGCACAAACCGAGCAGGGCGAGGCGTGGTTATCGGCAATGAAGGTACCCAAGGTCGCATGAGGCGCTGGATCCTTGCCTGCCTTCTATTCTCGGTGGCCTCGGTCAGTGCAGCCGTCGATCTGAAGGCCTTACGGTCATCAGTGACCCAAGACAGTTCGCGTGTGGTTCTGGAATTGACTGCGCCGCCCAAGTTCAGCTACTTCAATTTGGATAACCCAAAGCGCTTGGTGTTGGATGTCTCCAACTTGCGTCATGCCAGTGTGCAGTCACTGTCGGTGTTGGATGATGCACGTATTCAGCGGATTCGAAGTTCAGCACGCCAAGGCGGCAGTCGCCTAGTTTTCGATTTGGGCGGTGATTACCGCACCAACATCTTTGCGCTTCCAGCTGAGGGTGCCTATCCCAACCGACTGGTGGTGGATGTGGTGGGCTATGTGGCGGGCGAGGCGCCACCGGTACGAACGCCTGCTGCCGTGGCCGCGGAGCCGCCCGCGCAAAAACGCGATATTGTGGTGGCGATTGATCCAGGGCATGGGGGTCGCGACCCGGGTGCCTCATCCTACGGGGTGGTCGAAAAAGACATTGTGCTGCAGATTTCCAAGCGTGTGGCGCGTCGATTCCAGAGCGAGCCAGGCTATCGTGCGGTACTCACCCGAGAGGGTGATCAATTCATCAAGTTGACGGATCGGCCGAAGCGCGCACGCGAAGCTGGTGCCGATTTCTTTGTGTCGATTCATGCCGACAGTTTCCCGAAGAATCGGTCGGTACGGGGTTTTGGTGTCTTTGCTTTGTCACTTCGGGGCGCCAACAGTGAGCTATCACGTTGGCTTCAGAATACTGAAAATGCGGATGACCTGGCCGGTGGAGTGGATCTCGGTAATGTTGACGATGCCACGCGAGAGGTGCTCCTAAATATGTCGATGGAGTCAGCCATCCGCATCTCAAAACAAGCCGGTGAAGGACTTCTTTCTGACCTCAGTCGGGTTGGACGGGTGCACAAAAAACAATTGGGGTTGGCCAACTTTGTGGTGCTTCGCAGCCCAGATATCCCATCGCTCTTGATTGAAACTGGATTCATTTCCAACAAAGCCGACGCACGGCGATTGGCGAACGCCAAGGAGCAAGAGCGTATCGCAGCGGCGATCGTCGTCGGCATCACGCGTTATTTCGAACGGAATCCACCGGCCAACACCTTTGTGGCTTGGCGCAAGCAGAATGCGGGCAGTCGCATCGTGGTTGAGGTCAAACGAGGTGACAGTTTGTCGGAGATTGCCTCGCGTTATGGCTTGTCGGTGAAAGCGTTGCGGGAACTGAACGGCTTGAAAAATGATGTGATCCAGGTCGGACAAAAACTAGAGGTCCCGGTCGCCCCGCGGTAGCATGACCCGATGAAACCCATGCAATTTGATATCCGCAATTTGCCCTTCGCAGGCACCGTCACTCGGTGGCATTCCGTGAACTGTCATCGCTACCCCTCAGTTGCAGAGCACTCCTGCTTAGTCGCCTTGTATGCACGCGAAATTGCAGCGAGGGTGTTCCCCGAGCTGTCGGCAGAGGATCAGGTGTTGTTGTATGAGCTTGCACTCATGCACGATTTGTCGGAAGTGGTCACCGGCGATATGCCTTCGCCAATCAAACGCGAACTGAAAAAAGTCTTTCCACCTGGTGAGTCACCGATCGATCGTTTAGAAGCGAGCATCTGTCCTGACGCCGCGGAGCGTGAGCACCGCGCGGTGCAAGAGCGCCCACACATTTACCTGTGCATGAAGCTCTCAGACATCCTCGATGCCATGGTCGTGATTAAGCAAGAAGGGAAGGGGCCAGTTGCTGCCGTGATCGAGGCGGAGCGTACGCGCGCATTTGAGGCGCTCTTGGAGCGTGCTGCTGCGCAATGCCCAGAGGGTCAATGGCATCGTGCCCATGAAGTCCGTGAAGCGGTGATGAGTTTGACCCACGTGCAAATTGATGAAATCTGAACAACGCCCGATTCAGATCTTGTCACCACGCTTGGCGAACCAGATTGCCGCCGGAGAGGTGGTTGAGCGTCCGGCCAGTGTGCTCAAAGAATTGGTCGAAAACGCGTTGGACGCCGGTGCCACACAGATTGATGTGGAATGTGATGCAGGTGGTGTTGGCCGGATTCGAGTGCGTGATGATGGGCGCGGAATTCCGGCGTCAGAACTTGCCTTGGCGCTGTCGCGTCATGCGACCAGTAAGATTCATGACCTCGATGATCTCGAGGCCGTCAAAACGCTTGGCTTTCGTGGCGAGGCTCTCGCGTCCATTGCCTCAGTGTCACGACTCGATCTCACCTCTGCCATTGAGCAACAGCCTGGTGCACGGGTGTCTGTTGAAGGCCGAGACATGCAACCGGTTGTTGAGGCGGCTTCACATCCTGTGGGGACCACGGTGGATGTCCGTGACCTGTTCTTTAACACGCCAGCACGGCGTAAGTTCCTAAAAACCGAGCGCACGGAATTTAATCATCTCGATACAGTACTGATTCGTCAGGCGTTGGCGCGTTTTGATGTGGGCTTTCGCCTAACACATCAGGGCAAGTTGGTGCGGCAGTTACCGAGTGCAGCGTCAGGTGCTGCGCAAATGGAACGTGTGCGGCTCCTGCTCGGTCGTGAGTTTATGGATGCTGCCTTGCCGGTCGAGTCTGAGGCGGTGGGCTTGTCGTTGCACGGGTGGGCCTGTCAGGCAACCTATAACCGTGCCCAAGCGGACTGCCAATATGTGTTCGTGAATGGCCGCATTGTACGTGACAAGCTGATCGCGACTGCGCTACGCCAAGCCTATCGTGACGTGTTGTTTCACGGTCGACATCCCTGTTATCTGTTGTATTTGACCCTAGATCCCGCACAGGTCGATGTGAATGTGCACCCAACAAAGCACGAGGTCCGATTTCGGGATTCCAGGCTGATCTTTGACTTCTTGCTTCGCAGTGTGGGCCGCGTTTTAGCTGACGCTCGGCCAACAACAGTGGGAAGCGAATCGATGGCCTCGTCAACGACGATAGGACTTGAGTCGATTGCTTCGCAACAACCGTTTCAATTTGCACACGAACCGGCATCGCAGTCGGTCGCGCATTTGGCGGCATTGATGGCGCCTGTCACCACTGAACCGTTCGAGCAGGCAACCAGGACCGAGTCCTTGACTGCTTCGACCCAAGCGACCGAATCCGAAATCCCACCGCTTGGCTATGCGGTGGCACAACTGCATGGGATCTATGTTTTGGCGCAAAACGCACAAGGGCTTGTGGTTGTTGATATGCATGCGGCGCACGAGCGGATTACCTATGAGGCCTTGAAGCAGGCGATGGATGCGCAGCGGTTGGTCAGCCAACCGCTATTGATCCCTGTCACCGTGCATGTCAGCGACCGCGAGGCAGCGTTGGCGGAAGAAGCGGATACGGTCTTTGCTGAGTTTGGTTTGCAGGTGCGGCGCATAGGGCCAGAAAGTATTCGGATTGAGCAGGTGCCTGCAATCTTAAAGCAAGCGGATCACGTCGCCTTGGTGAAGGATGTTCTGAGTGATTTGGCGGAGTTGGGTGTGACGGATCGTATTGAGGCGGCGCGCGATCAACTATTGTCAACCATGGCGTGTCACGGATCTGTGCGCGCCAATCGTCAGCTGACACTTTCCGAAATGAATGCCTTATTGAGAGATATTGAGCATACGGAACGCAGTGGGCAGTGCAATCACGGACGCCCCACTTGGACGTCCATGAGCATGGTCGAATTGGATCGCTTGTTTTTGCGGGGTCGCTAGGCTTTTTAGTTGCCGCCCGTCGCAAGAATCCGGATCACACCTTTCGGTTTCGAATTCACGTTCTGCACAATCGACGTGGGTTGACTGAACAAGGTGGTTTCTGAACCGAAGGTATCCACCACTACAGAACGCACCCGAATCAACTTGCCGACATGGGTCTGTGCCAGGTTCATACTTGAGCCATACACATCTGGAATGGCAGACCAAGATCGGCCGTTATCTGACATTTCCCAGGTCGCGCGCACGTTGGCAATACCATCGTCGTCGCTTAATGCAGACGTATCGATCTCAAGTCGCTCGCCCTTCCGAGGCTGTCCAATTACCAAGACTTCGCCTTCGACTGGATCATCCACGTTTTTGACCATGTTGGTGGCCGGTGTTACGAGAATTTCTTGTGTTGAGAAACCGTCGGTGTAGGACACCAATGCACGGTAGGCATATCCAACTTCCGCTTGGTTCAAGCGCAACAGTGCAGGATTCGCTGAATTCGTTTCATACGCTGTCCAACGTGCACCATCTGTTGAGCGTTCCCACTGGTATTGGAACTGGCCGACACCGTCCTCGTCGCTGATCCCAGACACATCAATTTTCAGGGTGTTGTCTTCAACGGTCGATCCACTGATGATCGGTAGACCTTGTGGCAAATCATTGCTGTTTTGCACGGGTCCTGTTGGTGCCGTCTCAATCACCTCAAGCGTCCCTTGACCGTCTACGTACTGAATGACGACACGAAGTGAGCGACCGACGTGCTGTTGTCTTGGTGTGAATGATTGTGAAGTTGCAGCGTCGATGGTTTGCCAGCCACCTGAGGCTAGCTGCACCTGCCACTGCATCGTCAGATCGCCCAATCCATCTTGGTCGTAGAGGTTGGAGACGTCAATCACCAGAGGCTGATCTTCCAAAGGCCCGTCGACCTGTGACCCACCGGAGGTTTCTGTCTGCACAGTCTCACGATCCGGAGCTGTTGACGACCGAGTTTGTGTGCTGGTGGAGGTGGCCGCTGTTGACCCTGTACCACTAGGGCTCGACGATTCCGCCTCAGTTGACGGAGTTTCTGGCTCGGAAACACGCGCTGCTTCGACTTGTTCGGCCGCGATGGATGCAGCGGCAGCAGCCCGCTCGGCTTGCTCTTTGGCGCGCTGGTTATAGTTGACATCTGCCAACGCAACCGGCGCCGATAGCATCAACGCGATCACTGAAACTTTGGCCTTCAGGCACTTCGAATACATCTGTGTCCCTATGGTATAGATGTTGTTTTGGCAAAATGTACAGAATACAACCGCATAGGGCAACGATTCCGCGTCAATCGGTGTCGAGAGTTAAGAAACGAGTAGATTCAAACACCTAACCAAACTTTACAAATTGGGTTGTACTTTATGTGCGGTTTCATGTCAATTTGATGTCAATGCGGCCATGTAGATGGTTTGAGCCCATAAATATCAAGGCATTGCGCAGTATCTGCACACATGCGCAACGGAATGCCGAGAGGCATGATGACGGTGCGAACGAGGCGTACGCGGCTCGCGACTAGCAGGCATTCGACTTTAGTCTAAATGCACTGTCCGGCATATATTTCTGACTGTTTTATAACAGATTTCTGCGCTTGGGGATGGCGTGTGATGTGCTTACAGTGAGTTATCACATCGACAAGGAGTGGGTATGCGTATTGCGGTATTGGGTTGCGGGACGATCGGGCAAAGCTGGATCAGTTTGTTTTTAGCCTGTGGTTATCGCGTGCACGCCTATGACCCAGATGCAACGGCAGAACAGCGTGTGATGGCATACCTCGCGGCAGAAGGCGGCGCCTTGGCTGAGCTTGGGTATCCATGCCCGCACGATGCGACGCACTTACAATTTACTACGGATCCGAAGATCGCGGTCGCGGCGGCTCAGATCATTCAAGAAAATGCACCTGAGAATCTGGAAGCAAAGCGGCAGCTGTATGCTGCAATTGCGCCCGCTGTCGACGCAGATGCGATCCTGATTTCATCGACTTCGGGGCTGACACTGGATGCCTTGCAGGCGATTGCACCCGATCCAAGACGCGTATTGATCGGGCATCCATTCAATCCACCACATCTGATCCCCTTGGTCGAGATGGTCGCCAATGCGACGACCGATCCAGGTGTGCTGGATACAGCGATGGCGTTCTACCGTCAGATTGGCAAGGTCCCAGTGGCGCTGCATAAAAGTGTGCCGGGGCATGTTGCCAATCGGCTGCAGGCAGTTCTGTGGCAAGAGGTCATCCATCTGGCGAAAGAGGGAGTTGCCTCACTCGCTGACATCGATCAGATCTTGGCCCACGGTCCTGGCCTTCGTTGGGCGCTCTATGGACCCAACACACTGTTTTCGTTGGCAGCGGGCGATCGTGGGCTCGAAGGATTCCTCACACACTTGGGGCCGAGTTTCGAGGCTTGGTGGCAGGATGCGGGTCAGGTCCAACTCGATGCAGAAACGCGTGCTTGGATGAGCGCACAGTTTACAGAAGCGGCCGATGCGAGCACACGAGACGCTCAGGCCCGCGCGCGAGATCGCCATCTGTTACGGATGTTGAAAGCCCGTCAGTCGGATCCACTCCCCTAGATCGGGTTGCCCTCAGGATGGATCTGTACTTAGGAAAATCGTTTGAAAACGTCCAGGGCTAAGATTGCGACAGCCAGAGCTGCCATGATGAGGACAGCATTGCGAACCTTGGTTGGAAAGTTCACATCCAAGGGCCTGGTTTCTTCCTGTGAAGGCGCCGTGACTATTGGCGCCGCGTGCGCCTCGCCTTTGGGGTGTTTGACGAGTGCAGTTGCGCGATGCAGACCATCAAGCGCCTCGACGTCCTTGAGGATGACTTTTTGCTCTCCAACCTGCAGGATAAATTGACCGTCATCGAGAGCTGTGAGGCGATACGGATGCCCTTGTTGATCGGTCCATGCCAATTCATGTAGTTGCATTGTTTGATCCTGCGATGAGGTGTTGTGGACTCAAACTGTCGCTTGAGGGTGCGCCGCAACCATAGCAGGCCACTCGGAGGTCCAACAGCATCTGCTCTAAAAATTGAATCGTTGCGTCTGTCGAGTGCAATGCAGCGGGTAGGATTGCGCCGCCAACACCACATGCACTGGCGCCTAACGATAGCGCCTTGGCTACATCGACACCGTGACGAATACCACCGGAGGCCCACAGGGTTGTCTTTACCGATTTGGCACAGAGCTGTATGGACTCAGCCGTTGAGTAACCCCAACCGGCAAAAGCATCTGCGGAGGGAAGGGACTTTTCTTGCGGACGTAATTGGCGTTCGATGACATCAAAACGCGTTCCTCCCCGACCCGCCACATCCAGAACCGAAACCCCCGCGTCACTCAGTAGTCGAGCGGACTCTGGGTCGAGTCCAAATCCGACTTCTTTGACAATGACAGGCACGGGGCTCCAGGCACAGACCGCGGCGATATGATCAATTACATGCAGCCAATTGGTATCGCCTTGTGCCTGAAAGATTTCTTGCATGGGATTGAGGTGCAAGATTAGCCCGTCGGCCTCGAGTGGATCGAGGATGCGAGACAGCGCTGAGGGGTGTGGAAGATCTACGAGGTTGATTGCACCAAAGTTGGCCATTAATGGCTGGCGGCCAATGGCATCCCGAATGGCACGGGTCATCCCAGTTTGATGGGTCGTTTCAAGGGCGATCCGTTGTGAGCCAACGCCCATGGCTAAACCCAACTCTCGGCATGCAGTGGCGAGTGAATGGTTAATCTGTTCAGCACGTGCGGGCCCGCCAGTCATTGAACTGATAAAGATGGGTGCAGCGATCTGTTGTCCGAGAAATTCAGTGGAGAGAGAAATCTCTGCGAAATTCACCTCAGGCAGTGCACGGTGTGTCAAGCGCCATTGATCAAACGCCGAGTCCTGAGGCTCTTGATTAAGCGCCAGGTCGATGTGTCCATTTTTCCGATCAATCGCTTCCATGATGCTTCCCCACCCATTCCAGTAACGCCATATGAGGCACCGTTAAAGCGGCTAAGCCGATGAATATCAGCTGATACATCAGTACGCTCAGGTCTTCGTAGTGAATTTCTAAGTGCGAGCCTGCAAAGGCTGCGATGGCCAGTGTCAGAATGGTGATGAACAGCATCACCACAAACACAATTAATCGCTCGGTTTCGGGAATTTTCTGAAACTCTGCACGCAAATGACGGGGGCTGTGCAGTGCACAGAAATACCCGACAAAAAACCACAACGGCTCAAGAACAACGGCTCCAACCACCAACGCTGTGAGCTCGAGCGCTCGAGCTGGTGTGAGTTTGCGCCAGTCGAGTGCGAATAAGATCAGTGCGGCGATACCCATCGCAGCCAAAATAAACACAGGCACCTGTGGCGACGCATCAAATACCAAAAATGCGAAGATTTCGGTCACGCGCTCAGAGTGGACAATAAGGGGTAACGACAGGACCAAGGCACCATAGGCCCATCCCCCAAAACCAATCACACGTTGCCAATCACGGCCGAAGTGCAATGCAGAGGCGAGGAGAAAGGCACTCAAGCAGGCAGCCGGTGCCAGCAGCCACAGACCGATGACGAGTGCCACCAACAGGCTGTACCCGAAAAGGAATGTGAGCATTTGATCAGGCCGCCGAACCAATCCGACCCGTCGTGCAATCACAGGATCCAGCGCACCATGTGGCAATCCGACCAGCGAAATAAAGCACGCAGCCAAAACCAAACTTAAATCCATTGCAGTTGCCCGATCGATGCACAGAGAAACGGCTTTTTTGGCGAGACTAGGATCACTTTCAATGCATCCATCGGCGTTTGTTGCATCATAAAGCGCGCGAAGACATCGGCGTCAAGGCGTTTAGCCATGCACATAAAAATACCAGGGACGCAGTCAGGCCGCTGGGTGATGAGCTGTAAGAGTCGCTGATCCATCCATTGCTCCCACACCGGTGCTGCAACAGGCGGCCAACGTTTGCCTGCAATTAAACAACGCGCGCATGCACGTGCCCAGTGTTGTGTTCGCACGTAGCTATACCCTGTCGCATCGCGAGCCATGCCGCCTCGAGTTCCAATTGGCGTACCGAAGTGCTGACCGTGGCCTTTCAGTCCCATGGGGATGTGCGCCTGCTCAGTCCGAACCGTTTGCCATTGCGATCCAAATGTCTCATTCAGCCAGGTTTGGTTGTGTTGGCCCAGAGCGTCTAGTGAAGAAGGTGCCGCCGCGAAATCGGTGTACTCCACCAATAATTCATTGGCGCTCAGGGGGACTACATAGCGAAATCGGACACCTTGGGCGATCGTTTGCAGATCATCCATGAGGCTGACTTGATGGATATGATGCGGCGCAATGGTCCGTGCCACCACACCATGAAAACTTTGGACCACCTGAAACTGGTCGACCTGGGGTGGCCGGCTATCAAACACCCAGTGTGCAGTCGGTGCCTGCTGGCAGGTTTCATGTCGCCAATGGATTGCTGGGTGTGCTTCGATGGATGCCATCGCTTCTTTGTAAAAATCGATGGACGATCGCGTGCCATAAGCGTAACGCTGCCCTTGCATCACATGGGTCGTTGAGCCCGCGCTGATCGACCAACGGGTGTGCAAGGTTTGCGGCTGGAGATATGCACGCTCACTTTCTGAGCACCAAAAGCTAAAGGTTCTGTCGTCGGAATACTCAGTGCGCGTCTCAGAAACAATGACAGCGCCTGGCAAGGTGTCATATCTCGCCAATTCACGCGCCAGCGACAGACCCGCAAGGCCACCACCGACGATGTGTATCCAGGGGGTTTGCATCAGACCGCCAGATGGACGCCCGGTCGTTTTGGTAAACCCAAATGCAGTCTTGCGTCGTGCGGTCCACGGTACCGATGTACCCGTGGGTCCATGGCAAACGTGAGGAGCGCCCTTACAGCAGTCACAAGCTTTTGTGACCCCGTGGTGAACGCCCGAGGTTGCCACACATCGAAACTGCGATCCGCGATTACCATGCCAATTTCACGATAAACTAAGCCGGCTATTAGGATGGTGATGCGCGCTCGCAAAGGTAAAAATGGCAGGCCGGAGAACCCGGACGCATAGCGGAGTTCCGCTTCATCGAGCAGTTTGCCTACGGCTAGCTCGATCATTTCAGTGTGTTTCGGCTGCGGGTTTAATATGTCACTGGGTTCGAGATCACCCACGGTGTCGGCTGGCAGATAGCGACGCCCACTTGCTGCATCTTCGACCACATCCCTCGCGATGTTGGTGAGCTGCATCGCGATTCCTAAGTCGACCGCGTGGTGTCGCGCTCTAACATCCTGTACTTCAAATATATCGCACATCAATAAGCCCACCGTTCCAGCGACCTGATAGCAATATCGAAATAATTCCTCATGCGTCTGGATGCGCACAGATCCAGTATCGGTCAGCACGCCTTCAATCAACTCCACCAACACACCGAGATCGATGGCGGGTTGAATTGAGAGTGCACGACGCACCATCGGGTGGCTCGCATCCCGTTGTTGGAGTGCGTGAATCAACTGCCGCAGCTGTGTGGCTGCCATCGCTGGATCCGCGCTGAGATCTGCCAGATCATCGATTTCACGACACAGCCCGTAGAGCTCGGCTGCTGCCTCGAGATCACTGTTGGAGAGAAACCGGCTGGCAAAGTGGAATGTTTTTCCATGTTGTTTGAGTTGTGCTTTGCTCATCACGTTATTGGCACTTCGGCCACCTCCTTGATGCGTTCTTGAATCAAGTGCTCCACGACCTTAGCCGAAGACAAGACCCCTGGCATTCCGGCGCCAGGATGTGTGCCGGCACCTGCAAGAAATAAATTGTCAAAACCCTCGGCTTGGTTATGAAAACGGAACCAAGCGGATTGGGTGAACAAGGGGGCAATAGAGAATCCTGCACCCTGATGGCTTAGGTACTGCGTTGAAAAGTCATCCGGCGTCATCGCAAAGGGCGCCTGAATGTGCGACGCAAGATCTGGCAGCATAGTGGCGCCGAGTGCATCAATGATACGAGCACGGAGCTTGGGCTCTTCGACCTGCCAATCGATTTCAGCGCCCTGGTGAGGCACCGGCGCCAGAACGTAAAAACTGTCATGTCCCTCTGGTGCGAACGACGGATCAGTCGCAGTCGGCCGATGCACATAGAGCGAAAAGTCGTCGGCTAATAGCTGTCGATGGAAGATGTCATCCAACAGCTCTCGATAGCGTTTTCCCATCCAGATGGTGTGATGTGCCACTTCGGGATAGGTTCTGTCGGTACCGAAAAACAGCACGTATAGACCCATCGAGAGTTTGCTGTGATCGCGTTTCAAACGCGTTGATAAGGGAAGATGGCGATTGGCGATGAGATGCCGATACAGATACATTGGATCGCCATTAAATACCACATGATCCGCCGAGAGACGTTCCCCTGAGGCAAGCTCAACCTCGGTAATTCTTCGATCTTCCGCATGCAGAGTTTTGACCTCAGCGTGTGTCCGGATCCGAATCCCATGGCGCTGCATTAATGCCTCGAGCGCACTCACCAAAGCCCCGGTTCCGCCCATCGCAAAGTAAATCCCGTAGGCGCGTTCGAGATAATGGATGAGTCCGTAAATACTGGTCGTATCGAACGGTGAGCCTCCAACCAATAACGGTTGAATCGAGAACGCCTGACGTAATTTGTCGTGCTCAAGGTACTGGCAAACCATGTCCCACACTGTGCGATCACTGCGGAGTTTGGCCAGCTGGGGCAGCTGCTTTAGCATGGTGCCAAATTGATGGAAGGGGGCATGCGCGAGTTGCGTGAATCCGACGTCAAAAATGGCTTTTGACTGCTCGACGAGGGCTTCATATCCCGCACAATCCGGTGGATGAATCCGTGCGATTTCAGCCAAGGTCTCTTCAAGCGTGCCACCGTAGTCAAAATGGTCGCCATCGGGAAACACAAAGCGATACCAGGGGGTCAGTGGTCTGAATTCAATATGATCTGCGCGTTCTTCACCGAATAAGGCAAATAGCTCATCAAACAAAAACGGTGCCGTGATGACTGTTGGGCCAGCGTCATGGCGATATCCGCCATGGTTAAAGACCTGTGCACGGCCACCGAGATCGGGCAATTTTTCGATCAGTTCGACCTCAAGCCCAGCGGCTCGGAGCCGCAGCGCAGAAGCGATACCGCCAAATCCAGATCCAATGACCAGTGCAGTCTGGGTCATGCAGCCACCTGCAAGCTCGGATATTTCCTGTGCAGCGCTTCGATCAACACATTAAACGCGTCAATGCAAAATGACGGAAGGGATGCCACGGATTCACGCGCGTGTTGAAGGTGCCATTCGAATCGCTCACGCAGCACATGCTCGGCTTCATGTGCATTATCCAAATGTGAGCTAATCACCCAGAAGCCGTTTAAACGCGTATCCCGATCTTCGTCGCGATCGACAAAATCATCCGCTAATTGGTAGGCAACTCCGATTGACGATGCGCCATGCAGAATCCGCGTGACTTGATCATCGGTCCCGCCATTGACTGCAAGTGTCAGTGCGACCGGCAGACCAAGCAGCGGTCCGCTCTTGTGACGGACGATCTGCTCATAGTCCGCGTATGAGATCGCATCGGTTGGTTTCCATTGGCAGTCCAGTGTCTGGCCAGCCGCCATGACGCTGACGCCACGAGACAACATGACCACCAACCGTGGCAACTCCGCCAGGTAGGGATCTGGCAGTGCCGTTAACTGCTCAAAGGCCGCGGCAATGAGATTATCGCCCAAGCAGATCGCGGCTGACTCACCAGCGGTGTGCCATACAGAGGCTTGACCACGTCGCATCGGATCTTGGTCCTGGATGTCGTCGTGAATGAGTGAGGCTTGATGCAGCAATTCGACGCTTGAGGCAATAGCAAAGCGCACTGTGTCAGGCAGCCCGATGGTGCGGCCGGCAGCTAGTGCAAGCATCGCACGCGTTCGTCCGCCGCCTGAGTTTAAGTGCTGACAAAACAGCTGATTTAAACTGGGCTCGTCAATGACTGCCCCAGCACCGACCGTTTCTAGTTGCCGCTCTAACGCCTCGAGATCGTGCGTGAGCAGGCTGAAATCGAACATTGGCATGTTTATCCCTCACAGCAAATCCATCCTTGGCGGTTCTTATTCTTGGTATCCGTTTTCCATCGCCTTTGCTCATCAAAACCGATGGAAAACGGAGCCCCGTTGGGGGGCTCCGATCAAGTTACGCGGCAGCTGGTGCTGCTTTTTTCGACTCAGAAGTCGCTGCGTACCAAATCAACAGACCGAATGCGATCTTGTTCACGACGTCAGCCAAGTTGTACACGATGTTCAGTGCTTCGCTTGCTGCCGCAGTGGTGTTGCCTGCTGCATCGACGTATACGAAGTATCCGAGGACGTAGCCGAGTGGGTAGATAGCCCAACCGATTGTGACAACCCAACGCATGGTGTTGTATGAGCTCTGTACTGCAGGTGATGCTTCAGTAGCAGCCATCTGCGCAGCTTCGCCAGCGAAGATCTCGTACAGGATGTAGAACCATCCGAGCATGCCGATCACGAAACCGATGGTCACGTTGATGTAGCCCGCTTCGCCCAAGTAACCTGGGATCAGCATGATGAGTGTACCAATCAACAGTCTCCAGAAGATGCCGCCTGAGGCGTTGCCAATGGCACGCAAAATCAAGAAGAACTCGATCATCAAGAGCGGTACAGTCAACAGCCAATCAATGTAGCGGTAGACCGTTGGGGTTTCGCCAGTGGCGACCCACACGTCCCGCATGTAGAAGTAATGCACGGCAGCGATAAAGGTCACGAGACCTGAAACCACCAGTGATGTCTTCCACTTTCCATCGACGCTTTGTGTTTCCCAAAGGAAAAACACGGTTGAGGCCATCAAAGCCATTGAGATCAACCAGAATGAGATTCCAACGAAATCATCTGATTGCAGGTTGGCTGCAGCAAAGGCTGTTGTTGGCAGCGATGCGAGCAGACCGACGGGGACGAGCCCTTTCATCAGTTTTGTAAATGTCATGTGTTTGCCTCCTCAGGCACTGGAACTTTGTCATTTTTTTCTAGTACAGGTTCCATCCGTGTAAGAGACCGTCAAAACGCAAAAACGGAGCAAAGCTCCGTCCTTGAATTCTTCAGGCGAGCCGTACTCCGTTCCGACAGATGGTTTATAACACAGTTTTTGTCTTAGACAAACATTAGACATGTTGCTGAGGCCGATATTGCGCCTGCACAAAAGCAATTCGGTTTTTGCTTGAAAGACTTGGCGCTTTTAGGACGACAGGCTGCGCTCACTGGCACGTCCGGCCAGTTAGGTTGTCAAAGAGGTTGTGTGTGTCTCGTAAAAGAATGGGATTGCGTATGGTGCCCAGGAGAGGACTTGAACCTCCACGGAGTTTCCCCCACTAGCACCTGAAGCTAGCGCGTCTACCAATTTCGCCACCTGGGCAGTGGAGAGTGAGGTCGCAAAAGATAGTGAGAGCGCACTTGGAAGTCAAGATGAGATAAACTCTCGCGATGTCGCGCACTGCCTCCCCTTTACTCGTTCTCACCGGTCCGACGGGCGTTGGGAAAACCGCACTTGCCATGCAGCTTGCCGATCAGTTTCCGCTGGCATTGATCAGTGCGGATTCTGTCATGGTCTATCGCTGCTTGGATATTGGTTCAGCGAAGCCGAGCGCAAGCGAGCTTGCTAGCTATCCGCATGCGTTGGTCAATCAGGTCGAGCCGGAGCATGCGTATGATGCGGGGCAGTTCGTGATTGATGCGCGATTGGCGATTCGTGATGCGCTCGAACGAGGCCGGATTCCGTGCTTGGTTGGCGGCACCATTTTGTACCTGAAGGCATTACTTGATGGCCTGGATGCCTTGCCTGCAGCCGACCCAGTGATCCGTCAGCACATTCGTGATCAGGCTTCCGTTGAGGGATGGCCTGCCATTCATGCGCTGCTCGCAGCGCGTGACCCTGAGGTCGCGGCCATGATTCATCCCAATCACTCGTCGCGTATTGAGCGTGCCTTGGAAGTGTTGATGGTGACCGGTGAGTCGATTCGTGAACATTGGACCGGTGAAACACAGGACTTAAAGATTGATGGTGTGGCGATGAATATCTCCACATTGGTGTTGTTACCAGAGGATCGAGACGCATTAAAGACGCGCTTGGATCAGCGATTTGAAACCATGCTTTTGGATGGCTTAATAGAGGAAGTGATTACGTTGAGAACCCGTCCCGGATTGACTCCGGACTGCCCCTCCATGCGGAGTGTTGGATACCGTCAGGTTTGGCAATATTTAGACCAAGAAATCGATGCGACCACCATGAAGGAGACCGCGCAGGCGGCGACCCGACAATTGGCCAAGCGGCAACTCACCTGGTTGCGCTCCTGGCCCGCGACTGGGGCTTCATCCCTAATGGTGGGTGATCACTTGCCGACTGAAGCGGCCACGTCTTGGACAGCCGAGCGTTTACACCATGTTCTTTGAGCGCGAAGCGGGTGGCGAGAGAGCCGTCCTATGTTCAGTCACTGTCCGAGAGCCTTTTTACGAGCCTGATGTCGAAGAATTTCGGTCACTTGTGTTATCGGCTGGCGCGACCATTGTGGGCGAGCTGCAAGCCAATCGTCAGCGCCCAAGCCCAGCAAACTACATTGGTGTTGGTAAGGTTGAAGAGCTTGCGGCATTGGTGGCGGCTGAAGAGGCCGACTTGGTGATTTTTGATGGTCACCTGTCGCCCAGTCAGGAGCGAAATCTGGAGCGCCAGATTCAGGCACGTGTGATTGATCGTTCTGGCTTGATCCTCGATATTTTTGCCAGCCGTGCAAAAACCTTCGAAGGCAAATTGCAGGTTGAGCTCGCGCAGTTGGACCATATCCGGACGCGTTTGGTCCGGGGTTGGACGCACTTAGAGCGGCAAAAAGGCGGTATCGGTCTCCGGGGACCAGGGGAAACTCAGTTAGAAACCGACCGTCGTTTAATTGGCGTGCGCATGACTGCGCTCAAAAGCCGTCTCGAAAAAGTGCGTAGAACACGTGACCAAGGCCGTCGGGCGAGACGACGCAATGACATTCCGACAGTGGCTTTGGTGGGGTACACCAACGCGGGTAAATCCACCTTATTTAACCGGTTGACAGAAGCAAATATCTACGCGGCCGACCAACTGTTCGCGACACTGGATCCGACGCTTCGGAAGATCATCCTACCGGGCGGCGCAACGGCGATTTTGGCCGATACGGTGGGGTTCGTGCAGAACCTGCCCCACGCCTTGGTTGATGCGTTTCGTGCCACTTTAGAAGAAGCAGCCGAGGCTGACGTGTTGCTGTTCGTGCAAGATGGCGCGCACCCCGATCGGTTGATGCAAGAGCAGGCGGTACTTGAGGTCTTGGCAGAAATTGGTGCCGATGAAGTTCCGCGGGTTGTGGCGATGAATAAAGTCGATCAGCGAACCGAAGTTGAACCCGGCACGGATGAATCAGGACGTGTTTGGATTTCAGCGGCCAGCGGACTTGGTCTTTCTGATTTACGCGATGCAATTGCAGAGGCTATTGGTCAGGCCCCAAATGAATTTGATCTCGTCCTCAGTCCACAAGAGGGCAAACTGCGCGCGCGTCTGTATCAGGAAGCAGATGTTTTACAAGAGAGCGCAAACGAGTTCGGAGAGACCGCGATGCGCGTGCGGATTTCCGACGACCGTCTGAACACATTGCTCCGTGAGGTTGGTCGAAGCCCGCTTCACTGAGTATGATGGCGAGCCTTAATGGAGAAACCATGACCGTGACTGATACGGCGATTGAACAGCTAAAAACCCCGCC
>CAZVNX010000001.1:134548-142888 GCA_964628665.1 uncultured Pseudomonadales bacterium | reverse complement strand
ACAAAAAAGGCTCGATAAACGAGCCTTCATTGATCTTGAATTGGTGGAGCTAGGCGGGATCGAACCGCCGACCTCTACAATGCCATTGTAGCGCTCTCCCAGCTGAGCTATAGCCCCTTTTCAGAGGACGCGAAGATTAGTGCGCTTCACCTGGTGTGTCAACGGCACGGCAGGCATCTTCATAGCTTTTTTCAAGCCGTTTCAGCCCTTTTTTGGACACCCCGCCTGCAACCTCAAGCGCCTGACGCAAACGCGCTCGCGAGCGATCAGGTCCCAAAAGGACCGCTAGATCGAATGCGCTGATCGCCTGCGGCTTACCTGATAATGCGACAAAGACGATTGGCATCACTTGCTTCAACTTCAGCCCCATCGCCTGACAAACAAATTGGATGCTGTGCTCGATCTGTACACGATCCCACGTGACAACACTTTCCAATCGCCAAATCAAAAACTGCAAGATCGACTGCACCTGCTCCGTTTCAAGGGTTTCAAAGATTAAGGACTCGCTATTCAAATTCGGCATTTGCTGCCAAAGCGGTGATAGCCAATCTGAGGCATCCGAAAAGACATCCACTCGAGTTTTTAAGTGCGGTAATACACTTTGAAAGAACTGCTCAGAAAAGCCCCAGGCCATCAAACGTTGCACATAATCTTCATCAGTCAGTGTATTTTTAAGCCACTGGCCGTTGAGCCAACGCAGCTTCTCTAGATCGAAAATCGGCCCACCGAGCGACACACGATCGATATCAAATGCATGGACCATGTCGTCGAGGGTGAACTGCTCACGGTCATCCGGCATCGACCATCCCATACGACCTAAATAATTCAATAACGCTTCCGGGAGGAAGCCTTGATCTCTATAAAACAAAATCGAGGTCGGGTTTTTTCGTTTACTCAGCTTTGACTGGTCTGGATTACGCAATAACGGCAAATGACAGAGCTCTGGCATCTCCCAACCGAAGTACTGATAAAGCAATTGATGCTTGGGTGCGGACGGAATCCACTCCTCACCACGGATCACATGGCTGATCTGCATGTGATGATCATCGACCACATTGGCGAGGTGATAGGTGGGCAAGCCATCCGTCTTCTGCAGCACCTGCATATCCACCTGAGACCATGGAATCCGAATCTCACCCCGTAAACGATCATGCAAGACACACTCACCCGCCTCTGGCACCCGCATCCGGATGACGTATGGCGTACCGGCCTCCAATTGCGCCGCAACCGCCTCGTTCGACAAACCAGCGCATCGACCGTCATATTTCGGTGTATGACCCGCGGCCATTTGTGCCTGACGCATATCCGTCAATGTCTCAGCCGAGCAAAAACAATGGAACGCATGCCCCTTTTCGAGTAAATCTGCCGCTGCCGATTGATACAAGCTGGCACGCTCACTTTGCCGGTACGGTCCGTGTGTGCCTCCCACATCAGGACCTTCATCCCACTGCAGTCCGGTCCAACGCAACGCATCTAGAATGGCCCGCTCAGATTCAGCAGTGGAGCGCACCTGATCCGTATCTTCGATACGCAATACAAATGAGCCACCGTGTGCTTTGGCAAAGGCATAGTTGAATAACGCGATGTAGGCGGTGCCCACATGAGGGTCGCCTGTAGGCGATGGGGCAATTCGGGTACGAACAGTCATGATCTTCTCCAGCAGGCGCGAGAGTATAACGCCTGCCGAGAGTAGATGAAGGCTTAGATCGCAATCGCGTCCAATGCTCCACCGGTCGCTAAGTATGCTTCGACCCACTTGGGCTTACGACCACGACCAGTCCATGTGTTATTCGCATCCAATGGATCACGGTATTTAGGCGCCACCGATCCACGCTTACCTGAGACCTTATTTGCAGCGGTTAATGTTTTTAATTCATCTGAAGACAATCCATATTCCGCCGCAATTGATTTAATCTTCTCCAAACCTTCTTTGCGAACTTGCACTCGGCGACTTTCAATTTCCTGATCCACCTTGACTCGCAAAACTTGAAGTTCACCCAAACTCAAACTGTCTAACTGCATTTACAACACCTCATAAAACTATTTAAATAATTAATGCACGGGTGAATCATAAGTTTGCTTTTAATTAAATCAAGCGTTCATTAATTAGAAAAACACGAATTCCGCTTTTCTTGCTTTCAAACCTGAGCCGATTACACTTTCGCGATGTCAACTCCAGTCTTTCGCTTTTCAACTGCTCCGATGATGGAGTGGACCGATCGTCATTGGCGGCGTTTTGCCCGCTGCCTAACCAAGCGCGCACTGCTCTATACAGAGATGGTGACTGCGGCCGCGTTGGTCCATGGGAATCTGGAGCAATTAATCGAACACAGCGCTGAAGAGTACCCGCTGGCGTTGCAGATCGGAGGATCTGATCCGGAGCAATTGCATACCGCGGTGATGGCCGTAAAAGACCGAGGATTTTATGAAATTAACCTGAACATCGGCTGTCCCTCCGATCGGGTGCAGGCTGGATGCTTTGGCGCAGCGCTCATGGCAGACCCCGGCCGTGTTTCAGAGTGTCTTCGTGCAATGCAAGCGGCAGCGGGTCGTGACGGACCGGAAATCACGGCAAAAATACGACTCGGTATCAACGATCAATCAGTTGAAGAGACCTTGCCGTTATTCGTTGCCATGCTAAATAGGTCAGGAATTAAACGCGTAATTATTCACGCGAGAATTGCGATTTTGGGTGGACTGACGCCAAAACAAAATCGTGATGTTCCACCACTGAACTATTCACTGGTCGAACAGATTAAACAGCAATTTCCAAATCTCATGATTATTTTAAATGGCGGAATTCAAACAATTGAATCGGGCATTCAATCGGCCGAATCATTGGATGGATTCATGATGGGTCGAGCTGCCTATCAAACCCCTCAAGAACTGCTCAAAGTGGACCCGCTAATTTACGGTGTGCCCGCACCCCATGAGGACGCAAGATCCGCACTTCTCGCCTATCGGCCTTACCTCGAATCACAGCTTGCAAAAGGACTCCCCCTGAAACACCTATCACGGCATTTGGTTGGTCTGTATCATGAAGTCCCCGGCGCGCGGCGGTTTCGCCAGATCTTGAGCGAACAAGCCCATCTTCCCGGTGCCGATTGGAGCGTCATTGAGTGTGCGCTTGATGCAGTGAGAGAGAACCACAGCCATGCCTAGTACCTTGGATCATTTACGAAGTCACAGCGTCGTCGTCGCAGATACGGCTGACATCGAAGCCATTCGGCAACACAGTCCAGTCGATGCAACCACCAATCCATCCTTGGTACTCAAGCAAGCCAGTCAGCCGAGTATGCAAGACCGCATTCTTGCAACACGCGAACGCCTCCATCGCGGCGAGCTTGGTTCGCTCAGCGAAGCGGCAACAGATTTGGCAGTGCAACTCGGCGCGGAGATCGCCGCGGTCATCCCGGGATATGTTTCCACCGAGGTCGATGCCCGCCTCTCCTTCAATACCGAGGCTTCCGTCGAACAGGCGCACCGCATCCTAGAACGCTATGCCAAACTTGGCGTTCCCGCGTCACGGATTTTAATCAAGCTCGCGGCCACCTGGGAGGGTCTGGAGGCGTGTCGCATACTCGAGGCCGAGGGGATCGGTTGCAATCTCACGCTGGTCTTTGCTGAAGAGCAAGCGATCGTCGCCGCAGCGGCCAAGGCCACCTTAATTAGCCCGTTTGTTGGGCGGATTTACGATTGGTACGTCGCCCGTGGCGAGACGCCCGCCGATGCCTCAGTGGATCCAGGCGTGCTGTCTGTGCAACGCATCCACTGGCTGTATCGTTCCCATGGTATTGCAACAATCGTGATGGGTGCCTCGTTCCGCACTGCAGACCAAGTCCTGGCCTTGGCTGGCTGTGATCGATTGACAATTAGTCCGAGCATTCTTGAGGAGCTGGATGGTCGGCACACACCGGTTCACCCGCTCGAGACACCGCCGCGGTTAGCCAGCCCGATGCCTGTGCTTGATCGCGACCAGTTTTTGCTGCGCATGGCAGCAAACCCAATGGCGACTGAGAAACTCGCCGATGGAATCAATCGCTTCGTCAACGATCAGATCGCGTTAGAGGCGTTAATTCAGGGTTGAGCCTTCTCCCTCGTCGAGGAATAACTCGTCGTCCAAGAACAGATCGACCGCAATGCCGTCGTTGATCTCGTAATCTCGACGTTGCTGGTAGGCCGAACGCATCAACACATAGGGGTCGCCTGCTTTCGGTGGCTCGATGCCAAGAAGACTCGCGCGCGTTTCAACACCCTTCATCACAAACAACTCTGTCGCTCCGACTTCGTCTTGCCACTGCACTGGATTGAGCGGTCGATCGGCGATCCGTCCAGTCAAACCGCGGACATCCGACGGCCCAAGGATCGGAAGCACCAAATACGGCCCCGAACCCACACCCCAAATCGCCAAGGTCTGTGAAAAATCCTCGTTCTCACGCTCGATTCCCATGCCACCGGCAACGTCAATCAATCCGTAGAGACCAATTGTTGAGTTAAATACAAACCGTGTCAGTGAACGGGCGGCCTTACTGGGCTTTCCCTGCAACAAGGCATTGACCATGGTGATGGGCTCACCGAGATTATTGAAAAAATTGCGAATCCCTGTTTGTACTGGAGCCGGGGTCACCGCGTCATAGCCCTCGGCAACCGGCTTTAATACGTACCGATCCGCCTTTTCGTTAAAAGCAAACATCGCCCGATTCCAATCCTCATAGGGATCATTCGTTTCGTTGGCGTTTGTCGACGCGGAGGTCAACAGCAATACCAGTACAAACCACAATCGATGTGTCATGACGGTCGGTAATCCTTCAGTGCAGCGCTGATTCGTTTCATCGAGACCTTGTCGCCTCTTTTCAATATTTGTGCGAAGCAGAGTACGCGAAACTCCTCAATTTGCCATCGGATGTCAACCAGTTCAGCATCCTGTTGTTGCCAATCTTTGGGATGAGACGCCCAGTAACGCGACAGCATCTCGTTCAATTGCTCCACTTCGCGCTGCCACTGCGCATCCAATAATAGGCGTCCAGAGAGCTTCTCTAGGCGAATTTCAATCGCTTGCACGTACCGTGGCAGATGAATCAAATGATTCGGGGGCACATCACGCAGTGGATCTCCCATCAAGGCATCCAAATCCGCCCGCATACTCTGAATCGCAGCAATCCAGGGCGCCGGAATCTTCCCAGTAAGGCGTGACTTCAAATTCCGGGCGCGCTGCGAAGCGTCCACCAAGGCCTCAGCGAGCTGTAACGCCCGTGGAACGAGTTCACTACGCACCCGTTGCTTGGTCGCCTGAAATGCTTCTGCGGTCAGAATTGTTGCCAAAGGAGTGTCCACGCAAGCAGATACTAATACCCGTCGGAAATAGGCTTCGTCGTCAGCGCCGTGGCATATCGCCACACGTGCTTTTTGGTAAATCGCTTCCTTTGATTCCAACAAACGGAACTGGTCGGCGCACTGTGCAACAAGAAGCGCTGCCACGGCATCAGCGTGCCCGAGCCGAGCAACCACCGGATGGTAGATCAGGCGTTGCACAACCCCTACAGACTCTAGAGACAGCCGAGGATAGGCGTGCATTGCGACACCACCGGTTTGACTCTCAATCTGTGCATCGAACGACAAGGATTCTGGCCAATTTGTTAATCGTTCTGCTTCGCGCAATGGCTCTTTTGGCACCCTCGAGGCCAAGCGCGCCTGCAACGCAACCAAGTCACGATCGCTGTCCATCACCTGGCCATCCCCATCGATGACTTCGATCCGAATCCTCAGGCGATCGTCAATCTCTGCCGATTGCCAATGGCTCGAGTCCACAGTCACCCCGGTGCGAATCCGTACCAAGCGAGCCAATCCTTCGGTCAAGCTTTCGCGACTCGCGTCGAGCTGGCTGAGCGACTGTTTTACAAAGTCTGGAATCGGAACGAGCTGCCGCCGAATCGATTTTGGCAAACTGCGAATCAGGGCTTCTGCCTTCTCAGCCAATGCACCAGGGACCGTCCATTCCACCGCGTCAGGCCTTACCTGCATCAATGCGGCAATAGGGACTTTGACCGACACCCCATCGTCCGCTTGACCGGGCTTGAACTGATATTCGGCTGGCAGCGCCAGATGACCGAGACTGATTTGTTCGGGATACATCTCTGGATCGGGGGCCGCTTCGGGGTGCCGCAACAGATCTTGGATTTGTAAATACAGCGCACGCGTCGCGTCTGGACTGGCCGACTTCCACCACTGCACCAAGGCGCGAAGGTCACAGATCTCTGCCGGCACTCGCGCATCAAACCAAGGCACCATTTCGTCGGCTGTCAAAATTGCATCTGATCGACGCAACTTGGCTTCCATCGTTGCCGCTTCTGCAAACACGAGGGCGTTGTGTTGCATGAAGGGCAATGGCTGACGCACCTCCCCGTTAATTACGCCTTCAGCAAGAAATAAAGCACGTGCATGCGTGCGATCGATCGCGGCATATCCCACCGCTTCACGCTCACGCAAGGCCAGACCGAACAAGCGCGTACTGCGATAACACATCGCTCGGCCCTGCTTCTTCGACCAAAACGGTTCTTGATAACTGTATTTGAGTAGCTGCGGGACCGCCTCAATCACCCAATGTGGCTCAATCGTGGCGACCGTCCGTGCCATGACGCGATGCGTCTCAACCAGTTCAGCCGCCATCACCCAAGCGGCTTTTCCCTCAAGCGCTCCCTTTGGGACTCGGAATCGGCGATTTCGCACGCCAAGGTAGTCATGTTCTTCACGCCGACCGATCTGACCAGCGAGACCTGTGAGCAAGGCACTATGAAACCCGGCACGATCGAGCTCATCTGATCGCGGACCATGAGCGCGATTGGGAAAACACAGGATGATCTGGCGATGAATTTCACGCCACTCACGGAGGCGGTTGTGATTCAAATGTAGACGCTGACACCATGTGCGAAAGCGTGACTGCGAGAGGGTTTCCCGCTCAGCTTCAATCAGCGTCCATAGATTCAACCAAGTTACAAACTCGGACTGTGGATCCCGTATCTCGGGCAGATCACACCCAGATTCGCGTGGATCTTGGATAGACAATGCAGCCGCCACTACACTGACCTCCCAAAATACGCCGCGATCGTCGGCTGCCAGGAGCATTCGCCCAATCCGAGGATCCAAGGGCAACCGTGCGACCGTGCGGCCAAGGGACGTCAAGCTGCCATTCGGTGTCACCAAATCCAATTCACGCAACTGGTTAAGGCCATCTTTGACCAGCTGGGGTTCAGGCGGATCAACAAACGGAAAGGCCATCGGATCGCCAAGCTTCAGATCAAGGCACTGCAGTACCACCGATGCCAGATTGGTTCGCAGGATCTCTGGATCTGTGTAAGTCGCCCGACTTTGGAAGTCATCAGGATCGTAGAGCCGAATGGCTACACCGGGCTCCGTTCGGCCGCAACGGCCTGAGCGCTGGTTGGCACTGGCCTGGCTGATGGGCTCAATGGGCAAACGTTGTAGCCGGCTGCGCGCGGCATATCGACTGATGCGTGCCAATCCAGAATCGATCACATAACGGATACCGGGCACTGTTAGGGAGGTCTCAGCCACGTTGGTCGCGAGCACCATCCGTTGCCTGCCTGAGTCTGTTGGATGAAAGATCCGCTGCTGCTCAGCCGCACCGAGTCGGGCGTATAGAGGCAAAACATCCAAACGATCAATCGCGGCATGACGCAGGAACTGGGACACCTCGCGGATCTCTCGTTCGCCCGGCAAAAAGACCAACACATCCCCCATGCTCTGTTGCTTAGTGCGATCCATTGCACGCAATTCGTACAGTTGCTTCTGAATGGCTTGGGCGAGCAACGTGCCATCCAGTCGATCTGCGTCCATCTCGCGCATCGGCGCATATCGAATCTCAACTGGATAGGTGCGTCCAGAGACTTCCACCACAGGCGCATCCGAGAAATGTTGGCTGAATCGCTCATAGTTAATGGTCGCGGAGGTCACGATCACCTTGAGATCGGGACGCTTGGGCAGGATCGTAGAGAGGATGCCTAACAGAAAATCAATATTCAGGCTGCGTTCATGCGCCTCATCGATAATTACCGTATCGTAGCGTGACAACAAGGGATCGTCTCGAAACTCAGCCAGCAGAATGCCATCTGTCACCAGCTTAATTGCCGTCTCGTCAGTGATCGCTTTTTGAAATCGGACCTGGTAGCCACACAAAGCACCCAGAGGGGTACTCAACTCCTCTGCAATCCGCGTTGCGACCGCACGCGCGGCCAATCGTCTTGGTTGCGTATGCACGATACCGCGGTTACGACCACGGCCGAGCAATAAACAGATCTTTGGCAACTGTGTGGTTTTCCCGGA
>CAZVNX010000001.1:97259-134448 GCA_964628665.1 uncultured Pseudomonadales bacterium | reverse complement strand
ATCAACATCACGGAAAACGCATGAGCGAAACCCAGACAGCCTCCACCGCGTACACACTGGTGGAAACCTCAGTTCATCCGAGGAACCATTTGGCTTTTCTCAGCCAACATGAGGTCGATGGTCTCATCCATCGCTCGGCGGACGGATTGTACCCTTTGATTCGCAACTGTGCCCTTGCCGTGCTCAATAGTGGCAGTGATACCGACGATAGCTTGGCGTTATTTGATCAACATGCGGATTTTGATCTGCGCTTTGAACGACACCCTCGTGGACTGCGTTTGACGCTGTTGAACGCGCCCGCAAGTGCCTTTGTCGATGGTGACCTCATCGAGACCGTCCACGACCATCTATTCACTGTGTTACGCGATCTCATTTATGTCCAGACGCGGCAGCACGATGACACAGTGACTCCGACAGATCTTGTGTTTCAGATTTTACGCAATGCCAAGGTGCTCGAGTCCAGTCGCGAACTATCCTGCATTGTTTGCTGGGGCGGACACTCCGTAAACCAAGAGGAATACAACTACAGCAAAGCGGTTGGTCGTGAGCTTGGTTTACGGTTATTTGACATCTGCACAGGCTGTGGTCCGGGTGCGATGAAAGGACCGATGCGCGGTGCGCTCTACGCACACCGTCGGCAAGACCACACCGGTCGCTTTATCGGGCTCTCAGAACCTGGAATCATCGCAGCCGAGCCACCGAATGGAGTCGTCTCAGATTTGGTGATCCTTCCCGATATCGAAAAACGCCTCGAAGCCTTTGTACGAATCGCCCACGGCATTGTCATTTTCCCAGGTGGGGCTGGGACCTTTGAAGAAATTCTCTATTTACTGGCCATCTTGAGTGACCCTGAGAACCAAAACGAGCCGCTGCCGGTGATTCTGACCGGCCCGCGGAGCTCAGCCGAAGTGCTTCAGGCCTATCTCGACTTCGTCATCCTAACTCTCGGCCCCGAAACCGCCTCGCGTGTGCAATTAATCTTGGATGATCCCGTGGCTGTCGCCAAGCAAATGTTGCGCTCGCGTGAGCAGGTCCGTGCGCATCGCATGGCTGTCAAAGATGCGTTTTATTTCAATTGGACCTTGAAGATTCCATCGACGTTGCAAGATGCCTTTGAACCCACCCACAGCAATATGGCGAACTTAAGTTTGTCGCTAGAGGATCCAAAGAGCCAGCTGGCGGCCTCATTACGGGCACTGTTTTCTGGCATTGTTGCTGGCAACGTCAAGCCACAGGTGCGCACGGCCATCGTGCAACAGGGTCCCTTTGAGATTCATGCCGATGACCGCTTGCTCGACGCAGTAGACAGGCTTCTAAATTTGCTGATCAAACAACAACGTATGAAGTTACAAGGAGGATATGAGCCCTGTTATCGACTCGTTCCCAACACATGAAGTGGATTGAAAGCATCGGCGCGATCCTTCGGGCAATAGCCCGGTTGATCACCCTCACCATGTGGCTCTGTCTTTCGATTTTGCAGCAACTGCTGGGACTGGCCCTGCGCACGGGGGACGGGCGACATTTGAGACTGCGATTTTACCGCGGTGCGCTCAGGATTTTAGGCATCCGTATCCGTGTCTATCGAGAGTTCAGTCCGCGACGGCCACTCTTCATTGTTGCCAACCACGTCTCCTATCTGGATGTCTTTGTGCTTGGCAGCCTCATTCCAGCAGTTTTTGTATCGAAACACGAGGTGCGTCGCTGGCCCGTCGTTGGTGCCATCGCAGCCATGCAACGGACGATTTTTATTGAGCGGCAGCGAACACGTGCGCGTGCTGAAATTCGCCCAGTGACCGAGGCCTTAAATCACGGAGACAATGTGGTTGTGTTTCCAGAGGGCACCTCGACAGACGGTCAGCGTGTGCTGCCCTTTAAAAGTTCTTTATTTGAAGCGCCACGAGAAGCCAATGCCTACACGCAACCAGTGTGTTTGGTGTATCGAGAGCGCCACGGCGGATCGTTATCGGATAAAGACCGGGAATTCTACACCTGGGGTACGGACGCCCCGTTCTTTTCACATTTTGCACGGCTGATCTTGCGACCTGGAGTGTTGGTCGAGGTCTGGATTCGACCCACCATTTCGCCCACCCAGAGCCGAAAAGACATCGCGACTTGTGCGCAAGTGCGCGTTGCGTCACCGATCCGTCATCGCAGCCGTTAAGACTGTTCAATCACACAAAACGCCAAAGCAAGATGTTGCTCATCCGACAGACTGAGATGGATCCGATGGGTCGACCAAGCATCGAGTGATGGACAGGCAGGATTCAGAGCAACACTGGGTTTACCGAGTCCGTCATGGACAACGGTCAAATCCTGAAAACCAAATCCACGACCGATCCCAGTACCGACTGCTTTCGAAAACGCCTCTTTGGCTGCGAAGCGTTTCGCCAGCATACGTGGCCGCTGTAACGCATTTAACGACAGCCACTCAAGCCATTCAGCCTCGCTGAGAATCCGTTTGGCAAACCGCTCGCCGTGCCGCTCAAGCGCCGCGACAATCCGTGGAATCTCAACAATGTCGGTCCCAATCCCAACAATCAACGGGTCGCTCGATCCATAATTTCACGGAATTCCATCACCGCCTGCGGCAATCCCACCAAGAGGGCACGGGCCACCAAGCTGTGACCGATATTGAGCTCATGCATGCCCTCAATCGCGGCCACCGGTGCCACATTAAACTTGGTTAATCCGTGACCGGCATTCACGATCAGGCCGAGCGACTGCGCGTAGACTGTCGCTGTCGCGAGTCGATTAAGTTCCTCATCTTGCTGGGCCTGTGTCGGTGCATTGGCATATTCACCCGTATGTAACTCAATCACCGGCGCACCTACATTGGCCGCCGCATCAATCTGCGCTTCGTCGGCGTCAATAAAGACACTCACCTCAATGCCGGCATCCGTCAATTTGGCGATCTGCATCGCGAGCTCAGATTGCTGGTTCACCACATCAAGGCCACCTTCGGTGGTCACTTCGCGACGATGCTCTGGCACCAAACAACAAGCTTTTGGGAGCGCCTTGAGCGCGATTTGCACCATCGCATCCGATGCCGCCATCTCGAGATTCATCGGGGTTCGTAAATGTGCACGAAGCAGCCACACGTCCTCATCCCGGATGTGTCGACGGTCTTCGCGCAAATGAATCGTAATTCCGTCCGCACCCGCTTCCTCGACGGCTAACGCCATCTGCAACAAGTTCGGGTCTTGCCCTCCCCGGGCATTACGCAAGGTCGCGACGTGATCAATATTCACGCCTAAGCGCACAAACTGTGTCATCCAGAGGTTCCTAAATCCATGAGCATTTCTCGGGTCACCAAGCGTCTCCCACCGGTGGCATAATCGATCAGTTGGCGATGTAACCATTTGGCATGGCGCGCCGACTCGGGATTAGCATAGCGGCATTCGGCCAAGGCAATCCAGTGGGTTCCGCGCAATCCATCGGCTGCGTCGGCCTCCACGCGAACCAGTTGCTGGTACCCATGCAACCGATAGAAGGCATGCGGCTCCAGTGCCAAAGCCTCGGTATCGCAGGTTAAATCGGGATAATGCCCCGCAGCTTCTAATAGATCACGTTCAAAGCGACGCAACGCAGCCACGGAACCCTGAGCGATTTGGCTCACGGTTTCGGTGTAGTGGGCAAACAAGTTGTCCACTTCCACCCCATCGGGCAAGATCCAATACAGAATTTCATTCGTGTACAGCGCACTGATCAAGCGCACACCATCGAGCGGCAAGCGTGCACCCGCGGCTTCAGGCTTGGTCAGCGAACCGAGACCAGAACGACCCATGTGGATCTCTGCAAAAAATGGCTGAAATTCACCGAGCTGGCCAGACCCGCGCGAGCCTCCACGGCCCACGACACGCTGTATACGGTTATCCTCAGTCAGCACGGTCAGCAACAGACTTCGCTCGCGATAGGGGCTCTTCCGAATCACCCAGAGCTTCTGCATCAGTCGAACTCAGCGTATCCCAAGGATTTTAGAACCCGCTCATCGTTGGACCAGCTTGCACGCACCTTAACCCACAACTTCAGCGCGACCTGCGCTTCTAACAGGGCTTCAAGACGCATCCGTGCTTCAATCCCGATCTGTTTTAACCGAAGACCGCCCTCGCCGACAACAATGGCTTTTTGTCCCTCGCGCTCCACAGAAATCAGTGCATGGATACCCACCCGATCGCCTTGATGATCAAAGGACTCAATCTCGACGGTGGTCTCGTACGGAATCTCGTCACCCAACTGACGCATGATTTGCTCGCGCACGATCTCTGCCGCGAGAAACCGTTGCGATCGATCGGTGATCTGATCTTCATCGTATAAGAACGGCCCCTCAGGCATCTGCTGTCGCAAACTCTGCACCAGCGGATCCAGGTTCAGATTTTTGAGCGCCGAGAGCGGAAAAACCTCATCAAAATGATGGGTTTCTGTGATTTTCTGAATGTGTGGTAGCAAGGCATTTTTGTCCGCCAATTGGTCGACCTTATTGATCACCCAATAGGTTGGACAGCTGGCCCGACTGAGCTTTTGATAGACCCGCTCGTCGAGATCAGTCCAACGGGTGTGTTCGGTCAACATCACCGCTGCGTCAACCCCATTCAAGGCCTGCTCAGCGGTTTGATTCATCATCCGATTCATCGCCTTAGGCTGATCTGTATGCATCCCAGGGGTATCCACAAAGGCAATCTGCACCGTATCTTCGGTAAGGATGCCCAGCACCCGATGCCGTGTGGTCTGGGGCTTTCTGGAGGTAATCGAGAGCTTAAATCCCAAGAGGTGATTCAAAAGCGTCGATTTGCCCACATTCGGGCGCCCAACGAATGCAACAAAGCCGCAGCGCGTCGTATCGGTCATGTGGACAACTTCTCAAGTGCATTGGCAGCCGCCGCTTGTTCGGCCTCACGACGCGAGGTGCCAGTGCCTTCTGTTGGAGAGATTCGACTGCCCACATGGCACTCAACCCGAAAGATTTGCTGGTGTGCGGGCCCAGTGACCTCTAACACCCGATAGACCGGTAAATCGAGACGCTCATGCTGCAGCCATTCTTGCAACGCGGTCTTTGGATCCTTGTCGACTTGATTCGGGTTCACCGCAGCAAACTCGGCTTCAAACCAACTCGCGATGCAGATTTGACAGGCCGCGATACCACCGTCTAGATAAATCGCGCCAATCACAGCTTCCATCGCATCGGCAAGAATCGACTCGCGTCTGCGACCTCCACTCTTGCGCTCACCTGTACCCAACCGAATTGCTTCACCCAACTGGAGGCGCCGCGCCAACTGGCCTAGGGACTGCCCACGGACCAGCGAGGCACGCATCCGGGTTAGCTTTCCCTCTCGGGCATCTGGATAGGTCTGAAACAACACCTCAGCCACTACGAAGTTCACAATCGAGTCACCGAGGAACTCCAACCGTTCGTTGTGCACGGGACCCACGCTTCGATGCGTCAAGGCTGCCTCAAGATGAGACAGATCACGAAAACGATAGCCGAGTCGCGACTGCAGATCCTCGAGCTCGACGCTCACTGGATGACCCGCACGTCACGGAATGATGGAATCGAAAATAACGCATCCCAATGCATCCATACAGCAAAGGCTCGACCCACAATCAGTTGATCGTCCACAAACCCCCAAACGCGACTGTCGTTCGAGTTATCTCGGTTATCACCCATCACAAAGTACTGTTCTGGCGGGATCATCAATGGGCCAAAATCGCGACCGGCTGTCACACGGCGCCAGAGCCGATGCTCTCGATCACCGAGTCGTTCAACGGCTTCCTCAGTCAGCGGCGGCAGAGTCTCAGGTGCTTCCGGCTCAACCACGCTCAACGTCTGCACCTGACCGTTGACATACAGCACTTTGTCTCGGTATTCGATGGTGTCACCTGGCACCGCGACGACACGCTTGATGAAGTTGATCCGCGGATCTTCTGGGTACTTAAACACCATGACATCGCCTTGCGCAGGGCGATTCAGCTCCACCACAGTCGTACCGAGTACGGGTAAACGTAACCCGTAATCAAACTTATTAACCAAAATAAAGTCGCCGATTTTCAGGGTCGGGAGCATTGAGCCACTGGGGATTTGAAACGGTTCAAACAAAAACGAGCGCAACATCAGAACCAGAAACAGCACAGGAAAAAATGAGCGACTGTAATCAATGATCAGACCAGGCTCAGCGCCGCCGCGCTTGTGTTTAAAGTACAACAGATCGAGCCCGTAGATGATGCCCGAAACCAGCACCACCAAGACCAAAATCAGCGTGAAATCCATCTCTTAATCCACCTTTAACACAGCAAGGAATGCATCCTGCGGGATCTCAACACGACCCACCTGCTTCATCCGCTTCTTACCAGCTTTCTGCTTTTCCAATAGTTTACGTTTCCGTGACGCGTCACCACCATAACACTTTGCAGTGACGTTTTTCCGAAGTGCCTTGACGGTCGTCCGCGCAATGACTTGTCGCCCAATCGCGGCTTGGATCGCCACATCAAACATTTGCCTTGGAATCAGCTCACGCAGTTTTTCGGCCAGGTCACGACCACGGCTCTGCGCATGGTCACGGTGCACAATCGCCGCAAGCGCATCGACGCGCTCACCATTGATCAACACATCCAGTCGGACCAGCGGACAGGCTTGAAATCGAACAAAGCCATAATCAAGTGAACCAAAACCACGTGTTGCCGACTTCAAGCGGTCGAAGAAATCCATTACCACTTCTGCCATCGGCAAATCGAATTCAATCTGCACTTGGTTACCCATGTATTTGAGGTCCCGTTGCATGCCGCGCTTCTCGACACAAAGGGTCATCACCGCACCGACATACTCGTTTGGCACCAAAATCGTCGCAGCACAGATCGGTTCGCGCATCTCTGCAATCGAACCAATGTCTGGCATGCGCGATGGGTTGTCGACGTAATGCGTTTCACCATCGTCGGTGACAATTTCATACACAACCGTCGGCGCCGATGTAATGAGGTCGAGATCGTATTCCCGCTCGAGACGCTCTTGAACGATCTCCATGTGCAACATCCCAAGGAAGCCACAGCGAAAACCAAACCCGAGTGCATCGGAACTCTCAGGCTCATAGACCAAACTGGCGTCGTTCAACGTCAGCTTTTCCAGGGCATCACGGAAATCTTCAAAATCATCCGCTGAAACTGGGAACATACCGGCATAGACCTGCGGCTTGACCTTTTTAAATCCAGGCAGTGATTCCGTCTCAATGTGTTTACTGTCGACAAGGGTGTCACCAACCGGAGCCCCATGAATCGCCTTGATTCCGGCAATCATAAAACCAACCTGACCCGCCTCGAGCTGCTTTGTCGGCACGCGTTTTGGCGTAAAGACACCCACTTCGTCGACTTGCCAATCTCGACCCGTACTTTTCACGCGGATTTTCTGGCCCTTACGTAAAGAGCCCTGCATCACACGAACGAGGGAGACAACGCCTAAGTAGTTGTCAAACCAAGAATCAATGATGAGCGCTTGCGTGGGTTTTTCGCGATCCGCGACCGGTGGCGGGATTTTTTCGATAATCTGCTCAAGCAGCTCATCGATTCCGAGCCCACTCTTCGCCGAACAAGCAATCGCTTCACTGGCGTCGATTCCGATGATGTTTTCGATTTCAGCTTTGACGCGCTCAGGTTCCGCCTGCGGCAGATCCATCTTGTTCAGTACAGGCACGACCTCAAGACCCTGCTCAATCGCCGTGTAGCAGTTGGCCACCGACTGAGCTTCCACACCTTGAGCTGCATCCACCACTAACAACGCGCCTTCGCACGCGTACAGAGACCGCGAGACTTCATAACTGAAGTCCACGTGCCCTGGAGTATCAATGAAGTTTAACTCATAGACTTCGCCGTTTTTCGCGGTATAGGGCAAGGTCACGCTTTGTGCTTTGATGGTAATGCCGCGCTCTCGCTCAATATCCATCGAGTCGAGCACCTGCTCTGCCATTTCCCGCTCCGACAGCCCGCCACACTTCTGAATGAAGCGGTCAGCGAGCGTCGATTTTCCGTGGTCAATGTGCGCAATAATTGAAAAGTTACGTATGTGCGACGGCGCCAAAGCCACCTCTCCTTGCGAAAAAATCGCCTTAGTTTAGCGACCTAAACGCAAAGTGAGAAACGTTGAATTTCCACCGCGCACCACAAGTACCGGAATCGGCCGATCCACCGGTAAGGAATCCAATACTTCGCGCAACCCTCTGACGTTCTGAATCTCGGCTCCGCCAACTTGCGTGATGACATCGCCTTGGCGTAATCCAGCCGTCCGAGCCGGATCACCCAACACATTGGTCACTACCACGCCGGCGTCTAAACCGAGCTCTTGGAGAATCTCGCGCGGCGCCTGCTCAACCGTCATACCCGCCATTTCACCGGCAGACTGTGGTGTTTGTTGTCTAGCAATTTCAGGCGCATCAGGTAGTTCTTCAATGGTGACCTGCAAGGTCATCTCGCGCCCATCCCGTACCAGCTCGACCGGCACGGAGTCGCCTGGCATGACCAAGCCCACCATGGGCGGTAGGGCAGACGACCGCTCAACCTCCCGACCATTAAACCGAATAATGATGTCACCCGCCTGAATCCCCGCTTTACCAGCAGGACCCGATGGGGAGGCCTGAGCAATCAACGCACCCATCGGCTTCTCGAGCCCAAATGACAACGCGAGATCTCGATTGACCTCCTGAATCAATACCCCGAGCCAACCACGACGGACCACACCATCGGTCCGCAGTTGGTCAGCCACATTGGTCACGAGATTCATTGGAATCGCAAACGACAGACCCATGAAGCCGCCGGAGCGCGTAAAGATCTGCGAGTTGATGCCCACCACTTCGCCTTCCAAATTAAACAGTGGACCACCGGAATTACCCGGGTTAATTGCGACATCTGTCTGGATAAACGGTACATAGCTCTCGTCAGGCAATGCCCGACCCACCGCACTCACGATGCCCGCTGTCACGCTGTAATCGAACCCAAACGGTGATCCGATTGCGACAACCCACTGACCCGCCTCGACAGCATCGCTGTCTGCCAAGCGCGCCACCGGTAAATCTGTCGCATCAATTTTTAACAAGGCAACATCTGAGCGTGGATCGGTCCCGATCACCTGTGCCTCGAATTCCCGCCGATCATTCAGGCGCACAATAACGGTGTCTGCACCTTCGACCACATGGTTATTAGTCAATACATAACCATCCGCAGAAATGACAAAACCTGATCCCAAGGATCGCCCATCTCGCTCAGGCTGTGGCATTGGCAACCCGCGCTCAAAAAACTCCCGGAAAAATGGTGGCAACTGCTCGAGATCTGGCATTTGCGGTTGCTGTGCTTGCGGGGGAGCCGATGACCGCGTTGAAATATTCACTACAACGGGCGCAACTTCCTTCACCAAATCAGTGAACTCAGGCAAGGCTGCTTTGGCCTGTAATGCAACAGCGAAACACAACACAGAGCACAATCGGATGACAGCTTTCATGGCTTAACCTTCACAACAACATCATTTGACCACTGACGCCCCACGAGCCAACCCAAACAGGTTCCCATCGCCGCCATCAGCACCGAAATTCCTTCGGGCAATGCGAAGGCATCACCCATTATTACGCCGCTCAATAAACCCATTAGCGGCAGACCATACAAACGCAGCACCGCACCTTGCAGAGCGCGCGACTGAATAACCAGAGTGACCTGATCTCCAACCTCTACCGATATGGGTGCGTCGATCGGAATCTCAAAGGATTTTTTTGTGTTTCGGCTAGCGCTTAGCCAGTCAGCACGACACCGCCCACTAGGCGCACAGGCATCGCAAAGTGTGATCTCTGTTGGAGCGACACGGATGCAATTGTCGCTTTTAGAAATAATTTCAACAACTTGTTCGCAACTCATGAGCCGCGATTTAACAACCGTTTCAGACCGTCAACGTCCAATGCATCAATGATCGTTTTCCCAGTAGCAGGCGGTACCTCGCCCACCAAGGTAACGCGAAGCACGCCGGATGCGAGCGGATAGTCCTTACCAAGCGCAACCGTTGGACCTAGCAGCGCCTGCATGTCGGGCTCAGGCCGAGAATTCAGCAACTCAAGGAAAATCGAAAACGAGCCCAAGCCGTCCGAATACACCAGCGTGTAGATCTGTTGTCCTGCGCCATTCGACGGCAGTGCCGAAACCAATTGATATCCTTTGGGTAGCCAACTGGCAGGCGAGAACTGCATTACTTGATCTGACTTCGCGATCGGATGAACACGGACCTGAAGTGACGACTGACTCGATGCCAGTGGAATCTCTTGCGGCGCCAGTGCGATCTGAGAGAACTCAAACTGCTCAAGGATCTGCCCGTCTGCGTTCCTTGTCTGCGCTTTCAATAACAGTGCGGTCTCAGTGTCGACCCAGAACCAATAACTATACCGGTGCCCATCTGCAGCGCTCAGTTTGATGACATCAGCTGCCCGCTCGGCAACCCGCTCCTCATCCCCCATCACGAGGTCATAAGGAGCGCTCATGACACGACCAGCCTCCAGCGCCAGAAGACCTGGCAATGGATACCCAGCGCGCAATACGTCTGGGCCTGGAGTGGCTTGGATCAATGAATCACCGGCACGAGACCGCTCGAGCGGAGCACCCGACAGACGGCGCAATCGCGCCCGTTCTTGACCGTCAATGAGCGTGTGCTCAAACGCTAAATTCGCCAACACGTCCGCCCGCTGATAGACCAGCTTGCCAGAATACGAGAGCGTACGGACGGCGAGTGACATTTCTTGCAAGCGCGCCTTGACCGCATCGACCGACATCGCGTGTACAACCGGACTGATCAAGAGACAGGACGCCAACAGCCCTCGAACGAGGGCGAAGCGAATCATTGAATCGGCTCGTCGCGCCCCATGATACGGGCCAGGGGCAATACAGACGTATCACCAATCACCGCAGTGTTTTCGGCATGACGAATGAGATACGGGCTTAACCGCGCGCTCACCATCTGCTTCATATCTTGCTCAGTCAAAATACGCGCCACTGGCCGTGAAGTTTGGCTCAGCTCGGCACTCGAAACGCCGTTAACGGAGACCGTTTCTTTTTGGTGAGGTAATTGGAATTGGATGAGCTCTAGGGGCTCTTGTTTCCCAGCAACCATCGGTTGCGACTCCATGGGAGCCACGACTTTCACACCAATCACTACGGCAAAGGCAATCGACGCGGCCACGGCGAGTTGACCCGCCAGCGACGCAAAGCGGCTCGGCAAGGCCTCACGTGCCGGCAAGAACGTGACGTGCGTCTCAGCTTCTGCTTTTGGCGACGCAAGGATTGGCTGCACATCTGCGCACCCATCGATTTCAGCATTGATACGATCCAGCAACGAACCACCCAATAACGCTTCCCCTCGCAGGGTGCCATTCACGGAGTGGCAGGCAGCCCAGTACGCCTTTAGCTCTGGTTTGGTCTTCGCCGCGTCCAGAATTTTTCTGGCTTCAAATTCGGTCGCTTCCTGATCAACTAAGGCAGATAAGGATTTGCGCAACGTTTCGGTCATTGAATCACCATGTTGTGGGTTGTCGCTCTACTGTCGCTGATTTCTTTGACAGCCATGTTACAAAAAAGTTCCGGGGAATCGTTCAGAAACTTCATGAATCACCTGATCACGCGCCCTGAAGATACGTGAACGTACGGTTCCGATGGGGCAATCCATTGCGTGCGCGATCTGCTCATAACTCAACCCCTCAAGCTCACGTAAGGTCAAGGCCTGTCGCAAATCCTCAGGCAATCGCTCGATCGCATCAAGAATCGCTGACTGTAACTGCTCTGCGCCCGCCTCAGCATCAGGTGAACTCAAGTCTTGAAACACCCGATGCTGATCTGCATCGGCGTGCTCCTCATCCATCGACAGGTCCCGCGCTTCTTTTTGTCGCGCGGCCATGTGATTTTTTGCCGTATTCACAGCAATTCGGTACAGCCAGGTATAAAATGCGCTCTCCCCACGGAAGGTGTTTAACGAGCGGTAAGCTTTGACAAAGGTATCTTGCAAGACGTCCAATGCATCACTCTGATTTGGCAACAGACGTGTCACGAGCATTAAGAGACGCGACTGATACTTGAGAACCAGCAAATCGAAGGCATGACGGTCACCAAGACGTGCGCGATCGACCAACAACTGATCGTTGTCGGCCTCGAGCGTCTGAATGGGTGAAGCAGGTTGCGTCATCTTAAAACCGTCTAAATTTCAATGACTACGATGACACGAAGCCTCAAAAAGGACAACTTCAAATGCATGCAGAGCCAAGTACATACAGCGTTGACGTCCTAATTCTCGGGGCCGGCGCCGCGGGCTTGACAGCCGCCCTGTCGTTTCCGCCACATATTTCTGTGGCTGTATTAACCAAGGATCCGTCTGGTGGTTCGACGCGATGGGCGCAAGGCGGTGTTGCGGCGGTCATCGATGACCAGGATTCGATTGAAAGTCATGTCCAAGACACACTGGTCGCTGGCGCAGGCCTGTGCCATCGAGACGTCGTTGAACACGTAGTGAGCAGTGCCCGTGAGGCCATTGATTGGCTGGTGGAACAAGGCGTGGCATTCACCCGCTTCGATCAGTCATTCCATCTCACACGCGAGGGCGGTCATTCGCATCGCCGGATCCTGCATGCCGCGGACGCAACCGGTTGGGCTATTCAGGACGCGCTCGACCGCCAAGCCGGCAACGCAAGCCACGTCCAGTTTTATCATAATTACATTGCAGTCGACCTGTGCGTGGAACAGGGCCGCGGCGCACGAAAACGACACGTCAGTGGCTGTTATGTCTTGAATATCGAAACAGGCCTTGTTGAAACCTTTGCCGCGAAGGCAGTCATCCTCGCCACCGGTGGCGCAAGTAAAGTGTATCGATACACCTCAAATCCGGATGGAGCGAGTGGTGATGGCATTGCGATGGCATGGCGTGCCGGTTGCCGTGTGGCCAACATGGAATTCAATCAATTCCATCCAACCTGCCTGTTTCATCCGGATGCAAAATCATTTTTGATTTCAGAAGCGGTCCGTGGCGAGGGGGGATACCTGCGGCTGCCAGATGGTACGCGCTTTATGCCAGGTTTCGATCCACGGGAGGAACTTGCCCCGCGTGATGTGGTGGCGCGCGCCATTGACCATGAAATGAAACGGATCGGGGCGGACCATGTGTATTTAGATATCACCCATCGGGAACCGGCCTTCATCAAATCGCACTTTCCAACCATCGACCAGCGGTTGCGTGAACTCGGCATCGACATGACCAAAGACTGGATACCGGTTGTCCCGGCGGCGCACTACACCTGTGGCGGCGTCTTAGTCGACATCCATGGCGAAGCCGACTTGCCAGGCTTGTATGCCATCGGTGAAGTGTCCTCCACCGGTCTACATGGCGCCAATCGGATGGCGTCGAATAGCCTCCTCGAATGCATCGTATATGGCCGTTCGGCGGCGCATCACATTACCGAGCGATTGGATCCAAAAGCCGCCTTCGAGGCAATCACACCATGGGACGCATCGCAGGTGACCGACAGCGATGAAAACGTCGTCATTGCGCACAACTGGGCCGAGATCCGGCGGTTTATGTGGGACTATGTTGGCATTGTGCGAACCGATAAACGCTTGCAACGTGCACTGAACCGGGCCCAGCTTCTATCGCGCGAAATTCAAGATTTTTATGCCAACTACAGGGTCACCGCCAACCTAATCGAATTGCGGAATTTAGCTGTTGTTGCTGAGCTGATTATTCGCTCTGCACTGAAGCGAAAAGAGAGCCGCGGCTTGCACTACACGCTCAATCATCCGGACCTATCCAAACATCCGAAAGACACCATCCTAAGACCCGATCGCGATCACTGAGCTCGCGCTAACGCATGCATCAAGCGAATCGCTTCGGGTGAGTTCTGACGGTAGATGAGATGTACCATTCCGACCTCGCCACCCAATGGACAGGCGAGGTATTGCCACGATCCCAGATTCCAGCGCTGACCGACCGACGGTAAATCAATCACCAGCTCCTTGCCACGCGACAGGGACAACACCCCTTCAGTCACGCGTATACGAAGCCCAGTGATCCATGATGGGACACGCGAGAGCAGCCCAAATCGATTTGTAACAAATACCAACGCTCGCATGCGACCAAGCTACTCAGCCGGCATGGAGAGATCGCCGACCGCTTCCCGCACACGCGTCACAATCCGCGCAAGTTCCGGATCATCAGGCAATTCAAAGCCGCGCAACCACTCCCAAATGTCCTGGTCTTCGCAATCAAGTAGATTGCGATATGCGGCCCGATCCTCGCTGTTGAGGGTGAGGTAGTAATGCTTTGTGAAGGGCATCAACATGACATCGATCTCGAGCATGCCACGCCTTGAGTGCCAATACAGGCGGTTGAATTCGGTGCGTTCGTCCATATTCCCTCCAGAACTTGCCACAGTGTAGCACTCAGGAAAAATGCCATGGTCGCTTCTAGCCGCTTTCTTTGCCTCGAATTCCTCGGCGATGCGGCGTGTCGCACGTTGCACGGGCAATGCACCCAAGATCTCTTGACGCTGGAACCCGGACAGGCGCGTTTGGTTGCTTTTTGTAATCCAAAGGGACGCATCCTCGGCGCAGGTCGCATGTTGGCAGACGACAACCGAATGTTGCTCGTCACCGCAGCAGATCAAGCGGGCGCCTTAATGCAACATCTGCACCCCGCGTTGACGCTTGCACGAGTGCAGGTACAAATTTCTGAACGTCCCGTCGTTTTGGTGCATGCCACCGATCACTCAGCCGCGGTTGGATCCGTCCACACTGAGGGAGCACGCATCACTGTGGCAGAATTCGGTTCGACCGAGTGGATCATCGGTGATTCAGAAGCGGAGCACGCGGTGAGCGCAGATCTCGCTCGACTCCGCGCCGGGTTTGCGATGATCCATGCGAAAGCGGCTGGCCAACTCATTCCTCAACAGGCACATTATCAAATGCTAGGCGGCGTAAACTTTCAGAAGGGCTGCTATACCGGTCAAGAAATTATCGCGCGTCTTGAACATTTGGGTGAGGCCAAAAAAGTACTCAAGGTGCTGAGCCATCCGCAGCCTTTGGAGCCTGGCGACACAGTCGAGGTCTCAGAGCAGCCGCTTTGGGTCTGCGACGCGGCGCATGATGACACCGGCACAGTGGCGCTTGTACTTGCACCGGTCGATCTCACATCAGAACAGCTGACCAATGTGCCCTTCGAGATCATCCGCCAAGTCGCCGGTGAGCGCCCACTGAAGCGGTAGCTGTTGATGCGACTCCAAGGCCGCATTGATCGTCGAAAACGGCCGCGAACCAAAAAAACCGCGATGCGCGGATAAGGGCGACGGATGCGGCGTGCACAGCACCGTGTGGCGTGCGGCGATCAAGTGTTTCACAGACTGCGCATCGCGCCCCCAAAGACAAAACACACAGTGCGGTAACTGGTCAGATAACTGCGTCACCACAAGATCTGTAAACGCCTCCCATCCCAACCCTCGATGACTCCCAGCCACACCGGGAGCGACACTCAATACCCGATTAAGCAACAAAACCCCCTGCGTTCCCCAAGCCGTCAAATCGCCTGACTGAGGACGTACATACCCTGTATCAGAAACGTACTCCGTGAACAGATTGCGTAATGAGGGAGGATGAAGACAACTGCGCGGGACAGAGAAGGCCAAACCCATCGCCTGGCCAGCGCCATGATAGGGGTCTTGTCCAAGAATCACTGCCTTCACAGCCTGCGGCGGACAGAGTGTCAATGCGTAAAACCAAGCCTCACGAGCGGGCAAGCCCTCGCCTTTCTGGATTGCTGGAGCAAACTTTGCCTCCAGCGCGTGCAGCGTTTCAGGTCCCAAAAACTCAGACCAACAGGTCGGCAGGTCGGAAAACACCATCAGAGGATTCCTTGTTGACGCTTCAATTGTATACTTCGCGTTTCGTATAAGGATAACGAATGCCCCACAATTCTGATATTGCGCCTTATTCAGACCAGGACGTCCGACGCGTGATGGATCGCTTGGTGCATGATGCGGATTTTGTCGATGCCGTCGGAAAGTTCCGTCTGCGTGCATGGTATCCCCTGCTCAGACCCCTCGCCGCCCCACGGATTCGACGCCTACTCGCACAGCATGCCAGTCGTATCCACAGCATTCGGGACTTCCAAGAAGCCATCGAGCCCGCGTTAGCGCGGATATTGCAGAAGACAACAGAGACCTTCACTGTCTCAGGTCTCGATAGTCTCGATCCGAACCAAGCCTATACCTTCCTAAGCAACCACCGCGATATCGCGATGGATCCGGCGTTCGTGAATTGGGCCCTGTTTAACGGCGGTTTTGAAACCGTCCGTATTGCGATCGGCGACAACTTGATCCAGCAGGCCTATGTCGGCGACCTCATGCGTCTGAACAAAAGCTTCATCGTCAAACGAAACGTCTCGGGACCACGCGAGATGCTGAAAACATACTCCTTGCTATCGAACTATATTCGCATGTCGATCGATGAAGGCCATTCAGTTTGGATGGCTCACCGCGAAGGCCGCGCCAAAGATGGCATCGATCGAACCGACCCTGCGATCTTAAAAATGTTGGCGATGGCAGGGAAAACGCGTGATGAATCATTCAGCGACGCCCTCACTGCGTTACATATTGTGCCTGTTTCAATCAGTTATGAATTCGATCCATGCGCCTCGTTCAAGGCGCGCGAACTAGCGATCACCGAAGCGGAAGGCAGTTACACCAAACGCCCCGGCGAGGATGTCAAGTCAATCGCCACCGGCATCATGGGCTGGAAAGGTCGAGTGCATCTGCATTTTGGGCACCCGATCGCATCCATTCCCGATGACCCAAACCGCCTCGCTGAGCACATCGACCATCAGATCATTATTGGCCAGAGGGTCTTCGACACAGGGCGCCTTGCTGAAACAATGCTACGCGGTGAAGACCCTGCGGATGATCTGCTGCCGGATGTGGTCACTCGCTTCCAGCGGCTTGTGAATACGACGCCCTCCGCTTACCGGCATAAATTACTTGAGATCTATGCGAATCCGTTCCGGCAGTTCACCCTTCATCAGGAGCGCGAGCTCTAAGCGATCGACCGCAGGGGTCTTTTGAAAAATGCTGCTGAGATGCGCTTTGACGGTCCGTTCCGTCACACCCATCGCACGCGCGACGCGTTTATTGGAGTAGCCGCTTGCGACGTGACCGGCCACTTCCCGCTCGCGCGGGGTGAGATCAAGGCCGATCGGCAGCATGGTATGCGGATCATCTTCGATTAAATCCCGCACCAAGCTTTGCAGCACAGTGCGCGGAACCCAATATTCACCAGCCAAGATACACTCAAGCCCGCGCGCCAAATCCGCACTACTGACTGGCATGGCCGAGTAACCTCGCGCGCCTGCCTTGACTAGAGCCTCGGCAACCTTGGAATCAATCATCGCGTCCAGGACCCAAAACCGAGTCTCAGTTGCACTCATGATGTCGGCCACGCATCGATCTAAGCCGCTTCGCTTCCCATCGAGACAGATCCAGCAGAGTGAGAGGGTCGAATCTGGGGTCTGTCGCTCGGTCAAATGATGTAACCGATATCCTGTTGGAATCGTGAGCGTAGATGGCCACACAACGGCCGGGTCCATTTTGATTGCAAGATGTATCATGTCAGAGCCTCCCCTCGCGGCGAGTGTGCCAAAAACTTGCAGATCGGATGTGACGCGATTGGTGCATTTGTGTGCCAATTGAACGTGTTTATGCCAATGGCTGTGTTATCCTAGTGGCGAAGGATGACCAATGAAAATACTGACCCCACCCCTCGGCCTCTTAGAATTCTTGGATCGTGTCGGATCCACTGCAAAGATCTATCAGATGGAAGCGCCGGCTGATCAATTGAGTGTTGCACTCGGCTGTCGCGACGAAGATATTCTGACCACCCATTTCGTACTGGCGGCCGATCGCGCGCCACGACTTGTCGTCGCCCCTTGGAACCAGACAGTGAATCTTGAAGCCCACGAACGGCTCGCGAATGCAATGCAGGTGTACCTTCTCACCGGCTATCCGGCACAGTGGCTTCCGCCCTTCGGACTGCCGCACCTACTCACTGCAACGGTTGCCGAAAGCTGTCTTGATTCACCCTGCGTGTACGTGCGTGGAGGCGTACCAAACGGATGGATGGCGCTGACACCGGATGAACTGCTCTCGCTCACTGATTACGACCACTGGTCGCGAGTGTTCGCAGCCTAATCCGTTACTCATCATCCCGACGGACAGAAATCGCCATCGCGCCATCCATGTCAATTGTCAGATCAAATAAGATTGGCGCGCAACAGACTTGGCAATCCTGCCAGTAGCTTTGCTCGCCTCCACTGCCATCCAAATCAACCGTCTGCGACTCACCGCAATAGGGACAAGAAATTGTCGTGATTTCGTACATTTTATGCTTCGCCTCCAGAAGACTTTTAGGACCAAGGTCGTACAGGTTGACCGAAAATCATTCGTACTCAAATTACCTGAGATCGTAGTGCACCGACACGAGATCCAATGAAATCAATCATCCGCGCAAAATGATGCGCCAAAACTCATTCGCATACGAATATTATTGCGGCGCAATAAGAGACTCCAAACCATTGAAATTACGATCTTTTTTCCACTTGCATTCGATGAATGAAAGCATAGAATGCGCCGAGTTTCAGGGATACTTGATCGGAGCACAGCGGTGATCGACAACGTAATGTTAGGTTTTGGTTATGCAGGAGGGTTATTTTACCTCATTGCGTACCTGTGCCTGACTAAAGGTTGGATCTCCGGAACGGGCTACACCTTTCACAGCGTGTCCGTGATCAGCTGCATTTTAATTGCGGCATCAAGCGCCTACTCCGCGGCCTGGCCATCAGCCGTCTTGAACGTCATTTTTGTCGCAATCGGCATCGGATATCTTGGACGCAAGGCCTACCTTGACGCGCGCCGCAAGCGAGTGACCGTCACGCCCGTCTCAACCTTGACCTATCAAGCTGATCCGTCTCAGTTAGAGGCTGCAGCCTAGTCTTTTCATTCAAAGTATTTGTGGGTAACCTGATTGGCCGACTAATTAGGTGCGCAAATGGAATTGACGCGAATTGCAAGGCGGTCCTTCAAAGTGTTCGAACACGGGCTTGTGTTGGGCATTGTGCAACGATCGACACTCGGCCATCGCTGGGTGTATCACCACTTCGAAGGATGCGGCCTAAGTCACCAATCGCTCAGCTTCCGAAAACTCCGTGACTTGAAGCCTTACATCCAACATTTGCACCCACACCCTCAACGTCTCAATTGATTTTTCTCGATTTTTACTTGCACCCCCCTCAAAAATCACTAAACTCCGCGGCATCTGAGCTGATAACCAGAGGATTTATGCTCTTTGACTAGCGCGATACCCAACCGATTGGTGTGTATCGCAATTTGAAATACAACTCATCGGATCCAGGGGGTATCACCTGAATTGAGCACATTGCTGTCTGCAGTGGCCGCAGCGAATTGGCCGCAACACGATCAAATTGAAGACCGAGATCAATCCCTCGATCACTTCATCCACCGCGATGGCGAAATCTTCGCCGGCACCCACCTCATCATTGATTTGTGGGACGCAAAAGACCTCGACTGTTTAGAGCGCATGGAACTGGCCCTACGGACCTGCGTCGACGAGTGTCAAGCAACGCTGTTACACATCCATTTGCATCACTTCACCCCCAACGGTGGGATCAGTGGTGTTGCCGTATTAGCGGAATCACACATCTCAGTGCACACCTGGCCTGAAAAAAATTACGCAGCCTTTGATGTCTTCATGTGCGGAGACTCGAATCCACATCGAGCCGTGGAAATCTTGAGTCGGTATTTCCGCCCAGGTCGGCAGGAAGTCACAGAAGAGCGGCGTGGACGCGTCCGTTGATGCGCTACCAAGAAACGCTCTACCCTGCTTGGGGGCAAAACTTCCAGCAAGATCGCATTCTGTTTGAGGCCGCAACCGACCATCAGCAGCTGGTTATTTTCGAAAACGCCCGTTTTGGTCGGGTGATGGCGCTTGATGGTGTCATTCAGACCACCGAGCACGATGAGTTCGTGTACCACGAAATGATGGTGCATGTGCCACTACTGAGCCATCCAAAGCCAGAGTCCGTTCTGATTATCGGCGGCGGTGACGGCGGTATTTTGCGTGAGGTATTAAAGCATCCGTCGGTGAATCACGTGACGCAGGTGGAAATCGATCGCAGCGTAGTCGAGATGTGCATCGAATATTTCCCCAATCATTCTCAGGGTGCCTTTGACGACCCAAGATTGAATTTGGTCATCACCGATGGCGCAGCATTTATGGCGCAAAATACAGCGCAATTTGATGTCATCATTACCGATTCAACCGATCCAATCGGGCCTGGGGAGAGCTTATTTGAATCAAGCTTCTACGCCGGTTGCGCCGCTGCCTTGACCGAATCAGGCATTTTGGTGACGCAAAATGGTGTGCCATTCATGCAAGGTGACGAAGTCACCAACACCTACCGCCGCTGGAAGCCCTACTTCCAAACTCGTCAGTTCTACTTAACCCCGGTACCCACCTATGCAGGCGGCGCCATGGCTATGGGTTTTGCTCGACCAAACATCGAGGTGGCACCATCGGCCGATGTGCTTAAAGAACGAAGCCTGGCACTCGGAATACTGAAGTATTACACGCCTCAGGTGCACCTTGGTGCGTTTGGGCTCCCGCAATTCATCTCCGATCTACTCACAGACTAATCAGTGACCAAGCCCCTCGAGCGCGGCCACGACCTGCTCGAGGGGCAAATCGAGTCGTTCAACAAAAACCGTTTTCTGCTTGGATTTCAACCCACTGACTAAACGCACCTGCGTCTTCGGTACACCCAAGGCGTCGGCGATGGCGTGGGTGATCGCAAGATTCGCGCGCCCCTCAATCGGTGGTGCGGCGACGTGCAACTTCAGCCGTGTATCAAAGACGCCTTCGGCACGCGTTACCTTCGCACCAGAGCGAATCGCCAGTTGAATCAGAAAGCCGTCTTTACGGCATTGCAACCAAACAGGACCTGCGACCGAGGGATCTTTGTGCACCGAAGCATTCTCCTTTATCATGCGCGCCGAACTGGAAGGATGATCCATGCAACGCAGCTTTCTCACCGGCAAACTACATCGCGTCACCACCACGGCCGCAGAGATCGACTACATTGGATCCTGCGCAATCGACTGCGACTTATTGGATGCGGCTGGCATTGCGCCCTATGAGCAAATTCATCTGTGGAACGTCTCCAACGGTGCGCGATTGGTCACCTACGCGATTGAGGCTCCTGCCGGCTCGGGGATTATTTCAGTCAACGGATCTGCTGCGCATCAAGCGGACATCGGTGACATTCTCATCCTTGCGGCCTTCGCACATCTCACAGACGCAGAAGCGGCCACTCATCAGCCGCGGGTTGTGTTCGTCGACTCGCAAAACCGCATCATCACCGAAGCACAGGCGAACGCTCTAGGCGTGGTGAGTGTAGCGGTTCCGAATCCGTGACAGGGCCCACCAGACGGAAATAATCACCACAGGTGTCACCCCGACCTTGACCCATTCTGTGAAAGCCTCGGGGACAAACGGCTCGATCAAGGGTGACAACAAGCCCACGGCATAGTACGCAATCGCCACAGTCGACAGTCCTTCAACCGCGGTTTGCAACCGGATCTGCGTTGCAGCCGAGCGTTCTAAGCTCGCGAGCAAGTCACGTGTTTGACTCTGCAAATTCAACTGCAACTGAGTTCGTAGCAACTGCGCTCGCTCATCCACCTGATCGGCAAGCTCGCTGCGCCGGCGCATCACGGTCTCAGCTGTCGCAACTGCAGGCGTTAACCGTCGACGTAAGAAATGCGACAGGCCCACCTGCCCGTCATAGGCAGACTCTGCCAACTCATCCAACCGTTGGAACACCAAGTTATGGTATGCACTGTTTGCACCAATACGCCACGCGAGGCGTTCCCACAGCTTTTGTAATCGCGCTTCCTGGGCTGAAAGTAAGCTTAAAATCGCCATCATATCGGCGTGCTTCAATTGCTCTGCCGATTCCCGCGGCAACTCACTGGCCACCGATTGTAAGATGGGGTGGGCGCCACGGATCTTATCGAGACTCATCACGGCCAGCGTCCGATAGGTCTCAATTTCTAAAATCATTTGCAGCAAGCGACCCGCTGATGCGTCGCCTGGATCGTCAGAAAACACCACATGCCAAGCAGAGAAGCCTGCCGTATCGGCGGTAAAATTCGAGCCTGCGATGACTTGACCATGTCGGAGGTGGCTCACGGCCTCCATATCAGACGGAATCGTGCCACCAACCGACGCGGTCAAACGCGCCATCACCAAGATGTCTTGCGGCGCAGCTTGAATCCACTGGCTCTCTGCGACCTCAGAAAAACCAAGTCCATCAGGCACGACTTGGGTAATGGCAACAAACTCTGTGTGCCGCTCAACCCGTACCCAAGATTCGGCCCCAGTCCGCTCCCAGTACCCGTGAAAGTCAGCTGGTAAATCGACCAACTTGGTCTCGATCCAGGGGCGCACTTCCGGCCAGGTTTTTGGCGAGACGCGCACACAGAGATGCACCAACCGTACAGAGGCCGGCAACGCCGGGAACGGTCGAGCATGGAGTTCTTGGTTAGCTTCTAGCCGAACGCGATGTGGATCAAGACTCATGATGATCGCTCACTTAGAACAGTGAGATACAACCAGACAGCAGACTGCACGCGGCGAAAACATAGATGAAACGCATAACCCAACTCCTTGGAAAAATTCGAGTGTATCAGGATTTGTGCCGGAACCCAGAGGGTCCGGGGCTGAGATGCTCAGGCATGCTGAAGAACCCGCTTTGCCTGCTGCCGCTGACTCCACACGATGATCGCGACGACAATCAGAGCACCTGCGCCATTGGCCCACGCATGCAGCGGCACGAAACACAACACAGTGCCCGTCAGTAAGATCGGATAAAGCCACGGCGCCATGGGCCCTTCAGCGAATCGCGCAATCAATGCGTTCATTCCATAAATACCAAACAACGCGGCCAAACCAATGTGCATCATGTCAGACGCTGATCCGGTAATTAACGGCGTGTATGCAAATAACAAGGGCATCACATAGAGCCCCTTAGCGGCCCGCCATGCCTGGAATCCGGTGGCCATAGGCGGCGACTTGGCAATTCCAGCCGCTGTAAAGGCTGCCAAGCAAACCGGCGGCGTGACGTTACTGTCTTGGCTGAGCCAGAAAATAATCAAGTGCGCGACCAATAAATAGCCTGCCATGGTCTCGGCATCCACCAACATCGGACGCATGGTCATCGCCACCTCAAATGGCACCGCGGCCATGAGACTGCTGGCTTCTTCGTAGGTCATGCCGGTCATCACTTTGGCAGCATGCGGACTATCCACCAACATGAACAGTGCGGCCTGAGACGCATCACTCAAACCAACCATTAACTGTTGCACAATGACAGTGTCAGCCAGGATGCCAGCTAATGCGGGCGCGCACAAAATCGCCAAAATAATGTAGGCCGCGGTCACAGGGAGACCCATTCCGAGCACTAACGATGCGAGTGCAATCAATGCTATGGCAAGGACCAACGAGCCCTGTGACCACTGCGCAATCATCAGCGAAAACCCATTACCAATACCGCTGGTGACAATGGCGTTGTTGATGATGCCGATTGCCACCATCAAGATGGCCGTCAGGATGCCGCTGCGCATCCCAAACACGCAGGCTTCGATGATCCGTTTAAGATTCATGACCCGCGACTGCAATTCGTCGTTACCGCTCACTTTTCCCATTAGCCAAGACAGCCACGAGACACCCACCAAGACCGCAATCGCAGCCGAGGCCGCAAAGCTTGGCGTCACACCCTGCATCAACAACGCGATCATCACTGCCAGTGGGATCACAAAGGTCAGTGCGCCTGCGAGGATTTTGCTGCGATCCACGGTCAAGTCCATACCCTCACCGACCCGATGCTTGACTGCTTCAATGCGCACAACAAAGGCCACTGAGAGAAAGTACAGAATGGCTGGAATCACAGACACAGCCACGATGGTGGCGTAAGGAATCGAGGTATAGCTTGCCATCACAAACGCACCCGCACCCATAATCGGCGGCATCAACTGCCCGCCCGTGGATGCGGCCGCCTCGACTCCTGCAGCGAATCGGCCTCGGAAGCCACTGGATTTCATCAAAGGGATGGTGATCACGCCGGTGGACGCCGTATTGGCGACCGCAGAGCCACTGATGGTGCCTGTGAGTGCAGACGACAACACAGCGACAAAGGCGGCTCCTCCGCGCACCCGCCCGGCGACCACCTTCGAGACTTCAATGACGAAATCACTGGCGCCAGAAACAACCAAAAAGCCGCCAAAAATCATAAACAGCGTAATGTTCGATGAGGAGATGGTCGCCAGCACGCCGAACAATCCTTCATCGTTATAGATCGTTCGGAATAGCACATCATCCATGGGCAAGCTTGCGGCACGAAAAACCCCAGGGAGATGCTCACCCAAAAATAGAATATAGGATAGAGAAATCAGGATGAGGATCGGAATCACCCAACCCGAGACTCGGCGTGAAAAATCAATGGCACCCACCACTAATAAGCCACCGGCCAACCAGTCTAAGAATCCAAACTGCCACGCTTGACCCGTGACCGCCAGCGTATCGGCGTAGACACGTCCTTCAGAACCGACGACCCAAATCGCAGCCCAGGCGACCGCGCATCCGAAGCAAAGATCAAAGACCAATGCACCCCGTGCGAACAATCGTGTTGGAAAGATAACACTGACTAAAATGGCAAAGCCCGCAAAGTGGATTGCATTTTGCCAGAGCGATGACTCGTTGATCAGCAAATTGGTCGCAACGTGCCATACCGCAAATAGCACGGCACCCGCGAGAAACAGCCATTGCAACACCGACTTCTCAGTTGACTCGAGTGTCAACCAATCGTCACGCAATACCGGCTTGGAGGAAAGATCGAGATCTTGAGGCATCAGAACACACAGGGGCTGACTGACGCCAGACCCCTGTCAATCAATATCACTTGGCAATCAAGTGCGCAGGAATCTTCAATCCCACTTCTTGATAATATTTCGCTGCACCTGGGTGAAGCGGGACAGGAAGACCCGCCATGGCCTGTTCAATCGTCATGGCTTTGGTCGCCGGATGAATCGCCTGCAGGAACGGCAGGTTCTCATACATTGTCTTGGTCAACAGATACACGTGGTTCTCATCGACATTGGCATTCACAGCCAAAAAGTTCGGTTGCGCCACGGTATTGATATCTTTGGTTTGCCCTGGATAGGTTCCCGCTGCAATCGTGTACGGGGTCCACAGCAAACGACCACCGTCCATGCTCTTCGCTTCTTCGGCAGTCACATCCAGTACCGTAAATTTGCCTTCATTACCCGCCATCAGCTTGGTAATCGCGCCAGTTGGGGGACCAGATGGAATGCCTGCTGCAACAATTTGTCCATTCGCCAGCGCATCAGCCGTCGGACCGTAGCCACCAAACATCAAATTGAAATCGCTCTCAACATCCAGACCCAAACCGCTGAGGAGTACCTTGTTTGAACCCAAGGTTCCAGAGTTCTTTGCGCCCATACCCGCACCCTGACCTTTCAGCGCCAACATGTCAGACATGGTGCCAGCCTTGACGACCGATGTTGGGACCACAAACTGTTCGACGTTTTGCCAAAGCATCGTGACTGAACGAATATTTGTTTGTGGCTCAGACACAGGACCTGTTCCTGTGGCCGCATACGATCCGTACAAACCCTGCAGAATTGAGAAATCGGCTGTCCCAGCACCCATCGCTTGGACGTTGGCACCAGAGCCCGCCGAATTCACGGCCGTTAAGCTGAACTTTTCCTTCGGTAATAGTTTCACTTTCGACAGCGTTGCGATCGCAGTCCCAACGGGGTGGTATGTCCCCCCGGTTGAGGCTGTGTTTAAGACATAGTCTTTGACTTCGGCCACCGCAGTTCCTGAGAGCATCAGGGAACTGGCCAGAAGACCTGCGGATAGCTTAAATAGCGAACGACGTTTCATAGGTAACTCCATCATCATTTTCATTGTTATGGTTCGAGGGCCCAAAAGGACCTAAGCATTGATCGAGCGAATCGCTCCGCCGTCAACGCGTATTTGGCTTCCAGTCACATACGCTGCTTGCTGGCTAGCCAAAAACGTCACTACGGACGCAAACTCATCGGGTTGACCATAGCGCCCTGCGGGGATGGTGGCAATCGATTGACGTCTTGCGTCCTCTTCAGTTACTCCGAGCGCCTTGGCAGTGGCCTGATCAATCGCCCGTGTCCTCAGTGTTTCAACCCGTCCCGGCAGGACCATGTTGCAGGTCACACCAAACGACGCCACCTGCTCAGAAAGGGTTTTCACATAGGCCCCAACAGCAGAGCGCAGCGTATTCGAGACAGCCAGCTTCGGAATCGGCACCACAATGCCCGAGGAGCCGATCACGATGATTCGGCCAAACCCGGCAGCCTTCATTCGGGCGACTGCGGTATCTATCACCTCAATCAGACCAAGCACCATGGCATCAAATTCCCTGGACCATACCGATGACTCAATCCCCGGGGCCATCCCGGGCGCAGGGCCTCCAGAGTTCGCAACTAGCACATCAATATTCGATAAATCGTTGATTTTTTTACACAGATCTTGCCTCGAATCCGCATCAAACAGATCACAGCAATGTGTCTCCGCGCTGCCGCCTGCGGCCTCAATGGACGCCTTGACTTCCTGCAATGCGTCAGCACGTCGTGCCACAAGCACCACGTGAGCACCCTCAGCGGCAAGCGCCCGAGCCGTTGCTTCACCTAATCCCTGTGATGCACCCATCACCACTGCGGTCCGCGCTTTTAATCCCAAATCCACTGGCTTCTCCTGTTGTTATCGATATTGATCAAGTAAATAGTCGGCAAATGCAAAGCTGGCGGTAAATGCAGGACTGATGGCGTTTAAGACATGCACCACACGCGCCTCCTCGACCACCACAAAATCATTCACCAACGACTGCGCCTTTGGATCAAATATCTGCGACCGAATACCCACTTTTGCAACCGATTGTTGTAAATCGGTCGCTTGAACTCCGGTAATCAAACGGGAAATCTCTGCGCACACACCCTCAAGTCGCAGCAGCTTTGCCTCACGCATTGCAAGTGTTCGCAGTCCATTTGTATTGCGCAGCAACTTCCACACTAAGGCCGCCGACAGCGCCACCCCATCGCGCCAATCAATGCCATCGAGTCCCTGATAGTTTTCTCGCCCAATCACTGGCGTCGAGCTGGGCCCAAAATACACCTCACCGCGCGCATTGTGTGCACTGTGCACACCCAAAAACGGCAGGTTCAAATCCGGAATCGGATACACCAATCGTTGCATCTGAAAAGCTGGATCGCGGTGCTTCCAGTACTTACCCTTAAACGGTTGAAAACTATAACGAAACTGAAGTCCCGCTCGGCGCGCGACACGATCAGCATGCAGTCCCGCGACATTAAAAATACGGCCACATGAGTAGGTCTCTGTCGATGTGTTCACCTCGCCATTCTGGGCGTTTACAGCCAACACCTCAGAGCCATAACACACCGTCGCCCCAAGTTGTTTCACATCATCAAGGACAGCGCCTGCCACGGCCTTTGGGTCTACTACCGCCGTCGTGGGGATAAATAAGGCTCGATCGAACTGCACATTGGCGCGCGGTTCGAGTTCACGCATCGTCTGACCATCAACACACTCAATCTCGACGCCGTTCGTGCGACCACGATCCAACAGAGTCGTCACGGATCCCAATGCTGTTTCAGTCGGAGGGATCAACAATTTTCCACATGGGTCAATCCATAGTCCCTTCTCTGCGGCAAATGACCGCATGCGCTCTGCACCGGCGACGCATAAACGCGCCCGCAGGCTATGTTCGCCATAATAAATACCCGAGTGCACCACACCGGAATTACGACCGGTGCCATGCGTCGTTGAGTTGGCTTCTTTCTCGAGAATACATATTTTGAGGCCTGGTTCCCGTTGCAACCAGGCGCGTGCCAGCGTGAGACCGATAATCCCGCCACCGATAATCACACCGTCCCAAGTTGTCACTGTAGGGGAATCCATTGCATCTGACTCGCGACCCACAATACCACCGGAATAGTGAAAATCGACAGTAGGGTCTGAACCACTACAATGGTTGCCATTACCGGTGCGTCGCCACCGAGTTGTTTCGCCAGAATGTAACTCGAGGGTGCTGTGGAGACTGCCACCAATGACAGTCCGACCAAGATCCAATCCGGATCCAATCCAAACGCCAGACTCAGGACGATAAAAAGAAACGGCTTCACTGCCAACTGCAACACCACTGAGTAACCTGTTAACGCCAGTCCAGAGCGAATGGCCTGCCATTGCAGCCCCGCTCCAAGAACCAGCACGCCCATCGGCAGTGCGGCTTGCCCAACCAGCGCAAGGCCCGTGATCGGAAATCCGGATGGCACCTGCAACACCCTCAGAATGCCGCCGATCACACAACCGAGGATCAACGGGTTACTCACAAGCTCTTTAGACACAGCACGTACCATCTGGGTGTCGGTCGCTGTCATCACGCTGACACAGGCAATGTTAACCATCACAATGGTGCAGGCGGCCGCGATGGCCAAATGTGGTAGCAGGTCTGGTCGAAGACCTGCCATCAAAGCCAGTGCGATAAAGGTGTTAAACCGAATCACCCCCTGGTAAAGCGAGGTAAATCGAGGATAGAACGCGCCAAACAAACCGACCTTCCAACCAGCCAATAGCAGCGCCGTCAGGATCAATAAGGTGGTGAAAATCGAACTCAATAAGGGCCACCACGGCACCGCAATATCCGGCGCTTGTACAATGGCCGAAATGAGCAAACTTGGCATAAAAACCCAGTAAGACAACCACTGCAGCCCACGCCATAACGCTTCATCGAGGCCTGCATATTGGCGCAATACAATCCCGAGACCCAAAACCCAGGCAATGGGCGCGACAGCGCTGGCGATCAGCTCAATCACTGGACCGCAGTCTTTGCGAGGCGACGGGCTGCATGCATGCGATAGGTGAACAACCCAATCAGCGCGGACAACAAGATAGCGCCACCCACGAAGTCCCGCTCACGCGGGGCTTCTCCAACCATCCACCAAACAAGCACCGGACCGATGAGAGTTTCGAGCAATAAATACAAACCCACCTCAGGCGCGGGGAGATATTTTGGCGCAAGGGTAATCAGCGCAAAGGACACCGGTACGACAACACAGGCGTTGATTAAAACAAACCAGAAACTGCCCTCCGGGATCGCAATGCTTGGCAACAACCAAAACAACCCAAAAGCCACGAGAAAGCTCGATAAACCGTAGATCGGCCAGATGGTGTCGCCCGGAAAATGGCGCGTTAGACTGATCCCAAGTCCAGTTAAAATTGGCACAGCCGCACCAGCCAACCAGCCTTCCCACGGGGTCTCAAGTGGAATCCCTGAGCCCGCAATCAATGCGCCGGTCATACCCACGGCAATAGCAATCCACAAGGGTGCATCCGTCGACTCGCGAAAAATCAACCAACTCGCAATGGCTGAAGCCAATGGCGTGGTAGAAACAAACACCAACATGGTGGGTGCCCCTAAGTGCGTGACACCAAATACAAAGGACATCGACGACAGACCGAAGGCCAGAATGATGGCCAAGGACAAGACGCTCGGAGTACTGAGCTGGCTCACAAAATCGGCTGGACTTCGCAACAGTGCAAAGCACCAGACAACCGCGCCAATACCGACCCCTCGCCAAAACGAAATGACGTAAGGATCCCCATCAATTAAGCGCAGTAATCCAGAGTCAGGGGACAGCACCAACACCCCAACAATCATCAAAAGGGTGCCAAAGGTATATGGACGCATGAACAGTCTCACGGTAATACAATTAAGCCGGCCGCAGCCGAGAGAGCCAACGCGGTGAACCGAGCCAACCAGCGGCTATTCTCGGTGTCTTTCAGCCACGTCTGCAACCAAAACCCACCAAATGCATATAGCGCAATGGCAGCAACCTCAATTGCGATGAAGGTACCACCCATCACAACGACCTGTGGCCAAACGCCGCGCAACGGATCGATAAACTGAGGGAAAAATGCATAAAAAATTAAAATCAACTTTGGATTCGTCAGCGCAACCAATGCTTCCGCACGTGCCATACCCCACAATGCAGTCCGCTCGGCCTGTACTTGATTCAAGTCGACTTGCAAGGCCAGAGTGCGCCAAGCCATCCAGAGTAGATACAACGCGCCGCCATATCGGAGCCACTGAAATGCATCAGCACTCATCGCCAGCAACATTTCAAGACCGAACCCCAGCAATCCAAGCATCAGCACCATCATCGGCAACCGTGCCAAGCCAGCAATAATGGCATCCCGCGCTCGGGTCTGGGTTCCATGCACCAGAGCCAACAAATTGTTAGGACCCGGAAAAAAGTTCATTCCGATGCATGCGGGTAGAAAAATCCACCACTCGGCCGCACTCATAGTCAGACTCCAAACAAAAGAGCGCGAGTGTATCGGGAGAATCGCGGACATGAAATACGCTATCCAACAGCTGGTTGTGGTGTGGAGCCTACTGTGTGCAAGTTTTGCCGTGGCCCAGGTCATTACCGTCGAAGAAGCGCTCGCGACGCGAGGGACTGCAATCCTCATCCGCCATGCTATCGCCCCAGGCTTTGGTGATCCGGACGCGTTTCGCATCGACGACTGTAGCACCCAAAGAAATCTCAGTGCCGAGGGCCGCGCACAGTCAAAGGCCATTGGTCGCGCCTTCAAGCAAGCGGGTGTCAGCGCAGCATTCGTCCTCTCGAGCCCGTGGTGTCGATGCATGGAAACCGCAACGCTCATGGATATTGGTCCGGTTGAGAAATTCGCGGGTCTTAGCTCATTTTTTCAAGATCATGCAGATCAACGGGAAACGATGGCGATACTCGCGCGCAGACTGTCCGAGCAGTCCAGCGATGCCCCGCCGCTGATCATGGTCACTCACCAAGTGGTGATCAGTGCACTGACCGGAATCGGTGCGCGTTCAGGTGGTGCGGTGTTGTATCATCCGATCACAAACACGACGCAACAGATCGCCATGCCAAAGCCGCCCTATGACTGAGCATCTCCAGACTGACACACTCATTATCGGAGCCGGTAGCGCCGGTTGTGTGCTTGCAAACCGACTCTCGCAAGATCCCACCCATCAAGTCACTATGGTTGAGGCCGGCGGCACCGATCGCTGGCACTGGATTCACATCCCAGTTGGGTATCTCTACACCATGGGCAATCCGAAGACGGATTGGTGTTACCAAACTGAACCGCAAACGGGCCTCAATGGGCGTCAACTGAACTATCCCCGCGGCCGAGTGCTCGGCGGCTCGAGCAGCATCAACGGCATGATTTACATGCGTGGTCAGGCCGCAGATTACGAAGGTTGGGGGCATCCTGACTGGTGTTGGGACGCCGTCTTGCCCTTTTACAAACGCTCAGAGCACTACCATCGCGGCGCCGACGACGCACACGGCGGAGACGGTGAGCTCCGTGTCGAATCGCAGCGACTCAAATGGCCGATCCTGGAAGCCTTCAAGACCGTCTGCCAGGACGCTGGCTTTGCCGATCAACCGGACTTTAATCGGGGCGATAACGCGGGTGTCGGCTACTTTGAAGTCAATCAAAAACGGGGACTCCGATGGTCCTCCGCACGGGCGTTCTATCACCCAATCCGGCATCGGCCCAACCTGAAAGTCCACCTGCACACACTGACAGAGCGTTTGCTCTTCGCAGATGGACGTTGTATCGGCGCCGAGCTCTCTCGCGACGGACGGCGGATCCAAGTGAGTGCTGGACGTGTGATTTTAGCTGCAGGCGCCATCGGATCCCCCGCGTTGCTAGAACGCTCAGGCGTTGGCGACTCGGCACGTCTGAAGGCACTTGAGATCCCTGTTGTGCATCACTCAGCTGGGGTCGGAGAAAACTTACAAGACCACTTACAGGTTCGACTGCAATACCGGTTGGCGCAAGGCGACACACTGAATCAGCGGGCAAACTCACTGTGGGGTCGAGCCAAAATGGCGCTGCAGTATGCCTACAACCAAAGCGGGCCATTGGCCATGGCGCCGAGCCAGCTTGGTGCATTCTTCAAATCCAGCGATGCGGTCGATCGCGCCGATTTAGAGTTCCACATTCAGCCCATGAGCGCTGATAAACTGGGCACCACACTACATCCATTCCCTGGCATGACGGCCAGTGTGTGTCATCTTCGCCCCTTCAGTCGTGGTCATACCCACATCAGCGGTACGCGCGCCACGGACGCGCCACGGATTGACCCAAACTATTTATCCGATCCCGAAGATCAAAAGGTGGTGGTGAGAGCGATGCGGAAAACCCGCGAGCTCATGGCACACGAGGGACTCCATCCCTTCGCGCCGACCGAGCATAAGCCCGGCCCATCGATCCAAAGCGACGCTGAGCTGCTAAAGGCGGCAGGTGAGATCGCAACGACGATTTTCCATCCCGTTGGCACCGCCAAAATGGGATCTGCAGACGATCCTGATGCGGTTGTGTCGCATCGGCTCAACGTGCATGGACTCGACAACCTCTATATCGCGGATGCCTCCGTGATGCCCAACATTACCAGTGGCAACACCCATGCGCCGGTTGTCATGATCGCCGAACGGCTTGCGGAGTGGCTCACTTAGGTCTTGGGTTGTTGATTGACCTGAACGAAGTCCTCAAGCCAACGTGACCCCTTGACCTGCTGGATCCGGTTCACTTCGGCCGCCAGTTGTTCAATCAACGGTTCCAGCTCACTGTCATGACAGTCCGCAAACTCCGCCATATTGCACAAAAAGATGTGCATGTTCACCAGCATGTAATAGGCGTTATTTTCCACCATGACCAGACGCGCACGGTCGGGAGACGCATCCATTAATGCTTGGGTGACCGCCTGAAAGGCTTCGAGATCAAACAAGGTCTGCATTCGTATTCTCCAGAGATTGTGAATCCACGGGCCAAGCACCCATTCCGCCAGTGACCACGCGCACTGTATACTGCCATTTTTCCGAACCTCGAGGTCACCATGCAATACACTCCCTTTCATTTGGCCTTCGCTGTGACAGATTTAGAAGCCACACGGCATCTCTTCTGCGACATTCTCGGTTGTACAACCGGTCGGACTGCGGAACGTTGGATCGACTTTAACTTCTTTGGCCACCAAGTCAGCGCACACTTGGTGAATACAGAGGACGAGGCGGCACCAACCAACCCTGTCGACGGTGAGCAGGTGCCCGCGCGCCATTTTGGCGCAGTCCTCGAGTGGGATCAGTGGCATGCACTGGCAGATCGCCTGCGCGCTGCCGACATCCAGTTTTTAATCGAACCAACGATCCGCTTCAAAGGCGAAGTGGGCGAACAAGCCACGCTGTTTTTTAAAGACACGAGCGGCAATGCGTTGGAATTCAAATCATTCAAGGATCCGTCACAAATTTTTGCGACCTAACGCGCTCGCAAAGAGTTGTTTGTTGCACTGCGACTGAACTACTGTCGAACCATCACCAAAGACAACAATAAAAGGTGGTGTATGCAGACTGAATATTTGGCCGCAGAGGCGTTACTTTTGGCGCTTGAAGACAGCGTCAGTCAGGGCGCTCCGTCTGGCATCCGGTTCGAATCTTGGGATCGGGTGTTCAGCGACGGAGGGCCACTACTCACGGCACTGATACCGTTCCATAGCCAAGCGCCTTTTCGCGGGCTCAACCTACCGAGCCGAGAGCAGGTGCAGCTCGTCTACGAGACGTACCGGTCTCGCTTGCAAGTCATCAGCTGGATGCCACCGATGCAGGCCTATCGGCAGGCACTATTGAGCGACCAAATATTCCCGCAGGGGCTGGCAGCCTTCGCAATGCGCCCACCAGCCTTGGACGCGCTCAGCGAGCTGTTACGTAACGAATTTGCCGTGTAGCTAGTCGTTCGGTTCTGCGAGTAGATCGAGAATCTCCTGCGCCATCCCGTCGGGATCATTGTGCCGGATGGCGATTGGATATCCCTCACCGTCGGCGATCAACAAAAGACTTGGATAGCCTTCGACTTGCAGACGTGCCGCCAACTCCATTTGTTCACGATGTAAGGCCACCGTCTCCTCCGCGTGTAATGCCTCTCGATAGGCATCTTCACGAAAGCCGGCTTCCACGGCCAAGGACACCAGAACCTCTGGGTCCCACACATTCTGCGCATGTTGATAATAGGCCGTCTGAATCCGCTGGATAAAGGCCTCACCCTGCCCCGCCACACGCTCAGCGGCGATCACAGCGCGACACGCGATCCAAGTCGTTCGCGGGGGCAAGGGATCTTGATCCCAATAGCTCAGATTGAATGACACGCCGCAAACCGAGGCAATACGCTCCCAGGTCGCACGCAGATGCATCGCCATCTCGGGATCCATCGGAGTGTCACTGTCCGGTGCGAGACCGCCCAAGATCGAGACAACGGCCAACTCGCGAGGTAACTGCGCTTTGAGCGCATCCCAGGTTGGCGCAAATCCGTAGCACCAACTGCACATCGGGTCATGCACGTACACCAGTACTTGATCGGGCTGTGCTGTTTCTGTCGTCTCACTCATGCCGAGTGCTCCTCAATAATTTCCATCGCCAAACGCAGTGCGTCGAGCCCCGCAGGGAAACCGCAATACACAGCAATCTGCAAACACACATCCCGAATCTCTTCAGGGCTGACACCGTTATTCAATGCGCCACGCACATGGCCCTTGAACTCCACTGGGCGATTCAAGGCTGCAATCATGCCGAGGTTAATCAAGGAGCGCTCCCGATCACTCAAGGCCTGGCGATTCCAGATTTCATCCCACGCAATCCGGCTGACCATATCCTGCATCGGCGCGGTGAGCTCGGTCATATTGGCCAGGGCACGATCCACAAAGGCATCCCCCATGACTTGACGGCGTTTTTTGATGCCGCGCTCAAACGCTTCACTCACAGTTCGATCCCAATGCAGCCATATTTAGTCTCTAAGAATTCATCGATGCCATGCGGACCACCTTCGCGTCCAAGACCCGATTCTTTCACGCCACCAAAGGGCGCGACCTCAGTTGAAATGATGCCAGTGTTCACACCGATGATGCCGTAATCCAAGGCCTCGTAAACGCGGAAGGTCCGTGAGAGATCTCGTGTATAGAAATACGCTGCCAAGCCATAGGGCGTATCGTTGGCAAGCGCGACCGCCTCTGCTTCGGTCTCAAACCGATACACAGGTGCCACCGGCCCAAAGGTCTCTTCTTGTGCCATACGCATCCGGGCGTTCACGCCGGTCAGCACCGTGGGCGTATAAAACAGGGGGCCTGCCGGATGATCGCCGCCACCGACTGCAATGTGAGCACCCTGCTCGAGCGCATCCGCCACATGATCACGCACCTTGGCAATGCCGTCGGCATTAATCAGCGGGCCAATCTCAGACCCAGCTTGATCGCCTGGAGCGACAGCCAAGGCCGCAACACGCTGACCAAAGGCCTCAACAAAGGCATCATGGATCCCAGATTGCACAAGGATTCGGTTCGCACACACACAGGTTTGACCGGCATTACGGAATTTACAGAGCATCGCCCCTTCCACCGCCGCATCCAGATCCGCATCGTCAAAGACGATAAATGGCGCGTTGCCGCCAAGCTCCAGCGACAGTTTTTTAACGGTGTCCGCACACTGACGATAAAGAATTTTGCCGACTGCTGTCGAACCCGTGAAAGTCACCTTCCGCACACGTGGGTCCGAAGTCAGCACACTGCCAATCGCCGGGGCATCCAGACCGGTGACACAGTTCAGGACACCCGGTGGCATCCCTGCTTGTTCTGCGAGCGCGCAGACTGCCAAGGCCGTCAATGGCGTATCCTCGGACGGTTTGACGACCACCGTACAACCGGCCGCCAACGCTGGACTTACCTTGCGTGTGATCATCGCAAGCGGGAAATTCCAAGGCGTGATCGCTGCGACGACACCGACAGGCTGACGCACTGCCAAAATACGCTTATCCGCCATATGCGGTGGGATCACCTCGCCATAGATGCGCCGGCCTTCTTCGGCAAACCACTCCACAAAGCTAGCACCGTATGCCACTTCACCACGTGCCTCGGCAAGCGGCTTACCCATTTCCTCGGTGATTAACTTCGCGAGCTCTTCTGCGTGAGTTTCGAGCAGATGGAACCAACGCTTTAATACCTGCGCACGCGCTTTCGCAGTCAATGCAGCCCATGCAGGAAAGGCCGCTTCTGCAGCGTCAATGGCGGCGCGACAATCCTCTGCGGACAGATCGGCAACCGATGCAATCTCCTGACCCGTGGCTGGATTCATGACTGCAAAGGTCTGACCGGAACTGGCATTCGTCCATTGACCACGAATTAAAGATTTGGGTTCATATAACGCCATTATCGACCTCACTCAAAACACACAATTTGACGGACTGCTTGGCCTGTGGCTAAACGCTCCATCGCGATATTAATCTCGGGTAGTTGCAACTGATGCGAAATCATTTTCTCAACCGGCAACCGTCCACGCTGATGCAATGCAATAAAATTCGGGATGTCTCGGGATGGCACACAGCTGCCCACGTAGGAGCCCAATAAAGCCCGCTCCTCCGTCACCAGCCGCGCGGCCGCCAGCGACAAACGATCTTGAGGATTTGGGAGCGCCGCCGTTACCGTACGCCCACCCCGACGTGTGACCTCAATCGCGAGATCTAGTGCCTGCATCACACCGGCAAACTCGGCCGCCAATTCAACACCACCCTGAGTGAGTGCCTTCACCTGCTCGACCGCGTCTGGATCGCGCGCGTCGACAAAATGATCCGCGCCAAGTTCGAGCGCCAAGTCCGCTTTGTCAGGATTCGCATCAATCGCAATGATTTGACGCGCACCGCCAGCCACCGCACCCAGTAATCCTGCCAATCCCACGCCGCCGAGGCCGACAATGGCAACGCGTTCACCGGCATGCAGACGTGCCGTGTTGAGTACAGCCCCGCATCCAGTAAGAACCGCACAACCAAACACGGCCTGTACCACAGGCTCAACATCAGAGCCGATCGGGACCAGACTCCGACGATGACAGACCGCATAATCGGCGAAACACGAGATTCCCAGATGGTG
>CAZVNX010000001.1:49817-97159 GCA_964628665.1 uncultured Pseudomonadales bacterium | reverse complement strand
GACTCCGACGATGACAGACCGCATAATCGGCGAAACACGAGATTCCCAGATGGTGCAAGACCGGCTCGCCCTGATGACGAATCCGCTTGGCGCCGCTCAATAACGTCCCTTGGGTGTTGCTTTCGAGACCCGGCTCACACAATGCGGGGCGCCCTTCGGCACAGCAACCGCAGTGACCACATGAAGGTACAAAGACCATCGACACGCGTTGGCCTGGCCTTAAATCAGAGACAGTGGAACCACAACTGACCACCTCACCCACGGCTTCATGACCAAGTGCGAGGGGCGTCGGACGGGGCCGATCACCGTTAATGACCGATAAATCGGAGTGACATACGCCAGCGGCCAACACCTTAACCAACACTTCCTCCGGTCCAGGTGCCTCGAGCGTCGCCTCAACCACTTGTAACGGTTGGGTTTGATCGTAAGGTCGTGGAATTCCCATGTGCGGAAGTAAGGCGATGCGGGTGTGCATGGTATCGGTCTCCTGACTGGACAGGTCTTATTTTCGTGCGCCCACATTAGGCCAGACCGCGCGCGTCATCAAGCGATCAGACCGTATTGACCTCGCTTCACTGACTGGCTCGTTTGCCAAAGTAGACGGCAATCATCACGAGAGCGGCAAATACCCAGACTGAAGTCGTAATGGGCTCACTTAATAGTACCCAAGCCCAGATCAGTGTCAGAAACACCTGTAATAACTGCACCTGGCCGATGCGCGCAACGCCGCCAAGCGCCAGTGCCGCGTTCCATGCAAAGAAACCGAGGTACATCGAGAAGACCCCAAGCGAACCTACAGCCATCAAGGACTGCGTTGGACGCGACCAAAAAAAGTCAGGCCAGGAAAGCAACAGCAACACGGCCGTCAATGGCAGCACGTACACCAACGACCAGGAGATCACCCACCAACCGGGGCGTGTCTTCGAGAGCTCACCTGCCAATACATACCCATAGGACGCCATCGCAGCCGCTGCCAACAACCACAGATCACCGAAACTGACACCCCCACTCTGTTCGCGCGAGACAAAGAGGATCACCAGACCGGCCCCAATTAAAGACCACATCCAAAACGCGAGTGGGGCACGATATCCATGCACCCAAGCGGACAGACCTGCAGTCATTAAGGGCAATACACCAAGCACTACCGCGCCGTGGTAGGCCGGCACGGTCTGCAGACCCATGGCCATGGCCATCGGAAAGCCGAAGATCAAGGCAAAGCCACTGATCCACAAGGGTCGATGTTCAGCCGAAGTGGGTTTCGCATGCCGGAACAGGGCCAACATCAAAAGCGCACACAGGCCGGCCACAGCCGCTCGCGCAGTGGTGATAAAAAGCGGCGTAAAGTCGTCTAGCGCGATCGATGTCAGCGGTAAGGTCACCGCGAAGCAGGTGATACCAAACAGCGCCAGTGGATAAGCCCATTGTGGTGTAGCGAGCGTTGAGAGTTTCACAGACATCCTTTGCGTCAGCATTCGAGCGAACATCCAGTTCGCCGGAGTATCAAAACGCAAAGTATACGCGTCAGCGTTCGGTTCGTGTCGGTTCCTGATAAAAGGGATCGAGGATAGGTGCAGCTGAATCAAAATAGGGCCGCGATAGGTCACTTAGGCGCTGAATCTCGGCCCGAATCAACGCCTCATCACGCTCACGCCAGCGACTCTCCACCGCTTCGAGAGCACGCGCATTTTGCGCGCTCAGTTCCGCCACAAGTGCTGACTGCTGGTTTGCGAGCTCTGCCGCAATGGCTGCCTCAATCTCCGCGTTTTGCGCCTGCAGTGTCGCGATCTCCCGTCGCACATCCGCCTCCCACCAGGGACGCTCTGCAGCAAAGAGACTTGCCGGCCAGAAGAAAAGCCATGCAAGATACCATCTCACACGCACTGATAACTGACCCCCACAGGATAACAACATGACCTACACCATCGGATTTATCGGCTTGGGCACCATGGGTCTTCCCATGGCGACACATCTACAGAATCGGGGCCATAGCCTGAAACTTTATGCACGACGTGCAGAAGTGTTTGCGCAGCAAGCAAAACCCTTGATCGATGCAGGGGCGATTCCATGCCTCAGCCTCGCCGAAGTCGCCACAGATGTCGATCTGATCATCACCAATGTGCTTGGCACAGCCGACGTCCAAGAGCTTTTGATCGATGGTCCGGATGCCGTGATTCATCATGCCAAGTCAGGGACCTGTATTATCGATCACTCAACCATTGATCCAAGCGCAACGGCCACCATGGCAGCCACCTTGGCGAAGGCCGGTCTCGAGATGGTCGATGCACCGGTCTCCGGTGGTGTGTGGGCCGCTCAGGGCGGCACCCTGGTCGCCATGATCGGCGGATCAGACCATGCATGCCAGCGTGCGATGGAAGTCATCGATGCCTATACCAAGCAGGTCACACGTGTTGGCACCTCAGGTCATGGCCAGATTGCCAAATTGTGTAATCAAATCGCACAGGTCATCACCATTGAGGGTGTGGCCGAATCATTGTCGTTCGCCAAGGCACTCGGTGCCGACCCAGCAAAGGTCTTTGCGGCCATTGAAGGGGGAATGGGTGGGAGTCCCATGATGACGCTGATGGGTCCGAAAATGATCGCAGCCGACTATCAGGCCGGCATCGCCGCGCGCCTCCATGCGAAAGACGCGGGCATTGCTGCGGAAGCCTCCCGCAGTCACGATCTGAATCTGCCATGCCTTGAGGTTGTGCATCAGCAGTATCAACGCCTGATGGCGGATGGTCTGGGTGACCACGACTCCTCGATGCTGATCGAAATGTTGAAACGCTAGAGCTTAGGCATCCAATCGCTGCATCACAAACGCCCGCTCTTGCACAAACTGGCCTGCTTCGCGGTTGGTTCCATGTTTGAATCCAGACGCGGAGAGTTGGTCACGCAGCGATTGATTGAACTCAGGACTGCCGCAGATCATGATGCGGTCTTCCTCGGGTTGCCAAGGTGACAGCCCCAAATCACGCCATAGCTCGCCACTTTGCATCCGGTCGGTGATACGCCCGGGGCACGAAAATGGCTCGCGTGTGACTGTGGGGTAATACGTCAGAGGTAACGACTCAAGCAAGTCGCGATAGGCTAGCTCAGCAACCGTACGAACCGTATGGGTCAGCACCACCTCGCTGTATGTTTCAAAGGTCTTTGGGTCCTGCACAATCGCCAAAAATGGCGCCAGTCCAGTCCCTGTTGCGACACACCACAATCGCCGACCTGGCGTCAGATTATCAATCACCAGCGTGCCTGTAGGACGATCCCCAACCTCAATCTGATCACCCGGTTGGATATGCTGTAAGCGCTCAGTCAGCGGCCCACCTGGCACCTTGATCGACAAAAACTCAAGATAATCCGCCGCCGGTGGTGATGCGATGCTGTAGGCACGTAACACATCATCATCTGCCATCCCGATCATGGTGAACTGACCTGCTTTAAAAGGCCGAATACTGTCGCTGCGCGTGGTCCGAAATGAAAACAACGCATCGGAATAATGCGTCACGTTAAGCACGGTTTCGAGATTCATGTGGTGTTCCTAACAGTCTGTACTCTGGATCTGGATCGATCGCGGATTCAATGTGCATGGGTTCAGTTTGACAATACGCAACGCAGTCGCCATTGTCCGGTTTTGTTTGCTCGGACTCTGTATGGATACGCTTGCTGTTGCCTTTACGTTGTTCCTTATTATCGATCCTTTAGGCAATATTCCAATCTTTCTCTCGGTATTAAAACCCGTTGACAGTGTTCGCAGGCGATGGATTTTATCGCGCGAACTTCTGATTTCTCTGGCGCTGATGCTTGGGTTTTTATGGGCTGGCCCCTTCGCTTTGAAGGCGCTGGACCTGTCCCCTGAGGCCGTCGCGATCAGTGGTGGTTTGATTCTGATGATCATCGCTATCCGCATGATCTTTCCATCTCGCGGCGGCATCATGGGCGATGAGGAGATCTCAGGTGAGCCGCTGATCGTGCCGTTGGCCACTCCCCTCATCGCCGGCCCGTCGATTCTCGCAACCTTGGTGTTGTTATCCGAAACGTCTCCAGAACGGAACGTCGATTGGACCCTCGCATTACTCGGCGCTTGGGCTGTGAGCGCACTCATCTTGATGTTATCGGAGCGCTTATTTCAAATTCTTGGCACACGCGGCCTCAAAGCGATTGAGAGACTGATGGGCATGATCTTGATCTCCATTGCCGTGCAGATGCTCTTAAACGCTTTCCGGGATTTGGCGGCTTCATAAGCTGGCAAGTGCGTCAGGGTCATCGGTAAAGACGCCATCAAAGGCGTCTGCGCTGAGATGCGCCAGTGATGCTGCATGGTTCACGGTGTAAAGATAGACCTCCAAGCCACGCTGTTTTAGAGGCGCGAGATCCGCAGTCTGAACGGCCTCCACATTGGCATGCACACTCACCACACCAAGCGCCGCACAATCCAGATGCGCCACCTCAACCGGATGATGGCAGGCAATGCCATAGGCCGCACCAGGCAACTGGGTGTGGCAGTAGGTTAACGCGGGCAAGGAAAAGGACGAGATTCGTAAAGCATTGAGCGCGATCTGTGACGACGCAATGCTGGCAATCGCTGCATCGACCACGCGCTGAATTTCTTGGTCATGCACCTTCAGTTCCAGATGCACAAACAACCTGTGCGCTTTTGCAAGACGGAGATAATCCGTAGCCAACGGGATCGTTTCTTGCGTTGGTTGGTTTCGGAAATACAGTGGCATCCGACACAGCTCATCACTCCGACAGGCCAGCACTGACCGTCGATCGCCAGTCATCCGCCCGAGGTAGGCATCATGGAACACCACAGCCACATCGTCTGACGCAACAGAAATGTCGCATTCTATGTGTTCAATAGCACGAGATGCGGTGTAGCGTATGCCCGCCAGGGAGTTCTCTGGGGCCTGTAAGGCACAGCCACGATGCGCAATCAGTTTCATAACACCCCTCCATCGTCGGAGTATGAGGATACATGATGACAAAACGCGTACAGCACATCAGTCAACCAGATCTCGAGCTCCGTGCCGCCGCGGAAGCCGGTCTGGACCGAGGTGAGCCATACAGCGCTTGGGCACCGAAGTTCCAATGTTTATCTGAGCTCGAAATCATCCACAGCCCACTCGACCCAGAACCACCGGAGACACTTCGAATCGGCGCATGGAACCTTGAACGCGGCACGCGATGGGAGGCTGCACAACAGTGTATTGAAACAGCCGCACTGGATGTGGTGTTACTGACCGAAATGGACTGCGGCATGAGCCGTTCTGAACAACAGCACACGGCGCGTGCACTCTGTGAATCACTCGGTTGGCATGGTGTGTTTGCGGTTGAATTTATCGAGCTCGGGCTTGGCAATCCGTGGGAACTGAACCAACCACGGGATGACTTTAATCTGGCGGGCCTACATGGCAATGCCATCATCAGCCGCTTCCCGTTACGCCAGCCGAAACTCCTACGCGACCCAATCAGTGACGGCAGCTGGTGGCACCGTCGCTTTCATGAGGCACGACTGGGTGGACGCATGTCTATCTCCGTCGACATCCAAATGCAGTCGGGTCCAGTGACCTGCATTGCGGTGCACCTCGAAAATAACTGCGCACCCGATGATCGCGCTCGTGCGATCGAGACACTATTGGACTGGCTAGGTGATTCGGATCAAGCCTGTGTGGTGGGCGGTGATTTCAACACTTCAACAATCGATCCAACTGAAGTCGACGATCCGTTTCGCTTACGCACGCGCCTAGGCGCCGAGGATCCCGAACGATTCGTCCATCCACAGGCGTTTGAGCCTTTGTTTGAGGTCTTTGCTGATGCCAATTTCCATTGGGGCACCGCGAATGCGACTGGAGTGACACAACGTCCACGCGAACGGGGTTACCCCAAGCCACCGCTCGGTCATATCGACTGGCTGTTTACTCGGCACCTTCAGGCGACAGCGCCGCGCATCGTGTCGGCAGTTGACGACCAGGGGCTGACGATTTCCGATCACGAGCTCATCGTCGCAACGCTTACGATTAATTAGCTGACGCCGCCGTTTGTGCTTCGCACTGCCATACAGTGGTGACCATGTCCCAATTCAAATTGGCGTCGCGTTCTTCGATCCGGCGCAACGTTTCGCTCCGAAACGTGGTTTCACCCATACGCCCACTGAATTTGTCCAAATGGAAAAAACGCGAATACATAATGTTCACCCGCTGTGTCGCCATCGTCAGCAAGGACTTGGAATTCACCACCAACCGCAACGGATCCATGGTTCCCAACCTTTCGTGTCGCCAACTGACCGTATCAACCCCATCCACGGTAAAGGTGAGATTTTCACGCTCCCGTGCCGGGTGTTTGCAAAGCCATACCTCGGACGCAATCGCAGCATCAGCCAAGCCGACCATCATTAACGCAATCAAGAAACGCATAGTGTCCTCCCTTTATGTAGTATCGGACGCAAACGCAAAAACCCAAGACTTGGCTCCAAACAGCTGTCTAAGACTTGCGCCGATCGCCCGATCTGTGCAGGATACTACGACCAAGGTGGTAGCCCACGACACGGATCGTCACTGAACCCAATTGAGGAGAAAGTGATGCAGACGCCTAAAGACCAAATCAACGCTGAGTTTCCACACCAGTTATCGCGCGACGAGTTTGTCCGCTGGTGGCACGCCATAAATGAAGATCAAGAACCACGTCCTACGTCCCAGACAGCCGTGATTTATCTCGGTCAACAAACCGACGATGAGGATGCGATGGCGGTGAAGTCATAGGGCACAAGCTCTGTATGTCGCGGCAAGTAGAGCGGATGCTTGGGTTCACCGGATTGAGTCACGCCAAAGCACCAGAATGCATCCGCCATCTCCGAGATCTGGCGACGGAAGTCGAGCTTCGCACCATGCACACCCCACGCGGCGACGACGCGATCGCTGTCATTGATCGCTTGCGCAATCGCATCGCGATTCCGTGCCGAAAAGCGGCGATTATGCCAGCGCACAGCACGCGGATCCGTCGCCACATCGGGCAACAAATTCACCAACCAATAGCCTGAAAAGCCACGGTCGTGGAGCAGTGTCACTAAGCGGCGATTGGTCGCATCATCCTGGCAGGCATCTGCGGTTGATGGGTTGAGGCCTATCACCGTCGCGATCGGTCCCTGCCCCCAAAATCGCCCGAGGCGGTAGCGCCTGCGACCGTTCGCCGAGCGCTCACAGAGCCGCTCGATAACCCATGGAATCTTAGACGACAGGCGTCAGTCCAACAGCTGCGACCGCATCCATAGCCAGCGCTTCATCGTTATCCGATGTATCGCCTGTCACGCCAACAGCGCCGATTAATTGACCGGCGGCATTGTGAATTAAGACCCCACCTGCGACCGGGACGAGTGATCCGTCACACAGCGCGTTCACCGCTTGGATAAAATAGGCTTGTTGCTCAGCTCGCTCGCCAAGCTTCCGACTGGAGATACCCATCATCACAGCGCCGTGAGCTTTGCCCTTGGCGAGATCAACACGGATTGGTGACGCGCCGTCTTGACGTTGCGCACAAATCACTGCACCGCCAGCATCAATCACGACTGCGGTCATGGGTTTCAAATCTTCACGGGCTTCCGCTGCGGAAATAATATGGTTGGCAATGGCATTGGCAGTTTTTAAATCAAGCATGACGCATCCTTATTGTCTTTTCGCATCTCACTATGTGCGGGAAGCGGCCTGACATTCAATGCGCTGAGAAAAAAATTTCCCAGCCATTGACAAATCATTTGTCCAAAGAACCTGTGGATAACTATTTGGATAAAAAACCGCGACAAATGCGGAGCCCGCAATCAATGCGGGCTGAGAACATTTGATCAATTTTTAGTCAATATAAAAATATTGAATTTTATCAGATTCTTATATCTCTTTATGAAAGTAAAATTTCAAAAAATCTGCCTTAATGTTTGGTCTTTGGGTCACAGCCATCGACCTGCATGAGTTGTGGAAAGAAATAAAATCAGGTAGACCCTAACGCAACGCACGGAGCCCCACACGATGCCTGCAGATCAGCCGCCTGAAGTCGATTTATACTGCGAACGTATCACCGCCAACCTCTTCGATGAGCCACTGGGATTAAGCACGAACCTTGCTTTTTTAGTCGCCGCCTGGGCTCTCGCCCGTGATCGAGGTGCTAACCATGCACCACAGTGGATGCTCATCACCTGGCTAACATTGATCGGGCTGGGCTCAGGTGCCTTCCATGCCTATGCAACCAAGATGACGTTGCTTCTCGATGTCATCCCCATTCAGGGATTCATCCTCACCACGATCTGGATACTGTATCGCACTCATTTGGGCCTCAGCCGGCTTATGACACTGACCCTCTTAAGCGTGTTTGTTGTTGTCAGCGCGCTCATACCGACGCACATCCTATGGGGCTCCGTTGGGTATATTCCGGCGTGGGGGCTTTTGATTCTGGCCGCCCTTCTGCACGCACCGGGCCCTGTGCAGCGCGATCTGGGTGCAGCTGCCGCGCTCTTTGGGATCTCTCTGATCTTTCGATCGATCGACGGGCCATTGTGCTCACAATGGGAATCAGGCACCCACTTCTTGTGGCATCTCTGTAACGCGTTGGTGCTGTACTGGATCGTGCGTGCCACCCAGCGGCATCGACGTGCAGAACGCCTGCCGGTTGGTGATGCTTTCAGTGACGGGTATACTTCCGCTCAACAGAGGATCACTGACCATGAAACCCGCTGAATTTAAAGCTTGGCGAAAAATGCTGAAGCTCACACAAAAAGAAGCAGCGCAGCGCCTGGGACTGAAATCTCGGATCATTCAGTACTACGAGAAAGGCGAGCGCAACGGGGATAAGTTCGAAATCCCAAAGGCGATTGAGCTTGCGTGCTTTGCGCTCACCGCGGGTATCGAGAACTACTCAGGACCCGAAAAAATTCCCAAGAAAAAGTAATCTTTGCCAATCAGAGGGCAACTGATCTGACAGATCCTCTCTATAGTCGCACCTGAAAGGTGTTGCAAGGTTCCCGTCAATCCGCCGCCTTGTGCTACCAAAGCGTCACAAACTTGAGATAGACTCGCTCCTCGGGTATGGAGGTGACATGGCTCGACTCAGTCCTTATCTCGCATCGGCCATGGCAGCATCCTGTATCGCCCTACTGGCTTACGCGCTCTACATGGAGTTTGTCTCTGGTCTTGTGCCGTGCGCTCTCTGCCTGGCGCAGCGTGCCATGTTTGCTCTGATTGCCGCCGCCTGTTTGTTGTATCTCCTGCCATCGTATCGATTCCGCCTGGTGTGCGCCCTCACGGCCTTACTAGGAAGTGTGTTGGGCATCTGGTTAGCGGCCCGTCAGCTATGGCTTCAATCGTTACCACCGGACCAAGTTCCTGCGTGCGGACCCGACATCTACTTCCTGATTGAACGGTTTCCACTAACAGAAAGCCTTGGCACGCTGCTTTTAGGATCAGGCAGTTGCGCCGAAGTGCAATGGACGTTTCTCGGACTCTCGATTCCGGGCTGGACGCTTCTGTGGTTTATCGCCATGGCTCTTGGCAGCCTCTGGATTGGCGCTGCACGCGGTGCGCGGCCATTCCGCCTGTTTACAGACTGATCTTCAACGCAGCAAGAGTAGCGGTGTTAACGAACGTTGCAGCATGCTGGTGGTTTGGCTGCCAACAAAAAACTGTCGAATTCTGGAGTGGCCATAGGCCCCCATCACAGTTAATTCCACTGGGTTCTCGGCCTGATAGGCAACCAATGCGACCGCCACAGAGTTGCCAGTCACCTGCTGCGCGGTGACCTCAAAGCCTGCCTCAAGTAGCTGTACTTTCGCTGTTTCAAGTGGACCGGCATCCTCGCCAACCGTGACGAGATGACACCGCATCTGTTGTAATAATGGGCTTGCGGCGACCATCTGCAACGCTTTATCCGCCGTCGCCGAGCCGTCGTATGCCAGCATGAACTCGGATGGAATTCTAAAGTCCTCAGCCACCACCAACACGGGCCGCGCGGATAGACGGATCAAACTCTCAATGTGACTGCCGATGGCACGCTCAAAGGTCTCATGCGCGAGACCTTGGCGACCCACCACAACCAAGCGCGTCGTCGCCTCCATAGTCGCCAGCGTCTCTGTGAGGGCGCCGTGACGTTGTAACGTATTCACACTGGCGAGTCCCAGCCGTTCGGCCCGCTCTCGGACTGCCTGCAACACCAACTGACCTTGTTTCAACTCCAACTGCGCACGACTGGCCTCCAACTCCACTAGGGTGTCGAGTAACTCTTCACGTGCACCGAGTCCAATCGCGCCTGAATGATCCTCAGTCATGGGTAAATTCTCATGCTCAAGCGCATGCAAAAAAATCAGGGGTGCTTCGATTCGGCTGGCAGCCCAAACTGAGGCTTGGCATACAGCTTCTGTCGCTTTGGATCCATCCACACATCCAATCACCTGTTCCATCATGACCCCCTTAATGGCCGTGCAAAATGTCTTCGACATCGGCTTTATCATGCACACCAAACCGATCGACAATCGTCCGGCTGGCTTCGTTTAATCCGATCAGTTCAACCTCGGCACCCTCTCGGCGGAACTTCATCACTACCTTATCTAGGGCAGCCACGGCAGTGATATCCCAAAAATGCGCCTGTTGCACATCAATACGGACTCGCGTGTTGGCTTCCTTGAAATCGAAGGCGTTGGTGAAGGCCTCTGCGGATGCAAAAAAGACTTGTCCCTCCACGCGATAGCTGCGGTGCAGTGGCGCGTCTTGACTCGAATGCACCAGTAGGAAACGACCCACCTTATTGGCAAAAAACAGCGCTGCCAATAACACGCCAACAAAGACGCCAATGGCAAGATTGTGCGTGAAGACGACAACCACAACCGTGCTGAGCATGACCATCGAACTCGAGGGTGGATGCGTTTTTAACTTGAGGACGGAATCCCAAGAAAACGTGCCAATTGAAACCATAATCATCACAGCGACCAGGGCAGCCATTGGGATGACAGACAACCAATCACTCAAAAACACCACCATCACCAATAAAAAGACCCCGGCGGAAAACGCAGATAATCGGCCTCGACCGCCCGATTTCACATTGATCACCGATTGCCCAATCATTGCACAACCGGCCATCCCGCCCACCAATCCAGAGCATATGTTGGCAATACCCTGACCACGGCACTCCACGTTTTTGTCACTCTCGGTGTCAGTGAAATCGTCGACGATGGTTGCGGTCATGAGGGATTCCAGCAAACCAACGACTGCCAACGACATGGCATAGGGCAAAATGATCCAGAGGGTCTCGAGCGTCAGTGGGACGTCTGGCCAGAGAAAGATCGGTAAGGTATCCGGCAATTCGCCCAGATCACCCACGGTGCGAACGTCGATCCCCAAAAACACCACCAGTGCAGTCACACTGACAATGCAGACCAACGGTGATGGGATCGATCGGCCGATTCTGGGGATGTATGGAAATCCATAGATAATCACCAGACCAAGTGCGGTCAGCGCATACACGTGCCATGTGACATCGATCAGTTCTGGTAACTGCGCCATAAAAATTAGGATCGCCAAGGCATTCACAAAGCCAGTCACGACCGATCGCGACACATAACGCATGAGTGAACCAAGCCGCAAATAGCCCGCCAAAATCTGCAGCACACCTGTCAACAAGGTAGCCGCCAAAAGGTATTGCAGCCCATGCTCAGCGACCAATGTCACCATCAACAAAGCCATCGCACCGGTCGCAGCTGAGATCATGCCAGGGCGACCTCCGGTGATCGCGATCACCACGGCGATACAAAACGAGGCATAGAGACCGACCTTCGGATCAACCCCTGCAATGATCGAGAATGCAATCGCTTCGGGCACTAACGCCAGTGCCACTACCAGGCCAGAAATCAGATCGCCACGGGTGTTCCCGAACCATTCCCGCATCAGCTTGTCGTACATGACAGTCCCTTGTTGTGCACTTGCAAAAAGAGTGCGCAGGCTACAGGAGGGCTTTGGTCGCATCAACCAAGGGTGCATTGATCCGCGAGACGGCCAAGAGTACAACACGAGAACACACGCATAATAAGGACAGCATAATGACACATGACGTGGTCGTACTTTCGGCTGCTCGCAGCCCAATTGGCACCTTTGCCGGTGGACTTTCCGATCAGGATCCTCAAACACTCGGCGCGACCGTGCTGGCAGAAGCCATCGCCCGCTCAGGAGTCGATGCAAATCAGATCGAATCGTTGACCTGTGGCAACTGTATTCCAACCAACTCTCGCTTCGCGTATGTCGCGCGGTCAGTCGCCATCGAAGCCGGGATGCCGATGCATTCCATTGCGCTCACTGTCAACCGACTCTGTTCAAGTGGTTTGCAGGGGATCGTCACTACCGCGCAACAGATCATGCTTGGAGACATTACCTATGGCGCCGGTGGCGGTGTTGAGGTGATGTCGCAAGGCGGTTACATGAGTCCCGATCTGCGTTTCGGTAAGCGGATGGGTTCGGCTGAATTAATCGACATGATGGTGGCCACACTGACGGACCCCTTTGGGGCCGGTCATATGGGCATCACAGCGGAGAATCTGGCCACCAAATGGAATCTATCACGTGAGGAGCAGGATGCATTCGCAGTGGAATCCCATCGCCGCGCAGCGGCAGCGATTGCAGAGGGTCGATTCAAGTCACAAATCGTACCGATCGTGAAAACCACACGAAAAGGTGAGGTCGTCATTGATACCGATGAACATGTGCGTCCAGGAACAACCATCGAAGACTTAGCCAAGATGCGTCCTGCGTTTCAAAAAGACGGCACGGTCACTGCCGGCAATGCATCAGGCATCAACGATGGTGCTGCATTCTTGGTTTTGGCAAATCGTGCCAAGGCAGAGGCAGATGGCCATCAACCCATGGCACGACTGGTCTCCTACGCGTTGGCGGGTGTTGCCAACGACATCATGGGCGAAGGTCCGATCCCAGCGAGCCAAAAAGCACTGCAGTTAGCAGGATTGGGTCTGGCGGATATGGATGTCATCGAATCAAACGAGGCCTTTGCCGCCCAGGCACTCGCTGTCGCCAAAGGACTTGGCCTCGACATGACAAAAACCAACCCCAATGGCGGTGCAATCGCGCTGGGCCACCCTGTTGGCTGCTCTGGTGCATTTATCGCCACCAAAGCCCTTTACGAACTCAAACGGATCAATGGACGCTATGCGCTGGTGACCATGTGTATCGGCGGCGGCCAAGGAATTGCCTGCGTATTTGAGAATCTCTAAGACCCTGAGGTCGCCCTTGCAGGGCGCGCTATGCGCCCTGCTCAATTGGTAGGTCTTCGCGCGTGCCCCACTCCGACCAGGATCCATCGTAAAGCTTCGGTGTTGGCATGCCACAGACCTCCAACCCAAGCGCCAGCACACAGGCCGTCACTCCAGAACCGCAACTGACGACCACCGGCTGATCACCAACCGCTACATTGTCAAAAATGTCCTGTAATTCGGCTTTGGATTTCAGTTGCTTGGTCTCTGGATCCAAAAGCTCGACAAATGGCAGATTGGTACTGCCTGGAATATGACCAGCTCGCATGCCGGCACGCGGTTCTGGATCACGCCCCTGAAAACGCCCACTTGCACGGGCATCAAGAATCAGCATGGTGTGATGTGTGAGATCGGCTGCAATGGTCTCCGCATCGACGACCCAGCCAGCGCGGGCCTTGGCACGAAAAGGATACGGTGGTGTACGCACCTTGCCACGACCAGTTTGCAGTCCACCCCCTGCGGCAACCCAAGCCGGCATGCCACCATCTAGGACGGCGACCGAGTCGTGACCAAAATAGCGAAACATCCACCACGCCCGTGCTGCTGAAAAAAGGCCCTGTGTGTCATACACCACAACCTGCATTCCCTCACCCACACCCAAGCCTTGCATCGCATGTTCAAACAAATCCGCATCCGGCAACATATGCGGCAGAGAGGCCGTAGGGTCGCTGATCTCTTCAATATCGAAACGGAGCGCACCTGGAATATGCCCTTCCACAAACTCCCGATCGGCATTGCGACTCACATTGGGCAAGAAGTACGAAGCATCAAGAATGCGTAAATCAGCGTCTTCAAGATGAGCGGCTAACCAGTCCGCGGAAACTATCGTACTGTGCATGGTGTGATTCCTTCATGATCGGTAGACTCAACAATACGGTGCTTCGCGCACCTTCTCAACGGGTTCAATCATGACACCACGCAACAAGGTCGCAGGGCCTCGGGAATTCATCGCCATCTCTGCCCTTTTGATGGCCACCATTGCGTTAGCGATCGATATGATGCTGCCGGCAATGGACGCTATCGCGATCGATTTTGCCTTCACAGAAAGCTGGCAGAAACCCTGGATCATTCTCGGGATTTTCGCCGGACTCATGATCGGACAGCTGTTTTTTGGTCCGCTTTCCGATGCCATTGGTCGGAAACCCGCTATTCAAATCGGCCTCGGTGTATTTCTCGTCGGCACCCTCGTCTGTGCGGTTGCGGATCAATTCGCGGTCTTCGTACTCGGCCGACTGATCCAAGGCTTTGGCGCGGCGTCTGCGCGCATTGTGACGCAGGCCATGATCCGAGATCGCTTCAGTGGTACTGAAATGGCACGGGCGATGTCGTTTGTCATGACTATCTTTATTCTCGTACCCATCTTTGCCCCGATGATTGGTCAAATGGTGCTTTGGCTCGGAGACTGGCATGCGATGTTCGCCGTCTTAGCTGGATTTGCGCTGAGCATGATGCTCTGGGTTGGCGTTCGCCAGCCAGAAACGCACACCGAACGGCAACCGTTTTCGCTTCGGTTTATTGGCACTGCGATTCAGGCGGTGCTTCGCACCGGCAAATCGATGCGCTTCACGTTGGCTGCAGGAATTAGTTTCGGTGGATTGATTAGCTACCTCAGTGCGGTTCAGCAGATCTTCCAAACGATCTACAAAACCGGCGACTGGTTTGCCGTATTGTTCGGAGCCACGGCAGTGGCCATTGCGCTGTCCTCGCTTGTGAATGCGCAGATCGTCAGACAACACGGGATGGAGCGCATTTGTCGGCTGGCGTTCAACGGTCAAATCATTTGGTCAGCGCTGCACCTTGGCGCAATGACGGTTGGCTGGGAACCGGATCTCATCGCTTGGTTACTCTACATCGTACCGGTGCTATTTCTGATGGGACTGACGTTCGCAAATTTACAATCGGTTGCCATGGAGCCTATGGGATCCATTGCCGGTGTGGCTGCAACCGTGATTGGCTCCATGATGACCGCCATCAGTCTGCTCATCGGGGTGTTGTTCTCACTGGTTTTCGAAGAACAACTAATCTGGCTGATCGCGACCTTCTGCCTCACCGGCATCTTGGCACGCTGGCTGATTTCAGAGCCCATCAAACGCCTTGAAATCGAGGCGCACTGATGTCGATGCGATGGCGCTTCATCCTAATTGCATTGCCGCTTTGTGTGGTGGTCGGGCTGATCAGTCTCGGCCGACATGGGAACATCGACCCTGTGGTGAGACAATGGTTCGTGACAGATCCTAACCTCCCCACCATGCGCCTTGCGGTGTTGGGAGATTTTCATTTCAAAGCGCCTGAGGATCTCAGCCAACTCAGTCGCATCAAACGACAACTCATCGAAGCGAAGCCCGATCTCATTCTCTTCGTCGGTGATTACCTCGACCTGAATGCGGACGCAAACGCGCCGAAGCCTGAAGCCGTGGTGCGAGCGCTCGACGCGCTCGCCTTTCCGACGCCTGCATTTGCCGTACTCGGAAACCATGACCAACCTGAAACGAGACAATGGCACCGCACCTTCGATGACGGAGCGATTACCTTGCTTGAAAACGTAGTCACGTCGATCCAATTGAAAGGTCACCAAATATGTATCCGTGGCCTTGGCGATCTGTACAGCCAAGCTTGGCAATTCATCGATATTCCAAAGGATTGCGTCGACGGCAGTATCACCCTCACCCACGATCCGGCTGGACTGATTCAGAACGGTCCGCAGTTGGAGTCCTTGAGCGTGGCTGGGCATACGCACTGTGGCCAGATTGCGTTTCCCTTCATTGGCGCGCCGGTGGTTCCAACCATGGCGCCACCCGATATGCACTGTGGAGGTTACCAGCGGGGCTATTTTGGGCTGACAACAGGCGGGCTCGGCACCTCGATCTTACCCATTCGCTTCGGTCCGCGCACCGAAGCCAGTTGGGATCTCATCCACGTCAACAGCACAGACAGTCCCAAGGGAGATCAGTAGTAACTGCGCCGATCGGCTGATACGTCAAAATCACTGCTGGTTGTGCTCTCAGAATCACTCGAGCTGGCTGTACTGTCGGCTGCCGAACTCTCGCTTGCTGTATCGGCTGGGCTCTCAGAGGCCGCTGTACTAGTCTCGGTCGATGCGGACACCGTGGTGTCAGATTGACTCTCGGTCGAATCGCCACCGTCACCACCTCCCGAACTTTGCGAGTCACCGCCCCCCGCGGCGCGCCAGTTACGTGGCGTAGGTAAGGGCCTCGCCTCAATCCCACCACTGCGGATCAACTCAAAGACGCGTGCGATCCCGCCATCTGTTCGAGCGCTCAACGCTGTCTCGATCCGTTGTGTCACCGATCGCGACAGCGTCCTTGCAATCACAGGTGACGCGACTCCCTGTTCAAGCACAACCAATGCTGTCGCAACGCCGGCCGCGCGCATCGCACCAAACTGTACTTCAAGTTGTTGAGATGACTCCGACACCGAACGCACTTGCAGGCGATTTTGACCAAGGCGTGGAGTGACAGCCAAAATGGTTCCCGGCCGGAACCGGCCGAGCGATTGACCATTCAGTGTCAACTCAAACCGAGCCCAGGGGCTCGATAAACGCGCGATCAATGCCTGTTGAGGGAGAATTTCCGGCATCAGAGCCAAAATCACATCACCACGTGTCTGTCCGAGTTGACTGCCCACTTCGACAGGTGATCGCAACTGATTGGGGGCGGCTGTGACTTCCCCGCCAATGATCCATATAATCACTGCGAAGACACATAATCGATTCCGCACAGACCTCTCCAATTGATTGCGCTCCGATTGGAGTATATCGGAAGGTCGAACCGAATCTTCAATCCGAGCGTTGCATGCGTTCAGCGACGGATGCAGGCAACGGATGCAGACGCGTCCGCGGTCCCGAATCTTTAACCAAACCCGGAAAGTGTTGCCCAAGTAGCGTCTGCAACTCGTTCGCGACTTGGATCAGCCCGTCGAGATCGACAGCACACTCAAAGCCATCTTGAACCAGCGAATGGAGCAAGTCCTCGGTGCACACATTACCAGTGGCGCCCGGTGCATATGGACATCCACCGATCCCGCCAAGTGATGCATCGAACCGATCAATCCCTGCGGCGATGCCAGCGTAGGCATTGGTGATACCCAGCCCACGCGTGTTGTGCAGATGCAGTGTGATCGGAAGCGACGGATATCGTTCGCGTATGATGCTACACAGGCTGTACACCTCATGTGGCGTTGCGACACCCACGGTATCGGCAATCGTGATGGACTGGATGCCAATATCGAGAAATCGTTGCACCCAATCGCGCACCTGACTCGGCGCAATGGCACCCACAAACGGGCACCCGAATGCGGTAGCCAATGTCCCATTAACACGCAGATCTTTCGCACACTTCACCACCTCAGCGAACTGTGCGAAGGACTCGTCACAGGTCATCCGCATGTTCGCAAGATTATGTGCCTCACTCACTGACATCACCACATTCACCTCATCGAGATCGGTGGCAAGCGCTCGCTCAAGCCCTCTGACGTTGGGAATGAGTGCGACATAGTCAACGTTGGGATGGCGCGTGATCTGTGCGAGCACGGCTTCTGCATCAGCCAATAATGGAACCGCTTTGGGTGACACGAAAGAGGTGACCTCGATTTTTGCAAAGCCGAGCTCCGAAAGCGCATTCAGAAAACGCACCTTGTCGTCCGTCTCAACCATCTGACCAGCACTTTGCAATCCATCACGCATACCTACTTCTTGCATTAGGATTGGCTTCGATGGGATGGGAACAAAGCTCATTGTTCGGCCTCACCACCGGTGATTTTTGCGATCTGTTCGACAGGCACGCCGAGCTCTTCCATCAACTGCGCATTATGTTGACCGAGCCTTGGCCCCAACCAACGTGTCACACCGGGCGTTTTTGTGAGACGTGGCACTGGCGCTGGCATGAATAAGTCACCACCGGACGCCAACTGATGATGTTCAATCGCACCGCGTGCCTTTAACTGAGGGTCTGCAAACACCTCAGCCACCGAGTTGATCCCGGATGCTGGCACGGAGGCTGCTTCCAAAATCGCCAAGGCATCGGTCAAATTGACTGAACTCGACCAACCACCCAAGACGGCATCCAACTCATCGGAATCTCTCGCTCGGCCATCGTTGTGCGCAAACCGTGGATCCTCAGCAACATCGGTCCGACCAATGGCATGCATCAATCGTTGGAAGATGCTGTCGCCATTTGCCGCAATAACCAAGTAACGCTGATCTTTTGTTTGGTAGGTGTTCGACGGTGCGATGCCAGGCAAGCTCGAGCCCGTCCGCTCACGAATGGTTCCGTCCGCGCCATATTCAGGAAGCAAACTCTCCGTGACTGCCAGCACCGATTCCACCAAAGAGACGTCAACAACTTGACCCTCCCCCGTTTGCTCCGCGTGTCTTAGCGCCATCAACACTCCGATCACACCGTAGAGCGATGCCAGCGTGTCGCCGATACTGACTCCGGTTCTCACTGGTGCGCGATCTGGATACCCAATGAGATACCGCAGTCCACCGATGGCCTCTGCAATCGCGGCAAAGCCAGGCTTATTTGCGGCCGGGCCAGTCTGCCCATAACCCGACACACGTAACATTACGAGTCTCGAATTCACAGCCGACAGGTCCTCCCATCCCAAGCGCCATTTTTCCAAGGTTCCTGGTCGGAAATTTTCGACAACCACATCCGCAGTCTGCACAAGATCGCGAACCACGGACTGTGCATCGGGATCTTTTAAATTCAACGTCAGGGATTTTTTGTTGCGACTTTGCGCGTACCACCATAAGGAGGTGTCGCCATCCATCTTACGCCACCGACGTAACGGGTCGCCGATGGTCGGTGGCTCAATCTTAATAACCTCCGCCCCGAATTGAGCCAGCATCGCCCCTGCATAGGGGCCTGCAATGAGTGAACCCAACTCGAGGACACGGACCCCAGCCAGAGGTCCGGATGATGTTGTCTCTGTCATTCTGGATTCCTAACCAAAGGGCAACCACAAAACCAACCCTGGGAACACGGTAAATAAGATCACCGCAGCCACCAAGATTAAAAAGAACGGAAATGAGCCGCGTGCCACTGTCATGATCGAAGTATTTCCTGGAGAGATACCTTGTATCACAAATAAGTTGAGCCCCACGGGCGGCGTAATTACCGCCATCTCCGTCACGATTGCCATCACAATGCCAAACCAAATCGGGTCATAATTGAACTCTTTAATAATCGGCAGAAGCAGTGGTGTCGCGATCAGGATGACCGACACGACGTCCATGAACATTCCCATGACGATCAATAGAACAAAGATGGCAACCAAAACCGCATATTGACTGAATCCCTGCTCTACAATCCACGCCACCAAATCCTGTGGTAAACGAAGACGGGTCAACAGGTAGCCAAAGACGAGAGCGCTGGCCAAAATAGCTAATATCATTCCCGTGGTCCGGGTTGTATCGCGAATGATTTGACTCAGACTTTCCCAACTCAAGGTCCGTTTGTATGCGGCAATTAACAATGCACCAAAACATCCCACCGCAGCTGACTCACTCGGCGTTGCGATACCGAAATAAATCGACCCAAGCACCGCAAACACGAGAAGCAAAGCTGGGATGGTCACGATCCAAGGATTATCTCGTTGCTCTGACTCAAGTTCTGCCAATGAGACTGCCGGCATTAATTCAGGCTTCACATACCCGAGGATCAACAAATAGATGATCATCATGGTTGAAATGATGATGCCTGGAATCACACCAGCAATGAACAAATAACCAACAGATTCACCCGCGACAAGGCCGTACAGGATGAGACCAACACTTGGGGGAATTAATAGAGCCAAACTCCCCGCGGACGCTACAACGCCGGTCGCAATCGACTTGTTGTAGCCCGCTCTGAGCATCTCTGGAATGGCAAATTTTCCAATGGTTGCAGCACCCGCGAGAGAGACACCACACATTGCGCCAAAGACAGCACACGCGAAGACACTCGCCACCGCAAGTGAGCCTCGGATGCGATGTAAGCTGATGCGAATGGCGCGGTAAATGTCGCCGCCAAGGCCTGACACGAAAATAATTTCGCCCATCAGGATGAACAAGGGAACCGCCACTAATGTAAAGGTCGCCATTCGGTCATACATCACACCAGGGATCGCAGATAAAGCCTCGAACCCTTGGAGTAGAACAATGCCAACAACGCTTGCGACCCCGAGAGAAACAAACACAGGGACACCAATCGCCATCAAAGCGAACAGTGACGCAATTATAATAAATGAAATGGTTGTGCTATCCATTATCGGCTCTCTCGAATTGGCAGCTCAAGCAACTGCGCGATGGACTCTAGGGCTAACGCAAAGAATCCAAGTGGGATACTCAGATACGCGATCCACATTGGGAACGACAGTAGCGAGGACGATACGGTTTGTGATACGTACGCATGCCAAGTCATATCAACACCGAACCAGGTCACAATGCTTGCAAAGATTGCGGTAATTAGTAGTACCAACACTTGGCATACACGCTGCCATGCAATTGATAACTGAGACGTCAACAAATCAACTGCCACGTGTCCTTTGGCGCTGGAGATCGCCGCTAGCGACAGAAAACCCATCGCCACCAAAAAGTATTCAGTGACTTCTAAGGAGGACTGTGTGGGGCTATTAAATACATACCGAGCAATCACTTCGTAACTAACGATTGCTAACGTTCCAAGAATGGCAGCCTGCGCCAACCGCAACGTGATCAAAGAGAGAACTTGCACAATGGCAGACATACATACCTCAAACCGCCCGGACAAGCCGGGCGGATTCAACAGGGTTTGAACTTATTGATTCTTTTTCGCGAACTCGATGTACTTGTCAGCGTCCGGAACCTGCGTTTTCCACCAGTCATACACTGGATTCACCGCAGTTTGGAAAGTCCCGAGCTCATCCTTTGTCGCCACGTGGTAGTTGACTTTGTTCTTCTCGAACAATGCTTCTGCTTCCGCCATGTACGACTCAAGCATCTCGAGTTGTTGCTGTCCACGCTCATTCGCGGCTTCTTGCATGATCTTTTGGATGTCTGCAGGCAACTTATTCCAAGTATCGAGATTGATTGCCAAGGCGGTTGCAAAGTAGGACATGTTGACCACGGTGACATTATCCAACACTTCATACAGCTTACGACCAATACCTGTGATCAGCGGCCGTGACGTGGCGTCAATCGTTCCCCGTTGCAGTGCGACATATAAATCACCTGAGCTCATCGACGTCGGTGATGCACCAATCAGTTCCATGGCCCGGCTTGCAGCAGTGCCACTGACGGCGATCTTTTTACCCTTCAAGTCTGACGGCTTCTTGATTTCAAAACCCTTACCGTAAAACTGATATGGTCCACCGGCTGCGACGTTGAGTACTTTGACTCCACGCTTTTCCATCGCCTGATTAACACCGAGATCCCAAAGTCCAGCATCTAAGCTTGTCTGCATTGCACGCGGGCTCGGCCACAAGAATGGCATGCTGGCGATTCCGAGCTCAGGAATCGCGCCGGTGTTGTAAGTGTCCATCGGCGCTGACATATCGATGTCACCACGCTCGAGTGCGGCAAACTCTTCTTTACCACCGAACAATTGCTGAGAGTGAAAGATTTCAATTTCAACTCGGCCGTTGGTCCGCTCTTTGACCTTTTCTGCGTACGTGAAGATCGGATCAATCAGATAGTTGTACGATGTCGGCCAATAGGTTGAAAACGTGAGCTTGTATTCGGGGGCAGCCTGCGCGAAACCAGATAATGCCGATGCAAGAACACCTGCCATTACGCCAAGCTTTAACTGCTTTATCATGAAGTGTACTCCAATGTATGGTTGCTTTTATTGTTAGCCTTGGTATACCAAGTTGTTGGTATGTTGCATACAAAATGAGCCGAGCGCAACGGATTCAGAAGACAAATCATGAAAATATCTCGGCTTCGCAGGGGCAGCATGTGCCTACGACCTGAAGCTCAATTCATGTGATGAGTCAGGCACTGTTTTTTTGGTATACCGAAATGGAGTTACCCATGGATCAACCACAATCACTTGGAATGCGTGCCCGCAACCTGATCGAAGAGTTAATTATCGATGGGACCCTAGCGACAGGCGAAAAAATCACCGAGCGGGATTTGGCTGATCGTTTGGGGATGTCACGGGCACCAATCCGTGACGCAATCAAGGACCTCATTGCCGATGGGCTTCTTCAGCGCGTGGGAACACGCAGCATTGTGGTCCGCGAGTTAAAACTCAGTGAAATCGATGAAATCTATTCAATCCGCACGATCCTTGAGGCTCGCTCGGCGTATCTAGCGGCAACTCGGATCACACAAACGAGTTTGGACGCACTGATTAAGCTCCACAAAAAGATGAAACTGGCGGCTGAGCAAAGCGAGTTTGCGGCCTATTACGAATTGAACATCGCCTTCCATCAAATCATTCACCAGGCAGCCAATTCACCACGACTCGCGCAAATGATCGAAACAGTGATGAAGGAATCTCTCTTATTTCGCAGTCGGGGCTTGGTCGATCAGAGCAATCTTGTGGAATCAATCGCCGAGCATGAGATGATCATTCACGCATTGAAAACAAAAGATCCTGAGCTGGCAGAGTTGTGTATGCACCGCCACATCCGTGGCGGGCTGACACGTTTACGCTTACTGTAATCAATTCCGGCGTCAGTCAGCGTCTGGGTCGCCTAGGGCGTCGAGCTCTTCGTCGATATCCTCAAGAACCGGCATCAACTCGGCCACTGAATCAATCACATAATCACAGCCCCAGGCTGCGACGATCTCACGTGCCTCATCCAACCGATCATCACGCTCTTCTGGCGTGAGTGCGTTGAACTCCGCCTCCGACAAGCCCATCACATTCCCAGTACCTGCAATACCAACCGTCCAAGCACCGGCTGACAAGCCTTCTAAAATGCCCACTTCCGTATCATCGACTTTCACTGCGTGCGCTGAGGCTGTGATCTGCAGATTGAGAAACGTCTGGTACATCATGGCTGGGCTTGGGCGACCTGCATAGGTCTCCATGGCACAGATTAAGCTATCCGGCTCAAAGCCCTGCGCCTTCACCAAAGGTAGGACGCGATCCATTAGGTCTCGTGTGTAACCCGTTGTGGTGCCAATCTTTAAACCTTGTGCTCGGATCGCTTGGATCGTTGGAATCGCGCCAGGAATCAAATCCGCATAGTCGGTAATAATCTCTGCATTTTTCGGCACAAACACGGCATAAATCCGCTCAGCGGCCGCCTCATCAAATATGCCACCTTGAGCTGCTGTCCATTGCGCTGCGATATGTGGCGCTTGACCGATCGCCATGATGTGATCGAGCTTCGCCATGCCCATCGGACCGCGCGCGTCGGCGACAGAAATGTGGACGCCGAACTCGAGAAAGCTCTCGACAAAGGCACCCATGGGGGCCTTTGAACCAAAATCGATTAACGTACCGGCCCAATCGAATACGACGGCTTCTAAATGCTGCATAACAAACTCTCCATGACATCTTCTCCTAATGCGAATGCCGTCGATGCGCCGGTACCGCCTGTCACCATCACGAGTCGCACATGCGCCTCAGGCTGGTCAATAAAACACGGACTCTCTGCACTGGGATAGGTGCCGAGCCATCGTTCTGTGATGCTGAGATCAGCAGCACCTAATAACTGCGTCAACTCATCAAAGATCAATGTATCCACACGCGACTCAGCAAAGACGCTCTCGGCGTCACCATACACGTGCGAGTCTCCGACAACCAAGGATCCGTCTAAGGCTTGCACGGCAATCAGATGAATGCCCATGGCCAAGGCATCAGCCTGCTCCGCTGCCAATCGATTTTTTAGCGCCTGCGCCTCGGGCAATGCTGCGTAGCCTGCGTATCGCACAAGACTCAGATCACTCATCAGTGCGGACTGAAAGACACCGGGCGCAAGACCACCGACACGAAACATTTGTAAGGTACAAAGCTCCACTGCGTGCGCTGCGATCCGATCGGGATACAGACTCACCAAATCAGGCCCAGGACACACCACGATCTGTTTGGCGGTCAACCGCGCCTGCCGACTGGTGACAACCGTATCACCGTCAATGACGACAGCCGCCTCTGAAAACCGAAACACAACCCCTAGCGACTGCAGATAGGAGGTGAGTTGCCCAATCGCCTCGCGACTCTCCACACGAATCTCATGTGGGCTATACAGCCCAGAATCGAGTCCATCCACCCGCAGTCGTGCGTTATAGGCATGGCATTGAGCGGCTGTCAGTTGCTGGCATCCCTCACCCATCTCAGTCTGCATAAACGCCTCAACAACCGCTGAGGCCTCAGGTCGCTGACAGGCCATTAGCAAACCGCGGTGGCAAATCGAAATCCCGGCCTTGGGTGCAATCTCCGACCAAATTTCAGCAGAACGTCGCGCCCGAGCCCAATGTGCCCCCCGCTCTTGGCCTGTCACAGTGACAAAACCAAAGTTGCGAATGGAGGCACCCCGTTGAGCAGCGCTTCGGTCCAGTACCAGTACTTTCAGACCTTGGCGTCTGGCCGCTAACGCCACACCGAGGCCAACGATTCCGGAACCAATAACAATGAGATCTGCAGATGTGTTCATAGTGCGCTACCAAACTCGACGAGCAACAATGCCGCCCTCAGCGATGACCCGAATTCGTTCTCAGCTGAACCGCTGCAAGGACCACGCAGAGAACGACTCACCCGCGAGGAGGATGCCGTCAAGTATGTAACAATTTGATGACTTGGATTAGTTAACTTCTTTATTCACTGATCTAGGGCGACTAATTCCGCGCGCTTTGCCTCAGCTTTTTCCGTCAGCTCTGAGTAACCACGGATATCGCCACTGCGTTGTGCCTGCATCGCTTGTTCAAGCAACGCACGGTATTCCTTTTCCAATTGCTTTTTAGGATCTTTTTTAAATAGTCCAAACATCTGCTTCTCCGTGTCTTCAAGCATTCAGTGTTGTGGTTATGGAGACGCTTCGATGAATTGAAAGCCGGCTGACCGTTTAGGGCAATAAAAGGGGCGCCCCTTTTGCCTTGAGCCACGCCCGCGCTGTTTTCCAATCCGGCTGAATCGATTCAACTAGCCGCCAGAAGGCAGGCGAATGGTCAAAGTGCACCAGGTGCGCCAACTCGTGGACAATAAGGTAGTCAGACACCCAGTCGGGTGCCTGAATGATCGGCCAATGATAAGTCAACACACCCTGCTGCGAACAACTCCCCCATCGCGCACGGTAACGACGCACACGCACAGCCGCTGGCCTGACCTGCATCCGTTCTGCAAAGACTCCGGTGCGCTCAGTGAATATGACTAGCGCTTCGGCCTTCAAAAATGCGTCAAGCTGCACCGCTGCCGTTGATGGACTGCGTGAGGCGTCTGGATGAATGAGCCGAATCTCCCCGTCGCTGCGTTCGGTCCGCCGTGAACCCCGAGCCAAACGGAGCGTGTGCGGCTCACCTCGGAACATCCAGACTGCACCGTCCTCAACCACAGGCTTCTGCACCGGCGCTTGGGATGCACAGGCCTGAAGCTGACGCTCGATCCAACTCGCACGCTCGCGCAAGACACGATCGATCAGGTGTTGATCTGCCCACTGGGGGCAACTGAGCTCAACCAAGCCAGGCTTCACCCGAATGCCGATCGACTTACTCCGCCGGGTCTGCTTGACCTCAACCCGATAGGGTTTCACCACGGCAACACTCCTCTCTCCTCGTCAGGGCAAAGTGTAGCGGATGGATCGCGATCTGATGCAGGCACTCAGTGGTCAAGGGTACAGTCCGTTAGCGCGCGCGACCGCTCTTTGGATCGCACGGCGCACTATTCGCACCGGCCTCAAACCATGGCTGTGATTCGATATCGTGCACCCAACCAATCGCCGATTGCGCAAAAATGTGCTTCGCCGGTTTCAGTTCAGCCACAGCATCCAAAAAGCCAGTCCGAATGTTATAGATCTTCTTTTCACTGTCTGCGGCATAGAGCTGGGTGCCACAGGTTGGGCAAAACGCCTGAAAGCGGCGGTTACCACTATCGGCAACCTTGACATACTCCGTCGGTTGACCCGTGATGGTGATTTCCTCAGCGGGCACCATTGCAACCGCGCGATAGGGAGCGCCACTAAAGGTCTGGCAGTCCGAGCAGTGGCATGCCATGACTTTATCCGAGTCCACCGTCGCTGAGATTTCGATTTCACCGCAGTGACACCGACCATGCACCTGTATTGAAGACATGTATTAATCCTTTTTATTTACGTGTGTTGAAGGGTTCTAGTATGCAATGACAATACAGGTCGATGCACTGAGCGTTTGCTCAATACTGAGATCATCAGTGATCTGAAAGTTGGGTATTTAAAGCTAAAAAGCAAAAAGCCACGATCAACGTGGCTTCTCGATACAAATTGGCGGAGGGACAGGGATTCGAACCCTGGATAGGCTATTAACCTATGCCGGTTTTCAAGACCGGTGCATTCAACCGCTCTGCCATCCCTCCGGCTCGCGATTTTGCGAAGGCGCGCATAGTAGGATATTTGCTTGCGAGATTCAACACGCCGCAGCAACCAACCACCGACCCGCATCAGAGGGGCCGTGGGTTTATCCAACGAATACCAACAAATTATAAAGCAGATGATTTGGATCAAACTCAGAACAAATATTAAAAAAACCACACCGAAGGTTTTGTCTGTATAAAAACCTGTGATATATCGGACATTTAGTTTTTACTCTGCGACACCACTGGAACAATAAAAGGGCGTTATATGGCAAAGGAAATACGGTTTGGTGACTACGTTCAGGCGATCACCGTCGACTCTGACCGCGTTCCATACAAGGAGTTAATGCCAGAACCGATCTTCGATCGGGATGGAAACGAGCTTCCGCAACCACTCGAAAAACTGCGGATGAAATCAAATGATGTCTTCAATCTCTTGCAACCCTATGTTTCAAGCCGATTCATGGAGCAGGCACAAGCCGTCGTTCCATTGGCTGTCTACCTAGGACTCTTTCAGTATTTCGTGTTGCGACAGTCCGTCTCCGATGCCTCATTGATCGCAGGTGGCTTGTTAGCCGTCATGGTCGGTTTGATGCTCTTCATGGAAGGTCTCAAACTCGGTTTGATGCCCTTTGGTGAGGTCATCGGTAATACCCTTCCGCGTAAGCTGCCATTGCCAGGTGTATTGGCGATCGCATTTTTGCTCGGTGTCGGGGTCACCTTCGCCGAACCTGCGATTGGCGCACTGCAGGTCGCGGGGTCAATCGTTGACCCAGAGAAAGCACCCTACCTGTATACGCTGCTCAATGACCGATCTGGCGCGACCGTCTTACTGGTGGGTCTCGGCGTTGGTTTAGCTGCCGTACTTGGAACCATGCGTTTCTTATACGCATGGAGCTTAAAGCCAATGATCTACATTTCACTGGCGCCAGCACTTGCCTTGTCGATTTATGCGTTCTTCGATCCAGAACTGAGCAAGATCATCGGTCTCGCCTGGGACTGCGGTGCGGTAACCACAGGACCCGTAACAGTACCGCTCGTGCTGGCTCTCGGCATTGGTGTGGCATCAGCAGCCGGCAAAGGCGCTGATTCGTCTCTGTCGGGCTTTGGTATCGTCACGCTTGCCTCAATCTTCCCGATTCTGGGTGTATTGCTCCTGAGCTATTACGTGGCATTCACCGTTCCACCAGAGGTCATCATCGCACAAGCTGAAGCCGTGAAAGCGGCCGCACTTGCAGCCAATGCAGCGCCTCAGTGGTATGAGGTCACCCCTTACGCAGAAATCGTCATGGGCGTTCGTGCGATCGTGCCTCTGGTCATTTTCTTGGCAATCGTTTTGTTTGTGGTCTTACGCGAGCGCATGAAAGAAGCATTTATCACTAACTACGGTGTCGTTCTTGCTGTCGTTGGTATGTGTATCTTCAACGTCGGCTTGACTTACGGGCTTGCAAAGCTGGGTGACCAGTCTGGCAGCCTTATTCCAGCAGCCTTCGCTGCTGTCCCGGGAATCACCGACTCACCGCTTTACAGCGTTGGCGTAGGTATCACCATCGCCGCTCTCTTTGCTTGGGTTTTGGGCTTTGGTGCGACCATGGCGGAACCCGCTCTCAACGCACTGGGGTTAACCGTACAAAATCTCACTAACGGTGCGTTCAAAAAATCAATGTTGATGTACGCCGTGGGTGGTGGTGTCGCGACAGGCATCATGTTGGGGGTTCTGAAACTGATTTTTGACTTCCATATTCTGTACATCTTGCTACCGGGCTATGCCATTGGTTTGCTCTTTACCGTCCTTTCGACAGAAGAGTTCGTGAATGTGGCGTGGGACTCTGCGGGCGTAACCACCGGTCCGGTCACCGTTCCATTGGTACTTGCCATGGGCCTCGGGTTTGGTAACGCACTGGGATCGACCGAAGGTTTCGGTATCCTTGCCGCCGCATCCATCTGCCCGATCGTTGCTGTACTCTCTCTCGGTCTGTATGTGCAGTATCAAATGCGTAAAGAAGAAAAGCGCGTCGCTTCCGAAGCTGAATCCGCTGATAGCCATCAACTCGTGCCAACGAAATCATAAGGAACTCTGACATGGTCAAACGTAAACTGACAGTACTTACCGATGTCGCCCTCATTACCTGCGTTGTCCAGCGCGGTCTGGCTGACACCGTCATCAACTCATTGACTGAGATTGGTATCCAGGGCGCCACTGTGCACGCTGCCATGGGAACAGGCGTCCGTGAGCGCCTTGGTATTCTTGGTGTCGCCGTCGATGTCGAACGCGACGTGGTCTCGGTGATGGTCTCGCGTGACGAGGTCAACCGAATCTTTGAGCGGATGTACCTCGCCGCGCGCCTAGACACCCCTGGCATGGGTTACATCTACGCAACGCCTCTGATGCAGGCCGCCACCTATGTGCCTCCGCACATTGTTGAGCGGATGCATCAAGAGCATGAGCTCGGAGGCTAAGTGATGAGCAACTCACTGCCCGTTAAACACGAGAAGCCGACCGTCCCGAACCAAACATGGAACTGGATGATCTCTGGGATCTTGTATCACGGTGGGTCGGATCTTCTGTTTGCTGCGCTTCATAAGCGCGGCATCAATGCCTGCCACTTCTATAACGTCAATGGCCATCCGATCGGTCAGCGCGTGATCGCAGGCGGCCTTGCTGGCTCGTTTGACGTCGAACAGTTCCATGTCATCGTCGCTGCCGACCAAGCTGATACGGTGTTTGAATTTATTTACGAATTCACCGAGATGGAAAAGCCAAACGTCGGAATTATGTCGATGGAGCGTTTGGTGCGTTCAACACCAAACAGCATTCCAGAAGGAGTGACAGAAGAGGCCACGCTCGCGGCCTCTTCCTAAGCGGTCTTACTGATCAGACGGGAGAAGGAAATCGGCAGACCGATGCTGGTTTGCGATGATCTTCTCTCGGTTCTGCATGATGCGCTTACGCCGTTCTTCGATCGTATCACCGGCATCCAAGATCGCCTTGGTATTATTGCCAACCTGCACCATCAGCTCTTCGATGATTTTTCCGTTGGACTCAGCTCGCGCGGTGAACTCATCGATGCGGCGGGTGTTTTCTTCGATTTCGCGCTGATTCGCTTCTGGCGTGGCCGCAGCCGCCAACTGGTCAAGCTCGCCATCGATCCACGCGGCATTCTGCACGATCATATCGGCATTGCGCTCCACGACCTCTTGGTTGGCCTCTGCCACCATTTGGTTGACCTCGATGAGTAGCCGATTCACTTCCACCATCTTTTGATTGATCTCGAGCATCTTGCGGTTCAAGCCGCTGCGAATATCCAGTTGATCAAGCTTGGTACGATTCACCATCCAGCCTTTGAAATTTTGCTGAACAGCAGTGTCAGTTTCGAGCGCCTCGAGCATCAGCATCCGGCTACGGAACAAATCGTCCGTGTTCTGCAACGCCATTGAGCGGTTACCCATAAATGAGGATTGGTAGTTCCGCTGCAACAGGGCCCGATTTTCTTCAATCTCAGAACGCGTCAACATCGCGTTCGCTGTGTTGTATGTCACCCAGTTCTCAAGTTCAAAAATTCGACGCTTGTTCTTGCGGATGCGAGCCTGATTCTCTGAAATCATTACTTCGGCGCTCATCGCGATCTCCTATGTTGTCGTTATGGTTCGAATGTAAATAGCTAAAGGCCTGAGTGTAATCAGTTTTTTCGAAACACGTCTATCATTTTCCTTGAATTCGTCTGGATCCAAATCGAATCGCCGGAGCAACACAACAGTGCGCCTAAGTTAGGGTCAATAATCGTCGAAATGTTGCATCGCAACACCCGACTGGTAAGTTATGCAACAAATTAGGGAGCTCACTGTCATGACGACTCAGAAACTCGACGCATCAGATCACACCCCTTGGCACCATCTCGATCCCAATACTTGCATCGACACACTGCAAAGCCACCAAAGTGGACTGGATAACACAGAGGCGCGAGATCGCCTCCAACAGTATGGCCCCAATACACTTCCTGCGACCGCAAAGCGGTCACTACTGGCTCGGATCGCTGCCCAATTTCACAATGTGCTGATTTACGTGTTGCTCTGTGCTGCGGTCATCGCCGTGTTCCTCAATCATGTTACGGACGCCTTGGTCATTGTCGCAGTTGTCGTCATCAATGCAGTCATTGGCTTGATTCAGGAAGGCAAAGCCGAAAAAGCACTGGAGTCGATCCAACACATGGTGGATCCCACAGCGCACGTGATTCGGGAGGATCAACGGTGCTCGATCGATGCAGATCAGCTTGTGCCCGGCGATATTGTCACGCTCCAAGCGGGCGATCGGGTCCCAGCCGATTTGCGATTAATTCGGTGTTCCAATTTGACCATCGATGACGCGCTCTTGACCGGCGAGTCGCTCGTTGTCAACAAGGATCCCCAACCTGTTGCCACCAATGCACCTCTCGGCGATCAACGCAGCATGGCGTTCTGGGGCACCTTCGTTGCGGGCGGGCAGGGTCTCGGCGTTGTTGTGCGAACGGGGGCTGCGACTGAGCTTGGCAAGATCAGCACACTAATCGGGAAGGTGGACGTTTTAAAGACACCCTTGATCCAACAAATGGATGTCTTTGCACGCCAACTGACATTTGTCATTTTACTGATCAGTGCACTGGCGTTCGCTGTCGCCTGGGGTGTGCAACAGGTGCCACTCAGTGATGCCTTTATGGCCGTTGTCGGGCTCGCCGTGGCAGCAATTCCTGAAGGACTCCCCGCGGTCATGACCATTGCCTTGGCCATCGGGGTGCAACGGATGGCTGCAAAGCAAGCGATCATCCGTCGCCTACCCGCGGTTGAAACCTTGGGCTCAGTGACGGTGATCTGTTCAGATAAAACCGGCACCCTGACCGCCAATGAACTGATGGTGCAGCATATCGTCAGTCGCACACACCACTTTCAAGTGACTGGCTCTGGATACACCCCAGAAGGCGTATTTCAGTCTAACGGAGAGACTGTTGATCCAAGGCAGCATTCCTCGCTTCTGACGATTTTAAAAGCTGGCCTTCTCAACAACGATGCCGAACTTCGCTTCGATCAGACCCGCTGGGTGGTTGAGGGGAATCCAATGGAAGCCGCTCTCTTGTCTGCTGCGATCAAAGGAGGACTCGATCCGACCCACCTTCGCACCCTTGAGCCGCGAATCGATGACATTCCCTTCGATTCCAAATACAAATTTATGGCGACTCGGCATGCGCTTGACGATGCCACCCTGACACTGATTAAGGGTGCACCAGAACGGATTCTGCAGATGTGCGAATTCGAACACACGGAATCTGGGGAACAGCCCCTCGAACGCACCTTCTGGGAAGAACAGATGGTTCGCCTTGCAGGCCAAGGTAATCGCGTGATTGCCATTGCTGCGCACCAGGGACCGGATGCGGCACGTGGCCTGCACATGCAAGACGTCATGCAAGGCGGCACTTTACTTGGATTGATTGGCTTCATGGATCCGCCACGCGCGGAAGCAAAAGCTGCAGTCGCGCAATGCCACACAGCGGGTATCCGTGTAGTGATGATCACCGGTGACCATGCGCTCACCGCACAGGAAATTGCGCGCCAGTTAGGCCTGGCAGACAGCCCTACCGTTGCCACTGGCGAGCAGGTCGAGGTCGCGGATGATCACGCCTTGGCTGCACTGGTTCAACAGGTCGATGTGTTTGCGCGCACCACCCCCGAACACAAGCTCCGCATCGTGACGGCACTGCAGGCTACCAATCAAATCGTGGCGATGACCGGCGACGGCGTCAACGACGCGCCCGCTCTGAAACGGGCCGATGTCGGAGTAGCCATGGGTCAAAAAGGCACAGAGGCTGCCAAAGAGGCCGCTGAAATGGTCTTAGCCAACGACAATTTCGCCACCATCACAGCGGCCGTGCGCGAAGGCCGGACAGTCTATGACAATCTGATTAAAGTCATCGCTTGGACTCTGCCAACCAATGGAGGGCAGGCTATGACTATCATGACCGCCTTATTGCTTGGGATGACGTTGCCCATCACACCGGTTCAAATTCTTTGGGTCAACATGATCAGTGCCGTCGCATTAGGCCTGACCCTCGCCTTTGAGCCTCCAGAGTCCAACGTCATGCACCGCGCACCCTTGCCACCGCGCGCACCAATCCTCACAGGGCGATTGGTGTGGCAAATCGCCCTCGTCTCTGGGCTCTTTGTGCTGGGGACGTTCACCATGTTTCACTGGGCACTGAACACTGGGGAAAGTCTACAGACCGCGCGAACATTGGTTGTTAACACGCTGGTCGCGATGGAAATCTTCTATTTATTCAGCATCCGCTATCGACATGGGAGTGCGCTGACCTGGACTGGCGTGATGGGTACGCGCGCCGTAATCACAGGGATCGTGGTAGTGACCCTGGCACAAGCGCTCTTTACCTTCGCCCCGCCGCTACAGACCGTTTTCGACTCAACAGCGATCAGTCTGCACCAACTGTTTGCCATGGTAGCCATTGGTGTGTGCGTGCTCATTTTAGTCGAAATTGAAAAATACCTCTGGAATCGCTGGGTGGCTAACAAAGGCGCCAAGGTGCAGAAGTTTTGACCACTCGACAAAACTCTTGTACAAAGTAGGCAAAATAACATCCGCACAGGAGTAGCTTGTGAGTAACGCAAAGATTGTCGTGCCAATTTTTATTGGAGCCGCGGTTTTATTGATCGGCGCTCGGTCGATTTCATGGGAAACCAACCATCCGCCCGTGGGCGCATGTGTTGGCGAATGCTACACCCAGTATCAGATTGACGATGCCAAGCGTCGTGAGGCGGAGCGCGCCATGATGGCCAGTGCGACGCCAGCACAACTCGGCCAAAAGATTTACACGGCCTGTGCTGCTTGCCATGGAGCAGCTGGTGAAGGAGGTGTCGGTCCTCGATTACAGGGACAAACCAAAGACGCCATCGTTTCGATGTTAACGCAGTACAAAAACGGCGAAACACGCGGCGCACAGAGTGCGTTGATGTGGGGGCAGGCTGCGGCTCTGTCTTCTGACGACATGACCAACATTGGTGCCTACGTCGAATCACTCTAAACTTTAATGTTTGGCCTCAGCCTTCTCCATCCAAGCCATGGTGAGGCTGGTGGCCAAGAACAACACGTGGATTCCAGCAGTAATCAGGATCTCAAGCGGGAACCCTGAGAGTAAGATCCCAGACTTGTAACTCTCTCCAAGCTGAAAAGCGATTCCGAGCAGAGCGATCGATGAGAGTCCAACCACCGTCGAAATCAACTTTCCCTTCAATTGCTGCGGACGCATCATGCCAAGCTTCTGAATCCCGCGCGCAGCCTCAGAATCCACCGTATTTAGGTGATCGATATCATCCACAAAGCTCTGGTAGGACGATAAGGCAATGATCGTGATCAATACGGCGATCAAGGCGAGATCAATCAGTTTCAACAGTAAGATGAAGACGGTTTCCACATTGGCACCGGCTTCAAACATCATGCCGACCGCCGCTGCGAGCTTTGCTAAGACACCGATTTGCGATGCCAACACAAAGACAAGGCCAGCCAACAAAGCCACCATGGTCGCCCCAAACAACAGGAGCGCAAGTGCGATGCCCCGCTCTAGTAACGATGTCATCCACTGATACGATTTCATAGAAGTCCTCCAAACGGGCGGTATAGTAAAGGCTAGGCAGGATGTCGTCATCTGGCCATAACCCAGTTGCTAAATAGAGTGGCCCGACCCGAGCTCTAGGAACGACCCTGAAACTCAGCAAATATATGGTATCCACCGAACTCAGAAGCGCTTGCATCGGGCTTAAGAATCATTAGTATAGGGAACTCATACGAAAGTTGAGTGTCTAATGACACATCGATTCATGAAAAGGAGATCTTTCGATGAGTGATCGCATTACGCAAGCTACAACCATAGCGGCTTCCGGGTTATCCGAGTCAGCCAGCAAGGTTTTGCGCAATACCTACTTATTACTGTCGATGACGCTATTTTTTAGCGCCGGCATGACGGCACTCGCCGTCTCAACCAATGCACCACCCCTGCACTGGTTGCTCTCACTGGGTGGCATGATTGGCCTACTGTTTGCGTTGCAAGCCATGCGTAACAGCATCTGGGCACTGCCTTTGGTGTTTGCCTTCACTGGCTTTATGGGCTGGTCATTAGGGCCGATGATTTCCTATTATCTGCAGTCCCCAGGTGGCGCGTCGCTCGTCGGCAACGCCTTGTTTGGGACCGCGGCAGTGTTTTTATCATTGTCAGCCTATGCTCTGACCAGCAAGAAAGATTTCAGCTTTATGGGCGGCTTCTTGTTCACAGGTCTGATCATCGCGCTGTTGGCGACTGTGGCCTTGATGTTCTTCCAAGTCCCAGCGCTGTCGTTGGCAATCAGTGCCATGCTGGTCATGCTGGCATCAGGTTACATCCTGTTTGACACCAGCCGGATCATCCACGGCGGTGAGACCAACTACGTGATGGCAACGGTTTCGTTGTATATCAACATTTACATGTTGTTTACGCATCTTCTGTCACTCTTAGGCGTCTTTTCAGGCGACGAGTGAAACGATTTGCCATCTTGATGTGCCTGTCCCCTGACTCGGGGACAGTTGCCCAACGTGCAGTAGAAGTGATTGAGGCCGCATTGGTTGCCAACCATGCGGTCTTTCTCTTTCTGTACGAAGACGGTGTCTTGTTTGCACGCGCAGACCGAGACATTCCGCAAGGTGAGTCCGATCTTGTGGCTCGATTGCAAACGCTCCTATCCCACCCTCAGTGCGAATCGGTTGCCTGTATTACGGCAGCTGAGCGTCGGGGTGTGCGCACAGAACAACTACTCCCTGCCATCCGACTTGCAGGATTGGGCGAGTGGACAGAACAGCTGGTTATCGCCGATCGCGTGGTGCAGTTTCGATGAAGTCGATTCTACTCGTCATTCGACACGGCCCTGGTGATCATTTGGGCGTTCGCGAGATGCTTGATATGTCCCTCGTTTTAGCGACCTTCGATTGTCCTGTGTCTGTCGTGTTGCAAGACGATGGGGTATTTTGGGCGACCTTGCCGCAGTTTGCAGGGGAATCACAACACCCACTTGCACTCAGTGGTCGCTTACAAAGCCTCCCCTTGTATGACATTGAGACTGTGTATCTGCACAAAGCCAGTCTCGATGCGCGCCAGGTGACGCCAAATCCTGAGTGCCCTGGTGTCATTGTCGATGACACTACGATACGTCACTGCATTGCCAACACCGACTGTATTCTGGACGCCTGATGATTCACTTGGTCACGCACCGTCAAGCTCTTGTCGACTGCCTCAGCTGGATCAGTCCAGGCGATCGCATTGTGCTCATGGGGTCCGCTGTCGGTGGCTATTGGCAGTGCCAAAGCCAACTTCCAGAAGGGGTGATTCTCGCCGTATTTTCAGAGGATGCAACACTCTTTGCCCTCGAAACAGCCCGGTGCATCGAGGCATCCGACCTCATCACTTGGCTCGAGCAAACACCCTGTCGAACTTGGAGTTGACCATGACCAATTGGACTCTGGATGCGGATGGGTATCTGGCTGATATATCGATGTGGTCAGTCGAAGTCGCTGAATCCATGGCGGGGGCGGAAGACATTCAACTTACCGACGCACATTGGGTCATGATTGGTCTTGTGCAGGAGTACTTTCGGCGTTTTGAACACGCACCGGCGATGCGGCCACTGGTGAACTGGGTCAAACAACATGAAGGGCCGGAGCACGGAAACAGCCGCTATCTGCACCAGCTCTTTCCTATCAGTCCAGCCAAACAATTAGCCCGCATCGCTGGGCTACCAAAACCCACAAAGTGCTTATAAACCCGTCGGCACCAGGCGGTCGGTTTTCAAATAGGGCTGCAAAACCTCAGGCACCCGAATACTGCCGTCGGCATCTTGGTAGTTTTCAACGACTGCAATTAAACAGCGACCAATCGCAACACCCGATCCATTTAAGGTATGCACCAATTCAGGCTTCCCGTTGGCGTTCCGGAAACGTGCCTGCATCCGCCGTGCTTGAAAATCTTCGCAGTTCGAGCACGAGCTGATTTCGCGGAATTGATCCTGCCCTGGCAGCCAGACCTCCAAGTCATAGGTTTTGGCCGCAGAAAATCCGAGATCACCACCGCAAAGGTTCATCACGCGATAATGCAGTCCAAGGCCCTGTAAGACCGCTTCGGCATGACCTCGCAAGGCCTCCAGGGCGTCCCAGCTGTGTTCGGGGTGTGTCACCCACACCAATTCCACCTTATCAAACTGATGCTGACGAAACATGCCCTTCACATCCCGGCCATACGAACCCGCCTCAGCGCGGAAGCAAGGTGTATGCGCAACCATCTGCAGTGGCAAGCTGGTCGCATCCAAGATTTTATTTCGGACCAAATTCGTCAGTGGAACCTCTGCGGTCGGAATCAAGTATCGCTCGCGGCCGCCGCCGTCTTCTGGTGGAATCCGAAACAGATCATTCTTGAATTTCGGCAGCTGTCCCGTTCCTTCGAGGACAGCGCCATCCACAAGATACGGCACATACGTCTCTGTATAGCCGTGTGCCTCAACATGCAGATCGAGCATGTACTGAACCAGAGCCCGATGCAGGCGTGCAAAATCACCGTGCATGGTCACAAACCGACTACCCGACAGATTCGCTGCCGCATCAAAGTCCAAGCCTGAGAATAATTCGCCCAGTTCGATGTGGTCTTTCGGGGTAAAGTCAAAGCGTGGCTTCTGACCAACTACGGCGATCTCTTCGTTGTCCTCATCGTTGGCTCCCGGAGGGACCGATGCATGAGGCAAATTGGGGGTGTGCATGGCAATGTCGTCCATCTGCAACTGCACCGCTGCAAATTCCGCCTCAACAGCCAACAGCGCGTCACCGATCCCAGTCAATTCCTGCTTTAGCGCCTCGGCTTCAGCGGTTTGGCCCGCTTTCATGAGGTTACCAACTGACTTCGATCCTTCTTTACGCTGGTTTTGCAATGACTCCGTTTTCAGCTGAAGTGACTTACGCTGGTCCTCAAGAGCCTGATAGCCCTTTACATCGAATTCGAAGCCCTTGCGCGCCAGTTCAGTCACGATCGTTGGCAGATCAGTCCGTAGTCGTTTGGAGTCCAGCATGGAGTCAGTCTTTCCTTACACACTCAGTCAAAGGCCCAGTCGAGCCAACACGATAAGTCGCGCATGATAGCAGAAGGCAAATCCCCTCAGCGAGAGAGATCAAAGCGAAACCCTTTAGGGCGCGGTTTCCAAGGCGTACATCACATCAGCGTCTGGCGGCGGGACAAAGACAAATTGCGCGGGATCAGGCGTCGTGAAATCAACTGAGTCGAGTGTCAGCACGGTCGTCTGACCCAGTGCATCATTGAACTCAAGGACCACCAGTGTCTCGCCAGAAAACACAAGCGACACCCCCGCCGTCACTGCATCGTTCGCTCTCGGTTGCAGATCAAATCTGACCTGGGATCCGGCGCCGATCTGCTCAATACTGAACTCCGTTTCCAGACTTTCAGCGGACCCACCCAAGATGGCAGCCGGTGATGCCGAAAGTGCTGTATCGAGAGGTCGGACTTGGACCTGTAAGAGATCCTCGTCAAAGATCCACAGCACCTCACCGTCTGCGACGATGAGTTGACTGAATGGTGCGCCGGTTTGCCAACGAAAACGACGCGCTCCATCCAATGCCAGGCGACCCTCAACCGTATTCAATTCTTGCCCGCGCACATCCGTCACCTGCTGGCTAAAGTCCGCAGAAAATTGCTGATACGGTGCCAGCAAACGCGCAAGCTGATCAGCCGAATCCGCCACGGCTTGGCCAGGGAACACGCAACACACGAAGATTATCCAAGCAAATCGCATCATCACCTCGGCGGTGGCGCTAGGACTTCGCGTGCACCGTTACTGCCCATTTCGCTAACCACACCGGCGGCTTCCATTGCTTCAATCATCCGCGCGGCACGATTGTAGCCAATCTTCAGTTTGCGCTGCACAGCCGAAATCGATGCACGGCGTGTTTCGGTCACAAAGGCCACCGCTTCATCGTAAAGTGCGTCGGCTTCATCATCGTCATCAAGCAAACTGCCCTGCCCATCCCCTGCATCGGATCCACCCTGGCCCTGCAAAATCGCTTCCTCATAGGCGGGTTGACCTTGCAACTTCCAGAAATTCACTACGTTGTGCACTTCATGATCATCGACAAAGGCGCCATGAACGCGCACCGGTATCGGCTTCCCGGAGGGTAGATACAACATGTCACCGTTGCCAAGGAGCTGCTCTGCACCCCCTTGGTCAAGGACCGTTCGCGAGTCAATTTTCGAGCTCACTTGGAAACTGATCCGGCTTGGAATATTCGCCTTAATCAATCCGGTAATCACATCAACCGAAGGCCGCTGTGTCGCCAGAATCAAGTGAATCCCAGCGGCGCGCGCTTTTTGCGCCAGGCGTGCGATCAGTTGGTCGACCTTTTTACCGACAATCATCATCATGTCAGCGAATTCATCGATGACTACAACGATAAACGGAAGTGTCCCGAGCTCGGGCGCCGCCTCATTTGGATCAAATCCCTGCGGCACAAAGGTCGGATCGGTTAGGGGCGTCCCCGCCTCTTGGTGCTCACGAATCTTACTGTTGAATCCTTCTAAGTTCCGCACACCAAGCGCTGCCATGAGCTTGTACCGGCGCTCCATTTCAGCCACACACCAACGCAGTGCATTGGCTGCATCCTTCATGTCCGTCACAACCGGAGCCAACAAATGCGGGATGCCTTCGTAGATCGCCAACTCCAACATCTTCGGGTCGACGAGGATCAAACGCAGGTCCTCCGGCCGTGCTTTGTAAAGCATCGACAACAGCATCGCGTTGACCCCAACCGACTTACCCGAACCCGTGGTGCCGGCGACGAGCAGGTGCGGCATCTTCGCCAAGTTTGCACAGACCGCCTGACCCGAAATGTCATGCCCAAGTGACAAGGTCAGCACCGAATCATCTTTTCGGTAGGCATCGCTGTCGAGAATCTGCGTCAGCCGCACCATTTCACGATGTTGGTTCGGGATCTCGATACCGACGGTGCTCTTACCGGGAATCACCTCCACAACACGGACGCTAATCACTGCCAAACTTCGCGCCACATCTTTTGCCAAGTTGGTAATCCGTGAAACCTTCACGCCAGGTGCCGGATCAATCTCAAAGCGCGTCACCACCGGGCCTGGGTTGATGGCGACAACCTGTGCTTCAACACCAAACTCAGCCAAGCGTCGCTCGAGCAACTCACCCATGGCTTGCAATTCATCTTGTGAAAAACCCTTCCCAGAGGGCGGCTGGGCTGGATCTAGGAGCGTCAAGTCTGGCAAAGCCATGGTTTTTGAGGTCGTCGATTTTAGCGCTGTGCGACTCGGCTTCGGCCGCTGCCCCTCCGGTTCATCGCGCTCATCAAGCAATGCGGCTGCTTCGTTTAAGGGCTCAATCCGCACGGAGCGCTCAGGTGCGGCGACCACCGTATCGGCTACAGATTCGTCAAACCGAGGCTCTGTTCTGCCACTGTCCACCCGATCGAGCGTCTCAAGTGCCATGGGCGGCTCTGCTCGGTCATTGTGCGAGCGCTCAACGGCTGGCGATATCACTTCGTCTGTAACGCCTGTATTTCTGCGACGTGCGCTCGGTGAGTCTGCAACCAACCCAAGCAACTCAGCCTCAATCTGTGCAACATCGGCCTCGGGAGGCTTTGGCGCGACCCGTGAAACGATCTTTTGTAAGCGACCAGGCATCAGTCGATGCTGTAACGGAGACAACACCGCCCGTAACCATGAGTTGCGACTTTCGATGTTCAATTGCGCTGGCTGGCTTTTCGCGCCGCTGAATGACAGCACACCGCGCCCAATGTCAGACATCAAGGCGCCCAAGCCTTCCAGCACATCAGGCCAATGCAACCGAAATGCGAGCGTCAATCCCAACACAGTCAAAAATAGTCCCGTTAAGGCCGCGCCTGTCGCCCCAAAATCAGCAACCAGTCCAAGCGCAAGGACGCTCCCTAACATCCCGCCGCCAGTCATCCCCATCGGCAACCAGCCAGGCTGTGGCCCAATGTGAAGGGCCAACGCAATACTGAGGCCCGGAATCCACATGAGACTCCCAAGTGCACGCGTCAGCCAGACGCGACCATCGGCTTCATTGACCCGAACAAGCCAATGCACGATGAGCAACGGAAAGCCCGCCACAACAAAGGCAGCAAAGCCAAACCACGACAGCATCCAGTCAGACACCAAAGCACCCACTGGACCAATTGCATTGTGGACCGCCGTCACAGGCCCCACATAAGACCAACCGGGGTCGGCTGGATCAAATGACAGCAAGGCGAGCCATAAAAAGACGCAGACACTCACGCCGAATAACCCGGCCATTTGCCGAATCAATCGCGAGAACCAAGGTTGTAATGTGGAATCGTTCAACCGAACTCCTTGGAGGATGACGCTATGGACTTTACTCTATAATCACAACACAGCAGTTTAACAGAGAAGGACACATCAATCGTGCATCATCCACTCATCATCCTTGGCTCCGGCCCTGCAGGCTGGACAGCCGCAGTATACGCAGCGCGCGCCGGCCTTTCTCCTGTCGTCATTACAGGCACTCAGGTGGGTGGTCAGCTGACGACCACCACTGAGGTCGAAAATTGGCCAGGTGGTGAGCCCGACCTACAGGGCCCGCAATTGATGGTGGACATGCAAGCACATGCAGAGCGCTTCGACACCCAAGTGATCCACGACCACATCCATACCGCAGCACTCGGCGGGAAGCCTTTTACCCTGACCGGTGACTCCGGAACCTACACCTGCGATGCCTTAATTATTGCCACTGGCGCCAGTGCGCAGTACCTGGGTCTCGAGAGTGAACAAGCGTTCCTTGGTCGCGGGGTGTCCGCCTGTGCGACCTGTGATGGATTCTTCTATCGTGGCCGGAAAGTCGCGGTCATCGGTGGTGGCAATACCGCCGTGGAAGAAGCGCTGTATCTCTCAAATTTGGCATCTGAAGTGGTCCTTGTGCACCGTCGCGATAGCTTGCGTGCTGAAAAAATCCTGCAGGACCGGCTGTTTGCAAAAGACAATATCCAAGTGGTTTGGAATCACCAGCTCACTGAGGTCCTCGGCGATGATGCGGGCGTCACCGGACTCTCGATCACCTCCACGCTCGATGCCACAACACAAGCCTTGGATGTGCACGGAGTCTTTGTTGCCATTGGTCACAAACCCAACACCGATCTATTCAAAGATCAGTTGGACATGAACGGTGGGTATCTCATCGTGCGCTCTGGTCTCGAAGGAGGTGCCACCGAGACCTCGATTCCAGGTGTGTTTGCGGCTGGCGACGTCGCCGATCACATCTATCGGCAGGCCATCACCTCCTCAGGTTTTGGTTGCATGGCGGCACTTGACGCTGAGCGATATCTGGCCGAGCACGCGCACTGATCCCTTGGATTCCAGCACAACTCCTCGACTTCCCACCGGTTGAGGAGGCGCTCGACGAGCCAAACGGCTTGTTGTGCGCCGGCGGAGATCTCTCAACAGAGCGCTTACTTCTGGCCTATCAGCGCGGCATCTTCCCCTGGTTTTCCGAAGGCGAGCCCATTCTCTGGTGGAGCCCTGACCCACGCCTCGTCCTGCAGCCGGAAGCGTTTCGGTTGCGGAAAAGCTTACGGCAGTCGATCAAAAAGCAGCGCCTTACGGTTCGGGTCAACACCGATTTCGACGCGGTCATGGCACTCTGTGCGAGCGAGCGTGAGAATCGCGAAGGCACCTGGATCACCGCCACCATGCGCGATGCATATAGCGCGCTCAATCACCGCGGATTTGGCTTCTCTGCGGCGACCTGGATTGATGACACGCTGGTTGGCGGCCTGTATGGCGTCAAAATCGGTCAGGTCCTATTCGGTGAGTCTATGGTGTCAAGGGTCCCCGACGCCTCAAAGGCGGCATTAGCAACAATCTGCCAAACAGCTGATCAACATCAAATCCGCCTCATTGACTGCCAGGTTCCGACTTCACATTTACAATCACTCGGTGCTAGCCTCATCACTCGATCCGAATTTGTACAACAGTTGGCGCGTTTGATTCCATGACCGGTTTCCCGTCCTTAAAATTCTATGCAACTGCGCCCCACCCCTGCAGTTATCTGGAAGGCCAAGAGGCGACAACGCTGTTTGTCGCACCCGATTTACCGGTCACGGAAGAGCAAATCATCAAACTCGCAGAATCTGGGTTTCGTCGTTCTGGCCGCTACATTTACAGACCCCATTGCCAAGGCTGTAGCGCCTGTATCTCGGTGCGCGTTCCTGTCGAGGCATTCACAGCAAAACGTCGCCACCTGCGCACGATGCAGAAAAATCAGGACCTCACATGGAGCACAGTCCGTCCGCGACTCAATCCCGAGCACTACGCACTCTATGAGCGGTATATCGAAGGCCGTCATGCCGACGGGGATATGTATCCGCCCTCAGCGAGCCAATACGAGTCCTTCTTAACCTCCGGCGGCGAGCACGCCCAGTTTCTCGAAGCTCGGCTCGATGGCGTTCTCATCGCAACCACGCTCTACGATTACATGGACCAACACGGGTTGTCGGCGATCTACACCTATTTTGATCCAGCCCCTGAATTTGATGCGAGAAGTTTAGGCAGGCAAATGATCTTGCAACTCCTTGAGCGTGCGAAAAACGAGGGACTCTCATACGTCTATCTGGGGTACTGGATCCGTGACTGCCAAAAAATGGCCTATAAAACCGAATACCGCCCAATTGAGATGCTGATCAATAGCAGGTGGATTCGCGCCGACTAAGCGGGCATAATCGCGCCTTCCATATATTCCGAAGGGAGCCCAATGGCGAAAGAAGATTCAATTGAAATGGAAGGCACGATCATCGATACGTTGCCAAATACCATGTTCCGAGTGGAACTCGACAATGGCCACGTCGTCACGGCCCACATTTCAGGAAAGATGCGCAAACACTACATCCGTATTTTGACTGGAGATCGCGTCACGGTCGAACTGACCCCTTACGATCTCACCAAAGGACGTATTACTTTCCGCGCGCGCTGATGTCATTGCGTGCGTGAAGTCACCCCGGACTGATATCCGGGGCCACGATGATCACCGACTATGCAGGCTCTTTGGACTTCACTTCACGTGGTGCCATCTCAAATCCAAGCTCATCGTCCGCAGTCACAGTCACCAACACGCTACCACCTTGAGCAAGCTCACCAAAGAGAATCGCGTCTGCTAGCGGTCGCTTAATCGCATCTTGAATCAACCGTGCCATCGGTCGTGCGCCCATGGTTTTGTCATACCCACGCTTGGCCAACCACTGCATGGCTGCATCATCGACTTCAATCGATACTTTTCGATCATCGAGCTGCGCTTGCAACTCAGCGATGAACTTATGCACCACTTGCTCAATGACAGCTTCCGTCAACGCACCAAATTGGACGATCGCATCGAGACGATTCCGGAATTCTGGCGTGAATTGCCGCTTAATGGTCTCAAGCCCATCCGTCGATTGATCCTGCTCATTGAAGCCAATCGACCGCTTCGCCAAGGCCTCTGCTCCCGCATTGGTTGTCATGATCAAGACCACATGACGGAAGTCCGCTTTGCGGCCGTTGTTATCGGTCAAGGTGCCATGATCCATCACCTGTAGTAACAGATTGAAGACATCGGGGTGCGCCTTCTCAATCTCATCCAGCAACAGCACACAGTGTGGCTGCTTGGTGATTGCCTCGGTCAACAATCCACCCTGGTCAAAACCGACATAGCCTGGAGGTGCACCAATGAGACGGCTCACGGTGTGACGCTCCATGTACTCCGACATATCAAAACGAACCAGCTCGATACCCAGTGTCCGGGCGAGCTGGCGGCTCACCTCGGTCTTACCGACACCGGTTGGACCCGCAAATAAGAAGCAGCCAACCGGTTTGCCGTCTTGCTTCAAGCCTGCACGTGACAACTTGATGGCCGAACTCATGCGGTCAATGGCTTCATCCTGACCAAAAACTGTCAGCTTCAAATCACGCTCTAAATTCTCCAACACCTCCGTGTCCGATTTGGAGATCTGCTTCGGCGGAATGCGTGCGATATTGGCAACCACGGCTTCAATCTCCGTCGTACCGATCACCTTCTTGCGCCGTGACGGCGGCATCAGGCGCTGCATTGCACCGGCTTCATCGATCACGTCGATGGCCTTATCTGGCAAGTGTCGGTCGGTGATGTATTTTGCTGCCAGCTCCACAGCAGCGACTAAGGCCGCCTTGGTGTAGCGCAGTTCATGATGTTCTTCGAATCGACTTTTCAGGCCGTTGAGAATCTTGATCGTGTCTTCAACCGATGGCTCAGGGACATCCACTTTCTGGAATCGACGCGCCAGTGCCCGATCCTTTTCAAAAATCCCACGAAACTCTTGGAAGGTCGTGGAACCGATGCACTTTAATTTGCCCGAAGACAGTAACGGCTTCAGTAAATTCGAGGCATCCATCACCCCACCGGACGCAGCGCCGGCGCCGATAATGGTGTGAATTTCATCGATAAAGAGCACGGCATGCTTTTCTTTTTCAAGCTCCGCGAGCAAGGCTTTCAAGCGCTTCTCGAAATCACCGCGGTACTTGGTGCCGGCCAACAATGAACCCAGGTCGAGGGAATACACCACAGCGTCCGCGATCACCTCAGGCACTTGGCCTTCCTCAATCCGGTAGGCGAGCCCTTCCGCAATCGCGGTCTTACCGACCCCGGCTTCACCCACCAGCAACGGATTATTCTTGCGACGACGCGACAGGGTCTGAATAACCCGATTCAATTCCTCATCGCGACCAATCAATGGATCAATATGCCCCGCACGGACCTCTTTATTCAGATTGGTGCAAAAACCCTCTAAGTTAGAGGTGCCCTCTTGCGACGCTTGGGCTTGGCCATTGGCGCTATCTGCCTCACCATCCTGCTCAGCGTGAACGCCATCCTCCGCCTTGGAAATCCCGTGGCTGATGTAATTGACGACGTCAATCCGCGCGATTTCCTGTTGTTTTAGGAAATACACGGCCTGTGATTCTTGTTCCGAGAAGATCGCCACCAAGACGTTGGCACCGGTCACCTCTTGCTTACCAGATGACTGCACGTGGAATACAGCGCGTTGTAACACCCGCTGAAATCCAAGCGTGGGTTGCGTATCGCGCTCTGAGTCATCGGCCAAGACTGGTGTCGTCTCGGTGACGAAGTGCTCGAGCTCCTCGCGAAGTTTTGCCAAATCTGCACCACAGGCATTCAGTACCTGGACCGCAGACGCGTTATCGAGAAGACCCAGTAACAGATGCTCAACCGTCATGTACTCATGACGCACATCGCGGGCTCGCTTGAATGCGCTATTTAAAGTGACTTCGAGATCACGACTCAACATCACAGGTCTCCTATCTAATCTTCGGCCGCATCCACCTGACACATCAGGGGATGTTGATTGTCTTTGGCATACTGGATGACGTGCTCCGCCTTGGTTTCTGCGATGTCTTTGGGGTAAACCCCACAGACGGCAGCGCCCTTGGTGTGCACCACCAGCATGATCTGGGTGGCCTTTTCTTGATCCAAGTTGAAGAACAACTCCAACACGTGGATCACGAATTCCATGGGTGTGTAGTCATCATTCAGCATGATGACCTTATACATCGGCGGCTTTTTTAACTCAGGCCGGGCAACGGCCACCCCGTACTCTTCCTCGGGATCAAAACCTGGGATGTTTGGTTCACTCATTGGGCTAAAACGTCCTGTCTCACGTCTTCAATGTATGGGGTTCGGTTGGCGTTAGTAAAGGGAAAAGCCTATGAAAATTTCTTTCAGGGTAAAGGCGATACTGCGTACACTCCTGAAATGCTTTGCCAGTTCAACATCATGGTCATGGCCCATGCCAAAGACAGCCCTCAAATGGCGCAGTTTTTTGCCCAAGCCACGCAAATTTATGCGCTCGCCGAGCGTCTTCCCGGATTCGTGTGGCGACAAACAGATGAATCCGACCCGGTCATCGCCGAACGACTGGGCCCAAGCTGCTTGGTCAACCTCACTGTCTGGGATTCGATCGAGTCGCTGTACGCATTCGTCTTACACCCAACCCATCGCACAGTGATGATGGCCCGCGACCATTGGTTTACGCACACAGGACGCGCCACCTCAGTGCTCTGGTATCAGGATGCAGTGGATTCAAAGCCCACCTTTAGCGAAGCCATCGATCGGCTTGAACAGCTCTGGCACAACGGCCCAGGGCCCGACGCATTTGATTTCAGTTGGGCACAACAGCAGCAATGGGTGAGTCCGAGCCACAGCTTTCGCATCGATCTCTAATCGACGCGCACACCACAGGCAAAAAAAACCCCGGTGACCTCGCGGCAACCGGGGTTTTTCGAGGCACAACGTTTACATGTTGTGGATCATTTCCTGACCGAACTCAGAACATGACACCAGCGTGGCGTCATCCATCAGCCGCTCAAAGTCATAGGTGACCTTGCGTGAGCTGATCGCACCTTCCATGCCCTTGATGATGAGATCTGCAGCCTCAAACCAACCGAGGTGAC
>CAZVNX010000001.1:0-49717 GCA_964628665.1 uncultured Pseudomonadales bacterium | reverse complement strand
GCACCTTCCATGCCCTTGATGATGAGATCTGCAGCCTCAAACCAACCGAGGTGACGCAGCATCATTTCAGCTGACAAGATCAATGAACCTGGGTTCACTTTGTCCTGGCCTGCATACTTCGGCGCGGTGCCGTGTGTGGCTTCGAAGATCGCCACATCGGAGCCAATGTTGGCACCAGGTGCGATACCAATACCGCCAACCTGCGCTGCCAAGGCATCCGACAGATAGTCACCGTTGAGGTTCAAGGTCGCGATCGCACTGTACTCTGCTGGACGTAGCAGGATCTGCTGCAGCATCGCATCGGCAATCACATCTTTAATGACGATGTCCCGGCCGGTATTTGGATTTTTCATCACACACCACGGGCCACCGTCCAAAAGCGTCGCGCCAAACTCTTCGCGCGCCAACTCATAGCCCCAATCTTTGAAGGCACCTTCGGTGAACTTCATGATGTTGCCCTTGTGTACAATCGTCACACTTGGCAAATCGTTGTCGATTGCGTATTGCAGAGTCTTACGAACCAAACGCTTGGTACCCTCCTCCGACACAGGCTTGATGCCAATACCGCAGTTCTGTGGGAAGCGAATTTTGGTCACGCCAAACTCGTTCTGCAGGATCTCAATCAACTTGTCCGCTTCAGGCGTTCCTGCTTGATACTCCACGCCCGCATAGATGTCTTCCGAGTTCTCGCGGAAAATCACCATGTTGGTTTTTTCAGGCTCCTTCACAGGGCTTGGAACGCCGGTGAAGTAGCGCACTGGGCGCAAGCACAGGTAGAGATCGAGTTGCTGACGAAGCGCCACGTTCAACGACCGAATTCCACCGCCAACTGGCGTGGTCAATGGCCCTTTGATTCCGACTTTGTACTCTTTAAACGCTTCAAGTGTCTCGTCTGGCAACCATTCATCAGCGCCATAGGTCGCCACTGATTTTTCGCCGCAGTAGACTTCCATCCACGAGATCGCGCGCGCACCGCCGTAGGCCTTCTCGACCGCGGCGTTGACCACTTCAATCATGGGTGGGGTAATATCGACACCGATACCGTCGCCTTCAATAAAGGGGATGATCGGGTTATTGGGAACGTTCAGAGAGCCATCCTGGTTCACAGAGATTTTCTCACCTGACGTTGGCACTTGGATGTGTTGGTAGCCCATCCTTTTCTCCTGTGCTGTATCACGTTGTATTGCGGGGCGGGATAATAGCATTGTTTTGCGCCCGCCTCTTCATGGGTCGTCTCGTCCTTTGGGATAGGTATGCTGATTCTGTTCTACAAACCCTATGGCGTGCTGTGTCAGTTTTCTGGAGACACGCCCAATCTCAGTGAATTTATCCCGATCGCCGGTGTGTATCCGGCTGGACGCTTAGATAAAGATTCTGAGGGTCTCTTGTTACTGACCGATGACGGCCGCCTCCAAGACCGTCTGGCGCACCCAAAGCACGGCCACACAAAAACCTACTGGGTACAAGTCGATGGCGCCGTGACGGACTCCGCGATTCAAACGCTCAAAACAGGCGTCCTGTTAAACGATGGACCGGCCGTCGCGGTCGACTGCAGTCGCATCGATCCCCCGGAAATCGCCCCACGCAACCCACCGATTCGTGTGCGACAACAAATTCCCACCAGTTGGTTACGTTTGACTCTGGATGAAGGCAGGAATCGCCAGGTCCGTCGCATGACTGCCGCGGTCGGCTTTCCAACCCTACGACTGATTCGTGTCGCGCACAGTGACTACACCCTCGATGATTTAGACGTCGGTGCATATCGAGTGCTGGATGGAACTCGGGTAGAATCCGCGCATGCAAACACAAAACACCCGCGTCATCGTCGGCATGTCCGGCGGCGTTGATTCCTCCGTCACCGCATACTTGTTGCAGCAAGCCGGCTACCAGGTCGAAGGCATGTTCATGAAAAACTGGGACGAGGACGACGGAACCGAATACTGCACCGCTCTGGCGGATCTTGCCGATGCTGAGCAGGTGGCCGAGACACTCGGGATGACGCTGCACCGCGTGAACTTTGCGGCGGAGTACTGGGACGACGTCTTTGCGCATTTTTTGGCAGAGGTCCGCAGTGGTCGAACGCCAAATCCGGATATTTTGTGTAACCGCGAAATTAAATTCCGCGCCTTTCTGGATTACGCACGCGACCTCGGTGCCGATCTGATCGCGACGGGGCATTATGTCCGACGGGTCGATGGCCCGAATCCCTTGCACCGCGGCCTTGATCGGAACAAGGATCAAAGTTACTTCTTGTGGGCGTTGTCGGCCGAACAAGTGCGCGCAAGCCTTTTTCCGGTTGGTGATCTGTTAAAGCCACATGTGCGAGAAATCGCCGAGGCCCAGGGATTTATCACTGCCCGAAAAAAAGACTCGACCGGGATCTGCTTCATTGGTGAGCGGCGGTTTTCCGATTTTTTAAAGGCCTATGTGAAACCAGAGCCCGGCGATATTGTGACCGAGAATGGCACGGTGATTGGCCAACATCAGGGTTTGATGTTTTACACACTCGGCCAGCGGCAAGGGCTAGGTATCGGGGGCTTGAGAGATTTCAGTGATGCGCCCTGGTTTGTGGCGGATAAAAATACCCAGACCAACCAACTGACCGTGGTCCAAGGCACTGAGCATCCGATGCTGTTTGCCAAAGGCTTGCGTGCAGGGCAAATCAACTGGATCGGCGAGCCGCCACGCCTCCCGAACCAACTCACGGCGAAGGTCCGTTATCGTGCCCTTGATGCGCCCTGCTCAGTCCGCCTCGACGGGGATCAGCTCCTAATTGAGTTCGAGCAACCCGAACGTGCGGTCACCCCGGGGCAGTCGGTCGTGATGTACCAAGGCGAAGTCTGTCTAGGCGGCGCTGTAATTGAGGAAGCAATAGCATGAGTCAGCGCGAACGCTTGTACCCACTGTGTGCACTAGCGATGGCAGCGCATCAGGTGGATCGCTTAGCCAATACCGGCATGGTGCCCTATGACGAATTTGCACTGTTAATCGAAAGCACACTGACGCTGTCTGCTGAGAACACCTTAGACGTTTACGGTGGCGACCTCGAGGGCTTACGACCTGGCGCCAAAATGCTCCGTGAGATGCTTGGGCGTGGCGGCAATCGCAAGTACCCAGACGTGATCCGTTATTTCATCAGTTTGATGCAAGTCGAGAGGCAGCTATCGAAAAAGCCAGAGCTACTCAACACGCTCCGCGGACATCTCGAAGTCGCTGTGGCCAAGTCTGAGTCCTTAAATTCCACCCATGAAGCAGTGATCGAGACACTGAACATGGCATACCAAGAAACCGTCTCTACCTTAAAGTTTCGGATCATGGTCACAGGCAACCATGGTCGACATCTACAGCAGGGCAACAATCCTGCTAAAGTACGCGCGCTTTTATTAAGTGGCATCCGTGCCGCCATGCTGTATCGGCAACTCGGCGGTGGTCGGCTGGCCCTGTTATTTCAACGCAGTCGTGTGTTCGCAGAACTCGACGCGCTCGGCTTATAGGATCGTTATGACACTTTCAACACTGACCGCGCTTTCGCCAATTGACGGCCGTTATGCAGCCAAGGTCGACCCGTTACGCGCCATCGCCAGTGAATTGGGCCTGATGCAGGCACGCGTCGAGGTTGAGTTGGCTTGGATTAAGTCCCTTGCCAATCATTCTGCAATCGATGAAGTGGCACCCTTGTCACAACAGGCGATTGCCGAGATTGATGCCATTGTCGCGCAGTTTGATGAGGCTGCGGGCGCACGGATCAAAGCCATCGAAGCCACCACCAACCACGATGTCAAAGCGGTTGAGTATTTCATCAAAGAAAAATTCGCAGAAAATCCCGAGCTCAACGCGATCGGTGAATTCGTGCATTTTGCCTGCACCAGTGAAGACATCAACAATCTGGCCTATAGCCTGATGCTCGCGCGGATGCGCAGTCAGGTATTGGCGCCAAAAATGCGCGAGATCATTGCCGTACTTCGTCGCATGGCCACCGAGTGGGCAGGCCATGCCATGCTCTCACGAACACACGGACAAAGCGCCTCTCCAACAACCGTCGGCAAAGAGTTTGCCAACGTTGTGGCCCGCCTTGAGCGGCAACTGGCGCAGTTTGAATCAGTGGTTCTAAACGGCAAACTCAACGGTGCGGTCGGCAATTACAATGCCCACCTGGCGGCGTACCCAGAGATTGACTGGCAGGGTCACGCCGAAGAAGTCATCGCCAACCTCGGGCTCACACTGAATCCGTTCACCACGCAAATCGAGCCGCATGATTGCGTAGCCGAGTACTTTGACGCCTTGAAGCGATTCAACACCATCGTGATGGATCTCAATCGCGATCTATGGAGCTACATCTCTTTGGATTACTTCAAGCAAAAAACGGTCGATGGCGAGGTCGGCTCGTCGACCATGCCGCACAAGGTCAATCCGATCGATTTTGAAAATTCCGAAGGCAACCTTGGGCTTGCGAATGCGCTTTTTGAACACCTGTCAGCCAAGCTCCCAATCTCACGGTGGCAGCGCGATCTGACGGATTCAACCGTCCTACGCAACGTCGGTGTGGGCGCCGCACACAGCCTGATTGCCTATGAGTCCACCTTGAAAGGTCTCGGCAAGCTTGAGCTCAATCTCACAGTGATCACCGAAGATCTTGGCAAGCGCTGGGAGGTTCTCGCTGAAGCCGTGCAGACGGTTATGCGACGGTATGGTATCGAGCAGCCCTATGAGCAGCTCAAAGCGCTGACGCGTGGGAAGCCGATTGATGAGAGTTCGCTACGTCAGTTTATCGAGACGCTCGAGATTCCAGACGATGCCCGTCACGCATTGCTGCAGATGACACCTCTGACCTACACCGGCAGTGCTGAGGCTCAAGCGCGAAACGTATGAGCATCAAGGTTCTTCAGGGTGTCGCGCTCACCGACGAGAATGCTCTCAGACCCTACTGGCAACAGGAACCGGTTGTCCTCAAAGCCGCACTCGATGTGACGGCACTGGTGCCCGACCCTGCTGGACTGGTTGCATTGATCACTGAGACGGACCTTCCATCTCGCCTCATCACCGGGGCAGAGGGTGGTCGATTCACGTTAAAGCACGGTCCCTTTGAATCTTTTAAGGCTCCGAAAGGACCCTGGACGGTGTTGATTCAGGCGCTCGAGCATCTCTTCCCCGAATATGACGCGCTCCGTCGTGCCATCACATGGTTGCCGAGCTGGCGCTTCGAGGACTGCATGCTGTCTTGGGCCTCTGAGGGCGGCAGTGTCGGTCGCCATGTCGATCAATTCAGCGTGTTCCTCGTGCAACTGCATGGCCGTCGGCATTGGGAGTTGGGACCACGTGCATCTTCAGAGACTCCCATTCTAGCCAATCAACCCTTGGCTTTAGTGGCCGCAACCACACCTGAGCTGGCAGTGACGGTGGAACCGGGTGATGTGATCTATTTGCCACCCGGGGTGGTGCATCATGGGGTGTCCTTGGATCCCGATTGCATGACCTTGTCGATTGGGTTTCGGGCGCCTGACATTGGTCAACTGTTAGAAGCAGCCTTGGAACACTGCGGATCGGATGCCAGTTGGATGCGGTATCATGATCCAGAGCCTGGTCACCGACGCGGCCCCGCCGAAATTACCGAAGCAGATTTAGGGCGCGTACAGGAATTGTTCACCGCGTTTTGTGCCGATCGCACACGTTTGGCCCACATCTTGGCATCCCGTGTCACAGCGCCCTACCTCGATCTCATGCCTGAGATGGAGATTGAACCGGAAGACGCACACGACTGGATTGATGAGGACCTCAATTTTACCCTCGATCCGGGCGTGAGAATCGCCTATTTTGAGGACCGAGTTTTTATCAACGGAGAGCACATTGGTGATCAAGCGCCTGCTGCCATTCTTGAACTCGCTGATACGCGGGCCATTCACAGCCAAGCGATCCGCCAGCTCGACCCCGAGTGGCACGGCTGTGTCGTCGACCTCATCGTCACCGGCGGGCTACAACCGCCCGAAGACTGAAATTGCATGGGTTCGCTGGGACACCCACCAAGACGCCCTGCAGTCCGTTCGAACCGCCGTCTTCGTCGATGAACAGAGAATCGACCCGACGGAAGAATGGGACGACAAAGATGCAACCGCTGAACACCTGTTAGCCATGCGCGATGGTCAGCCGGTTGGGTGCGCACGGATTATCGACGGGCACAAAATCGGCCGTATGGCGGTGTTGCGCGCGTATCGCCAACGGAACGTCGGCAGCAAATTGCTGCGAGCAGCCATCGAGCGCATTCAATCGCGCAGCGAAATCCCCACCCTAGGCGCGCAACTCACTGCCATGGGGTTTTATGCCAATCACGGCTTCCTGCCTGAGGGGCCGGTGTTTGATGATGCCGGCATCCCGCATCGTCAGATGCGCTTAACCGGCGATCTCGACAAAACCCTGATGCCGCTCGATGCAGAGTCCTTACGCTTTGACACGCCCACACTCTTGGTGGCGATCGAGCCGCAGATCGAGGACACCACCATGCGCATCAACCTACTGCGACTGAGTGCCGATGAGGCCGCGTGGCTAACCCCGCGCCTGTGTTGTGTAGCGGCCACCCACGGCATGCAGCATCTCATTCTCGAAATCCCAGAAGGTGAAACACATTTCCCCCTCGCACCACCTGAGACCTTTTGATGTTACTGCATGGCCTGAGTGATGCCTGGCCCTTGGCGACTTGGATTCCTGCACAACTGGTGTTCTGGTCGGTGCTGGTGTGGTCTGTGTTTAAGCTTGATCTCACGCACTTACGGCATCTGGGCGACACCAGTGCTTGGGCGGGGATGAGCCTATTTTTCACCTTGCTGTGGCGGTTGAACGCTGGGATCGACCCAGGACTCAATTTTCACATTTTTGGATCTGCACTGCTGACACTGGCATTTGGCTTTCATTACATGCTGATCGGTGGGGTGCTCGGCATGTTGGGTAATGCCCTATCTGGCGTGGGGACCGTTGTTGACATTCCGATGTCGGCTTTGGCGGTTTTGGTCATTCCAGGTGCTGTGACACATCTGATTTGGCGCTTGTCGTTGCATCGGCTGCCGCCAAACTTTTTTGTCTACATTTGGGGTGTTGGATTTTTCGGCGCAAGCCTTGCCGTCTGTGTCTCTGGTACCGCCGTGACAACAATTCTCTGGCTTTCGGGACTGTATGATCTGGATTACCTGACGAGTTTTTACTTCCCTTACAGCCTCATGCAGGCCTTTCCAGAGGGCTTCATCACCGGAACGGTCTTGTCGTTACTGGTGGTCTATCAGCCGCATTGGGTGGCGACCTTCCGAGACGAGTTCTACCTACACCACGAAAAACCGAGCGATGCGCACCACGTACGTAAACCGACAGATTCAGACGATTGACCAACCCGGCGCTTGGCCTGTTGTTTTATATGGGAAAAATTCCATCATCTGACCTTGCCGGATGCGTTCCTGCAGTCCGATCCAGTAGTTTGCTTCAAACAAATCGCCGTGCAAGGCAGCAAATTCTTTGCGAACTTTCACAGACGGGAATAAGAAGGTGGCGAATTCCTCGGGAAAGACGTCTTCGGGTGCAATGTTATACCAGGGCTCAGACGCCATTTCCTGCTCATAGGTTTGTGGCTCGGGGATCTTTCTGAAATTGACCTCGGTCAAATAGGAAATCTCGTCATAGTCGTAAAACACCACGCGACCGTGGCGGGTCACACCAAAATTCTTCAATAACATATCACCCGGAAAAATATTTGCCGCCGCGAGCTGCTTAATCGCATGACCATACTCATCCAGTGCAGCCACACGCTCGTCGTCTGATGCCTGCTCGAGGTAAATATTGAGTGGCACCATCCGCCGTTCGATGTACAAATGCTTGATCACCACCTGGTCGCCCTCAACTGTGACCGAACCTGCACACAGCTCTAAGAGCTCGGCCAAACACTCCGGTGCAAACCGTTCAAGAGGCAACGACAAATTCGAAAACTCTTGTGTGTCGGCCATACGCCCAACACGGTCATGAATTTTCACCAAATGGTATTTATCCAGTACGGTCTGTCGTGTGACATTTTTACTGGGCCCAAACTTATCTTTGATCAGTTTAAATACGATCCGAAATGACGGCAGCGTGAAAACGGCCATGACCAACCCTTTGATCCCAGGGGCAATCACAAACTGGTCGTCAGACTCGGCCAGATGTTTTTGGAATAGCCTGACAAACTCAGTCTTACCATGCTTGTAAAAGCCGATTGCGGTATAGAGCTCATGACGCTGTTTCACCGGCATCAAGGTCTGGAGGAAGGCCACAAAATCGGCTGGAATGGGCACATCCACCATAAAGTAGCTGCGCGTAAAACTAAAAACGATACTCACATCATCAGGTGCTGTGATCACCGCATCGACCTCGACACCTGCATCCGTCCGATGCATCAAGGCCACAACAATCGGATACAAGGCCTCATCGGTGACCAAACGACCAACCAGGTAGGCCCCTTTGTTGCGATAAAATATGGGCTTTAGCAATTCCAAACGAGCGCTGGGATCACTGTAGAACTGTGTCGGAACGGTCTGCTCAATCCCTTCCACCAGCCGTTTCCGGTCGATGGTGCGATTGGCCCAGCCGACGCTGAAACCATAATCATCCAAAATCCGATCGCACACGATATCGACCGTATCATCAAAGGTGTAGCGCATAAAAATTTCAACTTGGCCGGTGGCATTCCCACCCTGATGGCCAAACCAAGAATGCAAAAAGGCGGTGGTGTCGTTGATATTTTGATGCCGAAAAATGTCGCAATAAATCGAATTAAAAAAGGTTTCACAGAGTTCAGGGTCGGTCCGCTCTTGGATCAGGACGATGTAGTTGTGGCGTGCTTCTGCCCAAATCTCTGCTGTCAGATTTTCATAACCCACACGTTCTGAGAGGGTTCGATGCACTGCTTGCACCGCATCCTCATAGAGATCGATCCGTTCTTGTGCGGCCTTCTGAACGTCGCGCCACGACTGTTGCTCAAACCGTGCTCTGGCACCCAAGGTGATATTGATAAACTGGTGCCGATAGGCGGCAAACCCATCCAAAATGGTTTGTGCGACCTGCCGTGGTGAATAAATCTTCACTGTGCAGCCGCTTGACCATAGGTTTTTGCTGTCTGCAAAAACCGGCGCTCGTTTTCTGTTGAGATCCGAGCGAGTACCTGGTTGCGGTGTGGAAAGCGTCCAAACCGTTCGATGATCGCTTTGTGCTCAAGCGCATGATGCAAAAACCCCTCAAAACGAGAACGGTCTTCTGCTGACGCCAAGCCAACCAATCGCTCCATACCGGCTACACAGGCCGCTTGGTCGGACAGAAGTTCGCTGTGCTCAAGCGGCATCAAGGTAAAGACTTGTTGCACCAAGGGTAAGGACTCAAACAACCCCCGCGCCTGACCACGGCGAGCCAGTACAACAGCGCGCGCATCTCCTGCGAACGCGCGGGCGGTGCCGCGAAACAAATTGCGCGTGAACTGATCGAGTAACAGAATCAGTGCGAGTCGACTCTCCGGCTCGCTTTCCCAGTCCTTAAAGCCACCGGCGAGCGCCAACTCAACGCGGTGCCCAAAGCGTTGACCGATTTCCGCATCGACCACAGCACCACCTTGAAACCAGCGCATTGCCTGCTTCGCAGCCAGGTCGCCGGGCGCGTACTCAGTAAACCAGTAGTCGAGAATCAGTTGCGCGGCCTGACTCGAGACCGCAGCGTCATCCATGTGTTCATTTAACATCGCGGAAGTCTAGCTTGGTTCTCACCGTTCTCGCCAGACTCCGACCAAAGCATCAGCGGTATTTGACGATCTCAACGCGTTCCGGTGAGAGACCCATCGGCGCAACGAGGCCACCCAGCCCATGCGCCGCCTCAATGCGCAATCCAGCATCAGACAGCAATTGCTGAACGTGTTCAGCACGGCGTTGCGACTGTGTTAAGGCGTCTGACATCGAGCCGCCCGGTGTGACTGCTGTATAGGCCACAATGGCCAAATCCGATCCAACCAGTGTGGCCAAATTTTCGGCCACCTCTGCAACGAATTCCCGGCTCTCCGGACTCACACGGTCTCCAGCAAAGGCAATCGGTAACACCACACGTCCCTGGCTTAAGAGCTCTTGCGCACCTTGGAAACTGCGCTGATCAATATCGGGTTCAACCAAGCGTAAATGGACATATTGGCGCCGGTTCCCCTGCTCCATGGCATATACCGACAGGTAGCGTTTCGACTCACCAGGCAAACTGAATGCGGCATAGCGTTGATTGCCATTCGGGCCATAAAGTTCGCGGACCTTGAACAGTGTGTTGGCCCACAGACCACTGAGACCACAGGCTCGACTCTCGCAAGACCACAACAATTCGGAACCATCAGCGATCAGTTGTGTTTGCAGCGCAGTCAGGAAGTCATCGTAATTTTGCCGCGCGCTGAGTTGATAAGTCACATCGATGACGTGCCCCTCAATCTGAATTTCACGACTGATCTCGATCCGGTTGTTCACCCGCTGCACTCGATCAAGCGGAATCCGAATCGCCGACTGCACACCATCTTGATAACGAACGATTTCCGAACCAATCGGACGCTCGATATTCGGCACATCCTGTGACCCCGGTACATCGGCCGCAAACACGCTGCCTGTCGCTAACCACAGAACCCAAAACCCAAAGCCTCTCATGCACGCTCCAATGACTCGTTCAACCAAGATGAGAGTGCGCCTTCTGCGCCCTCGAGGTGGAGATGGTGACCACCTGGGAAAGTTTCTACCCTCACCTGATCACAAAGTTTGATGCGTGCGTCCAACACACCCGGTTTGGCAAACAAACCTGTCTGTCCAAGCGCCAGTGACACCGGCATCGAAAGACGCCGAATGCAGGCCTGAACCTGTGGTTCATCCATGCGAAACTGAGACGGTACGGTCAAGTGTTGATCTGCAGTCCAGGTCCATCCATCCCCCGTGTGCTCTAAGCCACGTTGCACAATCGGCCAAGCAGCCCGCTCGGTCAGTGGCACCACACCACCCAGGATCCGTGCTCTGAGTGCCTCGTCGATGCTCGAGTACAGTGGCTTTCGTCGATCAGACAGCGTCAAAAGACGTTCGGTGGCCTTTCTGAGCAAATCCGGCACCTCGGTGTCTGGGTCAGTCCAAGGTCCGAAGCCTTCTATGAGCCACAGCGCTGTGATCCGCTCAGGAAACGCACTCGCAGCCAAGGTCGCCACGGCCGCACCCATCGAGTGACCGAGTAAGACCGCATGCTGCCATCCAAGCTGATCAAGCACCGCCACCACATCCACGACGCCGTCCCAGATGTGATAGGGCTGTTTCAGATGTGACGACAGCCCATGGCCACGTTGGTCAAGCGCCACAACTCGACAGGTCTGAAGACAGGGTGCCAAGCGCGCAAAGGACGCGGCGTTATCCAACCAGCCATGCAAGGCCAATACCGGCTGACCATCTGCGGGGCCGTAGGCCTCCGCCACGAGGGTCAAACCGTTGACGGCAAACTGCAGGCGCTCCGAGGCGTGCGCGGGCCCACTCATTGCGGACATCTAGGGTGTATAGGCTGCGATCAAGGTCGCGCTCCCCGGCGCAAAATGCTCGAGCGACAGTACATAGGCCGCAGCCGGAACCGCGCGGGGTTGGATATCGTCACGATGGTCGCCTGTCAGTAGGTGGCCGACGATTTGCGCCAAAATCGGTTGGTGAAACACCACGGTCGCTGCATCGGAGACCAGACCCTCAATCACCGCCATGGCCGCCTGCCAATCATCTTCAGGCGTCAAACCTGCAACCGCTGTGGGCGAATCAGACTGCCATGCGGTTGTAACCAACTCCGCAGTCTCGCGCGCACGCAGATGGGTCGAGCAGAAGACCGGCGGCATCACAAAGCCCCCCTGTTGCAACAGGTGTGCAGTCCGCGTTGCTTCGCCGCGCCCATTTGGTGTCAGCATGCGTTCGGCATCTGAGGGTGCAAACGGAATCGCCTCACCGTGCCGCATCAATATGATCTTCATTGAGCCTCTCCTTGGGTCTGATAGTATGCATGCATCCACAGACAGAAAAGACCCCTATGCGACTCGTTTCATTCAATATCAACGGCATCCGCGCTCGGATCCACCAGCTTGAAGCCATTGCACGGCATTTAAATCCCGATGTCTTGGGCCTCCAAGAGGTCAAAGTTGCCGATGAGCAATTCCCGTATGAGGATCTCGAATTCCTCAATTGGCGCTTTGACACCCACGGACAGAAAGGACATTACGGGGTGGCGCTCGCCAGTAAACCGGAGCCCTTGGATGTCATCCGAGGCTACTCAGGCGATGCGGAGGATGCACAACGGCGCATGATTCGCGGGCGCTATCGCTTAGACGACGGCACCAATCTGACGGTGTTTAATGGCTACTTCCCACAGGGTGAAGGCCGTGATCATCCCACCAAGTTTCCGGCCAAAGAGGCGTTTTACAGAGACCTCCTCGACACCTTACAAACCGACTATGACCCAAATGACTGCATCGCCATCATGGGCGACTTCAATATCGCCCCAGTGGATCAGGACATCGGCATTTCTGCAGACGCCAAAGTCCGCTGGCTGCGCACAGGCAAAAGCTCGTTTCTGCCCGAAGAGCGGCAGTGGTTTCAGGCGCTCACCGACTGGGGTTTGATCGACAGCTGGCGTGCACTGAATCCAGAGATTGATGACAGGTTTAGCTGGTTCGATTACCGCTCAAAAGGGTTTGAAGATGTCCCAAGGCGTGGGCTTCGCATCGACCATATTTTGGTCACAAAGCCCCTATTTGAACGCATCACGGATGCCGGCATTGATTATGAGATTCGTGCCATGGATAAGCCCTCAGACCACTGTCCCGTGTGGATTGATATCGCTTAAGACGCGCGGGTGTCGGCCACGAACCGGAGTTCTCGGTTCGGTCGCACGCGCTCGATCGATTCCTGATACAGCGGGTGCGCCTTGAATGCGTCAAGTGCTGCATCCGAGACAAACTCGGCATACACCACCACATCGATCTCGTTCGACAGGTTGTCGAGCTTTTCGTTCCGACGCACTTCAATGTGGCTGGCATCTGGAATGGACTCTAGGAGCTTCAGGCCTTGAAAGACGGTTTCGAGTTGCCCGGGCTTGGCCGAAAAGAAAACGAAGTGGCGAATCACGAGCAGTGTTCCGGCATGAGTAAATCCTACGAAAGTCATTTGCACCCGATGTGTGCGTTGCATCATGATACCGAATTCCGCCAAAGGCTGCATCGAGAACAAGGAACGGAATTCCATGGCTTCGACCACACCAACCGCACGTTTAACCAACCCATTCCATGAACCCGAAGAAAAACGCTTCGAGATTCCTGGTGAAATCGCTCGGACGCCTGGGCGTTATGAAGACGCCCTAAAAGCAGGTTGGGATCTCCAGCAACGTCCACGCTCTGCGCCCGTGGCTGCGATCGAACGCCAACACCAAAAAAACCGGATGACCGTCTGGGAACGGATCACGCTGTTGGTCGATTCAGAGCCAACCATTTTGTTTCAGAACTGGGGACCCAATCTCGACGGCGCAAGCTTAGTCACGGCACTTGCGAAGGTCGGCGGTCGTGATGTCGCGATCTATGGTCACGACTTCACAGTGCGCGCCGGTTCGATGGATGCCACCAACGGATCCAAGCTGGCACAGCTGTTCCAGACCGCTGGCAAACTCGGAATTCCAGTGGTTGGCTTTAACGATTCAGCAGGTGCCTATGTGCCCGCAGGCGTTGGCGGCCTTGATGGCTATGCCGAGGCATTCCGCGCCTTGCGCGAGATCTCAGGGCGTGTCCCATCGATTATGTGCATGTTTGGTTTCAACGCCGGCGGTGGATCCTATCTCCCGCGGCAAGGCTCGTTCGTGATTCAGCCCAACGACACCTTCTTCGGTCTGACAGGTCCAGGCGTGATTAAGAGCGTACTCGGTGAAGATGTCACACCAGACGAGCTCGGTGGCCCAAGCGTGCATAGCCAAACCGGTGTCACAGATTTTGTGGTGGAAGACGAAGTCCAGGCGATCCGCAAGGTGCGTCGCTTATTGCGCTACTTACCGTCGAATAATGCGAGCCCAGCCCCCTTCCAACCCACGTCTGATCCAATCCATCGGAAAACCTGGGATGCCGATATTTTATTGAAGCGCGCCTTCAACAGTCCAAGTGGCTTCAACACACCGTTGGATGTGACCATTTTGATCCAACAGGTGTGCGACCACGGTGATTTTTATGAGTTTCAGCCAAACCGTGCGCGCAACACTATCTGTGCCTTTGGCCGCATCGGCGGTCATGTGATTGGTTTTTGTGCCAACAATTCGGCCGTCGCCTCGGGTCAGATCGACATCGATGCGGCCTATAAAAATGCCCGCTTCATCCGGTTCTGTAATCTGTACAACATTCCGATGTTGTTCTTGGAAGACACCACTGGATTTCTGCCTGGCCGAGATCAAGAGAGTCGCGGCATTGTACAAGCAGGTCGCGCCATGCTCGACGCGATCATCGACCTCCGTGTACCGCGTTTCTTATTGATCATCCGTAACGCTTTTGGTGGCGCCTATGCGGCGTTCAACAACTACAAGCTCGGGGCCGACATGGTCTTCGCGTTACCCACAACACGACTGGCAGTGATGGGGCCGGCGGGTAAAGAGTTTGTGTTTAAAGATGAGCTAAAAGCGCTCCGCCTTGAAGCCAAAGAACGCCTAAATAACGGTGATGCGCAGGCAGCGCAGTGGTTAAAAGAGGCGGAAGCGGCACTTGGACTTCGCTATGAGGAACAGCTGATGAATCCGCGCGAAGCGTTATCGCTCGGATCAATCAGCCAGATCGTGATGCCTCAGGATCTTCGGCAAACCTTGGGTGAGAACTTTGAGCGATACATCCGCGCCTACACACCATCCCCGATGACCGCTGTGCAAAGGGAGTTTCACTAATGCGTCATGACTTAATTCACCAAGATCGTCGATTAAGCCAATCGAAGTCAGCATGGGTACGTCAGTTTGCCTGTGAGGACCTCGACTGCCTCATCATCTGTCGTGGCCCAATCCGAAAAGAAGTGATGGATGTCTTCACCGAGATGGGTGCGCGTTACGGGATTTTATTATCCGAGAAGGATTCCATCACCTACCAAAACGCCCTCGCGCCTGAGCTCCGCTCCATTGTCGACCCAACCCGGATTCATCGCGTCCCAGATTACACCGGTGCGACCAAAGAAGAGCGCGAGCAACGGATTGCGCAGATGATTCAGATTGCCAAAGACAATGGGCACAACGCGATTTTCGCGGGCTACGGGTTCATGGCGGAAGATGAGAGTTTGGTTAAAGCCATCGAAGCGTCCGGACTAACCTTTATCGGTCCGTGCTCACGGACCGTCCGCCAAGCGGGCCTGAAAGATGAAGCCAAACGCACTGCATTGGCGGCTGAGGTCTCTGTGGTTCCAGGCTTGGACAACCTGACCGTGCGCACATTGCTGGCAAAAGCGGCACGCGAAGGTGGACTGGATGCCATTGCCAAAGCGCATCAGCTGCCAATCACCACAGGCGAGACCGAGGAATCACGTGCCGAAGCCTTGCTGTCGGCAAGCTACGACGCGCTGGTGGATATCATCAGTATTGATGACATCGCCAATCAAGCGCAGATCGAAGTGAGCGCGCTCTTCGATGCACAGCCCAACAACCGCATCCGCCTCAAAGCCATTGGCGGCGGCGGCGGCAAGGGCCAACGTATCCTTAAAGCACCGAAAGACTATCCAGGCGCTCACCCAGCACAGGTTGAGGCCGCCGCAAGTAAGGTGCCTGCCCTCTTACGGGAGGTCTTAAATGAGGTCAAAGCGACAGGACGTGGCGACAATAAAAATGTCCTCATCGAGCTGAACATCGAGACCACCCGACACCAAGAAATCCAAGTCATTGGTAATGGAGACTGGTGCCTCACGCTCGGTGGACGCGACTGTTCATTGCAAATGCACGAACAAAAACTGTTGGAAGTCTCAACCACGGTCGAGGGCCTCACAGCAGCCATTGCAAGCGCTGCTGACGACACGGTTCGCGCCTCAGCGCTGCAAACCGACCTCGAGATCCTCGAGCGGATGGAAGCTGAAGCGACACGCTTTGGTCAAGCTGTTGGGCTCGACTCGGTCTCGACCTTTGAGTGCATTGTGGATGCAGATCAGCATTTCTTTATGGAGATGAACACCCGGATTCAGGTCGAGCACCGCGTCAGTGAGCTCTGTTATGGCCTGTGTTTCACCAACCCCGAGAACCCGGAAGACTACTTCGTGGTCAACTCGTTGGTCGAAGCCATGGCATTAATTAGCTGGCACAAGACCCGTCTTCCCAAGCCACATCGGGTCCCCCGCGAACCCGCCTCGGTTGAAGCGCGACTCAATGCGACCAACGCCGGACTCGCACCACACGCCGGTGGCGTGATTGAGCACTGGTCGGCCCCAATTGACTCAGAAATCAGAGACGATCAAGGCATCTGTGTGAAAAACCCAGATACCGGCGGGTTTATGAAATACACCCTAGCCGGCGCCTATGACTCCAACATTGCATTGTTACTGACCGTCGGTTCAGATCGTCGGCAAAGCTATGTCGCGATGGCCGAGGTGCTTCGGCAAATGACCATCGACGGACAAGACGTACAGACCAATCTGGAATTCCACTACGGACTGGTGCACTGGTTCTTGGCGCATGATCCGCATGCGAAGTCTACGACCGCCTTTATCCAACCGTATCTGACACTCGCAGGGCTCTTGTACCAAGAAGCGATGCGGCTTGATTTTACAGTTGGCTTTAGTCATCTCGAATCCGAGGCCACAGATCCACTCCTCTTTGCCAGAAAACAGACGTTGATTTGTCGCCCCCTGTCGATGGTGAGTGCACATCCACACCTACTGATCGGATGGATCGCCAAAACACGTCATCAGTGGACCCTCGATCAGGGACGTTTGGTCTGGCAAACGAATCCATTTGCCGTACTTGCAGACCTCTACCATTACCTGAATATGGATGCGCGATCCGAGGCAGCCGCGCTTGAAATCATTTGGGATCACGATCAACTGATTCTGAGCCAGGGTCTTGCCTTTTATGCGGATTTATCCGAGCGCCTCGGCGAACGATCTTGGCCCGAATGGCAGGCTCTCTTGGCGGACGCAAACTGTCCTAGAGGCATCGATGCAGAGCTCTGGCCTGAGGTTCAGGCCGCACATCGTGGATTCCAAATGGGTCTCGAACTCCTTGGAATGCTCGCGAAAATCGCCATACCCGTTGGCTTTGATGAACTCACCGTCAACTCGGATCTGTCGGTGGTGATCCCTGATCGACTGCGCGACCCTGAGCTCACAGAACAAGCTCGGAAGATTCTGGTGCCACCGCCGAAGGCGTCCGCGAACGAGATTGTCGCCGTCTCAGGTGGCATGTTCTATGCCCAAGAAACGCCGGGGGCTCCTGCGTTTTTGGATGTGGGCACACATTTCTCCGTCGGTGATCCGTTGTATATCATCGAGGTCATGAAAATGTTCAATAAGGTGTACGCTGAGTTCGCCGGCACAGTGACCGAGGTCCTCGTCGATCAAGGCGATGGTGTCATTGTAAAGAAAGGCCAATCGCTCTATCGGATCGAGCCGGATGAAGCCGCAGAAATGACCGATCCAGATGCGATTCGAGCAGCGCAGACAGCGCACACGCTGCATGTACTGAAGACGTTGTGAGGCACTATGTCAGATAAAGATACATGGAACACCCTGGTCGGCCGAGAAAGCAAAGGTTTGACCGCCGATGAAATGACCTGGTACACGCCAGAAGGCATTGGTCTGAAAATGCTCTACACAGAAGACGATGTTGAGCAGATTCCGGCCCGCCACTCGCTGCCTGGAATGGCGCCCTTCCTTCGCGGCCCAAAAGCCACGATGTATGCCGGGCGACCCTGGACCATTCGGCAGTACGCCGGCTTCTCCACGGCCGAAGAATCCAACGCCTTTTATCGCAAAGCGCTCGCGGCAGGCGGCCAAGGTGTCTCCGTGGCCTTTGACCTCGCCACCCACCGAGGCTATGACTCAGACCATCCGCGGGTGTCGGGTGATGTTGGGAAGGCCGGCGTCGCGATCGACTCTGTGGAAGACATGAAGGTCTTGTTCGACGGCATCCCACTCGATCAAGTCTCTGTGTCGATGACGATGAATGGCGCGGTCTTGCCGATTTTAGCGGGCTATATCGTTGCAGCCGAGGAACAAGGCGTGCCCCAAGCGGCCCTCTCTGGAACGATCCAGAACGACATCCTCAAAGAGTTCATGGTTCGTAACACCTATATTTATCCGCCGGCACCTTCGATGCGCATCATTGGCGACATCATCAGCTACTGCTCAAGCCACATGCCGAAATTCAACACCATTTCGATCTCTGGCTACCACATCCAAGAAGCTGGGGCCGATGCCGCACTCGAACTCGCCTACACGCTGGCGGACGGCAAAGAGTACATCCGTACGGCTTTGGCATCGGGACTCGACATTGATCAGTTTGCGCCGCGCCTCTCATTCTTCTTTGGCATCGGTATGAATTTCTACATGGAGATCGCCAAACTCCGAGCCGCGCGCCTCTTGTGGCATGAAATCGTCAACGAATTCAATCCAAAGGATGAGCGCTCAACCGTCTTGCGCACCCATTGCCAAACCTCAGGCTGGTCGCTGACCGAGCAAGATCCCTACAACAATGTGGTGCGTACCACGATCGAGGCAATGGCCGCCGTGTTTGGTGGCACGCAGTCGCTTCATACCAATTCATTTGACGAAGCCATCGCATTGCCAACTGAATTCAGTGCGCGGATCGCGCGCAACACACAGTTGATCTTGCAAGAGGAAACCGGCATCCGTCAGGTGGTTGATCCCTGGGGTGGTTCCTACATGATGGAATCCCTGACCGACGAACTGGCCAATCGTGCACGTGAACTGATTGCCGAAGTCGAAGCCGAAGGCGGGATGGCCAAAGCCATTGAAGCTGGTTTACCAAAGCTCAGGATTGAAGAGTCTGCAACCAATAAGCAGGCACGCATCGACCGTGGGGAAGATGTCATCGTCGGTGTGAATAAGTATCGCTTGGCAGAAGGCACGGAAGAAGAGATCGAGGTCCTCTCCATCGACAACGCACGTGTACGTGACGAGCAGATCCAACAGCTCAACACCATCAAAGCAACCCGTGACAAAGACGCCGCCGAGCAATGCCTCGCTGCGCTCACAGCCTGCGCACGCGATGGTCAGGGTAATTTACTGGCACTGGCCATTGACGCGATCCGCGCGCGTTGTACAGTCGGGGAAATCTCAGACGCTTTGGAAACAGTATTCAGTCGCTTCCAAGCCACACATCGGAGTGTATCAGGCGTGTATGGCAGCCATTTTAAAGACGATGCGGATTGGCAGGCACTCACCACGCGTGTCGCCCAATTTGAAACAAGCGATGGTCGTCGGCCCCGTATCCTCGTTGCGAAAATGGGGCAGGATGGTCACGATCGTGGCGCAAAGGTCGTGGCCACAGCCTTTGCAGACCTTGGGTTTGATGTCGACCTCTCACCGATGTTCTCGACACCGGCTGAAGTGGCTCGCCAAGCCGTTGAAAATGACGTCCATGCGATTGGCGTGAGCTCATTGGCGGCCGGACACCTGACGCTAATCCCAGAACTCAAAGCGGCGCTCGCTGCCGAGGGTGCCGATGACATCATCATCTTTGCCGGCGGAGTCATCCCTCGCAAAGATTATGCGGCCTTGTATGACGCCGGTGTTGCGGCCATTTTTGGACCAGGCACGCAGATCCCAGCCTGCGCAAAGCAGGTCTTGGATGCCATTGAGAGTGCCCGTGCCGCCGATTGACACGGCAGCACTTTTTGCCGGCCAGCGCCGCGCGCTGGCGAAGGCCATCACACTGATTGAATCCAGTCGGCCCAGTGATCGTGCGGCCGCAGCCGCACTGCTCGATCAATGTTTACCCCGCTCAGGTGAGAGCCTACGGCTCGGGATCTCGGGCGTTCCGGGAGTCGGGAAATCCACCTTTATTGAAGCCTTTGGTTTGTTTTTGTTATCCCTTGGCAAACACGTTTGCGTGTTGGCCGTTGATCCCTCGTCACCGCGTCACGGTGGATCCATTTTGGGTGATAAAACACGCATGGAGCACCTCTCCCGCGAAGATCGCGCGTTTATCCGTCCCTCGCCGGCTGGTCGCTCGCTGGGTGGCGTCGCCAACCGGACACGAGAGGCCATCTTGGTTGCTGAAGCGGCAGGCTATGATGTGATTTTGGTGGAAACCGTCGGTGTAGGGCAGTCGGAATACGAAGTGCAATCGATGACCGATGCATTTTTGGTACTGATGCAGCCAGGCGCCGGCGATGAGTTGCAAGGTATCAAAAAGGGCATCCTTGAACTGGCCGACTTCATTGTTGTCAACAAAGCCGATGGTGACGCAGAACGGATGGCCGAGCAGTCGGTGGTGCATTACAAAAATGCCATGGGCTATCTGAACCATCAAGGGTTCTGGACACCCGAGGTCTTTTCCGTCAGCTCCATTGCACCGCGGGGCATTGATCACCTATGGAGCCGACTCGAGGCCTATCAGGAGGCCGGTGTGTCAGCCATTCGGGACCGCAGGCAACAACAGGCACGGATGTGGTTCGAGCGATTACTCAACGACGGCCTGACCGCAATGCTCAAGGCTGACCCGAGCTGGGCCGGCACCTATCAGCGCATGCGTGAAGCTGTCGATTCTGGGGAAATGGCACCACCTCAGGCCGCACTGGCCTGTATCACGCCCATCCAAGAGGCACTCAGCCGGTAATTCATTGGCGCGCCCACGGGATGGTCTTTTCTTATATGCTTGCCGAAGCGCCATCCATCACACAGGAGTTGAAACGCCATGTTGCACAAAATTGATCATGTCGGAATCGCAGTGACCGATTTAGAGGCCGCGATCAAGACCTATGAAGGCCTCGGTTTTACGCTCACTGGGCGGGATCGGGTGGACTCACAACGGGTCGAAACGGCGTTTTTTCAAATCGGAGAATCCTGCATTGAGCTGATCGCGGCGACAGACACAGACTCACCCATTGCCAAATTCATTGCCAAAAACGCCGGTAAAGGCGGCCTGCAGCAGCTCGCCATCACAGTCACAGACATTGAGGCTGAGCTTCGCCGCCTGAAAGACCAAGGGTACACATTGATCAACGAAACACCGGTTCCTGGCGCGCACGGCACCCGTGTGGCCTTTGTACACCCCAAAGATACCGAGGGGGTCTTGTTGGAACTGTGCGAACATCCAGTCGCTGATCACTGATGCGGTTGTCTGCCATCCACCGCTATCCGATCAAGGGATTTGCGGCTGAATCACTCGAAGCCATCGATCTCCAGATCGCACACCGGTTGCCAGGTGATCGGATCGCGGCGTTGCGCCATCAAGATCGCGTTCCGCCCGTTGATAGTGGGTGGCGGCCAAAAAAATACTTTCTGCAGTCTGTACAAACCGATCTTTTGGCAGAGATCCAAGTCGATTGGGCCGCAGACGCGGTGCAATTGACCCACCGCGCAGATCGCCTCACACTGCCACGCCCACTGCCTAAGACCACGGAATTGGCGGATTGGATCGCAGCACGCATTCCAGATCATCCGGGGTTTGTCTTTACCGAAGAACAGACAGGCCTCACCGATGAACCCGAACCCTTTGTGTCTCTAATCAATCAAGCCACTGTCGATGCGATTGCAGAGGCCACTGGCACACGATCAAACCCAGCCCGATATCGGGGCAATCTGGTCATTGAGGGTACGCCTGCATTTGCCGAGGCAGACTGGGTGGGTGCGGTACTGACAATTGGTGAGGTCAGCTTTGACGTGATTGAACCGACTGTGCGCTGCTTAGCGACCGAATGCGATTGGCAAGGCCAACGTGATGTGGGCTTTGTCGAGCGCCTAAAAAGTCAGCTGGATACCGACTGCTGTGGGGTCTTCTTAAAGGTCCGATCAGCCGGCCGGCTTCGGCTCGGCGAACAGCTTCAGGTGCTTTACAAGTAAGTTAACCGCGAGTCCTGCTTCTTGGCCCGTGTGGTCTCAACCAAAACCGGAACCGCGCGCAGGAGCGACTCGATCAAGCGTTCGGCATCAAAGTCTGCACGATGCAGCGGGGAGTCCATTTCTTCAATGCCGCCGCGAACCATCGACTCCAACCACATCGTACGGTCTAACGGATCGGACACTGCCTGATTCTGACTTGATAAGATCTGCGACATTCTTCGGCGCATGCGATCGCGTTCTTCGCGGATGTGCTCTACGGCCTGTGCGTCTGTCGCAAGTAACGCGGACAACTCATACACCAAGCGTGTGCGGGACGGCGCATGCAATTGTGCTTCCATCCAATCAACCACGGCCTGCACAGGATCGGCCATACGAGTTAAGAGTTCTGTGAGCGTGCGATAGTGACGCACCACTATCGCCAGCAAGACCTCGCGCTTACTGTCGAAATGCTTGTAAATCGTACCCTTGCCTATGCCTGCGCGTGCGGCGATGACATCCACAGACACCATCCGTACACCCTGCGCGGCCATCAGGGATTCAGCGACATTTAGAATATCCTGCTCCCGTCGGGCGAACGCGGCATGTTTGCGCTTCTCGCGCTCGACACGAACATCCTCAGACAGACTCATTGCGCAGCCCGGAAGAGACGATAAAAATTTTCTGTCGTCTGCTCGGCAATGGCTTCAACCGGCTGACCACGGAGCGCAGCAACCGCCTCGGCGACATGACTGACGAACGCGGGTTCGTTGGATTTGCCACGATAGGGAACAGGAGCCAACCAAGGTGCGTCTGTTTCGATTAACAGGCGATCAGCTGGAATCTTCCGGCAGACCTCGTGCACATTGGTGGCTTTTGGAAAGCTGACGATCCCTGACATGGAAATGTAATAGCCAAGATCCAGAGCCGCCTCGGCCATCTCCCAACTCTCAGTGAAACAATGCAGCACGCCGGCGGTCTCAAGACAGCCATGCGCTTTGATCATGGCGATGGTTTCTTCGCGCGCATCACGCGTATGCACGACGATCGGCAAACCCAGTGCCTTACCGGCTTCCAGATGGGTTGCAAAACTGGCCCGCTGCAAATCACAAACGGGCGCGTGATAGCCATCCAAACCGGTTTCACCGAGGGCGATCACCTTGGGAGCAGCTGCCAGTTCCGTCAACTGGGCAACGCTCACGTCAGGTTCTTCATGCGCATGACAGGGATGGATGCCCACTGTGGCCCAGACCGGCGCATGCGCGGCAGCGAGCTGCCGTGGTGCGTCGTTTCCAAGCGTGATCGAGATACACAGCATCCGCTCCACGCCGTGACGTGCGGCGGCATCAATCACATCTTGGACGCCCCCCTCGCGGGTTGACACGTCAATACAGTCGAGATGGCAATGCGAATCGATCATAGAAATCCTCCGGCGCCGATTGTAACAGCGATGCTCCCAGAGGATGAGAGTCCTGTTGCGAAATGCGGGCAGCCATCTGTTTGAGTTCCGGATGATCGAGAATCACAGACACGCCAATTCCTGGTTGAAACGGATCCATGACACCGAGCGGTGCGAGCCAAAAAATGCGGATCTGCGTGTGCAGTTCACATTCAGGTGTTCGTAAATGAAACCGATGCACACCGCCCACCAAGGCACTGTCAAATCCACCCGGCAAAAAGAATGCAGGCCGGCTGGCGAACGGCACCCAGTGCCGACACACTTCTTCTTGATCGAGACAAATTAATGACAAATCCATGCCGAGAGCATAGCGCGCAACGCGCACTGTGGTATCAGCGCGGGACGCGGGTCCAGACAAAGGCCCATGTCGACAATAAGACCGACATTGCCAGGGGCATATTCACTGCGATGTTGGCCTGAGCCTGCTGACGACTGTCATTGACACGATCGAGCACCTGAAATAACCAGTGTGCGTCCGGATACGGGCCCTCAAATCCAAGCACTGGACGCGCATCCATCCGCGCGTGCAGCACCGCCATCACAATGCGAGAAAACGCTGTCAGGACCACGGTTGCATCTTTTTTCTGAAATTGACTGGCAACCTTCTGCGGATCCTCACCGGACTTGACCTGATGCAGCGCCGACAAAACCGATGTTGCGAGATTGAAGCGTTCTGGGGATTCAATCGCAGCCAGGGGCTCCGCCAACAATACCTCACCAAGCGTTAGATCTGTCGCGTCGCCACCGGCGCCGGCCGCAAAAGCCGCCAAGGTCTCTGCATCGGGCGGCGGAATCCGCAGCATCCGGAGACGACTGACCAAGGTGGGAAGCAACTTACCCGGCAATGCAGTTTCGAAAATGAAAAACGTCCCCTGTGGTGGCTCTTCAATAATCTTTAACAAAGCGTGACTGGATGAGCGGTTCAAGGCTTCCGAGGGACGCACCTGAATCACCCGATTGCCACCCAAAGCAGCCGTTGTGTAGGCCGTCTCAATCGCCGCGCGCACCGAGTCCACCGGAATCATTCCGGCGGCGCCCTCAGGGATCAGGGACAGCAGGTCTGGATGTGTGTTCAATGCCAACTGGTGACAACTGGCACAGTGGCCACAGGGCTTTTCATCTGCACTCTGGCACAGAAGATGGGCGGTCAACTTGTCGCGTAGGGGCTCCACAGAAAGCCCTGGAGGGTGCACCAAACAATAGGCCTGGGGTCGCCCATGTGCTTGACTGCGCGCAATGTCCTGCCACGCTGAGGTTAGCCAGGGTTGCATGACAATCCCCAACGCGCTGAGAGGATGTCCAGCATCGTCGCACTCACCTGATCAGCAGAATCGGTCGCGTCGATCAGCACCACCCGCTCTGGCTCGGCGGCTGCGATGGCATGGTAGGCCTGTCGCACGCGCTCAAAGAATGCACGGTGTTCAGACTCGATCCGATCGAGCCCTCCCCGCGCTTCCGCACGCGCCAAACCAAGCTCGACAGGCACATCAAAAATCAGGGTTGTGTGCGGCTGGAAATCACCATGCACCCAGACTCGCAACTGATCAATCCAATCCATTGGTAGTTGCCGACCACCGCCTTGATACGCATAGGTGGCATCCGTAAACCGATCACAAATCACCCATTGTCCGGCTGCCAATGCCGGTTTAATGCATTGTTCGAGATGTTGCGCACGGGCTGCAAACATCAACAACAACTCAGTCTTTGCCGCCACAGGCTCTTCGGCATGATCCAACAACAATCCGCGGATACGTTCCGCATAGGGTGTGCCGCCCGGCTCGCGCGTCTCCACATAAGCAATGCCATGCCCTTCTAAGAATCGACAGAGCGCCTGCTTTTGGGTCGTTTTGCCCGCGCCTTCGACGCCTTCCAAGGTGATAAATTGCGGTTTCACTGGGCTCATCGCTTTAACTGATATCTCCGCACATTGGCGTTGTGTTCATCGAGAGTCTTGGAGAATACATGCGCACCCTGCCCGTCGGCGACAAAATACAGCTCACCTGTGACCAATGGTGCCGCCACGGCATGTAAGGCATCCGGGCCGACAATCGCAATGGGTGTCGGCGGCAGTCCCGCAATCCGATAGGTGTTATAGGGGGTTTGTTCTCGTAAATGGCGACGTGTCAGGTTGCCATCAAAGCGCTCGCCGAGCCCATAGATGACTGTCGGATCTGTTTGCAACCGCATGCCTCGACGGAGTCGTTCGATGAACACGCCAGCGATCCGTGGACGTTCAGCCGCAACCGCTGTTTCTTTTTCAACAATCGATGCCAAGATCAAGAGCTCATAGGGTGATTGGAGGACTTCAGAGACGGCTGCCGTCCGGTTGGCCCATGCCGTGTCGAGCTCCACACGCAGGGCCTGGTGCGCCAATTCCAGAAACTCTCGCCGACTCAGCTGTTGCTTCCACACATAGGTCTCTGCCAAGAAGGCGCCTTCAGGATGTGGAAAGCCTGTCTCAAGCAGATCGGTCAGGGCTTCAGCATCCGGAACGGACTCAACAAACAAGGAGTCCTCAGCCAACCGACTGAGTAAATCACGGCTTCGGATCCCCTCAGGAATCGTCCAGCGGTTCTGAATCGCGTCACCGGCCGCGATTGCGTTCAAGGCGTCAAACACAGTCAAATCAGCAACGAAGGCGTAGCGTCCGGCTTGTAAGCCAGTCAGCTCAGGATGCAAACGAAATATCAGCGACCCAAGCACGCCTGAGAGTTCAGGCGCGAGGATTTTGAGCACAGCCTGGGCGGGGGTGCCCATCGGCACATCCACAGTCGTCACCGCGACTGGCTTGGCTAATTGATCATCCAGATAGATCCGCAGTCCGATCACCAGCGCCGTACAAAGGACCCCGATTCCGATCAGACTGCGAATGAGCCGCATCGTCAAATCCGCTTGAAGATCAGCGTCCCGTTGGTTCCGCCAAAGCCGAAACTATTGGACAGCGACATCTCAAGCTTCGCGTCACGCGCGGTATTTGGCACATAATCCAGACGACAGCCTTCGCCGACCTGATCCAGGTTAATCGTCGGTGGAAGCACCTGATCACGCAGAGCCAACACCGAGAAGCAGGCTTCTAGTGCACCGGCAGCGCCCAGTGCATGACCTGTCATGGACTTGGTCGAACTGACCGCGACCTGGCTGGCGTGCGCGCCCATTAAGCCCTCAATCGCTTGCGATTCCGCCACATCACCAAGCGGTGTCGAGGTTCCATGCGCGTTCACATAATCAATTTCGTCTGCTGACACACCCGCATCGCGGAGCGCATTGGACATGGCTGCGCGCGCGCCGCGACCGTCTTCAACCGGGGCCGTCATATGGTGCGCATCATCGCTCATGCCAAATCCGACTAATTCGGCAAGGATGTTTGCGCCGCGCGCCTTGGCTGATTCATATTCTTCCAACACCATACTGGCTGCACCATCAGCCAACACAAAGCCATCACGATCTTGGTCCCACGGCCGACTGGCGGCTTTTGGGTCATCGTTGCGTGTCGACAGTGCTCGCGCCGCTGAGAACCCAGCGATGCCAAGTGGTGTCGAGGCCTTCTCAGCGCCACCTGCAATGACCACATCGGCATCGCCATAGGCGATCATCCGCGCAGCAAAGCCAATACAGTGCGTGGAGGTGGTACAGGCGGTTGTAATGGCAATATTCGGACCTTGGAAGCCATATTTAATGGCCAAGTTCCCAGCAATCATGTTAATGATGGAGCCCGGCACGAAGAACGGAGACACCTTGCGTGGGCCTCGCTCGTACAACAGCATGGTGGTGTTTTCGATTAACGATAATCCACCAATACCTGAACCAATGGACACACCAACACGCGTGGGATCAAACCCACTGTCCATTAAACCTGAGTGTTCGACCGCTTGGATCGCACTGACCATTCCGTATTGGATGAAGGGATCCATTTTCCGCGCATCCTTGGCGGACATGTAACGCTCAAGATCAAATTCCGGAACCAATCCGGCAAACCGGGTGGAATATTCCGAGGTGTCGAACTCTGTGATGGCCGAGATTCCGCTCTGACCTTCCAGAATCGCCTTCCATGACGTTTCGACGGTCACACCACATGGACTCAGCATACCAAGACCAGTGACTACAACGCGACGCTTTGACATAGTTGCTCTCTATTTAACCTGACACAAAAAAGCCGCGCAGAACGCGGCTTTTTGCTATTTCTGTCGTCGATGGCAAGTCCCGAATTACAGGTTTGCTTCGATGTAAGAGATGGCTTGCTGCACTGTCGTGATTTTTTCAGCTTCCTCGTCAGGGATTTCGGTTTCGAATTCCTCTTCAAGGGCCATCACCAACTCCACTGTGTCCAGTGAATCAGCTCCAAGGTCGTTCACGAAAGATGATTCCGTTGTTACCTCGTCTTCTTTAACGCCAAGTTGTTCACATACGATTTTCTTGACGCGTTCTTCGATACTACTCATCGCTCAGAATACTCCTAAAGATGTTTGCTGCCACTGTTCAACGTGGCGTCATTATTACTGATGTCCCGAAGATTACAAGCTTCGCGATATCCGACTTAGGCCATATACATGCCACCATTGACATGCAGTGTCGTTCCAGTGACGTAACTTGCCTCTGTACTGGCGAGGAAAGCGACGGCACCAGCCACTTCGTTTGCTGAGCCCAATCGGCCCAGCGGTACCTGTGACAACAACGCCGTTTTCTGCGCTTCAGGCAGATCATGGGTCATGTCTGTTTCAATAAATCCTGGCGCCACGGCATTGACAGTGATCGCACGCCCACCAAACTCGCGTGCCATGGCGCGGGTCATCCCTTCGAGCCCAGCTTTCGCTGCAGCGTAGTTGACCTGACCGGCATTGCCCATCGAGCCAACGACGGAGCTGATGTTGATGATGCGACCAGTCCGCGCTTTGGTCATCGGCTTGATAAAGGCGGATACAACGGTGTAGATCGACGTCAAATTCGTGTCGATCACCGATTGCCAATCTTCCGGCTTCATCCGAAGCATCAGCGTGTCTTTGGTAATCCCAGCGTTGTTTACCAGCACCAGCGGGCTTTTCTCGGCCGCTGCGAGGTCTGCAGCCAAAGCCTGGACCTGTGGTGCATCGGTCACGTTGAGCACGCGACCCTCACCCTGGGTACCCAGATGCTCAGAAATTGCGGACGCACCCCCGTCTGTGGTCGCTGTGCCGATGACATAAAACCCATCTGCAACCAAACGATCGGCAATTGCCCGACCAATTCCGCGGCTTGCGCCTGTGACTAATGCGTAGTTCATGCGATGTCTCCGACCTGTTGCAAGGCGTGATCAAATTGCGCAACGGTGCCCAAGGGCGCGTGTGCCACTTCGGTCTCAATGCGCTTAGCTAATCCACATAAGACCGCTCCCGGGCCAAATTCCGCGGCCACCTTCACACCCAAGGCTTGTAACCCATGGATTGTCTGCGTCCAACGGACTGGGGAGAACGTTTGGGTGATTAATTGCGAACGAATCTGCTCGGGATCTGTTTCCGGTCGCATGCTGACGTTCTGAATCACTGGAACTGTGGGTGACTGCAGGGGGACCTCTGCGAGCACGTCAGCCAACCGCTCAGCGGCCGGGCGCATTAATGCGCAATGGAAGGGCGCGCTCACAGGGAGCGGTAAGGCACGCTTCGCGCCTGCTGCTTTTAATCGCGGCAAGGCAGCCTCGACCGCACGCTGATGGCCTGCAATGACCAACTGCCCAGGAGCGTTGTAATTCACAGCCTCGACCACGTCGCCGAGTTCTGCGGCGACCTCGAGACAAATCCCTTCAATCACCGCATCGTCTAAACCGAGCACAGCCGCCATCGCACCAGTACCAGCAGGCACTGCCGCTTGCATAAATTGACCGCGCGCCTGCACGACACGGACTGCATCCGCCAAGCCAAAAGCACCGAACGCGGTCAGCGCAGAGTACTCGCCAAGACTGTGACCACAGGCGTACTGAGGGGCCGCGCCACCCGCTTCAGTCCAGGCGCGCAAAAGCGCGACACCGGCCGTTAGAAGCAACGGTTGCGTGATTTCAGTCAACGACAGTTGATCGGCTGGGCCATGTTGCGCCAGAGCCCACAGGTCATAACCCAAGGCATCCGAGGCTTCAGTGAAGGTGTGCTGAATGACCGGGTGAGACGCCGCAAGGTCAGATAACATCCCGACAGCTTGCGATCCCTGACCCGGAAACAGGGCGACGAAGGCCATGTAGCTTATTCGTCGTCTTCTGCGACTTCGTCCTGACGCGGTACAACGACCTGACGTCCACGATAAAACCCGTCTGGGCTCACGTGATGGCGGCGATGTACTTCACCGGTCATCGCATCGGTCGACAATGTCGGCCCTGTCAGCGCGTCGTGAGCGCGACGCATGCCGCGACGAGCGCGTGATTTTTTGTTCTGTTGAACGGCCATGATGTTCTCCCTTCGGGGTCCCTAATTTGTCTTCAATTGTGTCAGCACCGCGAACGGGCTTTCTCTTTCCGGAGCATCGCCGGGCTCCGGATCCGGTGTCCATCCACTGTCACACGCGTCATGCATTGGCATGATCGGCAACAGCAAAACCAATTCATCTTCGATTGCTTGCCGCAACAAAAGCTCACCCTCTTCGATCACAACGGGGTCGAGCATTTTATCGAGGTTCTGCATTTCGGCGTCCGAAAAGACCAAACCCCAAGCAATCTCCCCTGCCAAACTGAGACTGACCGGCTGCATACAGCGTTGGCACGTCATCTCAACTTCGCAGGCAATTTCCCCAAGCACCTTTCGCGGACCGTAGGGGTCGCGCGAGCCCGTGAGCGTGACCGTTCCACCTGACTTCAGGGTCGCCATCTCGGCCAACCTCTTGTACTGTTCAGGTTGCAAGGTCCCCGATAGCGTTTCACGCGCTTCGATAAAGCGGTTCGCGTTCAGGTGCTCAGGCAAGGTGTCTGAAAACATAGGCGGGGGATTTTAGTGATGCAGTGGCCGACTGTCAAAGACTAAACCCGGAAATACCATGCCGAATCATCCACTTTTGTTCGCGACCGAGAGTCGATACAAAATTGCACTGCTCAAAAGACTGCGCATTCCGTTTACAACCGAGGCCCCAAATCTCGACGAAAGCCCCGTCTTTCAAGAGCATCCGCGCGATCTGTCGCAGCGCCTCGCGAAGCACAAGGCGCTGCATCTACGAGACCGCTACCCAAATCATGCCATCTTGGCAGCCGACCAAGCAGCCGGGTGCCAGGGTCAGATTCTGGCCAAGCCCGGGTCATTTGAGCGAGCTGTCGCACAATTACGACTGATTGCGGGGCAACGCGTCGAATTTCACACCAGCGTGTGTCTCGATGTGCCGACATGCGCATTGAAACAACACACCGAGACCGTCACCGTCGTGGTACGCCCCCTTTCAGACGACGAGATCGAACGATATCTCAAAGCAGATGAGCCACTCGACTGCGCCGGCAGTTTTAAAGTTGAGTCATTGGGCATCGGACTCTTTGACGCAGTCGAGAGCCGCGACCCGACGGCGCTCGAGGGGTTACCACTGATTCAGGTCGCTCAGTGGTTTAGAGATATCGGACTGAAGGTACCCTGACGCACCAGCCAACTGATGGCTGTTCCCATTCCAAATCCAAACTCTCGGCTTATCTGGTTCAACAGAGGCTCTTCACTGGTGTAGTAAATGCGCTCCTTGGCACCGATCCACTCACGGGCGACCTCAAGGGGATCCGCCAACGAGTCAATCAAGCCGTACTGCAATGCTTGCTCACCACTCCACACCCGACCATCGAAGAGATCTTCTCCCTCAGGATTCAGACGGCTGCCGCGACCCTCACGCACACGTGCGATGAACTGATTGTGCGTTGCATCCAGTAACTTCTGTAAATGCGCGCGCTGGGCTGGCGACTCAGGCTGGAAAGGGTCCAGCATCGCCTTATTTTCACCGGCAATAATCAACCGGCGCTCGACCCCCAATTTCTCCATCAGGTCGGAAAACCCGAATCCTGCCGAGATCACGCCAATCGAACCCACGATCGACGCCGGTGCGGCATGAATCGTGTCGGCTGCCGCCGCAATGTAATAGGCGCCACTGGCACCAATATCACCGATCACCGCGTGGACAGGCTTATTTGGATGCGCCGCTTTCAGATCCAAAATGGCGCGGTAGACATATTCCGCTTGCACCGGACTGCCGCCAGGTGAATTGATTTCCAACATCACGCCACGGGAACCAGGCGCCTCAAAGGCCGCCTCTAGGTTTTGTTGCAGGTCAAAGGCGTTGGCAATTTCGCCGGCCGCGATGACACCGTCAATTGGCACCACCGCCGTATGTTCACCCACCGCCATGCCTTCAACGTGCAAGGCACTTTGGTTCCAAAGCATCACAGTCAGACCAATGACATACCCAATGGTCAGGGTTTTAAAGAAAATCCCCCAGCGACGACTGCGTCGTTGCTCAGCCGTAGCCTGGCTTAACGTGCGCTCCATCACACCCCAGAGCCGATCAACATCCTCACGACGCGCGGGTTCAGTCGGTTTGCCATTATTGGTTTCAGACCAAGGATCTGTGCTCACGCGTTACCTCTCAATAAATTTCTGGGTCAAGTCCAAGACCGTGCAAAAAACTGGCGATCGGGTGCGGGATCGGTGCCTCTACAGTCACCGAGTGGCCACTTGCCGCTATCAAACCAATCGATCGACTGTGTAAGCATAGCCCATGGATGCCACGGCTGCGCCAGGCATCACGCTGATCGTCATCTTGATACTTAAGATCCCCTAACACAGGGTGTTTTTGAAAGGCGGCATGCACACGAATCTGGTGCGTACGGCCGGTCACGGGTTCTGCCTCAACGAGTGAACACCCATCAAAATGCTCCAAGACTTTGATCCGCGTATGAGACGGCTTCCCACCTTCAGCGACGCGAACAATACGCTCCCCGCCCCGCTCGATTTTCTCAAGCGGTGCTTCAACGTCGATCAGGTAGCCTGGCCACTTCCCGTGAACCAACGCAAGATAGCGTTTCTGCAACGCCTGGTCTTTGTCACGTAACTGCTGATGCATCCGCCGAAGTGCCGAAGGACGCCTTGCGACAACTAAACATCCACTGGTTTCCCGATCAAGGCGATGCACGAGCTCTAAAAACTTTTCATTCGGACGCGCGAGACGCAACTGCTCGATCAACCCAGTGGCCAGTCCAGATCCGCCATGCACTGCCAAACCCGCAGGTTTATTCAGCACAATTAAATCTTCATCTTCGTACAACAGCGCATCCGACAAGCGCATCTGGATCCCTTTGTGCGCGATATTTTCGCGCTCGGGTCCAAGTGTCACCGGTGGAATCCGCACCACGTCACCGGCGGCAATACGTGAATCAGGCTTACAGCGCCCCTTGTTAATTCGGACCTCTCCAGTCCGAATCATTTTATAAATCCGACCTTTGGGCAGCCCCTTCAGTTGGGTCGTTAAAAAATTATCCAGTCGCTGCCCTTCTTTCGATGCATCGACCGTGACCCATTGGACCTTCTTTTCCACTCTCTTCTCCATGTTGCATTGCCGCGAAGGGCATGCACTGTTATGCTCGGGGCAGCGGTAGGTTGAGTCAAGACTCCCTAGATGCCAAACGACCTCCGGGGGAAAGACCGGAGATGAGAAACACCCGCCCGGTCTTGGCGGGCCAGCATTGCTGGGACAAACACATCCATGTGTCGGCAGGATTTCCTGCAGTAACTAGAAATTTCGGGGCTCCCGGTCTACCGGTCGAGCCCAGCTACAATGTGCTTTGTCGCTCAGGTTCTCACCTGAGCCTTGGTTAGTATAGCTAGCCCACCGAGATCGTGGCGATCAAACCAGTAAGGTTGCCACTAGCATGAAACGTATCTTAATTAATGCCCTGCAAGCGGAAGAAATCCGCGTCGCTATGGTCGATGGTCAGAAATTGTATGACCTCGACATCGAATCCTCAGACCGTGAACAGAAAAAGGGCAACATTTATCGCGCCCGAATTTCCCGTATCGAACCAAGCCTCGAGGCCGCATTTATCGACTTTGGCAGTGAGCGCCATGGCTTTCTGCCGTTAAAAGAGATCTCTCCAGAATACTTTTACAACGCACCGACTCCAGGCGAGCGGGTACGGATTGAGAAGGTTCTAAAGGAAGGCCAAGAGCTGATCATTCAGGTCGAAAAAGAAGAGCGCGGCACCAAGGGCGCTGCGTTAACGACTTACATTTCGCTGGCTGGACGCTACCTCGTCTTGATGCCAAACAACCCAGAGGCCGGCGGGATTTCCCGGCGGATCGAAGGCGATGACCGGTCTGAGTTGAAGGAAAAGCTTGCACAACTGACCATCGCACCAGGTGCTGGCATCATCATCCGGACAGCGGGCGTGGGTCGAACTGTGGAAGAAATCCAATGGGATCTCGACTACCTCGATACCGCATGGCAGGCCATCAAAAAGGCTGCGCTGTCTGGCGTTGCTCCGTTCCTCATTTACCAAGAGTCCAACGTCATCGTTCGTGCGATTCGCGACCATTTGCGTGCCGATATTGGCGAAGTCTTGGTCGACAACGCAGAGGTATATGAAAAGGCAAAAGAACTGATCAATCAGGTGATGCCGTCCTTTGCCAACAAAGTGAAGTATTACGACGACGAAACACCCTTATTCAATCGCTTTCAGATCGAAGGGCAGATTGAATCTGCGTTCCAACGCGAGGTGCGTTTGCCCTCAGGCGGCGCCATTGTCATCGATCCAACGGAAGCTTTGGTCTCAATCGACATCAACTCAGCCAGAGCGACCAAAGGCGGCGACATCGAAGAGACCGCGCTGCACACCAACTTAGAAGCCGCAGAAGAAATTGCCCGTCAGTTGCGCCTGCGTGACATGGGTGGTCTGGTGGTGATTGATTTCATCGACATGTCATCCAACAAAAATCAAAAAGCCGTCGAGAATCGTCTCAAAGATGCGCTGAAGCCTGACCGTGCACGGGTCCAAATCGGCCGCATTTCACGGTTCGGCTTGTTGGAAATGAGCCGTCAACGGTTACGTCCATCGCTCGGCGAAACCAGCGGCGTTGTGTGCCCACGATGCCACGGTCAAGGCAGTATCCGTGATGTGCAATCCTTAGCCCTGCAAATCCTGCGCTTACTCGAAGATGAAGCTGTGAAGGATAAAACAGGCGAAGTGCGCGTTCAGGTTCCGGTACCGGTCGCCACATTCTTGTTAAACGAGAAGCGGCCTCAAATCGAAATGATTCAACGCCGTCAGAAGGTTCGGATACTCGTGATCCCGAATCCGAACATGGAAACACCGAATTACGATTTGCAGCGCTTACGTGATGACGATCCGCAGGTCGTCAGCCTCGAGCTCTCAATCGACATTCAAAACGACACCCCTGCCCCAGAGCCTGAATTGGTCCGTGCGAAGCAAGCCGAACAGCGGGAGCAGGCGTTGGTTACAGATATCAAGCCACGGACGCCTGCACCTGAGCGCCCCCCAGAGCCTGAGGTCACAGCACCGGTCGCAAAAGAGACACGTGGGAGCCGTGACACAACAGTCGGTCGTAAGCCGCGCCCAGAGCACGCAAGACGTCGGCCTGCCAAGGCGGTTGAGAAGCCTTCGTTCTTGACCCGCTTATTCGGCTTCTTCACCGGCTCAGCCGATGAGGCTGACAGCCAAGCAAGTACCGAATCGCGCGATCGCCGCGATGGGCGTCGCGACAACAGAAAACCGCGTCGTGATAACGAACGCCCAGACCGTGCTGAGCGCACAGAGCGCACGCCACGGGTCGACGCCAATAAGGGTCCAGCACAGGAAACCGAACGCACCCAAGAAGGTGCGCAAGGTGGCCGCCGTCGCCGTCGTCGCCGTAATCGGAATCGCAGTGACCAGGTTGATGGGTCCGATACGGAGTTGATGACGACAGACAACGTCGTATCAATCGATGCGCCAGAGGCTGACGTGTCAGAGCCTGTGAAGCCGCTCGATCCCGCACGTGAAGCCGAACTCAAGGCGCATGAAGAGGCTCTGGCACCACGCCCCAAGCGTGCCGAACGCCGAGCACGTGGTGAAGCCGCGATTGCAGAACAGGAAGCCAAGCTTGAGACCCATAGCACGACGTCAGGGGAAAGCCTGATTGATGATGCACCGGTCTTGAACGATGGCTTAATGAGCGAGACTGAGAAGCCGAAACGGGCACGTCGTGGTCGTCGTGGTGCACGTCGTCGTGACGATGAGGTGGTTGCAACAACCGATCAGAACACGACGGACTCAATCGAGGCTGAGGTCGCAACAGCGTCTGACGCAGTCGAGGTCGAGCCGGTGGCAGTGGTCACAGAAAATCTGAACCCATCGACCTCGGACGATACGGTGAGCGAAGCGGTCGCAGATGCGGCACCAAAGCGCGCGCGTCGTGGGCGCGGCCGACCACGTAAGGATGCCTCAGAGGCAACCGAGACCACCTCAGTTGCGACTGAAGCGCCAACACCGATCGAAGCAGAACCTACGGTGACAGACACAAGTTCAGTCGCAGATCCTGCACCAGCTGAAGAAAAGCCAAAACGTGCGCGCCGCGGCCGCAAGCCAAAGGCTGAGACGGAGGCCGCCGGGGCAGACAGTTCGGGAGCGTCCGAATCAGTGAGCGCTGAACCCACAGTCGCTGAGACGGCGGTTGTCGAATCTGAGGTTGTCGAGTCAGCAGTTGCAGCGACATCGGCCCCTGAGGTCGCGACAGAGGCTGGTACCGAGACCAAAGCCCGCCGCGGGCGTGGACGCGGACGAAAGCCTGCGGAAACGGTCAGCAACGCCGCACCCGCCATCCCCAGCGTGTCTGATGTGAAGGCCAGCCTGCTCGATGACGGGGTGGTTGTAAGTGTTGAAGATGCGGACAAGCCAAAACGCGGTCGTGGTCGTGGTCGTAAAAAGGCCGAGACACCAGCGATCGCTGGCGCGACCGATGCCGGTGCAGGTCAAATGGAGTTAACTGGCACAGAGAACGCGCCAGCGAAAGACTAACGCCTTGGTTAGAGCTGACCCAACTGGGTCGGCTCGACCTGCAAACTCAGACCATAACGGGCCTTCACATCGGCCCGGATACGGCGCACGAGTGCGCGAAGGTCATCGGCCACCCCGGTCCCATCATTGATGAGGACCAAGGCTTGTTGCTGGTGCACTGAAAACCCACCAACCGTAAAGCCTTTCAAGCCCAACTGATCAATCATCCAACCGGCAGCGACCTTCATCTGTGTCCCCTGTGCATACACAGGGATACCCGGGTGTGCCTGACTCAATCGCTCAGCAACCTCTGGCCGTACGACCGGGTTTTTAAAAAACGATCCAACATTCGGTGTGACGTCTGGGTCCGGTAATTTCGAGCGCCGTATCGCCATGACCGCCGTGGCCACATCCTCAGGACGCTCCACAGATCCCCCTGCTTCAGCAATTGCATCACGAATCGCACCATAGTCGACACGCGTGTGCGGCCGAGTGGAGAGCTTTAGCCGAGTCGACAGCACCATAAAGCGGTTGGGATGGGTTTTCAAAATCGAGTCTCGGTAACCGAACTGCATCTCATCGCATGAGAGCACGATCACCTCAGCAGTCTCGAAGTCATAGAGCGTGACATCAAGACAGTGGGCTTCAAATTCAACGCCATAGGCGCCAATATTCTGCACCGGGGCCGCACCCACCCAGCCGGGAATCAATGCCAAATTCTCGAGTCCATACCATCCCTGCGCCAATGTTTGCATCACGAGTTGGTGCCAATGGACTCCGGCGCCAACATGCAAAATTACCTCGTCACCAGAGATATGCGGCTCAAATAATTTGATTTCCGGTCGTAGCACCACGCCGTCGAACTCCGGCTCAAGCACCACCAGATTGCTGCCCCCACCGAGAATCAGACGTGGACGATCGCCCAAATCCGCCATGGAGACACGTACATTATCAATCGATGACAACTTCAGGACCGAGGCCGCATAAAACGGCAAGCCTAAGGTGGTCAGACCGGACAAATTAAACATCGCGGTTCTCCAGATACCGACGCACCGCGTGGAGGTCAGCCTCCGTGTCGACACCGGGTGGGATGGTCTGATCTGTCACCGCCACTTGAATCCATGCATGATGATCGAGCGCACGCAATTGCTCTAAGCGCTCAAACTGCTCAAGCGGCGTGGGCTGCCAAGCCGAAAAATTATTCAGAAATTCAGCACGATAGGCGTACAGGCCGATGTGACGGTAATGCAAACCCGCAGCCAGCTCTGGATGTCCTGGAATCGGTGCGCGCGAGAAATACAGCGCACGACCATCCCCTGAGAACACCACCTTCACTTGGTTCGGATCGCGAATGTCGACATCCTGCGTCAGTGGCTCACAGAGAGTCGCGATCTGCGCTCGCGGCTCAGCCATCAACATGTCGGCCACCTGATTGATGGCGGACGCCGGCAACAATGGCTCGTCGCCCTGCACATTCACAACGATGGCGTCAGCAGGAAGGTTCAATTGGCTCGCGACTTCTGACAACCGATCAGTTCCGGTCGTATGGTCGGCCCGAGTCATCACACAATCAGCGCCAAAAGCTTGGACCGCATCCATGATCCGTGGGTCGTCGGTCGCCACAATCACACGCGCAGCATCGGACTCGAGGGCACGTTGCACCACGTGCCAGATCATCGGATGACCATGAATGTCCAGTAGCGGCTTCCCCGGCAAGCGGGTGGATGCAAAACGTGCGGGGATGACCGCAATAAATCCCATCAACGATCCGTACGTTCGTCTGTTGTGAGCGTTCGCGCCTCATCGGCGAGCATCACCGGAATATCATCACGGATTGGAAACGCGAGTCCGTCAGCACGACACCAGATTTCGTCATCGGCTTCATGAAACACCAGTTCACCCTTACACAAAGGACACACCAGCAAACCTTTAAGCTCTGACGCGAGACTCATACCCTACTCCACTTTTCTATCCGCTCGATTAACCAGGCCTCAAACTCGGACTGCTGGCCTGACAAGGCCACTACCCAAAAGGGCCTGTCTACTAAGTGTACCAACTTCACCGCATCCTTCTCAGTCGTAATCATTGGATCCAACGATCGGATCTCACTGTCGGTAAAGCGATGATGGTCTGGAAAGGCGTGCTCAACAATCGACAAACCAGCCTGTTCAAGGCCTTCAAAAAAGCGATTCGGTGACGCAATCCCGGCCACCGCATGCCAGTCGCCTCGATGCACCAGATCTGATAATGCCACGCGATCCTGTGGCGCATCGGACCGATAGGCATAGGCCATCTGACTGATTGAGCCAAACGCGGGCGTTTGCGTCTCAATGCCCATCGCCTGCAACATTTCGCGCGGATAATCGGTCCCGCGGACCACGATCGCATCCATCTGCTCGAGCACATTTAAGGGCTCACGCAATGGGCCAAAGGGTAATTCAAGGCCATTCCCGATGCCTTGATCTTTATTGAAGACGCATACCGAAAAATCGCGCCACAAGCGGGTGTTTTGCAGCCCGTCGTCCGACAAAATGACATTGACTTGGTGCTGTTGGTGTAATCGATCAACGGCGCGCGCTCGATCGCGACAGACCACCACAGGGCAACCGACACGACGTTTCAACATCAACGGCTCATCACCGACCTGTCCAGGCTGGCTGTCGTGCTCGACCTCGATCGGTAAGTCACGGGCCATCCCACCATAGCCGCGACTGACGATGCCAGGGCGCCATCCAGCCTCTATCAAATGCTCAGCCAGACTGGCAACCAGCGGTGTCTTGCCAGAACCGCCCACCACCAAATTTCCGATACAAATGACAGGAATCTGTGCGGCAACTCGTGGGGCATGGTCGATCTTGGCTCGCTTTCGATGCATCCATGCGGTAATCCATGGGATCAACAGTCGGCTCAGACGAGAGCTTGGTTTTGACCACCGTGCAGGCCATCCCATTGCGCGACGTCGCCAATTGAGGCCTGTTTTCATGCTTACAATCCCTGTCTCACTTCGTGCAGAATCGCATGATATTGAGTATGCTCCGCGCTGTCAGAAAGGAAAAGGATGATCCGTGTCAATTGAAGGTTGGGGAGTTGCACCTCCTTCCACACCCTTAAGTGCGTGGCAGACCCTCAAAGCGAAACTGGATTTGTGGCTGGTCGACCATGGATTTTTACGTGCGCTCTATTCTAACCGGTTTGAACTGCCGGGTCCCTTGTACCGAAGCAACCAACCAAGTGAAGCGCAGATTCTGTCCTATAAACAGGACCTTGGGTTGAAGACGATCATCAATCTTCGCGGTTACAATCCAAGCCAAGGTCGCTATCAACTCGAAGCCAAAGCCTGTGAAGCGGCTGGAATTACCTTAATCAACACTCGCGTGCACTCGCGTGGGCTGCCGACAGCCGAACAGGTCAATGAGTTAAAAACACTGATCGAATCGTTTGAGACCCCAGCCCTTGCGCACTGTAAGTCGGGCGCCGATCGGGCGGGGATCTTCGCTGTCTTGTATTGTCACTTCCGCTTGGGTCAGCCAATCGAAGAAGCCAAGAATCAACTGCATTGGACCTACGGGCATTTCAAGAGCGCCAAAACCGGAATTCTTGATCACTTCTTTGAGTCGTATTTGCACGATCGCGACACGGAAAACGGAACGAATAGTCCGCAGCTGACATTCATTGAATGGGTGAATACCCGCTATGACCGTGACCACATGGAGCGAGAATTCAAACCGCGTGGCTTTGCGAATTTTTGGGTGGATTGGGTGTTGCGTCGCGAATGAAGGGAGATATGACCACCTATGGCCGACTGATCCGCGAAGCGCTGCCCTACTGGAAAGTCGCGTTGGTTGCAATGCTGGCGATGACAGCGACAGCGGCCATGGAGCCCTTGTTGCCTGCATTAATGGCGCCCTTGATCGACGAATCCTTGATCGACAAAGATCCCAACGCACTGATCCAGATTCCATTAATGATTGTGGCCGTCTTCGTCTTCAAAGGGATTTCTGAGTACATCGCCGCAGTCTCAAGTCAGTACGTCGCCAACCGCACTGTGGCCGATATCCGATCGGAAGTGTTTGCAGTGCAACTTGATCTTCCGATGCAAGATCATGAAGCCGAAGAAGGTGGGCGTTTGTTGTCGCGCATCACCTATGACGTCGCCCAAGTTGGCGAAGCCGTTTCAACGGCCTGGATGGTCATCATCAAAGACACCCTGATGATTCTGGGGTTACTTGCCTTTTTGATTTACACCTCATGGGAAATGTCACTGGCGCTGTTAGTTGCCGCGCCCATCGTGTCGTTTGTGGTCAAAAAAGCCAGCGTGAAGATGCGTCGTTCGAATCAAGATTTACAAACCTGGACAGGTCGCCTGACTGGGCTGATCGAAGAGTCTCTCATCGCCGTCAAAGACATCAAGATTTTTGGCGGACACGACAATCAGCAGACACGATTTGACGACATCAACAAACGGCTTCGGCATGAGCAGATGCGAGTGATCAAAATACAGTCGCTAAATGTCCCTCTTGTGCAGATCCTCGCAGCCATCACGATCGGCATCGTGATTCTGATTGGGACACAAATGAGTGCCAAAGACCTGCTAAGTCCGGGTGAATTTGTCGCCTACATCACCGCAATGGGAATGATTTTTGATCCAGTACGCCGGTTAACCGGGGTCAATGCCACCATCCAACGTGGGCTCGCCGCGGCCGAATCCATCTACGCGATTTTTGACCAGCGGCTTGATGCACAACGCGACGCAGATGCCTACCCCGCCATGAGTCAGGTTGCACTGCAGTGCGAGGCGCTGACGTTCCAATATCCGCGTGCAGAAACAAAAGCCTTGATCGATGTGTCATTTGAAATTCAAGCAGGCGAAACCGTGGCCTTAGTCGGTCCTTCAGGATCCGGTAAGTCATCACTGATTGCATTGATCGCAGGCTTCATAGACCCCGAGAGCGGCGCGCTGTATTTCGACGGTGACAACGTTGCATCGTGGCCGTTAGCACAGCGTCGGCGACAACTCTCGCTGGTCGGCCAGCAGGTCAATTTATTCGACGCAACGATTCTTGAAAATATTCGCTTCGGCCGTCCCGATGCCACTGAAGCTCAGGTTCGCGAAGCGGCTCGCCAAGCACATGCGCTTGAGTTTATCGAGTCATTACCAGAGGGATTCGAGACCGTCGTTGGACCCTTCGGTGGGCGATTATCCGGCGGACAGCGACAACGAATCGCCATCGCACGCGCGTTCATCAAAGACGCGCCGATTTTGTTGCTCGATGAGCCGACAAGCGCCCTCGATCACCAGAGTCGAGAGCATGTTCTACGTGGACTCGAGAATTTAAAGGCGAATCGCACCACACTCATTATCAGCCACCAGCCCGAGACGCTCTTGTCGATCGACCGCACGCTGTATCTTATCGATGGTCATCTGACCACAGATTCCAGCGCGTTGGCGCGCGCTGCCGCAGAGGCGTCGTCGAGCCGGAGCTAAAGTCATAGGTCAGCGCCCCGTCGAGATCAGTCCGAAAGATCGAGGCGCCACTGGCCTGCCAACGCGCCAAGACCTCGGAGTGGGGATGTCCGTAGCGATTGTGTCGACCCACACTGATGAGGGCATCCTTAGCTCCCACGAAACGGACAAATGAGGGGCTCGAGCCATCTTCTGCACCATGATGCGAGACCACGACCGCATCGATCCGACCCAACAGGTTACGATCTGACAGTTGCCGAATCACCCACGCCTCGGCTAGCCAATCTGCATCTCCTAACATCAGCACGCGACGCGCTTCTGACTCAATCAACAAGACGCAGCTTTGATGATTCTCCGAGTCTAAAAATGTCTTGCTCGGCCACAAGACCTCAATGCGCACTGTGCCCAAAGTCGTGCTCTGACAGGTCCGCATTAAGCCTGGGAGACTCCCACCGCCTTCGATCGACAATGGAATTGGGCTTTGGTTGAGCACATCGGAGAGTCCACCACTGTGGTCAAGATCCGCATGGCTGACTGAGATCTGAAGCGCCGACGGATCAGTCACTGATGGATAGAATTGATCGACCCGTGACCAGCGATCGGCCTGGCCCGCCGCCAGATCCATGATGAGGGTGTGCGCCCCAACCTGCAGCGTGGCCGCCGACCCCTGTCCGATATCGTGAACGGTTAATTGCACCGGCTCCTTGGTACCCCATGTTGTCACAAGCGCCACCATTCCAATCCCGCAGGCCATGCGCGACACCGGCCAGGGAATACATAGGAGAAGACCGAGCGACAACAATAACCACAGCACCGAATCGGATGGGATCGCAGAAAACAATGTGTGCTGCACGAGCGTATCCAACAAGTGAATGCAGGCCATCAGCCCCGTGTTAAATACGTCAATCAGACCCTCGACTGGCCACAGCAAACTCCCAAATAAGATCACCAACACAATTGGCAGGAAGGGAACGAACAGCAGATTCGCGAGCAGTCCAAGCCATGGATAGACAAACCCAAGGAATAAGCTCAATACCGAGGCCAAAATCAGGCTAAACCCCAATTGCATGCGGATCAGCGAGGCAATTGGCTGACTCGGATTCGCCCAGAACAGGAGTGCAATCAGGCCGACTGCACCTCCTGACATCAGAAGTCCGGTGGATAAGGTCGCGGTTGGTTCAAGCAATAAGACGCCACAGAGCGTCAGCCCAAGCACGGCACCGAGGCGCAATGGCCGATCCACAAGCGGTAGCAGGCTAAACAGCGTGGCCATCAATGCGGCTCGCACCACACTGTCACTCCATAGGGTCCAATAGGCCACTGTCCAGGCCGCGATCGACACCACGATGGCGCGAAGAATCACTCGCGCTCTGGGATCGGTTGGCCATGGGCTCCTTGCAAACCCCCACCAACAGAGCGCAAGAACCACCCCCACATGCAACCCCGAGATAGCCAGAATATGTGACAGACCAAGACCGGCGAACACGGACTGCATCGTATCGTCCAATTGGTCTTTCTCACCAAACAAGAGCGCAAGCAAAAGCCCTTTCAAGGGCTGAGGCCATTGGTCGACACGCGTTTGTGCACTGAGACGGAGGCTGGTTTCTGACAACACAGTCGGTTGCCGAATGGATGCCTGCCCGCGCCAACCAGAGGCCAGCGCATGGCGACGTGCATCGAAGCCACCCGTGTTGACCATCGCGACAATCGGCTTGAGCCGAAAGCTCCCTGCAAGCTGATCGCCCGGGCGCATCTCTGGTGCGCGTTCGATCGTGACTTTCAATCCATCGCCAACATCGAGATCGGCACAGTCACCCTCATGCCAACGTGCAGAGACGCTGGAAAATTCCGGCGTGCGCGTGATCACCCGATCGATCACAACCTGGCCGTCACAGTGGGCAGGCCGGTGCGCCTCTGGCCACAGCCGGTCCACGTCACTCTGTAGTCGGAGCTCTTGAAGTAAAAGCAGTAAGACCAACCAGCCGAGCCACCGCGCTTGGGACAAAAATGCCATCAGCCCCAAGGCGATAAGACCCCAAACAGAGAAAGGGGTTGGAAACCAAGGTAAAGCGCTTACAATCAGGGCCAGGAATAGCATGCCTCTAGCATGCGTTGAAAAATCGGCACCACTGTCTTCGATCGTGTAGATGGCGTGTCAGTTATCGACAAGTAGGTCATGCCAAAAAAGTTCGTCTCTCGGATCATGCTTCACCCCGACCGGATCGCACATATGCGGAGCTGGGGATGGCTTGGCCGTCAAATCTTTTCCGAAGACCTGTGGCATCTGAATCGACGATCCGTCGCATTGGCATTTCTCAATGGCATCTTCTGGGCCTGCATGCCGATGCCATTCCAAATGGTGGCTTCTGCGGTGTTTGCGATTATCCTGCGCTGCAACGTGCCACTTTCTGTGGGTCTGGTGTTTCTCACGAACCCTGTGACCATGCCGCCCTATTACATCGCCGCCTATCAACTCGGCGCCTTTGTACTTGGTACAGACACCATCACGGTGCCGAGTGATTTCACATGGACTTGGGTGACCGAGCAATTCAATTTAGTGTGGTGGCCGTTACTCACAGGCTCATTAATTTTCGGCGTAATTGGCAGTGTGATTGGCTATGCCATCATCCGATTTTGGTGGTCCGTGCAAATTCGAATTAACTGGGCAAATCGGAAGAAGCGGATGTTGAGCGTATTTCCAACTGGCCGTGATGAAGTTGAAAGCACTGGCTTGTCTGAGCCGCCACGCGCCGATCGTGAGTAACAATCAATAAACTGGTCTCGGACGCATCCGAGACCGCCATCAACATCGCGAGTACTTGGTCCGCCGTGTCTTCATCCAAATTCCCCGTCGGCTCATCCATTAAAAGGACCGATGGCGAGGCCGATAACGCCCGAGCAATCGCAACCCGCTGACGCTCTCCCCCTGACAGTTCACCTGGACGATGACCAAGACGTGCTTCAAGTTGCACTTGCGCGAGCAAATCACGGGCGCGCGCGCGAGCCTCAGAAACCGACATGCCGTTGAGCATCGCGGGGAGCATCACATTCTCTTCGGCAGAAAACTCAGGCAACAGGTGGTGGAATTGATACACCACACCGATGGTTTGCCGGCGCATTGCGACACGCGCTGATTCAGAGAGCCCTGTGATCTCCTGGCCGTGCCACAGCACACGACCGGTCGTGGGTGACAACAGTCCGGCGAGGATATTCATCAGCGTACTTTTGCCAGATCCGCTGCGTCCGACTAAGGCAATCCGATCACCGGCATAGATGGAAAAGTTAATGTCATGGAGTACCGGCAGTGCTGCCTCACCCTGACCGTATGCAAAGGCCACATCGTGTAATGCCAACAGGGCGTTATCGCTCATGATTTAACACCTCGGCAGGGATAATCCGACTGGCTTTGTATGCGGGATACAGCGTCGCCAACAAGGAGAGTATGAAACTCAAGGCCCCAACCAGACCTACATCGGACCAACGTAACTCAGACGGCAGGTCGGAAATAAAATAGGCACTCGGGTTGAACAGATAAAACCCGAACACCTGCTCAAGGAAACTTAGAATGCTCGGGATCAAGATCGCCAATGGAACTCCAAACGCAATCCCAAGCACAGTTCCCACAACGCCCACCAGCGTCCCTTGGACAATGAACACAGTCATTACGCCCTGCGGTGAAAGTCCGATCGTTTTCAAAATCGCAATGTCGGCGCGTTTGTCAGTCACCACCATCACCAGCGTCGAGACAATATTAAACGCGGCCACCGCAATAATCAGCGTCAGTAATAAGGCGATCAGCGTCTTTTCCAATTGAATGGCTTCAAACAGATTGCCCTGAGTGCGTGTCCAATCTTGAAATCGAATGGGTTCACCAATCAATGTGCTGGCTTCCTGGGCCAGTGGCCGGATACGTTCAGGCGCAACGAATAAATTCGTGAACTCAATTCGTATCCCAGCAACCCCTTCACCCAAGCGGAATAGCTTCGCAGCGTCATCGAGCTCGACATAGGCCAACTGATTATCAAGTTGTGCGCCGACCTCGAACACGCCAACAACTGTTAAACGTTTTAAGCGAGGATTCACACCGGCAAGACTGAGCGTTGCTTCGGGAATCAACAGCGTGACTTGATCACCAAGAATCACACCGAGCTGCGCTGCCACACCACTGCCTAACACCACGCCAAAGCGAGTGTGCGTGAGCGCATCGAACTCGCCCTGGACGATGTGATCAGGAATGATCGAGACCGCCGCCTCGCGTGCAGGATCCACTCCAAGTACTGCGACAGACACGGTCCGGCCGTTGGCCACCAATAATCCTTCACCTTGGTTCAGAGGTGCGACGCCTGACACCTCAGCATTTTGCAGCAACATCGCCTCGATCGCTTGAAGATCTGTTCGCGCAGACTCAAACTCGAGTAATGCGTGCGGAACAGTGCCGAGAATGCGCGTTCGAAGCTCGCGGTCAAAGCCGTTTAAGACTGACAACACCAGAATCAAAACGGCCACGCCGAGCGTCAGCCCAGCCATCGACACCGCCGAGATAAATGAGATGAAATGGTTTCGGCGCTTAGCGCGTGTGTACCGAAGACCAATGCAAACTGACAGTGGATTGAACATCATCCAAGTGTAACTGTACTCGTGCTACGATTTACAAAACTTTGAAGGGATTTTGATGAACGCACTGATTTTGGCCGTCGCTGCGCTAATTTTTAGCCGACTGATCGCATCCGAGCGGATTACTCCGTATCGACTGCAAGTGATCGAGTGGATTGAAAAAATCACCGATGCGCTTCCGAACACCGCCCGTCTCCCGGTGGTGGTTGGGGGTGCGGTTGCACTCAGCGCGATCGTTGCGTATCTGCCGCTTGTCGGCGTCTTAGTCACCTTCGCAGCCTTGGTTGTGATCCTCCGCTATGGTCAGGTGACTGAGGAAGCGCAAGCCATCCTGACTGAATTGCGCAGTGGATCCTTTTCACAGGCACAGATTCAACTGAGCCAATTCTCTGGCACCGATGCCAGCCAATTGGATGAGAATGGTGTCGCCCGAATCACTGTGGAAACACAAATCTTAAAGCTTGCATCAGACGTATTCATCCCTCTGGCATGGTATGCCCTTGGCGGTCTACCGGGCCTGATGCTGTACTGGACCTCGGCCGTGATGGCCAATCGCGAGGGATCCGGTGACACCTCCGCGCGCTGGGTGAGTTTGTTGAATTGGGTTCCCATCCGCATTCTGGCGTTCACGCTTGGCTTGATGGGAGACCGAGAGCGTTCACGCTCGATTTGGACACACCACGCCAAAGACTTCTCAGACCCTGAAGCGGGTGTGCTGGTCGCCGCAACTGCGGGTGCACTGCGTGTAAAACTTGGCGGCTCTCGGTGTGTTCAAGGCCTCATTCGGCAAGAACCGATCATTGGTGACGGCGATGATGCGGCGCGTTATCACATTGAGGAAACGCAATCACTCGCAGAGCGCTGCCTACTCCTCTGGGCTGTTATCGGCCTTGTCATTACGGTTCTCTAATCCAAAGGCTCAGTTGCATCTGAACCCTGACTGCCTATACTTCGCGCTTCGTTGGGTGGCCGAGCGATCGGCATAACAGGGAATTCGGTACGGCTTAGCCAAGTCCGAAGCTGCCCCCGCAACGGTATGTTCAGTCCTCTTAGATCCTCACGGATACCACTGTCGAATTGATGGGAAGGTGTGAGTGATCTGGCAAAGGGAATTGCCCTGAACAAGTCCGGAGACCTACCTCACGATTCACACACTTTTTGGGCGTGCGGTGGGCGCGTTCCGGGAGACACACATGTTCAAAAAACCATTGATTGCAGTGGCATTAGCCGTTGCCAGCACTTCGCTATTAGCAGACGAAAAACAAAGTAGCGATGCAGACATCACCGTCACAAAAAGCTTCAAGACCTCATTAGCTGAGTCGATCGGCATAACACAAATCATCACGAGGGAAGAAATCGCTACATCTGCGGCAACCTCGCTCATAGATGTACTGACTTCGGTTTCTGGTATCTCGACATATCGTAAAGGTGGGGACGCATCTTTGAGTCAAATCAGGATCCGCGGCTTTGAAGATGAACAGGTCCTCATCTACGTGGATGGCGTTCTCGTGAATGACCTCTACTTCGGAACCCACCGGCTTGAATTTATCGACGTCCAGACCGTAGAAGCTATCGAAATCGCTCAAGGCCCAGCTTCAATGGCTTATGGATCAGGGAGTGCGGCGGGCGTAATCAGCATTACAACTCGCGGGAATAAATCCACTGGTACTTCTGGCACATATCTCGCCGGCATTGGATCGGATGAATACGCCGTTACCAGCGGTAGTCTCGAGCACTCCATGACCAACGGAGCCTCGCTGAGCGTTAAGGCTTCCGAAAGCCAAGCGGATGGTTATGATGTGCGCGAAGACACTGATCCAGATGTTGATGGATGGAACAAGTCGAGTTTTTCTGGATCAATAACTAAAGAAATTGACCAGTCTGAGTTGACGATCACCCGTTCAGAACAGACCGGTAACTTGATGATTGATGGTGACCCAGCAAATCAAAACAACATACGCCATTCCATAAAGAATACATCTCTGGGGTTCTCGTCCAATCAAACTTTTGGGACTTTCGAATTTATTCACGGTCTCTCAGATGTCAACGAAGTCGCCTACGAGAACACGGATGTCTCCAATCAAAATATCTACGATACGCAAACAAAAAATACATCTATCTTTTTTTCACCGACAACCAGCGATAAAACGTATGAGGTGCGTTTCGGTGCGGACCATACCCGTGGGGAACGCGCCGCTACGTTTTCGGGGTCCGGCCCATATTTCAACTTCGCAGAGAATACTGGATTCATTTTATCGGGCTCGCACAGCGCACTGATTTCCGGAGTCGATAGAGCAGCAGTTACTGTCCGCCACGATGATAATAAGGATTGGGGCAATCACTCGTCGGTTGCGACCACGTTTGCCCTAAACGACGAACGACTTGGCTCAACGCTCATTACAGCAGCCTCAAACTTCAGAGCGCCTACATTCGCAGAATATGAAGCCACGAAGGGCGAACGAACCAACCAAGTTCAAGTTGATTACTCAAAAAATATGGGAAAAGTTACCACGTTTGACTTGTCTCTCACGAAAGCGCGCACGCCAAACAAACTGCTTCAGGGGAACGGAACTGGGGGCCTACCGCAGGGTGAGAATCGGATAAATTTCGTGTCTACCACTCTTTCAACAATGTTGAATACAACTGAGCTTATGCTGATCTACGAATACACGGATTCGAGACTAAAGGAAAAAAATTGGACAAGAATGCCCTTTGTCCCAGACCACAAAGTGACGGCGCAAATGCAACATCAAAGTGAACTCGGCACAAGTACACTCACGTTGAACGCAAACTCAGGGTATTTCACAGATTACCTAGAGCCGAACGCTAGTCGTCAGCCGGGCTATACAGATATCAACATCGCACACCTAATGCGCATCGGATCCAATGTGATCACCAAACTAGCGATAGAGAATGTGTTGGACCGCTCTATTGTGTACGCCTTTGACTCCACGACTCAACAAAGGTTTGCGCTACCTGGGCGGCAGATTATGATAACGTTACAAGGAACTTTCTAGAAAGCCGAGACAGTCTTATGCGAACGAACAATTGGAACCCAGCAGTAATTACGGTGGCGTTCTCTGTGGTGATGATATTAACCCGCGGTGCGCATTTCTCAGGCTTCAATGCACTGCCTGAGGCCTCTTGGATGATCTTCATGGCGGCTGGCATTTTGCTCCCCATGTGGTCATTCG